>NZ_LROS01000042.1 GCF_001675165.1 Clostridium ragsdalei P11
TGATTTTAGAAAATTGCTATTAGCTTCGCAATACTGCGTCAAAGTTTTCATTGCGGTGCTCATTTACTTAAGTAAACTCCGCTCCTCATTCAAACTTTTCCTTGTCTTGCTCGCTACTACCAATTTTTAATATATTACATTTCAGCTTGTTAGCAAAATATAATACATTATTCTTACGAAATTACTTTTTTAGCTGCTCTCGCAGCTCAAAAGAATTGCTGGTTTATTCTAAATAAGTTGTACTTATATCTTCCTCTGTTTAATTTTCAAGGATCATTTTGCCGCCTCACTTCGACAGCTTTTATAGTTTATCACGTCTTTTTTATTTTGTCAACATCTTTTTTTCTACTAACAAAATATAAATTCACGCGGCTCTCAAACAACATTTATCATCTGCTCAAGCAACGTATGTAATCTTATCATATTTCTTATAACACTACTGACATTCTATATTCAAATATTACAAATTATGTTGTAAATAATCAATATTTCTCTTTTATACTCAATATTTCGCACATAGATACACCCGGTAGAGATTATACTGATTTTAACCCAATTATAGTGTTTATCAGATAACTATCATCTCTAATACTCCTACACACTCTGTGCAAGCAACTATCAGCAGATCAAATACACTAAGAAACCTGTTAATAATCATCGGATAAACTTATTTTTGTTTTGACCCGCTGCATCATTGAAAAACATATCCCTATTTTTATATAATAATTGTAGGATTACAAAATTAATGAAAGAGGCTTTTTAAATGAATATATCTAAAATACTTGTTATAGAGGACGATGAAGAAATAAACAATCTAATCTATAATGCTTTAAAAAATGAAAATTATAATATAGTACAAGCTTTTGACGGAAAAGATGCACTTGAGAAATACAACAATTCTTTTCAATTGATTATTCTAGATTTAATGCTTCCTTATATAGATGGTATAGAAGTTTTAAGAAAAATACGAGAAAATAGTACTGTACCCGTTATTATTCTTTCCGCTAAAAATGAAGAAACCGATAGAGTTATAGGGCTCAGCATGGGTGCTGATGATTATATGATAAAACCATTTTCCACAAGAGAACTTGCAGCTAGAGTCAAAGCTCAGCTCAGAAGATACATATATTACAATAACGTTCATGATAAAAATCCAACTTTAACATATAAATCTTTAAAATTAGATGCTTCAAATCATAAGTTCTTTAAAGAAGGCAAAGAACTAAACTTGACTCCAAAGGAATTTGAACTTCTAAAGTTTTTTCTTAAAAATCCTGATAGAGTTTTTACAAAAGCACAAATATTTAATGGAGTTTGGGAAAATGACTATTTGCACGATGATAATACTGTAATGGTACATATAAAGAGGCTTAGAAACAAAATTGAAGATAATCCAAACAACCCTAAATACATAATTACTGTATGGGGAATAGGATATAAACTTGGTGAATAATATGAGTATATTAAATTGCGTTTTGATATTCATAATAATTTTTCTAATACTTATACTAATGAACCTTTATAAAAAAGCAAATTATATTTCAATAGTCATTGATCAAATATTAAATGGAAATTTAAATCAAAGGATAAGAACACAAACCCATGTAAAAGCTTTGAGTAAATTGATTGTAAATATAAATGGATTGATAGACGAACTTCAAAAAGTACAAAAAAAAAGTAATACAATTGAAGAATCTCGTAAAAGGATGATATCGAATATATCACATGATTTGAGAACACCACTTACATCAATCCTTGGGTATATAGAACTAGTGTTAAATGATAGTAATTTGACTCAAAGTGAAAAGGATCGTTATATAAAGATAGCTTACAGTAAGGGAAATTATCTTTATAATATGATGGAAGAATTTTTTCAAATTTCAAAGATGGACTCAAATGACTTTAAACTTGATGTAAAAGAAATAAATATATGTGAAATTGTAAGACAAAACGTATTACTTTTCTTTAGTGAATTTAAAAAGATAAATATTGAACCTGAATTAAATCTTGAAAAAGACGATGTTTATGCTGTGGCAGACGAAAAATCACTAAATAGAATTTTGGCAAATCTCATAAATAACGCATTAAAGTACGGCTCACATGCCACTAAAATAGGTATTGATTTAAGCTGTGATAATGATAATGTTTTTATTTCTGTATGGGATAATGGACCTGGAATACCTAAAGAAGATTTGCCTTATGTATTTGATAGATTGTATACCGTAGAAAAATCCAGAAAGTTAAACTTAAAAAGCAGTGGATTGGGACTTACAATAGTAAAAAAGTTGGTTGAATCATTAGGTGGAAACATTTTTGTATCCAGCATTCCTTTTGAAAGAACAGAATTTAAATTTACGGTGAAGCAGAATTTAAGAAAATTGTAAGAACTTATTAAATAGCATGTAAGGATTATGTTGTATATTATAAACATAGTCCTTTTTTATTATATATTATATGGAGGTATCTCAATGGATGACATTCTTACAACTTATAATTTGACAAAAGAATTTAAACACTTTTGTGCAATTAAAAATTTGAATATACACATAAAAAAAGGTGATATATATGGCTTTCTTGGGCAAAATGGTGCTGGGAAAACTACAACCATAAGAATGGTTATGGAACTTATAAAACCAACTTCTGGAGAAATTGAACTCTTCTCAGAAAAAACCTCAAATAAAAATAGAAAAGTTCTTGAGAGAATAGGTTCAATGATAGAATATCCAGGATTTTATCCGAATCTAACAGCAGGTGAAAATTTGGAAATACACAGACGGATGATGGGAGTCCAGGGTAAGAATTGCATAGATGAAACTTTAAAAGTAGTAGGTATAAGTGATGTTAAAAATAAAAAAGTAAAAGAATTTTCACTTGGTATGAAGCAAAGGCTTGGGATTGCAAGGTCACTTTTGCATCATCCTGAATTTTTAATATTGGATGAACCAACTAATGGGCTTGATCCTATAGGAATTAAAGAAATAAGAGAACTTATTATAGACTTATGTAAAAAGCAGGGTATTACGTTTTTAATATCAAGTCATATATTAAGCGAAGTTCAGCAGATGGCAAATAAGATAGGCATAATTCATAAGGGAGAGATCCTAGAAGAAATATCCTATGACGAACTTCAGAGAAGAAATAGACATTATATAAATATCAAAGTGGATAATGATAAAAAAGCTTCTTTTGTGCTTGAAGAAAAACTTGGAATAAAAGATTATGTCATATGGGGAAAAAATAATTTTAGGGTTTATGAAAAGCTTCAGGAAATTTCAAATATAAATAAAGCTTTAGTTTCAAATGATTTACTTGTAGATGAAATATGTTTAAAAGTGGACAGTCTCGAAGATTATTTTATAAAGCTTACAGGGGGCAATTAGATGTTTAACATAGTATACTCTGAATTTTTAAAGCTTAAAAATTCATATCTGGTAATTATAACTTTAATTGCTGCTATTTTTGTTCCAATACTTGAATGTATTCAGTCACTTTCAAACAACTATAGTGGTAGTTCAGAAACACTAAGAAATACTTTATTTATGAATTATAGGGTAAACATAGAAGTGATTTGTTTTCAGTTTTTATATATAGTTTTTTTCTCATTAATAGCAAGTTATGTTTTCTCAAGAGAATTTACAGATAAAACTGCAAATACTTTATTTGTTTATCCATCTTCTAGAATAAAAATTTTCATTGGAAAATTAATTACAGTGTATGTAATAATTGCATTTGCATATTTCATTCAATTTATATCCACATATTTGACACTTTATATATCATGGGGAAATTTACTTCCATCTTATCTTATTGTTAAAGATATAGAAGTCAACTTATATTCCATGCTATTTCAGTTTTTGCTAATGCCGATTCCAATATTAATTGGGAACTTAACGAAGAACATTATCTTTCCTGTAATATATGGCATACTTGGAGCTGTATCTTCTGCATTTATGATGCTTATGGGCATATATATGCAGGTGAACCCACTCATGTTTCCTGCATTGCCTATATATTATTTTTATAAAGGTGATCCAATTGATTATGTGCTTGTAATTTCAAGTATAGTTTTAACTTTTGGTGTATCTATATTTCTATGTTTATATCACTATATTAATGGAGATATAAACTAATTTTAATGGAGGAATTCTAAAATGTTAAATATGATATACTCAGAATTTTTTAAATTGAAAAAGACTTGCATTGCACCTCTTATTTTGATTGGCGGAACAATTATGACAATACTCATGTTTGCTGCAAGACATATAACTGAAGTTAACATGTCTTTTGAAAAATATGCTTACAATATAGAACAGACAAATTTTATAATGCTGTTTATAGTATTATTTTCAATAATATCGGCATATGTATTTTCAAGGGAATTTACAGATAAGACAGCTAATGTATTATACGCTTATCCGGCAAGCAAATTAAAAATTTTCATGTCAAAATTAGTTGTAATATATATATTGATTTTTTTAACATATGTTATCGAAATCATATCAATACCATTAAGCTATTACTTTTTAAATGGAAATTTACCCGAGATAAATGTTATAACAAAGGATTTAAAAGCAAATATATTATCTATGTTATTTCAATTTTTATTAGTTCCAATTCCTGTATTAATTGCAAACTTGAGCAGGAATATTATAATGCCAATGACTTATTGTATATTAGGGTTTATTTTGTCATGTCTACTTAGAACTCAGTCTTTTTCATATTGTGCAAAATATATTCCACTACTGTCACCATGGCTTTCAGTAGATTATTTTTATTCAAATGCGCATGTTGATTTGAATTATATTACAATTTCAAGTGTTTTGTGTTTTATATTTTTTATAAGTATTTCTATATATGAATTTAACAAAAAAGATATAAACTAAAAGGAGTTAATGATGAATAAATTTATAAAATTAGGCTTTTGCTTTGTATTACTTTTTCTTTCTATGGTTGCAGTAGGATGTGAATCTCAGTATTTAGGCGGAGATAGAAATACAAAGTGGAAAAAGGATTTAAGTTATATGCAAAAGGCTCTTCCTAGAAAACATGTAAACCTATTTTTTAAAACAAATGAAGAAAAGTTCAATGATGAAATAAATACACTAAAAAATTCAGTAGATAATTTAAATGACGATGAAATAGCTGCTAGTATCTATAAAATAACTGCATCCATAGGAGATTCACATACATCTGCATATAGGGAAACCTTAAATGCATATCCAATGGAATTTTACTATTTTAAAGAAGGTGTATATGTTGTAAATACCACAAATGAGTATAAAAAAGCTCTTTATGCAAAACTCATAAAGATAAATGGAAAAGATATGAAAAATGTCCAAGAAGCCATTTTACCCTTAATAGTAAATGACAATGAAGCAATGATTAAAAAAAATATACCAAAATATCTATCGAATCCTGAAATTCTTCACGGCATAAAAGTTGTATCTGATACAAATAAAGCGGTCTTTACTTTTGAAGGCAGTAATGGAAAAACTTTTAATTTAAATATAAACCCTATGGATAAACACAAAATTGGTGAAAAATTTATTGTAAATGAAAAGTATAATAGTTCATATCCTCTTTATATGCAAAAGGGTAACCTGAATTACTGGTATAAATATTTGAATGATGAAAAAACAGTATATTTTAAATACAATAAGTGCCAAAGTGATGAGGACTCAGGTAAATCCATAGAAGATTTTATAGCTCAAATGTTAAATTTCATGAATACTCATAATACTAATAAATTTGTAATTGATATGAGAGATAATTCCGGTGGAAGTGATAAATATATAAAACCAATTATAGACTGGCTTAAAAACAAAAAGTTAAATTATAAAAATCATCTATTTGTAATAGTTGGAAGAAATACCTTTTCATCTGCAATAGTTGATACTGTGCTACTAAAAAAGGATACTAATGCAACTTTTGTAGGGGAAGTTACTAGTGGTAAACCAAATCACTATGGTGCTGTAAAGGAATTTGAACTTCCAAATTCAAAGATGAAAATAAGTTATTCCACACAGTTTAATAAAAGTTCCAATGGCAACAGCAGTACCTTTACACCTGATAAGATAATTGAATTCTCTATAAAAGATTACATTAATAAAACGGATCCTGTTTTGAACTACATTTTAAAATTCTAAAATCATATCATACCACTTAGCACCACCATGTACTGATTTGGATACACCTTTATTTTTATACCCAAATTTCGAATAATAAGGGATAAGTCTCTCTTTACAAGTCAAGATAACTCCTTTTCGCCCTGCTGACTTTGCTGATTCTATCATATGATTCATTAACTGAGCTGCAATTCCCTGATTACGATACTCTGGTATAACATCGAGTCCGAAAATAGTCTGATAGTGTCCATTTGGAACATGAAACGTAGAATCTTCAAATAGTTCATCACATATAACAGTTTCATTTATAATGCACCCATTTATAAAGCCAATTATTTTGCCATTTACTTCTGCTATAAAAAAACTTTGAGGAAATGTTTTTATACGCTGGTTAAAGGATTCTTTTGTAGCTGCTTCTGCCTTTGGAAAACAAATACTCTCCACTTCTGATACTGCATTTAAATCCTCTATAGATACTTGTCTAATTTTAATATCCATTTCAATATTCCACTCCATTACTAAAATTGTGTTATGTTTGTATATGATATATTTATTACTATAACTTAGTATTATGTATCAAAGTATATATTCTAAAAAATAATTTTGCATATAAACTATATGCAAAATTATTTTTAACTTACAACTTTACAATTCTTGTGTTTTTTCTAACTCATGAGTCAAATTTATGATTCTATCATTTAAAACAGGATGAATAACATAAGGTGCAATATCTGACAATGGCTTTAAAACAAATAATCTCTCATGCATTCTTGGATGGGGAATTATAATCTTTTCTTCTGATGTAACCAAGTTATCATATAATATTACATCCAAGTCTATAGTTCTAGGCCCCCATTTTATTATTCTCTCCCTTTTTAACTGCTTCTCTACTTCTAATAAAAAATCCATTAAATCTCTAGGCTCCATTAAGGTTTTAACCTCTAGAGCACCATTTAAAAAATTATCCTGATCTAAATATCCCACGGGTTTAGTTTCATATAATTTAGATATTTTTGCTACATTATTATAAGGTGAAGAATCTATTATATCTATGGCATCTCTTATATTTTTCTCTTTATCACCCAAATTAGAACCAATTGAAATATAAGCTGTATGCCAGCACCTATTTATTTCTACCGCTACCCACTTTAATGGCTTTCCTATAGGTGCCCAAGGCTTTTTTATTTTAACTGTCACTTTTTCTATTGCTGTATACTTTTTCAATATAAAATTAGCTAGTGACTCTGCAGCCTTTTCAATAAGATCATATTTTTCCCTTTTAAATTCTTCCTCTACTTCACAGCATAATCTAGCGTAATTAATAGTTTTACTCAGGTCATCACTTTTTCCTGCTTCACTTAAATTTAAAAATATTTGTAGTGATATAAGAAATCTTTGCCCCATATCTTTTTCAGCTTGATTTACCCCATGATAAGCATATACTTCTAAATCCTCCACATATATGGCATCCATACATAACATCCCCTAACTAAAACTAATCAATATTTAATACTATAGTTTTTCTTTTCATCTGGCCAATTACAATCTGAAATAGATTTACACATAAAACAATTTCTACATGCTTTGTCACTATCATAAAATATATTTTGAATTAAGTTATCAGAATTCTTTTTTCTATGATTACTTATCAAATCAAATATTTCATTTTCTTCTTCGTTGTCAAATCCGCACTCATCCAAAATATCTTTTCCTAACTTAATACTAGCTAATTCATGAGGTATGCCCTCTTCATATTGCTGCCATCTTCCTATATCATGCAGCAGAGCAGCTGCATATATAATTTCTTTTTCTACATGAATATTTTGTTCCAACACTTTTATATAAGTAATCCTAGCCACATCCAGTAAATGTTGAATACTGTGTTTGCAATACTTTCTATTTTCTTCAAGCTTATTAATTTTAGATAAATAAGTACAAAACTTACGGTTTTTTAAAATAGCATTAACTTTTTTCAAATTCAACACCACGCTCTATTCCATATTTATCATTCTATAAACTTCATCCCTAAGTCTAGGTTCACTTTTAAAAAGTCCCCTAGCAACTGCTGTAACAGTCTTACTTCCAGGTTTTTTTATTCCCCTCATAGTCATACACATATGCTCAGCTTCAACTACAACCATAACTCCCTTAACTTTTACATATTTCATCATTGCATCAGCAATTTGAGCAGACATTCTCTCTTGAAGTTGAAGTCTCTTTGCAAAAACTTCAACAGTTCTAGCCAGTTTACTTAGTCCTACAACTTTCCCATCAGGTATATACGCTATATGTGCTTTTCCGTAAAATGGCAGAAGATGGTGCTCACACATGGAGTAAAATGTTATATCTTTTTCAAGTACAATATCATCACTATCTACAGTAAATACTTTTCTCAAATGTTTTTCAGGACTTTCATCCAATCCTTCAAATATCTCTTTATACATTCTAGCAATTCTATCAGGTGTCTCAACCAATCCTTCTCTTTCAGGATCTTCTCCTATAGCTTCAAGCATCATTTTCACTGCTTCTCTAATCTTTTTTTCATCCATGATAAATGTATATTGAGTTTAAAAAAGCTTACCCAATATTTCTCCTTCCCCTGAAACATACTTAGTTAATTAAATAACAAGATTATATCATTTAAGCTGGCATTGCACAAGTGATTTAATTCACTTAGCAAGGCTACCTTCTTACTATAGCATCTGCCATTACAGCAGCTCTTTTATTTTCCTTTACATCATGAACCCTTACAAAATCACACTTTTTCATTATTCCTATTACTGTAGTAGCTACAGTTCCTTCTATTCTTTCATTTACCGGAAGATCTAATGCATTTCCTACCATTGATTTTCTAGAAGTTCCTAAAAGTACTGGATACCCTAGTTCTGAAAGCCTTTCTAACTGATTCATAACAGCTAAATTTTGTTCATAATCTTTAGCAAAACCTATACCTGGATCTGTTATTATATTTTTGGCATCAACTCCAGCTTTTAACGCTATATCTATGCTTTCCTGTAAATCAGTTAGTACGTCATTCATCAAATTTTTATAATTTCTATTATCTCTGTTATGCATCAAACAGCAAGGAACTCTATAATGTGCAGCTACTTCTGCCATATAAGGGTCTCTTTTAAATCCCCAAACATCATTTATTAATGATGCTCCTGCTTTTATAGATTCTTCTGCAACTTTTCCCTTATATGTATCTATAGAAATAGGAATATCTACACACCTACTTAACTTACCTATTATGGGAATAACTCTTTCTAATTCTTCCTGCTCAGATACAGGATCATAACTTGGTCTTGTAGATTCTCCACCTACATCTATTATATCTGCCCCTTCTTCTTCCATCTGTTTAGCATGTTTTATAGCCACCTCTATATTGTTAAATTTTCCACCATCAGAGAAAGAATCTGGTGTAACATTAAGTATACCCATAATATAAGTCCTTTTTCCTATTTGAAAATCTTTTTTGCCTATTGTAATTACTTTATTCATGATATCCCCTCTTATCATTAAATTCAAAACTTTTATTGAAATCGTCTCCAACATTATAACATATTTTACTAAAAACATACATAATAAGTGACTATTTAATTGACTCTAAATATGACATTTCCATAATGTATTACCTCTTTTTACAAGCTTCAACTTTTGCATGGCAAGCTTGTCTAGGTCTCATCTGGCATATAATCATACCTGCAAGCATAAGACCACATCCAAATATTGCCCTTAAACTTAAATATTCATTCAAAACTAAAAATCCTCCAATAGCTGCAAAAACTGATTCCATACTCATTATAATAGCTGCATGTGTTGGTTCAGCATTTTTTTGTGCGACAATTTGCAATGTGTATGCAATTCCCACTGAAAATATACCACCATATAGAATAGGTATTGCAGCCTGCAAAATTCCACTTATTGTTATATTTTCAAACAAAACAGCTATTATTAAACTTAAAGCCGAACAGGTTATAAACTGAAAAAATGCCAATTTGAGTGTATCAAACTTTTTAGAAAAAATATCTATTAAAATTATTTGAACCGCAAAGAAAAAGGCACTTCCAAGTTCAAGCAAGTCACTGTGTGATATAAAAAAGCTGCTTGTAACACATAAAAAGTATAATCCTACCACAGCAATTAAAGCTCCAATCCATGAATTCATCCCTACATGTCGTTTTAAGAACATACCCATAATTGGAACAAATACAATGTATAATCCAGTTATAAAAGCAGCCTTTCCTGCTGTAGTTCCTATAAGACCTACTTGTTGGAAAGAAGAAGCTAAGAAGACTATTAATCCTGTAAAAAGTCCAGATAAAAATACGCTTTTGAAACTTTTATTTTTTTCTTTATTTTTACCCTTTTCTTTATAAAATATTATAAGTGGAACTAACGAAAAAGCACCTAGTCCAAATCTTACTCCATTAAAAGTAAACGCACCTACATAATTCATACCCACTCTTTGTGCTACAAATGCGAATCCCCATATGGCCGAGGTTATTAAAAGCAGTACACTAGATTTTAAAACACCTTTATTCATATTTCACATCCCCTTTAAAAAAATCGTCACATCAAATAGAATTTTGAATCCAATAATTTAAAAATATTAACTCATATAAGTTTTCTTTTATACGAAAAAAAAGCCTCACACATAATCTGAAGCTTTTTAATATAAACTTTTGGTGGCCAGACCAGGAATCGAACCAGGGACACGAGGATTTTCAGTCCTCTGCTCTACCGACTGAGCTATCTGGCCAAAAAACTTACCTGGCAGCGACCTATTCTCCCACAGGGCCTCCCCTGCAGTACCATCGGCACTGTGAAGCTTAACCTTCCTGTTCGGTATGGAAAGGGGTGTTACCTTCACGTCATTACCACCAGATTATTATCGAAAATTGCCATTTCTATCAATTTTCTTTTATATTATCTTTTAAGAGTTCAAATTACTCTGTCCTCTCAAAATTGCACAGTAAATTTTTTTCTTTCGTTTTTTATTTGGTCAAGCCCTCGACCTATTAGTATCAGTCAGCTTAACAAGTTGCCCTGCTTACACCTCTGACCTATCTCCTCGTGTTCTTCGAGGGGTCTTACTAGCTTACGCTATGGGAAATCTTATCTTGAGGTGGGCTTCACACTTAGATGCTTTCAGCGTTTATCCCTTCCCAACT
>NZ_LROS01000043.1 GCF_001675165.1 Clostridium ragsdalei P11
TTGCACAATCAATTCATAATTACAGCAGCAGGGTAGATGGACCATTTGTAGCTTTAAATTGTGGTGCTATCCCTAAACAACTTATAGAGTCAGAGCTTTTTGGATATGAAGAAGGAGCTTTTACAGGTGCCAAAAAAGGTGGAAACCTTGGAAAATTTGAATTGGCAGATGGTGGAACTATGATGCTGGATGAAATTGGAGAAATGCCACTTGATATGCAGACAAAGCTTCTAAGAGTTGTACAGGAAGGTGTAATAACGAGAATAGGGAGTTCAAAGTCTATACCTGTAGATGTAAGAATTATAGCTGTCACAAACAGAGATTTAAAAAAAGAAGTGGAAGCTGGAAGATTTAGAAAAGACTTATATTACAGATTAAATGTTCTGCCATTATACTTACCTCCACTTAGAGAAAGAAAAAAGGATATACCTCTTCTTATTCAATATTTTGTTAAGAGTATAGCACAAAAGTTAAATAAAAAAGAGCCGGTTATATCAGAAGAATACTTGAAGAAAATGATTAACTATAATTGGCCTGGAAATATAAGAGAATTAGAAAATTTGGTTGAGCTAATTATAAACACTGAATCCATACCTACAGGTTACTTTACAGAAGAAAATTGTGATAATGAGGTACTTGTGAATATTAGTGATGACTGTTTAAAGTTAGATTATATGGAAAAGGAACATGTAACTAAAGTATTGAAGAAGTTTAAGGGAAATATAACTCATTCAGCAGAAGCGCTTGGTATAATGAGAAATACTTTATACAGCAAGATAAAAAAGTATAATATACAAATGTAATATTTTTCATTAAAAAAAGAAAAAGAGAGGGTTACCTACAAATATATTGTTGGTAACCCTATAATTATGTTTTTATTAATATAAAATATATGGGGAAAGGGAGAACAATGACCAAAAAACGAACAGTAATCAAAAAATGAACACCATTTTTTGATTACTTTGATCTAAAAATGAACACAACATAATAAGCATCATTAAAACACTACCTAATTTGGACACTTTCAACATTGGCATACATATTGCTTATATAAATAGTAACATTAAATATTTCGACCAACATTAAAACACATCTACAATTTGTAATATGAATGCGATTCAAATTGCAAGTTGTAGATAAAAATTGAGGAGGTATATAGTATGCTAAAAAAGTATTTAATTATTAATGGAGTTAAAAAAACTATTATAGCAGATCCAGAGGGATCTTTGGCAGATGCTTTAAGGAAACAAGCATTTCTTACTGGAACAAAAGTTGGATGTAGAAAAGGAGAATGTGGTGCTTGCTCCGTAATTTTGAATGGTAAAGTAGTAAGATCTTGTATAACTAAAATGAAAAGGGTTCCAGATGAATCAGAAATTATAACTATAGAAGGAGTTGGCGATCAAAAACATCTTCATCCACTGCAGTTAGCATGGATGATTCATGGTGCAGCACAGTGTGGTTATTGCACACCTGGATTTATAATTTCATCTAAAGTATTACTTGAACACAATAGTAATCCAACAAGAGAAGATGTTAGAGCCTGGTTCCAAAAACACAGAAATGTTTGCAGGTGTACAGGATATAAGCCATTAGTTGATGCAGTAATGGAAGCAGCAAAACTTATGCGTGGCGAAGTAACGAAAGAAGAATTATGGTATAAACTTCCAAAGGGAAAAAGCCTTTTAGGTTCAGATGCTATACGTCCTTCTGCTCTTGCAAAAGTAACAGGAAACTGGGACTTTGGAGCAGATTTAGGATTAAAGATGCCAGAAAATACATTACACATTAAGCTAGTACAGGCTACAGTATCTCATGCAAACATATTATCTATAGATACTTCAGAAGCAGAAAAAATGGAGGGAGTTTATAGAGTACTAACCTATAAAGATGTACCAGGTACAAATAGGATAAATGGATTGGCTTTCCCTACAAATAAGGGTGATGGACTTGAGAGACCTATATTAAATGATAAAAAGATTTTCCAATTTGGTGATGCAATAGCTATGGTACTTGCAGATACACCATGTCAAGCAGAAGCAGCAGCAAAAAAAGTAAAAGTTGAAATAGAAGAGCTTCCAGCATATATGAGTGCACCAGCAGCTATGGCTGAGGATGCTATAGAAATTCATCCTGGAACACCAAATGTTTATTTTGAATGTGGTACTGTAAAAGGTGAAGATACAAAACCTTTAATGGATTCTCTTCCTTACGTTGTTGAAGATGATTCATATGTACAAAGGCAGCCGCATCTTCCACTTGAACCGGATGTTGGATGTGCATATATTAATGAAGATGGAAAGTTAATTATACATTCAAAGAGTGTAGCACTTCATTGTCATGCAGCTATGGTAGCTGATGGTATAGGAGTACCTTTAAAGGATCTTTATATAGTTCAAAATCCTACAGGTGGTACTTTCGGATATAAATTTAGTCCAACAATGGAAGGACTTCTCGGTGTAGCTGCATTGGTAACTAAAAGGCCAGTATATCTTGAGTTTAATATGTATCAACAAATAACTTACACTGGAAAAAGATCACCTTTCTTTATGCATCTTAAATTAGGTGCTGACAAGAATAGAAAATTTGTTGCATTAGAAACTGATTGGTCTTGTGATCATGGCCCATATTGTGAATTTGGTGACCTTGTAACTACAAGAGGTTCACAATTTATGGGTGCAGGATATAATATTCCAAATATAAGAGGAGAAGGAAGAACAGTTGCTACAAACCATGCTTGGGGTTCAGCATTTAGAGGATATGGTTCACCACAAAGTTTATTTGCTTCAGAAGTTTTAGTAGATAAAATGGCTAAGAAAATGGGTGTGGATCCTCTTGAATTGAGATATGAAAATGTCTATAGAGAAGGAGACAAAACCCCTACAGGTTGTGATCCAGATGAATATGCTTGCCAACTATGATTGAAAAGTTACGCCCATTATATAAGGATGCTAAGGAAAGAGTTAAAAATAAGAATGTTAATTCTGGAGATAAGAAATATGGAGTAGGAACTTCCTTATTAATTTATAGTTGCGGTCTTGATGGTGCAGATAGTTCAAATGCATGGGCAGAATTGACTGCAGAAGGGGTTACTGTAGGAAACTCTTGGCAAGATCACGGTCAAGGAGCTGACATGGGAACTTTAACTATAGCTCATGAAACTTTAAGACCAATAGGATTAGAGCCAGAAGATATTAAGTTAGTTATGAATGATATGGAATTTACTCCAGACAGTGGTCCTTCAGGTGGAAGTCGTTCTAACGTTTTAACAGGAAATGCTACTAGAGTTGCTTGCGAAAACTTACTGGCAGCTATGAAAAAGGACGACGGTACTTACATGACTTATGATGAAATGGTAGCTGCAAAAAAACCTTTAAAATATGATGGAAAATGGACAGCACCTTGTACAGCTCCTGATCCAGCAACTGGTCAAGGAGATCCATTCCCAACTTATATGTATGGTGTCCTTATGTCAGAAGTAGAAGTAGATACTACTACAGGAAAGACTAAAGTAGAAAAACTTACTATGATAGCTGATGTAGGAACTATAGTAAATAAACTAGTAGTTGATGGTCAAATGTATGGTGGATTAGCCCAAGGTATAGGACTTGCTTTAAGTGAAGATTTTGAAGATTTAAAGAAACATACTACACTTACAGGTTGTGGAATACCACAAATTAGGGATGTACCTGATGATATAAAAATAATATATCAAGAAACACCTCGACCAAATGGCCCTTATGGTGCTTCAGGTGCAGGTGAAATGCCACTTTCAGCACCTCATGCTTCTATAGTTAATGCAATTTATGATGCTTGTGGAGTACAGATAACAAAATTACCTGCACGTCCAGAAAAGGTATTAGCTGCACTTAAAGAATTAGAAAAATAATAAGAAAGCAATTTAATTATCTCTCTAAATGAATCAGAAACAAGTAATTGTATAAGGATTTCTAAGAGCTAAAAACACTAAGAGGTATGTTAATAGCCATCAGATGGAATTAAGATTCCATCTGATGCAAAGAAATCTATTGATATTAAAAATTATAAGATAATGTTTTCATAGTTTCTGGTTCATTTTTATTTAAAAGGGGGGAAGGAGTTATATGGATTTAAATAAATTGTTAGGTAAACAGGATTTATGTATTGCAGATAAACCTTCAGCATGTATATCTGCGTGTCCTATACACATGGACGTAAAAACCTTTATTGAGGCAATAGAACAAGATGACTTCAAGAAAGCTTATAAGGTTATGGCTAAAAAGATGCCTTTTACTAGAATAATAGGCAATATATGTGATCATCCTTGTGAAAATGCATGTGTAAGAAATAAATTAGGTGGATCTATAAATATACATGAACTTGAAAAAGCCGTAGTAAAATTAGGCCTTTCTTCTAAAAAAAGAACGATTCCAATACCTAAAAATGGGAAAAAAGTAGCAGTAGTAGGTGCAGGTATAAGTGGCATTACAGCTGCTTTTGATTTAGATAAAAAAGGTTATAAAGTAACTGTATATGAAAAAAGTGAAAAAGTCGGTGGAAGGTTGTGGAATTTTGAAGGAGAGCAGCTTTCAAAAGAAATCATAGAAGAAGAGTTACAGGTAATAAATAAAGGAAATGTAGAAGTAAAGTTAAATCAATTAATAGATGAAAAAAGTTTAGAAAACATACTAAAAATGTATGATGCAGTTTATATAGGAACAGGTATTTGGGAAAAAAATTTAAAAGTAAATACACAAACTTTTCAAGTAGAAGATAGTTCTTTGTTTGCAGGAGGAAGAATTGTAAACCAAAACAGTTCAGTTATATTTTCAATAAGCTCTGGAAGAAGAGCGGTCATATCTATTGATAGGTATCTTCAAAAAATTTCTCTTACAGTTGCAAGAGAAAATGAAGGTGCTTATGATACACCTTTAAAACTTAAATTAGATGATATAGAAAGTGTAGAATCAACTAAAAAAAATTCTTTAGGATATAATAAACAGGAAGCCATTAAAGAAGCAGGCAGATGTATAAAATGTCAGTGTACAGAGTGTTCAAATGTTTGCGTCCATTTAAAAAAATATAATATTACGCCTAAAAAATATATAAGGCAAATAAATCACAATGAAGTTATAATATTAGGAGATCATTATGCAAATGAAATGATTAATTCCTGTACTCTTTGTGGACTTTGCGGTGAAGTATGTCCTTCTAATTTAGATATGAAGGATATAATACAAGAAACCCGTGAAAGTATGGTAGAAAGAGAAAAAATGCCTGTATCAGCTCATGATTTTGCACTTAAGGATATGGAATTCAGCAATAGCAAATATTTTTCAATGGTAAAAAATCAGCCGGGATATGAAAAAGTTAAATATATGTTTTATCCAGGATGTCAATTGCCTGCATCTTCTCCTGAATATATACCTAAAATATATAAATATCTTATGGAAAATATCAAGGATGGAGTTGGAATAATGCTGGGCTGCTGCGGTGCACCAGCGGATTGGGCTGGAAGACAGGATTTATTGGAGAAAAATATAAAAGATATACGAAATAAATGGGAAGAGGCAGGAAAGCCAACTTTCATTTTGGCCTGTTCCAGCTGTTATAGTATGTTTGAAAAATATATGGGGGATATGAAATTCATCTCTCTATGGGAAGTTATGGATAAATATGGAGTACCTGAGGGCAATAAAATAAAAGAAAATAATATATTGACTGTACATGATGCATGTTCCACTAGATATAATAAAAAAATTCAAGAAAGTATACGAAATATAGCAACTTCCTTGGGATATAAAATAAAAGAACTTAAATTTTCAAAAGAAAAAACTAAATGCTGTGGTTATGGTGGACTTGTGTATTTTGCAAATAAAGAACAATCAAAGGACTTTGTAAAAGATAGAATAAATGAAAGTAACCTGGACTATTTAGTTTATTGTTCAATGTGTAAGGATTTATTTATAGATGAGGGTAAAAAAACTTTTCATATTTTAGATTTAATTTACAGCGATGATTTAGGAAAAGCTGCTTTAAGAAAAATACCTACTCTTTCACGTAGGCATGAAAATAGAACACTTCTTAAAATTAAACTTTTGAAAGAACTATGGAATGAGGAAGTAAATGATTTAGTAAAGCATTATGAGTTTAAATTAAACATACCTGATAATGTACAAAATCAAATGAAAGATAGACTGATTTTACTTGATGATATAGAAAAAGCCATAGATAATGCTGAAAAAAATAGAGAAAGATTTTTTAATCCACAAAATTCACATTATTTATGCAGGCTTAGAATTAATAATGTAACTTATTGGGTGGAATATGAAATAAGTAAGGATGAAATTTTAGTTAAAAGTGTGTATAGTCACAGAATGGAAATAGTGGAGGAATAATTATGAATGTTATCAAAGAAGGAACAACTCCATGGATTTGTGATAAATGTAGTAAAGAATTAGAACTTAAAAAGGTAAAAGTTTGTTATCTTGGTGGAAATTTTGAAGTGGAGCTTATGCAGTGTCCTAAGTGCAAAATGGTAATTATAGAGGAGGATTTAGCCTTAGGTAAAATGCTGGAAGTGGAAAAAGGACTGGAGGATAAATAATGAAATGCTGTAATGCTTACGAGAGTGATGATATGAAAAATATTACAGGAGAAACTCTAAGGCCTGGGGGATTTACATTGACAGATAAGGCAGTGAAATTTTGTAAACTTTCTTCAAAAGATTCCATAATGGATTTAGGCTGCGGTACGGGAGCTACGTTAAATTATTTGTGTGAAAAATATAATATAAGTGCAGTTGGCCTTGATCCTTCTCAAAAATTAATAAACAAAGGTAAAGAACTATATAAAAATTTAAAATTTATCTGTGGGAAAGGTGAAAAAATTCCATTTCATAATGCAGAATTCAATGGAGTTTTTGCAGAATGTACCCTTTCCCTTATGGAAAATTTAAATAATGTTATAGGAGATGTCTTTAGAATATTGAAACCTGGTGGATGGTTTATTATTACAGATGTATATGCCAGAAAAACTGAATTTATCCATGAACTTCATGAGATTTCAGTTAATAGTTGTATGAGAGGTCTTCATAATTTAGATGAACTTAAAAATACAGTTAAAAATATAGGTTTTCATGTGAAACTTTTGGAAGACTGCAGTGATATGTTAAAAGAACTTATGGTAAAGACAATATTTACTTATGGTTCCATGAGTATTTTTTGGAATAAAGTGTCTAGCTGCTCTATAGATGGTTGTGAATTTCAGCAACTATTAAAAAATTGTAAGCCTGGCTATTTTATAATGATAGCGAAAAAGGAGGATGAATGTTATGAATGATACTGCTTTCCGTATATATAAATTAGCTTCATCGGGGTTTTGCTGTACTCAAATAATTCTTAAATTGGCTTTAGAAGATGAAGAAACAGAAAATACAGACTTGATAAGGGCTCTAAATGGACTTTGTGGAGGACTTGGCTCCGATGAAAAAATATGTGGAATTTTAACTGGAGGTATAGCAGTTATAGGACTTTATGCAGGAAAAGGTGAGACCAGAGAATATCACAGTGAAAATTTTCAGCCCATGTTAAGTGAATATATAAATTGGTTTAAAGAAGAATTTGAAAGTACTGAGTGTAGAGATATAATAGGAATTCAAAAAATAACTGATGAGAATGGCACTATAAATTATCCTGTAAAATGTGGAGAAATTCTCCTCAAAAGTTACGAAAAGATTCAGCAGATAATATGCAAATATGGATATGATTTTGGAGATAGGGATGATGATGTGTGAAAAGTGCAGATATAATTTCTGAAACTCAAAGTTTATGCCCAATCTGTTTAAAAAAAATTGATGCAAAAAAGGTTTTGGATGGTAATAAAGTTTATATGGAAAAATATTGTCCAGATCATGGACAATTTAGGACTATTTTATGGAAAGGCAATATTTCCATGAAGAAATGGATTAGAAATAAAGAAAGGGCTTATATAAAAAATCCTTCTACAAATGTTCAAAAAGGATGCCCATTTGACTGCGGTCTTTGCAGTGAGCATAGACAGCATACATGTACAGCTTTAATAGAAGTTACTCAAAGGTGTAATTTAAAGTGCAAATTTTGTTTTGCAGATTCTTATGCAGGTAAAGAACAAGATATTCCCATAGAAAAAATAAAATTTATGTATGAAAAATTATTGGAGTCTTCTGGAAGCTGCAATGTACAGTTGTCAGGGGGAGAACCTACGATTAGAGATGATTTGCCTGATATAATAAAATTAGGAAGGAAACTTGGATTCAAGTTCATACAGGTGAATACCAATGGTATACGTATGGCACAAGATGAAGAGTATGTTAAAAAATTAAAGATATCAGGACTTAGTTCGATTTTTTTACAATTTGATGGTACAATAGATTTGATATATAGAAAATTAAGGGGAGCTGAACTTTTGAACTTTAAGGTGAAAGCTATAGAAAACTGTAGAAAGCATAATATAGGTGTAGTTCTTGTGCCAACTATAGTTCCCGGAATAAATGAGGATAATATAGGGGAAATTATAAATTTCGGATTGAATAATATGCCGGCAGTAAGGGGAGTACATTTTCAACCTGTGAGCTATTTTGGAAGGATACCATTTGTTCCTAAAGAAGAACAAAGAATTACCCTACCTGAAATCATGGAAAATATAGAAAAACAAACATCTGGAAAATTTAAAATAGAAAGCATGAAACCTCCTGGATGTGAAAATGCACTTTGCTCTTTTCATGGCAATTATATATATAAAGATAAGAAAGAATTGATAAATATTACAAATAACTCTAAAAGTTGCTGCAGCAAAAATGAGAAGGCAGAAGAAGGGGCAAGAAAAGCCAAAGAGTTTGTTTCACGAAACTGGTCTTCTAGAAAAGTGACTAATCCTAATACAAAGGTGAAATCTAGTAAAATTGATAGTTGGGATAAGATATTATACAACATAAATAATTATTCTTTTAGTATATCTGGCATGGCCTTTCAAGATATCTGGAATGTGGATTTGGAAAGAGTAAAGGACTGCTGTATTCATGTAGTAAGTGAAGAAGGAAACCTTATACCATTTTGTATGTATAACATTACAGATGCAGGAGGAAATTATATTTATAGAAATTGCAAAGTCAAAATGAAAATGACATCCCTTGAAGCATAGATAGTTGATGAAGAAAAAGTACATGATAATAGGGGGAGAGGGTAATTATGGAGGATATTTATGAAACAATAAATGAGCTTTTAGATAAAAAAGAGAAATTTGTTTTAGCTACTGTTTTTAAAAAATCGAGATCTGTCTCTAGAGAAGAGATCACCAAGATGGTTATAAAGAAGGATCTTTCAATTATAGGAACTATAGGTGGGGGTATATTTGAAGCTACAGCTATGAAATTGTCTTCAAAAGTTTTTGAAAATGGTGCATATATAATTAAAAAATGTTCACTTACTAGTGAAAGAGCGGAAAAATTAGAAGCAGCATGCGGAGGTGACATTAAACTGCTTTTGGAATATGTGGATTACAATGATAGTAAAATGGTGGAAATGTATAAAAATGTTCAGAAGTTAAAGAGAAGAGGGGATAATTTTGTAATTGTAACCAGGATCCCTGAAGAAGGAAAGAGCATAAAAGGTATAGATAAATGGGTTTGTAGTGAATCATCACTTTATGGTGAAGAAGATGATAAAGTTCAGTGTGTAATAAGAAAGATAAGAGAAGAATTTAAAAATATTACTATACAGTATATTGATTTAGATGAGGGACATTATTTAATAGAACCTGTTTTAAATAGTAAAACCCTATATATAATAGGGGCAGGACATGTATCACAAAAAATTGCAGAAGTAACAAAAATATTGGATTTTAAAACGATTGTCATAGATGATAGAAAAGAATTTGCAAATAGAGAAAGATTTAAAGATGTTGAGGAAGTAAAAGTAGTTCCTTCTTTTGAAAATATGCTTAAATATGTAAATGTGGATAATAACAGCTATATAGTAATAGTTACCAGGGGACATGCCTATGATAAGGAAGTTCTCGGGCAAATGCTTAAAACTGATGCAAAGTATATAGGTATGATAGGAAGTAAGGCCAAAAGAGAATTTGTCTATAATTGTCTTTTGGATGAAGGATATACAGTGGAAGACTTAAAAAGGGTGCACAGCCCTATAGGTATTACTATATTTGCACAAACTCCTGAAGAGATAGCAATAAGTATTGTAGCAGAACTTATAAAAGTTGAAAGGGAATCTTTCAATCAAAAAAATAAAGTTGAAGCTATGATTATTTAAGTATGATATTCTTCTGCAATGGGAAAATAGAAGAATGTTAATGAACTTTCCTATAATAATGCAAAGTTGAATTAGAAATTGTTATTATGACGGGGGGATTATAATGAATGCAGCTATTTGCAAATTGGACAATGCAGTTGTATCTAAGCCCAATATAGAACTTTCACATAGAAGATGTAAAAAGTTCAGTATTGATTCACACCAGGTCTTTAGTAAAAAAATAATACACGATGCTGAATTACAGAAAAGATTTGCAGCTAACAGAAATTTAATATTGACTGCAGCACCTTATATGGAGCAGCTAATTAAT
>NZ_LROS01000044.1 GCF_001675165.1 Clostridium ragsdalei P11
TACTTGGTAATGTACACAGCTGTAAAGCTGCTATTTGGGGGCAATCACCTCCTCAAATTTCTTTTTATGATTTACCTCAGCAATGGCTTGATTAAAGATTTTATCATCTATTTTAATCTTTAATCCTGTTTTAAGTGCTATGAATGAAGACTTATGAGCCTATCAGTTAAATTATTTGCTGTGTTAGACTTAGAATAATATATGGCATCGATTTCATCCGAAAACAAAATACCTTTTGGATGAGTAAAATTATATTCTTTACACAATTTAAAATTGTGCAGAGGAACGTCTAGTAAAGTTTTTAAAAATTTAATTAAATAAAGTTGAGTTTTAGTGTTTTTGCATTCCTAATATTGGTATACGGTATACCAACTTTGAGTAAAAAATTTTAATGATATATTATATATATTGTTTAAGATTTAAAATTATTACAAGTTTGCAATACGCGATGAGAATATTGGAACAGATAGTTATTTGATAAATATTAATTAGAAAAATATTAATTAGAATATTTGTTACTATGAAAAGTAGTGTATGGTATTCGGTATACCATTTGTTGATAAATTATGCTGTATTATATATTTTTAAGGCTTCAAGTAATTATAAAATGCTTTGAATTCATTGCTATACTCATATAATATCACAGATAACTAATTTTTTCAATATTCTGACTAAAAATATATTACTTAGATAATAAGATAAATAATACTAAAAAAGCAAGTACCTTTGTAGTCCGCACTATTTGCTCTATTTGTAATATTCATAAAGTATTAAAAATGTTACTATTATTTTTTTAAATATGCCATTTTCAAAAATACTTCATTGGATTTTTCAATGTGTCTCTTAGCCGAATTATATGATTTATCACTATTATGCTGACGCAAATTTTTGATGATTTCATTATGCTCAGTAAACACTTCCTGAAGTCTACCAGACTTGGTGTAGGTTAGTTTTGTAAATTTACTAATGTATTCACGAAGTGTACTAACAAAATAATATAAATGTGGACTTTCTGCAGCTTTATAAATAACTTCATGAAATTTTCTATTTAATAAAATTGATTTGGAAACGTTTCCTTTTTGGTACTCTTCTAACATTTTATTGTTAATAGACTCTAAACGCTCTAATTCATATTCTTTTATTTTTGAAGCTGCAATACTACAGCTGAGAGCTTCTAGTGATATTCTAATTACCTGAATTTCTTCTATGTCTTCTTTAGTAAATCCAGAAACAACCACCCCTTTGCGGGGAATATGAGTAACTAATTTCTCGAATTCAAGTTTTCTAATGGCCTCTCTTACTGGGGTTCTGCTTATTTTTAATTGCTCTGCAATATTACGTTCTATAAGACGTTGACCTGGTTCTAATTTTCCATCAAGAATAGCATTACGTAAAATAGAAAATACCGAATCCCTAATATAACCCATATTATCAAATTTTATAGGTGAAAATTCATAAGTCAATTTATTTTACCCCCTTTAAAAATTCCCTGATATGAAAATTGATGATATACTTTTACTACATTAAGAAAAGTATATCATCAACAGCTTTTACGTGTCAATTTATAGTAACTATATTAAAAATATCTAAAATTGTATAACTATGAAATTTACAATTATACTAAACTAAAAAACTAGTTTTACTCTCAAAAAGTATCAAGAGTAAAGCTAGCTTTAATGTTTAATATAATCTATCTATATGATTTACAAAATTTATAATTGATTCATGGCAAATAATTTCTTTAATTTTTGTTAATAAAGTCAAGCATTTTTAACTTTCATCAGGTGGTATTGAATAATTATTCTTAATGGTAGAAAGTGTAACTATAGTTTTAGTCCTTAAGACTCCCTTAATTAGTTTTATTTCATTTAAAATCTTTTCAAGAGTTTCTGTGTCTTCAGTAACAATTTTTAATGCATAATCAAAGTCACCCGTTAAGTAGTGACATTCAATTATTTCATTTTCATTTTGAACAAATTCTACAAATTTTTCTGTAAAATTTGGATTTTTAAGACTTACAAACATTATTACTGTGATATTTTTATTCATTTTCTTATTGCTAATAATTATAGTGTATTTTTCTATTGCTCCTGACGCATCAAGTTTTTTCAATCTATCACTTACAGCAGGTATTGATAAATTGATTTTACTGCTTATTTCTGAAGCTGAAATTCTAGAATTCTCCTTTAGTAATTTTAATATATTAACATCTATAGCATCCATATTAAGCAAAACCTCTTTTTTAATTTATTAAATATATTATAGTATATAGTTTAAATTATTAAATATATTTCAGATAATAAAATAAAAAATAAGCTTAAAATAGCATTTAACCTTATTTTTTTTAAAATTTCGTATTAAATTCATTGGATTTCCTAAAAATTTTAATTTATCCGATGACTACCTGCTCTAATATTCCCACTTTTTCAAGTGGAAATAAATAGCAGCTACGTCCCTGGATAACGACTTCTAAGCACCAGATGGAGTCAAAACTTCATCTGATGCCAAGAACTCTGTTTACACTATTCTTTTTTTAAATTCTTAGCTGTTTGTACCATAGCTTGTATATTTTTCAGTGGAGTTGTAGTTCCCAAACCACAAGCTGGAGACAATATATGAACACCGCTTTTTAAACAGTTTTCTGACAAGCTAGTTACTTCTTCTAAAGAACTATTTTGAAGAGAAAAAGTACTTACATTTCCCATTATGGCTTTATTTATTACATTTTCACACATCTGCTTTATACTAGTTACAGCATCAAAACTTATAGCATCACTATGAAGTTCGTTTAATTCCTTGTAAATACTTTTCAGTCTTCCACATATATGAACTATAATACCGTATTTTGAATATTTACTTAATCCATCAATTATTTTATTTATATAAAAGAGTCCATATTTTCTAAAAGTCCTAGGACCTAATATTTCACCTGTGCCGCTTGGATCTGAAATAGTAATTAAATCAGCTCCTGCATTTAACTGTGCCTTTCCAAAGTTTATAAGATTATCAGTTACAAAATCCATCATTTCATGGGATTCCTTTGGTTTTACTATGAGTTCTTTATAATATTTAACAGGTTCCATAAGTGATGATGCGGTACTAATAGGACCTGTTAAATTAGCTATAATAGGCACATTTTTGTTTTTTCCTTTTAAAAGTTTAATTGCATCTAGTACTACCTGAGCTCTGCCACTGTTAATGTCTAAATTCTTTAATTTTTTCCACTCAGTTACTGAATTAATAGCATAAGAAGAAATTCTAGGCTCGCTTATTTTTGTCCCTAAAAATACTTTTGATCCCATACTTTCAGCTTCTATAGTCATACAAAATGGCACTCCAAAATTTTCAAAGCCTCCATTTTCATACATACCTGCAGCCAAATCCGACATTATTTTTGGGTTTGTATGAGCCTCTGGCCATGCACAATGGGTTAAGTCCATTACTTCTTCCACTATCATGTTCATCATTCCTCCAGGACATATACAAGGAGGTCTATCAACTTTTTTTCTCTTAAGAGCTAATCCAAGCCTTTCTTTTTCAGATAACAAAAAACCACCAACCTTTATTTTGAATTTGTGTTATACAATAAATGATTTTACCTTTTCAACATCTATTGGATATCCAATTTTCCTAACAGTATCCATCATTAATTGTATATTTTCTGAAGGGGTTTCTACAGGTAAACTACACCCGGACATTACCACATAACCTTTTAAACTATCATGTCCATCTAATACACATTTGGCAACTGTATTTACAATTTCTTTTTTTGTACCTCCATACATTATATTTGAAGGATCTACATTGCCCATTATTTTTACTTTATCACCTAGTTCTTCTTTACATTCTTTTAAACTTTCTACATTGTCCATACTAAAACCACTGACACCTATTTCAGAAAGTTTTCCAACGTAAGGCCATATTTTTTTAGTTTTACCACATATATGAAGCACACATGTTTTTCCTTGAGATTGAATGAATCGTACAAGCTTTTCTAAATAAGGAATGCAGAATTTTTCAAAATGTTTTGGGCTAATTACAGTGCAAGAGGATAAAGGTTCTGAAATAGTAATAGAAAGTCCTAAACTCATTACAACTTTTGCATATTCTATACATGTCTGTAAGGAAAGTTCACAAAGTTTATGTACGGCCTCTGGATTTTTAAAAAATAGTCTTGTCATGTTTTCTATTCCTACCAGGAAAAAGGCATTTGAAAATGGTCCTACTATACCTCCAGAGCAAGCAACTTCTTTTCCAACTTTATCAACTAAATATTTCATTGCCTCAATATATACGGGCAATCTACCATCTTTATAAGGATTTGCTATTTTTATTTTATCTATATCGTCAATATTTTTTATGGCCGGTTTTAAGATATCAGCAGTATTATCTTCTGGAAATGTAAGCTCACATCCCATAGCTTCTGCCCAAGCGTATAAATCTGTGAATACTCTTAACCCATCCATATGAAATTTTTTATACGCTGCTATTTGTGCCTCAGCTATAGCTTGTCCACTAGTATTAAAATCTGAAATCTTGCAGCCATAAATTCTTGCTACGCCATTAGCTATATTAGGATTGCAGGGTAACCTATCTACTTCTTGCTTTTTATTTAATGCTATAGATCTTTCTATAGGTGTCATTTGATCTTCCATAATTTTTATCTCTCCTTATATAATTTCTGCTGTTTGTTTTTTTACTAATTCTTTAGCTCGTTTAGCAGCTTTTGAAGCATCTAAGGTATAAGCATCTGCCCCTATTTTATCTGCAAAGTTTTGAGATATAGGGCCTCCACCTACCATGACTGATATTTTGTCTCTTATGCCCTCTTTTTTCAAAAGGTTTATTACCTCAGCCATGCCATCCATAGTAGTGGTCATAAGAGTTGACAGTGCAATAATTGAGGCTCCTACTTCTTTGGCTTTATTTACAAAATCTATAGGAGGTATATCTCTTCCTAAGTCTATAACTTCAAATCCTTCTGTTTCCATCATTATTTTAACTAAGTTTTTGCCTATATCGTGAGTGTCTCCTTCTACTACACCAATTACTACTTTAGCTTTATTTTCAGTTTCTTCTTTTTCCAAATGCGGCTTTAATATATCTAAACCAGAATACATAGCATCAGAGCACAAAAGTAGTTCAGGTATATAATATTCTTCTTCTTCATAGAGCTTCCCGGCTCTATTCATGCCATCAGCTAATCCTTTATCTATAGCTTCATAAGCATTGATATTATTTTCTACACACTTTTTTGATATTTCTATAGTTTCCTCCTCTTGCATATTTACTACAGAATCAGATAGTTCTTTTAATAAATCATCCTTCATAATAAAATCATCCCTTCTTAAATTTATATTTGTATATACAATTAAAAATTTAAAGCTTTTACAAAGTGATCTTGAAAATCGTCTCTTGTTGATAACTCTACTATTTTTATATTATTTCTAATAGTGCTCATCTCATTTAGCTTGTCCTCGTTTATAAGGGCTATCTTCGCTCCTTCTATAGCTGAATTACCTACAAAAGTTATTTTATTATTAAACCCTTTAGGTATAAGGCCTATTTCTTTTATACTTTCAGGATTTATATGATAGCCAAAAGCACCTGCAATCACTATTTCTTCTATAGATTCAATGCTTATGTTGATTTGATTTAAGAGCATAGTAATACCCGATGAAATGGCAGCTTTAGCCAGTTGTATTTGTCTTATATCTTTTTGCGATATATACACATTATCAGTAATATAAAATTTTTTATCTCTTATTCTATCCTTAAGTTTATTTTGTAATTCCTTATTAAATCTTCCGGTACTTAATATTACCTTTCTCTTTACTAAAGAAGATGCTATATCTATAAGGCCGCTTCCGCATATTCCCTTAGCACTTTTATTATTTATAGTTGAATAAGTTAAATTAAGGTTATCATCTATATCAAAACTTTCGATAGCTCCCTCTTCTGCTCTCATTCCACAGGAAATATTCATTCCTTCCAGGGCAGGGCCTGCAGCTGTAGAAGAAGCTGCCATTTTTCCATTAGATATAGCTGCTATTTCTCCATTTGTTCCTATGTCTATAAATACAGCTGGATAATTTCTATTGTGAAAATCTGTGGCAATAATTCCAGCTGTTATATCAGCTCCAACATAAGAAGATACAGATGGGATTAGAGTCAAAATCCCTTCTTCATTAATATGTATGTCTAATTCACTTGCTTTTAAATTTAATTCATTTAAAAATACAGCTCTATAAGGTGCTTTTGCTATGAAATTTGGTGATACTCCTAAAAAGAGGTGCAGCATAGTAGTATTTGCAGCTATCATAATCCTGTATATGCTGCAAAGAGAATACTTTTTGTAAGTAAGCTTTTCTACTATGCGATTAAGTTCATCTCTTATACATTTGCTTAAGATATCTATGCCATCCTTTTTCTTCATAGAAAAAGTTATTCTAGATAGTACATCTCCACCATATTCTGTTTGTGGATTTAATGCAGATACTCTATTTACAACACTGCCATTTTCTAAATCTACAAGATATGCTGACAATCCAGTTGTTCCTATATCTAATGCAACTCCGAGTAAATCAGTACTACGTGTTTGCAAACTTAAGAGTTTATTTTTAAAACTTATTCCATAGATCTCTTCAGGTTTATTTTTTTCTAGTTGTCCTATTTTTTTTAAGTTAGAAAAAGTATCTGATTTAAATTTAAGAGCATTTATGTAAGGATCAGCTTTTTTTGCATCTATGCAAGGTAATTTTACTTTTTTTATAGCACTGTCTACCTGAACTTCTATACAACTGCCCCCATTAATAGTTTTTAAAACCTTTGTACTATCAAAAAGTTTTATTTTAGCATCACCTAAAATTTTTGTCATACAAGCAAGTCTTGTATAATCATTTTCAGTATGCTTTTTTTCTTCTTCTGTTTTTTTAGACAAATTTCCAAAGGCTTCTACCTTACATTTATAACATCTTCCCTCACCATTACAGGGCGTCTCCATTTTAAATCCAGCCGTTCTAATACATTCCATTAAAGTAGTTTTCCTTTTTACTTTAATCTCTACATCGCTATTTATAAATTTTACTAAGCACATTTTAACTTTTCTCCTCTAGTTAGCAAAATGATATGTAACATTACATAACAGTACAATGTTAATTCAATTATATCCCTGCATGTGAAAATTTAACAATAATTATATATAAAACAAATAATCAACTTAAATGATATAAGATTTTTTTATAGATAAAATTAACGATATAATCTGTGATAATATATAAAATATGTAATCTATTAAAAATTAAAATAAAAGTCAATTTTTGTAATAATATAGTATTAAAAATTAAAAGTAAAGAAGGTATTGATAAATGAATGATTTACCCCAAATATTTAATGATTTTAGTGATTCTAGAAAACAAGGATTTATAACTATAAAAAATCTAAAGGATGAGGGTAAAAAGGTTGTAGGAACTTTTTGCACTTTTACCCCCTGGGAAATTATAAATGCTTCAGGAGCCTTAGCTGTCTCACTGTGTTCAAAAAGTGATGAAACCATAGAGGATGCGGAAAAGCATTTACCTAGGAATCTATGCCCCCTTATTAAGTCAAGCTACGGCTTTGCTATGACGGATAAATGTCCTTATTTCTATTTCTCAGATTTAATTGTGGGAGAAACTACTTGTGATGGCAAGAAAAAGATGTATGAATACTTAGGTAAATTAAAAAATGTACATGTAATGCACCTGCCACAGATGCCTGATAATGCTGACAGCTATAAATTATGGAAAGATGAATTGATGAAATTAAAAGAAAAGCTTGAAAAGGAATTCAATATAACTATAACTGATGAAAAACTAAAAAACTCTATAAAGCTTCGTAATAGAGAAAGAAAAGCCTTAAAGGAATTTTATGAATTAGAAAAAATGTGCCCTCCTCCAATAACAGGTATAGAATTACTTAAAATTTTAAATGGATCATCTTTTAAATGGGACAAGGAAGCTTTAATCAATGACTTACATAATACAGCAGCAAAAATTAAAGATGCTTATGATAAGGGAGAAAGAAAAGTATCACAAAATGCAAAGAGAATATTGATTACAGGATGTCCAATGGGTGAAGCTACAGAGAAAATTGTACATGCTATAGAAGATAACGGTGGAGTAGTAGTATGCTATGAAGATTGTACAGGTGTTAAGGAAATCTCTAAACTTGTAGATGAAACTAAAGATCCAATAGATGCAATCGCTGAAAAATATTTAAAAATAGGCTGTGCTTGCATGACTCCAAACAACAATAGGACAAATTTACTTTCAGAGCTTATAGATGACTATAAAATAGATGGAGTAGTAGACGTAATACTGCAATCCTGTCATCCATACAGTGTAGAATCTTATGGAATAAAGAAATTTGTAAATGAAGAGAAAAAAGTAGCATATATGGCTATCGAAACAGATTATTCAAAAGCAGATGTAGGTCAGATTAAGACAAGAGTTGCTGCTTTTGTAGAAATGCTATAATTTAATCACTTGATAAAAAACTCCACCATTTAAAATAATGAAAAGTTTCATAGGTGGAGTTTTTATATTGGAAACAACTAGCTTAACTTTATACTTATATTAGAATCACTATATTTCATCTAAAGATTTCTGTTTTGTTTCAACTCCTAAAGTGGCAATAACAAATGCTACTATTATAAGTATAAATCCAAGTGTTATAAACACAACTTTGGTATCATAGTTTTTAAGTATCCATGCTACTCCATAGGGGCTAAATATAGTTGCTAGTCTTCCAATAGCATTGCAAAATCCAGATCCTCTCATTCTTATATTTGTAGGAAATAATTCCGGAACGTAGATAGCAAGGCCAAGTGTAAGTAAAATATATATTATTACAGTTAAGAAGAATCCAATTGTTAATATTATTCCCATAACATTTTGTGAAGCATAGGCATATCCAAGTGCACCAGCTACAAGCATAAATACAGTAAGACACCATTTACGTCCAAGCTTATCTACAATAAAACTGCCAATTAAAGCTCCAAGTGGTGCACCTATCATCATTATAGTTGTATATCCTAGGGATTTGGAAATATTTATACCCTTTCTCAAGAAAAACGTAGGTGCCCAGCTTACAAAGGTATATATTAAGGTGTTTATTGCAATTAAAACTACACAGCCTACAATAGTTCTGGAAATCATATTTTTACTAAATAAATCAGTAAATTTTCCTTCATCCCTATGTTTCTCTTTTTTTATTACGCTGGGCTGAGATATGGAATTTCTTGATTCATCTTCTGCTGCACTGTAGAATATGTCTACTACATCCTGTGCATCTTTTTCCATTCCCTTTGATTCATACCATCTTGGAGATTCAGGCATACTTTTTCTAAGATACCATACAATTAGGGAAAATACTCCTACAAATACAAACATCCATCTCCATCCAAATCTAGGTATTATGATATATCCTAAAAATGCAGCTGCTGGAGTAGAGCAGTTTGTTATAAGAGAAAGCATGGATACCCACTTTCCTCTCGTCTTTGATGGTACAAATTCTCCAAGTAATGCGTATCCTGTAACAATTTCAGCACCAAGACCAATCCCCATTATTCCTCTACAAGCTATTAAAAAAATCATATTAGGAGAAAATGCAGCTACAAGAGAGGCTCCTCCAAATATTAAAAGATTCAACTGATAGGAAAATTTACGTCCGAAACTATCCCCTAAAAATCCAGTAAGAAGTGAACCTATTAAAAGTCCTAAAAAAGTTACAGAGATAAAAGTAGCATTTAATCCAATATTTGACCATCCACTTTTTAATAATACTCCTAAAACTCCACCTGCCAGATATACATCAAAACCATCTAAAAATATTCCAAGGCCTATAAGCCATAATATCTTGTAATGTAATTTAGATACTGGAACATAATCCATCTTTTCAGAAATGTAACTAACTGATTCCATTAAAATACCTCCATCCAATAAGTACAAAATTAATTTTTTTATATATAATTTCACTGGCCAGTAAAAATTATTTTCTAAAATTGAGTATAAAAAATAGACCTTTCCATGGGGCGAAAGGTCTATCGCGGTACCACCCAAATTTATCACTTAAATAGTTTAACGGCTTTATGCCGGCACAAGTCCTACTGATTTCAGATTACAATTTAAGGGTGAGTTTCAATATAATATAAATGTGTTTTTTCACCATGCGCACTCTCTTTAAAGTATAATTATATCTACTTGTCCCTATCATTATTTTTATAATATTAAGTTGTTAAAATAAAAAAGCGGTATTGTTTCTCTTGGAGCGAGAAACAATACCGCGGTACCATCCAAATTTTTTCTTTATAAAATAACGGGTTCAACCGATACAGCCTACTGATATTTCAGCCAATAACTCGAGGATGAGTTTTCAATATATAAGTATTGTGAATTTACAGCAAACATCACTCTCTTTGAATATTATATATCTACTTGATTCCTGTCATAGTTTTTAAATTTGATTTTCTTTATTGTAGTACTAATTTAACCTATTGTCAAATAAATTTTTAAATATTATTTTTTATATAGCATATCTATATGTGGAATGTTATCTTCTAAATACTCCTTTGAAATTTCTTTAAAGCCAAGGCTTCTGTAAAAGTTAAATTTAGCAAACTAAAATGTGGAAAAAGCATTGAATTTACACATGTATATACATTATAATATAAATGTTGAAGTTATAAAATCTATATTATTAGAGGTGAGTATTTATGTAGGAAGTCATTATTGACGTAAATATTCTGTGGTATTATACAAAAAATATAAGAGGTTAGTTATTTAAAAAGATAAAAAAATAAATAGCTCTTTAAGAAAGTGATGTGAATTAAATGAGTAGTATTTCGCGAAGAATTGAAAAATTGCCAGTTACGCCCATGCTTTGGACAGTGCTGTTTTTGTCAGGCATCGGATGGCTGTTTGATGCCATGGATCAAGGCATGATGGCTGGTGTAATGGCTTCAATTGGAAAGTCATGGAAACTTACTCCTGCCGATTTAGGCTTACTCGGAAGTGCTTCAGCAGTGGGAATGGCTATTGGTGCCGCTGTAGCTGGAATGGTCGCTGACAAATATGGTAGAAGAACAGTTGTTACATTTACTCTTGTTCTATATGGATTAGCCAGTGCCGTATCCGGTATTTCTCCTAACTTTAGTATATTATTGTTGCTGCGATTTTTAACTGGATTAGGGCTAGGTGGAGAGCTGCCGGCAGCATCTACTTTGGTTAGTGAATTTTCACCTGCTAAATCCCGGGGTCGGATGGTTGTTTTGTTAGAAAGTTTCTGGGCTTGGGGATGGATTGCCGCAGCTTTAATTGCTTACCTTTTGATACCGATATATGGATGGCGTATTGGATTTTTCTTAGGAGGAATACCAGCACTGTATGCAGCCTATCTGAGAAGGAATATTCCAGAATCTCCTCGATACTTGGAACAGAAAGGACGTTTGGAAGAAGCAGATGGAATTGTACGTAAAATGGAACAACAGGCTGGAATAATTAATAATGAAATAGCTGTAACTGATTTGCCCAAAAATGAAAAAATGAGTAGTATCACTCTTGCTGATTTATGGTCCAAAGCTTATTTTAGGCGTACCATTGTGCTGTGGGTTCTATGGTTAGGTATTAATTTTGGATATTATGGGTTTGTTTTATGGACTCCAACCCTGCTTGTTGGCAAAGGGTTCAGCTTAGTAAAGGGGTTCCAATTTACATTAATTATGAGCATTGCTCAGCTGCCTGGATATTACAGTGCAGCTTATCTAATAGAAAAGATTGGACGTAAAGTAGTTTTAGTGGTCTACCTAATAGGTACCTCTTTATCAGCATATTTATTTGGTCAAGCAACATCTGCATCTACTGTGCTTGCTTTTGGATGCCTACTCTACTTTTTCAGTCTAGGAGCTTGGGGTGCAGTGTACGCTTATACACCGGAAGTTTATCCTACACGTGTTAGAGGCAGTGGAGCCGGTTGGGCAGCTGCAATTGGCCGAATTGGTGCCATCGCTGCTCCTTACATCGTTGGATTAGTATATGAAACTAAAGGCAAACAAGCTGGCTTCACTTATGTCTTTCTCATGCTAACCATAGTGTTCGCAGTGGTTGCAATAGTAGTTGCTCTAGTTGGTATTGAAACTAAAGGTCGAGCCCTTGATGAAATCAATGTGTCTTAACTACACTAGGTACTTAAGAGTATTTAGAGAAGCCCAAATCATAGATTTGGGCTTCTCTGCTTAACTGGTGGATAGGGATACATTTAATATGTTTCCCTATATTAAAAGTTATTATTATTTACATACATCAACCCATGTGCCAGAAGTTACGTTTGATAGTTCTTCTGGGGTAATTTTTACAGCAGAGTTACGTGAGCCAGCAGCAGGATATACATATTCAAATTTTTTAAGTGATTCATCAAGATAAGTGTCCATTTGAGTTTTTAATCCAAATGGACAAACTCCTCCTACTGGATGCCCAGTAAATTCAAGTACTTCATCAGCACTTAGCATCTTGGCTTTTGTGTGAAAATAATCTTTAAATTTTCTATTGTCAATTTTTGCATCGCCTTCTGATAATATAAGTATATTTCTATCTTTTAATTTAAAGGCCATAGTTTTAGCTATTAAAGCAGGTTTGACTCCAAGAGCGTTAGCTGCTAATTCAACGGTAGCAGTACTTTGACCCATTTCGATTATTTCAAGTGATAAATTGTTATCTTTGAAATACTGTTTTACACTTTCTAAACTCATCAAATCACTCCCTATTATGTATAATTATTAAAATTAAGTATAAATAAGTGCCTAACTTTTTACAAGGTAAATATTGTATAAAAATGTAATTTTTAATTTTTGCTTTTTTTCTAGGGCAACCATTTTACCACCTAGATATTACCCATGCCTTTAATTTTCCATCCATTTGCATATTTTTTCAACGTTACAAATGTACCATCTTTACTATTATCACTATTAAACCAAGCAGTATCAACTGCCACTTCTGTTCTATTACCAACATTTTTTATATCTAAGTGATTTTCAGAATCTTTAAGAATAAAGGATGTTGGCTTAATGTTTGCCATATCTTCAACCATAGAGTTCATTTTAGCGAAAAAGACCATTTCCCAATTATTCCTCTTAAAATATTGAAAAAGCTTTTTTAACAAAAAAATTTCACTTTGATTATAAACTTACTTTATCAAAATGAAATTTTTTTGTTTCAGTCAATACTGTTAAATTTTAATATATTTTATTTGCTAGCAGCAGAAATCATTGCTTTCACATTTTCTATCTTTGCATTTGCAGGTATATCACAACCAGATGATAGAATAAATCCTGGACCCATATCTTTTATTAGGCGAGAGCTGTAATCATATACCTCATCAGGAGTTCCAAGAACAAATTTTGAAGCCTGAACATCTCCTTTAATACACATACGATCTCCTAGTTTTTCTTTAATTTTGTAAATATCTGTAGTACCATCTGTTTCAAATACACAAGTACCTTTTGGAAATTCTTTAAAATAGTCAAGTCCGCGCTCCCAATTGGAATCAGCATGAAAACTTGCAGCAGCTCCTGTCTCTATTATAGCGTCAGTTATCTTTTTAAGGTTTTTCCATACAAATCTTTCCCAAAGTTTAGGATTATAGAAATCAGGACATCCTCGTCCCATAGCTATGAATACGCCTAAAGGGTCAACAGCATTTTTAACAGCTTGTTTCATTGCTTTAATGTTTGCATCAGTAATTATGTCCATTACCTCTTCTACCTTTTCAGGCATCTTTCTTATATCCATCATAAATTTTGATAGTGTACGGCCTACACTTAAGTAATCAATAGGATGTACTATTTGAACTGCACCATAAAGAGGATATCCCTCATCATTTATATTTTTCATATACTGTGGACATTTAGTTATTACTTCATTTAATACATCTAAATCTAAGTTTATCTTTGAAGCAAAATAATCATCTCTAAAAGCTTCAAATCCTTTATTTATTATGGTATCATAATCATCTGTGGTCATCAATTGGCGCTCATCAACCTGCCACAGCATATTATCTGGAAGTTCACGTCCAGGAAGCTTCATATTTGAAAAAGATGTAGTTCCCATAGTTGATGCGAAAGAAAATGAAGCTGGTGCTGCATCAACATCTCCAAACATTTTCATTCCTTTTAATATAACTCTATTTGACAAATCTAAATCTGCTACAAAATCAAACATTTTTACACCAGTTAACTTTGGGAAAATACAAATTCCAAATGGAACAACAGGTGTCCTATCAGTCTTCTCCAACTTAATTACCTTTTTAACTCTGTTTAAACGTTCATCATATAATTCTTTTGTGGTTTTCATATTATTTTACCCCCATAGCTTTTTTACAGAAATCTACTGTCTGCTGTGCATCTTTACAAACTAAATCTGCACCCATATATTTTCCTGCATTTTCATCTACAGGACCACCTCCAACTAGAATCTTTAAATCTTTTCTAAGTCCTGCATCTTCTATTTCCTTTATACATTGTTTTACATTATCAAAGCAAGTAGTTAAAAGACATGAGATTCCTATTACCTTAGGCTTATATTGTTTTATAGCTTCAATATACTTTGCTGTAGGCACATCAACACCTAAATCCTTTACATTAAAGCCGTTACTTTTCATTACAGTAGTTACTATATTTTTTCCTATATCGTGTATATCATCGTAAATAGTTCCCATTACAAATATGCCGTTATTTGGTCCTGAAGCTTCTCCCAATCCTCCAATAATTTCAGAAGCTTCATTAAACACTTCAGCTGACATAATAAGTTCAGATAAAAAATATTCCTTTTTTTCAAATCTATTACCTACAATCCCCATTCCCTCTTGTAAATCTGCTATAATATCTAATACTGGGATTCCACTTTCTTTTTGTGCCTTTACTTCTGCTAAAACAACGTCTTCATCTAAGTCCGCCATTGCATCAATTAATTTTTTGCTCATTTTCATATCCTCCCTTTAATACAAAATAAAAATTTGTGTTAATTTGTACTAATGTTAGAATAACATATATATTGTGGAAATTCAGCGCACATACTGACTAAATTTAATATATTTATTTATACACTGTGAGTACTTTTATTACTCATATTCCGCTGAATGCATAAAAATATAAGTTATTTTATAGTTGTATGCAGTTTTTGCCTTTATGTGGCATAAACTTGCGAATATCTATCTATATTTTTAGACTAATGCATTGATAATTAACGAATTTTTAAGTCTAAAATTTAAATATCGTAAATATGAAAATCATTGTGCGGAATATGAGTTATTAGACATTATTTTAGTCAAAAAAATATGCAATTCACACTATGCTATGTAAATTGCAATTATATTTAAACTTATTTAGTTTTTGAAATTTCTGTTAATGTTTGAGCACTTGCTGTAATCTCTTCTAATGTGGCATTCATCTCTTGCGTAGAAGCAGCTTGTCCTTCAGAAATAGATTGTGCTTCACTTATTACATTAAAAATATTTCTAATATATTTATTTGTCTCTGACAAAGATTGTGAAACTTTTTCTGATGATTGGTTACTTAATTGAGCTAATTTTCTTATTTCGTTTGCGACAACTGAAAATCCTTTTCCATTATCTCCTACATTAGCTTTTATATCTAGTGTATTACCTGGCCTATAATACAGAACTTTCGTATATTCACAACATTTCTATATTAGATTAACATATACATTTTTACAAATCATCGTACATAGTGACTAAATTTTACATATTTATTTATACAATGTGAATATTTAAAGCTTTTAACCCTTTTTTGTTCCACATTTCAATATGTTTTGATATTTGTAATTTTAGATTTAATCATTGCTTTCATTTATTAGATTTCAATATAATGCTTAAACTCCCCTAATAAGGGTAATACCACATAGCCATGAAACTAAGAAAAAATATATAAAAAACAGTACAATGTATAGTAGCTATATGTATAAAAATAGACCACATTCTGAAATTAATATCCTGATGTGGCCTTATACTTAGTAAAAAATATAAAAAAGATGTGCATTAATAGTTATTGACCGATTTTAAATCTATTCCATAAAACAACAAGTATTACAGCAATAACAACCCAAGCTATTGAACCAATAATCAGAGAATACCCTAGCTTATAATGTTTGATACTAAAATATAGCGTTATTAAAAAGACAAAGTATGGAATTAGAGAAAACATTCCAAAGATAATTGTATTTTCTAAAACGCTTGTACCTCTTTCCAAGCCAACAATATAATAAGCCATTATGCCAAACAATGGAAACAACGGAACTAATGCTGCTATATAATAATTCTTTGATTTTGATAAAACCTGAATAACAATTACAACTAACGCTCCTACTAAAGGCTTAATTATTAAACCTACATTCATAACTATAACTTTTACCTCCATTATAAAAAATAAACTACATTTATCTTTTAATAATTATAACATTTTAACAGATTATTTGTAATTTTGAGATCATGCGAGCAATATTCTTGAAATCTTTTTTAGTCTTTCATCTTTTGAGAGGGCAAACTACGCAGTTATTAGTATTAAAGCTGATTCTAATCATAACAGTTATATATACCTTCTTCTCTTTTCATTCTTGCATTATTACTTATATAAGATCCCTCTACTACATCTTTATAACCTTTCTTTATAACTATACTCTTAATATAGTCTACATGTGGACATCTATCAGAATGATGACTATCATGTACCATGCAAGATGCTAAATGAACTACAACTTCATTTTTGCTAATATCAGTTTTTTTATTTAATTTCTTAGAGAATTGCTCTAATTTAGCTGCAACTCCTTTTCCACTACATCCACCACAAGTAAAAGAAATATATCTTGTGGCATCATCATAATCTTCAAAAACTTCATCCTTATTATAAAAAGCATTTGTGCATGCAAATCCACTGCACCTTCTTTGTGCAATATCACATTGAATGATAACAACATATTTAGTATTCATACTTATTCCCCCTTTTTCTTTTAATTATAATTCTAACCTGGTATAATAAAAAGTGTCAGTTTTAACATATCTTATGGTATCAGTTATTGGAGGGCATAAAAAGGCACTGAATATTATTTCTCATTAAAAAGGTCATAATGGAATAATATTCAGTGCTTTTTAACATTCTTATTCTCGGATAAGAATTATATTATTTAATTAATACTTATTACAAGATAATTTAACACTAGATATGAAGAGCAGCTTGGAACGCCTGGTTAACAGCTGTACCGATTGTACCAACTTTCTGACAGTCACCAACTATATAAACATTGGTTTCAGGAGCACAGTGGCGAAGTTTTTCTACAGTATCTGTTCTTGGACGCATTCCCATAGCAAGCAGTACCGTATCTGCTTCATATATAGCAGATTTTCCAGTTTCAATATTATCACAGATAACTTTATTATCACAAATTTCTTTAAGACGATTCAAGTATTTTACAGGAATACCTTTGTCTTTAAGTATAGTCTGAAATTCCTTAGCACTTGTGCCTGAACTTTTTATCAGCTTGGAAAAGCTCTTTTTTTGATCTTCCATTTCGATAACGATTACATCTTTTCCTTCATCATGGAATTCAATTGCAGCTTCAATACCAACAGCACCGGCACCTACAATAACAATTTTGTCTCCAACAAGACTTTGGTCAGATTCAGCATCAATGGCCCAGTGTACATGCTTTTTATTAATTCCCGGTATACTCAAAGGAATGATAGGATCCGAACCAACTGCAATTATAATTGCATCATAATTCTGAGCATCAAGCATATCCTGTGTTGCATCTGTATTAAATAAAATTTTTGCACCTGCAGCTTGGCACTGTGCAGCTGTGTGCTTAAGCCATTTCAAATAATCCTGGCAATCAATTTTAAATGGAGGAAGTGCAGCTCCTTGTACATTACCACCAAGTGAACCTGATTTTTCATAAAGAGTTACATTGTGTCCACGGTCAAGTAATGTCTGCATTGCCTGGATTCCACCAGGGCCTCCTCCTATTATAGCAACTTTCTTCTTAACAGGCGCCTTTGGAACAACACCATCTTTAAGTTCACTTGTCATTCCTGAAATAGGGTTAACAGCACAATAGATTGGTTTCGGAATAAAAAGATGTTTTGTACAAGTATCACAGCGTAAACATGGACGCCTGTCTTCAGGGCGGTTTTCAGCATACTTTCTAGGCATATCAGGATCTGCCATAAGTGGACGACACATAGCAACGAAATCAGCCCATCCATTAGCAATAATTTTTTCAGCATCTTCAATACTTGTAATAGAACCTACTGTAGTTACAAGGAGATCAGGATAAGCCTTCTTTACATCCCGTGCAAAATGAACATTAAAGCAGCGATCCATCATATAGTTTTGGCACCAATTACGGTAATATTTCATATTGAAGTCACTGTGAAGTCCAGCAGAAACGTGAAGAATATCAATATGATCCTTTAATAATCCGATGAGTTCAAGTGTTTCTTTAAAATGCATACCTTCTTCTGCAATTTCATCAGCAGAAATACGAAATTCGATTACGAAGTCCTCACCAACTTTTCTGCGGATAGCATCACATACTTCAATAGCAAAACGTGCCCTATTCTCAATTGAACCACCATATTCATCTGTTCTATGATTATAAAGCGGGCTAGTAAACTGTGAAATAAGGTTACCATGTCCACCATGAACAAGACAGATATCCATTCCTGCTCTTTTCATACGCGCAGCAGCATTGGCGTATTTTTCAACAGTTTGTACAATTTTTTCATGTGTCATTTCAATTGCAGGGATAGGATCTCTTCCAAGTGCTACAGAACGTGTAGCTTCACTTGAAGAAATATTTGGTGATGAACTGTAAGGAGCGTGGCCTACAGTTTCAAAAGCCGTATTTTCACCATTGTGATTAATCTCCAAAGAAGCATGGCAGCCATACTGTTTGCCCATATCAGCATATAATGTTAATGGAAAAATGCAGCTATCATCCTTAAGATCAAGCTGAAAAGCTTCATCTTTAGATTCTGTAATATCAATGGAACAGTTGCCGACATACAATGTGCATACCCCACCACGTGCAAACATGCGGAACCAGTCTACAAATTCCGGTGTAACTAGACCATTAGTACTGGCAAGATTAGGAGACGGTGGTGCAAGGACGATACGGTTTTTAAAATCTATTCCTCGTATTTTAATAGGTGAGAATACATGTTCAAATTTTGATCTCATTTCATTCATCCTTTCTGTTTTAAATTTTGGCATTTCATGTTTTTACATGGTATTAATGTTTAACCAACTATATTTTAATAATAATCTAATTCATTTTAAGTTTAAAGACACATTATGAATAGATTTCATATGCCATAATGTACACTATGCACATTAAAAAAAGTATATAACACATAAAATAGTAAATTCTATGTGTTATATACTTTTTTCATACGCATTTCTATAATATATTTGACAGAGCTATTAATATTCCAATCTTAGCATGGTCAAAAGTAAGTCCACCCTGCAGATAACCTATATAGGGCTCTCTTATAGGTGCATCTGCAGACAACTCTATAGAAGCTCCCTGTATGAAAGCTCCAGCAGCCATTATGACCTGATCTGAATATCCTGGCATATCCCAAGGTTCACACTGGGCAAAAGAATCTACAGGAGATCCCTTTTGAATTCCACGACAGAAATTTATAAGCTTTTCCTTGTCGTTAAACTTAATAGACTGTATTATATCGCTTCTTTTATCCGTATATTTAGGAAGTACTTCAAATCCTGCAAGTTCCATTATTCTAGAACAGAATATAGCTCCCTTTAGTGCTTCTATGGCAACATGAGGTGCAAAAAATAATCCTTCATATAAAAGTCTCATAACTCCAAAAGTAGAACCACATTCTCCACCTATTCCAGGTACAGTTAGCCTATACGAAGCTTTTGTAACACAGTCTTTTTTTCCTGCTATATATCCGCCAGTTGGTGCTATTCCACCACCTATGTTTTTTATAAGTGAACCTGCTACTAAATCAGCTCCTACATCTGTAGGCTCTATGGTATCTATGAATTCACCATAACAATTGTCTACAAAGCATATTACATTAGGATTTATACCTTTAACGAAATCTATAATTTCCTTGATTTCAGATATAAGAAGAGATTTTCTCCAGCCATAACCTGTAGATCTCTGTATATGTACCAATTTTATTGTGTGATTATTTTCAAGATGTTTTTTTATGTCCTCAAAATTTATCTTGTTATCATCAGTTAAATTTACCTGTTCATAATTTACTCCATATTCTTTAAGAGAACCTGAACCCTTGTTTTCTATGCCAATTACTTCATGGAGGGTGTCATAGGGATCACCGCATACTGAAAGCATAGTATCTCCTGGACGTAAGTTTCCGAAAAGTGCACAGCCAAGAGCATGAGTTCCATTCACAAAATGGGGCCTTACAAGGGCACTTTCTGAATTGAATATTCTAGCATAGACTTTGTCCAAGGAATCTCTACCTATATCTCCATATCCATATCCAGATGAATTTGTAAAATGGGATTCACTTATTCCTTCTTCTTGCAGCGCATTTAAAACTTTTAATTGATTGAATTCTCTTATTTCATTGTAGTATTGAAATTGGTCTTTCACATCATTTAAAGCTCTTTCATATAAATCAATTACCTTGTCGCTTATTTTATATTTATCTTTAAGTACTTTTTTTGTTATATTTAGCAAAAATATTACCTCCTAAATGTATGTACTAAATGTCATATTAACATATAAAAAAGGAATAGACAAATGTCCATTCCCCTATAGCTCATTTCCTGAAAAGTTGTTAAATAAAATGCATTTTATAGGTGTCATAGTTGAAATTGCATGTTTATATACCATCATTTGTTTTCCATCACAATCCATTATAACAGTAAAGTTGTCAAAGCCCTTTACATTTCCTTTAATTTGAAATCCATTTGTTAAGTATATAGTAACTGGAATTTTATTTTTTCTTGCCCCATTTAAAAATATGTCCTGTAAGTTATTAGCTGTTTTACTCATAGTTCTCACCCTCCGTAACTTTTATTTATATTCATACAATATAATGAATTTAAATTTTCATTATATTAAAGACGTGTATTATATGTTCTACAATGTCTTCGTCACAACTAAAATTATCCTTATTTATCCAAATTACCCTTTTATCTTTTCTAAACCAGGTTAGCTGCCTTTTGGCATAATTTCGGCTTCCTTTTTTTACTAAATAGATAGCTTCATCTAAGGTAGAATTTCCATTTAAATAATCTAAAATTTCCTTATAGCCTATACCTTTCATGGATTGCATATCAGGAGTATATCCCATGGATTTTAGTTTTTTAACTTCATCTATAAGGCCATTTTCCATCATTAAATCTACCCTTTTATTTATTCTATCATATAATTTAGCCCGATCCATAGTGAGTACAAAATAGTATATGTTATAAGGTATGTCATACAAATTAGTATTTGCATTGTACTCACTTATAGTTTTTCCTGTGAGTTTATACACTTCTAGGGCACGTATAACTCTTTTTAAGTCATTTGGATATAATCTTTTGTAAGAATCTATGTCTACCTCTTTCAAAATGGAATGTACGTATTCCTTCCCCTTTTCTTCTGCTAAATTTCCCAGGTATTCTCTATAACTTTTGTCTGTTTTTGCATCTGTAAAATTATAATTTAAAATGAGAGAATTTATGTAAAGTCCAGTACCACCTACTAACATAGGAAGCTTACCTTTTTTACATATCTCATCTATTGCATTTTTAGCTAGGACTTTGTACTCAGATACGTTGAAGTTTTTATCTGGTTCAATAAAATCTATTAAGTGATGGGTAATCCCCTGCATTTCATCTTCTGTAACTTTAGCAGAACCTATATCCATATACTTGTATATTTGCATGGAATCTGCAGATATTATTTCACCCTTTAATTTTTTAGCAAGTTCTATAGATATATGGGTTTTTCCAACTGCAGTTGGTCCCGAAAGTATAAATAAGTTTTTCATTTCTCTCCTCATTGTATTCTTTTGAATTTTTTCTCCAGGTCATTTAATGTAAGTTTTATTATAGTTGGCCTTCCATGGGGACAGTTAAATGGGTCATCTATAAAGCGCAGCTCTTCAATTAAATGATTCATCTCTATTTCTGAAATGCTAGCATTTGCCTTTATTGCAGCTTTGCAGGCAAGGGTTGCAAGTGAAAGATATTTAACTTCCCAGGTATCGCCTGATCCCATGTTTTTTAAATTATCTAATATATCCATAAATAAGTTTTTCATATCGGGTTTTCCAAGTATCATAGGTACTTCTCTTATACTTATTGTATTATTTCCAAATAATTCTACATTAAAACCAGTTTTTTTAAATAAACCTCTATTTTCTATAAAACAATTATAATCTTTAATTGTAAGTTCCATTACTACAGGTGTTATTAAAACTTGAGATAATACCATACCCTTTTGTATACTCTTTTTATATTTTTCAAAGAGAATTTTTTCATGAGCTGCATGCTGGTCTATCATATAAAGATTACTATTATCTTCTGCTATTATATAAGTACTATGAAATTGTCCTATTATTCTAAGGGGTGGAAATTTAGCCACTCTAATTTCTTCTGATTCATTTTTAGATACTGCATTTTCTTTAGCAGTAAAAGATACCTTAGGTTCTCTTATAAATTCATTTTTATTTGAGCTTCCTTTAGTTTCTTTAAATAAGCCAGGTTCATTTTTTTCTACATAAATCCCCTCATTTGGAGATTTCAAATCTATTGGTATTTGAACTTCCTTAATTTCAGCTTCAGCTTTTTTGGGTTTTAAATCATCTTCCTTTAAATCAATGGTAAAGGAATCCTTTAAGCTTTCCCTTAAAGCCTCATGAATTGCATCAAATACAAATTTAAATACCATTCTGGAGTCACTAAATTTAACTTCCCATTTGGCTGGATGCACATTTACATCTACAAATTCAGGAAATATGTCTATGAACAATATAAAAAAAGGAAATTTATTTATGGTTAAGAATGATTTAAAAGCCTGCTCTGCAGCGGAAGTTATGGATTTATTTTTAACATACCTTTTATTTATGAATATACTTTGGTTATTTCTGCTTCCTCTGCTTATTTCGGAGTTACCTATGTATCCACAAATTGAGATAATATCGCTGTGATTTTCCACAGAAATTATGTTTTCATATATGTTTTTTCCATATACGCATCGTATAACGTCCATCACTTTTCCTGTACCATAAGTTGTCAGAGCCTTTTTCCCATTTTTAAAAAATTTAAAAGATATATCCGGATTGGCAAGAGAAAGTCTTGTTACTATATCCGATATACCTGCAGCTTCCCTACTTGGGGATTTTAAGAATTTTTTCCTGGCAGGTACATTGAAAAACAAATCTTCTACTAAAATTGTAGTACCTTTGTTACAGCCAATTTCTTGAGTTTCCTTTAGGACTCCACCACTTATAATTATTTCATTTCCCACATCAAAGCCTTCTGCTTTACTTTTAAGTATAGTGTTTGATACGGAAGCTATACTGCATAGAGCCTCTCCACGAAATCCTAAAGTACTTATTTTATCTAAATCTTCTACAGTGCTTATTTTACTTGTGGCATGAGGCATAAAGGCTTTTTTTATATCCAAAGGGTGTATTCCACATCCATCATCTATTATTTTTATGGATTTTTCTCCACCTTCTTCTATTTCTATAGTTATGTTCTTAGCTCCAGAGTCTATGCTATTTTCAAGCAGTTCTTTTATTACAGATGAAGGGCCTTCAACTACTTCTCCAGCGGCAATTTTATTTGAAGTATTTTCATCAAGTAAATTTATTCTTTTCACCGTACATCATTCCTTATGACTAAGTTTTATCTTATGGACTTTGCTCTTCTTATTATATCATAAAGTTTATTAAATCCGTCCATAGGAGTCATGTTTAGTATATCTATATCTGTAATATCTTTTACTAAATTTGTCTTTTCTATATCTGAAAAGCCCAGTTGTCTAGTTGGTTCAAGCATAGGAGCTTTTTCTATAATTATATCTTCATTTTTAAGAGGTGCTTTTTTCTCATTTATTGAATACTCTGAATCTAATGCAATTTCAGAATCAACACCTTTATTTTCTTTTAGCTTTTTACTTTCAAGGCTATTTAATATTTCTCCTGCTCTTTTTAAAACTTCTTCTGGAAGTCCTGCAAGCTTTGCAACTTCTATGCCGTAGGATTGGTCGGCTCCTCCTCTTATAATTTTTCTCAAAAAAACTATATTATCCTCCATTTCTTTAACGGATACACAGTAATTTTTGACTCCATCTATCTTACCTTCTAATTTAGTTAGTTCATGATAATGGGTTGCAAATAAGGTTTTACATTTTAGTTTGCTGTTTTTACATATATATTCTATTACTGACCAGGCTATGCTAAGGCCGTCGTAAGTACTTGTTCCACGTCCTACTTCATCCAGTAAAATCAAACTTTTGTTAGTTGCATTTTTAAGTATGTTGGAAACCTCCCACATTTCCACCATAAAGGTACTCTTTCCTGATGCCAGGTCATCTGATGCACCTATCCTTGTAAATATCTTATCACAAACAGATATAGAAGCATTTTTTGCCGGTACAAAGCTACCAATTTGGGCCATTATAACGATCAAAGCTATCTGCCTCATGTAGGTAGATTTGCCTGCCATATTAGGCCCTGTTATTAAAAGAAGTTGATTTTTACCAGTATCTATGTTTATATCGTTTGATATAAATTCTCCAGAGTCAATCATCTTTTCTACTACAGGATGTCTACCTTCTTCTATAATTATGTTATCTGAATTTGTTATTTCAGGTTTACAATAATTATTTTCTATAGCAACTCTTGCAAGGGAGCTTAAGCAATCTACTTCTGAAATTATTTTAGCGGATTTTTGCATTCTGTCTACTTCATTTTCTATTTTATCTCTTACTTCTATAAAGACACTATATTCTAGATTTATAAGCTTTTCCTCTGCACCTAATATTTTATCTTCCATTTCTTTCAATTCAGGAGTTATGTATCTTTCTGCATTTGTAAGAGTTTGTTTTCTTATATATCTACCTTCTGGTACAAGACTTAAATTACTTTTAGTAACCTCAATATAATAACCAAATACTTTATTATAACCTATTTTAAGAGATTTTATTTTAGTAACTTCCCTTTCTGAATTCTCAAGAGAAGCTATCCACTCCTTACCGTGAGCCTTTATTTCTTTAAGTTCATCTATGTCACTGTTATATCCTTTTTTTATAAGGTTACCTTCTTTTAAAGATATTGCAGGATTATCTAATATAGATTTATCTAAAAGTGAATATATGTCCTTTAGTTCATCCAAGTTTTCGTACATATCCTTCAATAATTTTGTATGAAAATTGGATAGTATGGATTTTACTTCAGGTATTTTTTCTATAGAATTTTTTAAAAAATTTAGTTCTTTTGCGTTTACACTTTTAGAAGATATTTTTCCAACTAATCGCTCAATATCATATATGTTTTTTAAAGCCTCTTTTAGATCTTCATGATAGGATATATTATTTGAAATTTCCTCTACAGAATCCAGTCTTTCTTCTATCTTAACCTTATTTATAAGGGGCTGTTCCAGCCATCTTCTAAGCTGTCTCCCTCCCATAGATGTATTTGTTTTATCTATAACCCAGAGGAGAGATCCTTTTTTATTATTTTCTCTTAAGCTTTCTGTAATTTCTAAATTTCTTCTGGAATTCCCATCTATAGTGAGATAATCTACTATATTGTAATAGGAAAATTTATTTATATGAGATAGATCATTCTTTTGAGTTTCCCTTATATATTTTAGTAGGGAGCCACAGCATTTTATAATTTCATTACTATAATCTTCTCCTGCAAAATTTTCAAACTGATCCTCTAACATATTTTTAGTTTCGTCTGCAAAATAGCTTTCATCTAATTTAGTGAATGAACCATTAAAAATATCTTTCATTTTATTCAATATATCGATACTTATGATATTTTGAATTACTAGTTCACTTGGAGAGTATTTTGATATTTCATCTAAAATTGTAGATAAATTAAAAGGAGTGTCCGTACAATTGAACTCTCCAGTAGACACATCTGCAAAACACAGTGCAGAAATATTTGTCTGGGTATCTATGTACAAACACGCTATATAATTATTTTTATTTTCTTCTAAAAAAGTAGAGTCCGTGTAAGTCCCAGGAGTTACAACCTTGATTATTCCCCTTTTAACTATACCTTTTGCTAGAGCGGGATCTTCTAGCTGCTCACATATAGCTATTTTGTATCCCTTGTTTATAAGTCTTCCTATATACGAATTTGCAGCATGATAGGGTATTCCACACATAGGAGCCCTTTCTTTTAAACCACAGTCTCTACCTGTAAGTACTAACTCAAGTTCCCTAGATGCTATTTTTGCATCTTCAAAAAACATTTCATAAAAATCACCTAATCTAAAAAACAGTATACAGTCTTTATAACTTTCTTTTACTTCCATATACTGCTGCATCATTGGAGTTAATGCCACTTTATTGTCCTCCTTGCTACTGTATTTCCTCACCTAAAAGTGAGAAAGAAGTTGCTTTTGTTATGTGTACTTTAACTAATTTGCCTATATCTTTTTTATTACCTTCAAAGTTTACCAGCTTACCTGATCTTGTTCTGCCTGTAAGTTTTGTATTATCATTTTTACTTGTACCCTCTACTAATATTTCTTCCGTTCTTCCCTCATAGGCTTTGTTTTTTCTAGCAGAGGATTCATTTATAACTTCAACAAGTCTATTAAATCTTTCATGTTTTATATCTTCTGGAATCTGATCTTCAAAATCATAAGCAGGAGTACCTTTCCTTTTTGAATATATAAAAGTAAATGCTGAATCATACTGTACTTCTCTTGCAAGATTTAATGTTTCCTCAAAATCTTCTTCCGTCTCACCTGGAAAACCAACTATTATATCTGTAGTAATAGCGGCATCAGGCACTTTTTCTCTTATCTTTTTAACAAGATTTAGATACCCTTCCTTTGAATAGTTTCTGTTCATTTTTTTTAAAAGAGAAGTTGAACCCGATTGTACTGGAAGATGTATTTGCTCACATACTTTACTACACTCAGCTACGGCATCTACTACATCTTCAGTTAAATCTTTAGGATGGGATGTCATGAATCTAATTCTTTCAACACCATCTATAGAATTAATTCTCCTCAAAAGATCACTGAAACTTATTTTAGGTTCTAAAGTTTTACCATAGGAATTTACATTTTGTCCAAGGAGGGTTATTTCTTTATACCCTTTTGAAATCAATTCTTTTATTTCTTTTTCAATATCTTCAGGTTTTCTGCTTCTCTCTCTTCCTCTTACATAGGGAACTATACAGTAGGTACAAAAATTATTACATCCGTACATTATTGTAACAAAGGCTTTTACAGTACTTTCTCTATCTATTGGAAGCCCTTCTACGATCCCAGACTCTTTGTCTTGTATTTCAATTACAGATGTATTTTCCTGCTGAACTCTATTTAAGTATTCAGGAAATTTATAAGAATTATGAGTTCCAAATATTATATCTACAAAAGGAAACCTTTTGATTATATTTTTTGCCATGTCTTTTTGCTGCATCATGCATCCACATATGGCTATTATGAGATTTGGATTTTTAATCTTTAGCTTTTTGAGCATTCCAAGATTCCCATATACTTTTAGTTCTGCATTTTCTCTTACGCAGCAGGTATTGAATATTATTAAGTCCGCAGAAGATCTATCTTCTGTTCTTTTATATCCTAATCTTTTTAACATGCCAGATAATTTTTCAGAATCCTCTTCATTCATCTGACATCCCCAAGTTTCAATAAAGAAATTTTTAGCTGCCTTTTCTACATTATTTATCATGTGTATTATAACCTCCGATAGTCTTAGCTTTACACTGTATTATAACATAATAAGCAATTAAAAATAAACATAATCCATTTAAATAAGATTAAAGTTAATATCTATGATAATTTAGAAATAGACTTTAATTCATTAAATCTTTTATAAAATCTTTAAAGAGTTATGGTTTTCATAGCTCTTTAAATTTAAGTATAATAAATATATAGAATAAATTTCATATTCAGAATTATACAATAATAAAGTTTTTATTGAAAAAATCATTCAAAAACTATATTATTGTAATATATCTATTTATAAGGTGGCGATAAATAGATATTTATATGACAAAATATTTACTTAAGGGGGTTTTTTTATGAAAATAAATTTTTCAGAAAGGGCAAATGGTTTAAAAGCATCTGAAATAAGAGAGCTTTTAAAATTAACAGAGATGCCTGAAGTCATTTCTTTTGCCGGAGGATTACCAGCACCGGAATTATTCCCTGTAGACGGAATGAAGAAAGTTACTCAAGAGGTCTTGGAAAAGGATGGACAAGTTGCTTTACAATATAGTACAACAGAAGGGTTTAAGCCTTTAAGAGATATAATAGCAAAGCAGAGAATGTCTCGTGAAGGTGTAGATGTAACTGGAGATGACATAATTGTAACATCTGGATCTCAAGAGGGAATTGAATTTTCAGCTAAGATATTTGTAAATGAGGGAGATACTATAATATGTGAAAGTCCAAGTTATTTAGGTGCTATTGGAGCATTTAAAGCTTATCGACCTAATTTTACTGAAATAGAAATGGATGAGCATGGTATCATAATAGAAAAGTTAGAAGAAGAATTAAAGAAAAATAAAAGAGTTAAAATGATATATACAATTCCAGATTTTCAAAATCCAACAGGAATAACTATGTCAGATGACAGAAGAAAGCGTATTGCAGAGCTTGCTAAAGAATACCAGGTTCCTGTAATTGAAGATAATCCATATGGAGAACTTATTTTTGAAGGCACTACACATCCATCTATAAAAAGTTTTGATAAAGATGGTTGGGTAATATACCTTGGAACATTTTCTAAAACTTTTTGTCCAGGTTTGAGACTTGGTTGGATATGTGCTGCACCTGAAATACTTGAAAAATACATTATTATAAAACAAGGTGTAGACTTGCAGTGTAGTACTTTAGATCAAAGGGCAACTGCACTTTTTATGCAAAAGTATGATTTAAATGAACATGTAGAAGAAATCAAAAAAGTATACGGAAAACGCAGAAAACTTATGCTTGAAAGTATGGATAAATATTTTCCAAAAGAAGTTACACATACAAATCCTTATGGAGGACTTTTTACTTGGGTTTATTTAAAAGAAGGTTTAGATTCTGCTGAAATATTAAAAGAAGCTTTAAAAGAGAATGTTGCCTATGTTCCTGGAGGTCCTTTCTTCCCAAATGGTGGGCATAAAAATCACTTTAGATTAAACTACTCCTGTATGTCAGAAGACAAAATCGTTGAAGGAATCAAAAGATTAGGAAAAGTTCTTGCTAAATACTATTGATATATGAATAATATCTCTCCCTTTGGGTTAAACTTCTCTTAAGGGAGAGGATACTATGTATGATATAAAAGATTTCAAAAAACTACAAGAGAGCAAAAATAAGCTAAGGGCTGATTGTATTGGAGACAGAGGTTATTTTAAAAGTACTTATTATGAAAGCATGTTTCAATTTAAGTCAATGCATATTCCTACAGAAAGCTTAATTAAATAGAAGTTTTTAACTTAAATTATCTTTAGCTTGATTAAAATTAATAGTCGGAGGATAAATTATATGAAATTATCAAACAGAATTTTAAATATGCAATTTTCGCCTATTCGTAAATTGGCGCCTTATGCAGCTGAAGCTAAAAAGAGAGGAACAAAGGTCTATCACTTAAACATTGGACAACCTGATGTACTTACTCCTGACATATTTTTTAAGGCAATTTCAAATTTTAAGGAAAATGTACTTAAATACACTGAATCACAAGGAATGGATGCACTTCAAGAAAGTTTTATAGAATATTATAAAAAATGGGGCACAGAATTTGCAAAAGATGAACTTTTGGTAACTAATGGTGGAAGTGAAGCCATAATGCTTACCTTTATGACTTTATGTGATCCTGGTGATGAAATACTTTCACCTGAGCCTTTTTATACAAATTATAATGGATTTGCACAAGTAGCTTCAGCTAAAATGGTTCCTTATTTAACAAAAGCTGAAGATGGATTTCACTTGCCATCTAAAGAAGTAATAGAAAGTAAAATAACTGACAAAACACGTGCTCTTATGATTTCAAATCCAGGAAATCCAACTGGAACAGTGTATACTGAAGAAGAACTCAGGATGCTTGGAGATATAGCTAAAGAACATGACTTATTCTTAATCGCAGATGAAGTTTATAGGGAATTTGTATATGATGGATTGAAATATACTTCAGCCCTTACTTTGAAGGATATTGAAGACAGAGTAATAATCGTAGACAGTATATCAAAGCGTTACAGCGCTTGTGGTGCAAGAATTGGTCTGGTAGCTTCAAAGAATAAGAACCTTATTCACAATATAATGAAATTATGTCAGTCTAGACTTTGTGTACCTACAGTAGAGCAGATAGGCGCTGCAGCTTTAAAAGATACTCCAGAAAGTTACTTCATTGAAACTAGAAAAGAGTACCAAAAAAGAAGAGACATACTTATGGATGGTCTTAAAAAAATCCCTGGAGTTGTATGTCAAAAGCCGACAGGTGCTTTCTACATAGTTGCTAAGTTACCTGTCCCAGATGCAGAAGATTTTGCTAAATACTTATTAACTGAGTTTAATAAAGATGGTAAAACTGTAATGGTAGCACCTGCAGGAGGGTTCTATGCTACTCCTGGTCTTGGAAAAGATGAAGTGAGAATATCTTATTGTTTAAATTGTGATGATTTAAAAGATGCTATGGACCTTCTCAAAGTAGCAATAGAAGAGTATCAAAAAGTTATAAAATAAATTATAAAAAAAGTTTCCATAATTATTTATGGAAACTTTTTTTATCCAATATCCAGTTATACCTCTCACTTTCAATACGAAATCCCATGTTAGTATATAATTGTAAGGCTATATAATTAGAACTTTTTACTTTTATTATTACTCTATTAAATCCACTACAGTACATTATTTTTAAAAGATAGATTAACAGTGCCTTACCATATTTTTTTCCTCTAAATTCTTTTAATATACCAAAATTCACTATAACAGGTATATCATTTTCCATTACAATTTGCCCATAACCTATATACTCATCATTTTGCTTTAGAAAAATTGCCCCTTTTTCAAAATAGTAATCTTGAGCTTCATCAAAATATATATCCTCTAAAGTCAAAGGAACTCTAGTATCAGTTTTAAATATTTCATTTTGTATTTCACATCTTTTTTGTTCATCTTTTCCCTTTTCAAATATTTTGAATTGAAGTTTTTCGTCAAAAATTAACGGTATATTTTCAAGTAAATTTTTATAAAGGGTTAAAGTTCCCTCTCCTTTTTTAAATCCAATACTTTTTAATAAATTGAAGTTATAATTATTGTTTTGACATATATACTTTATAGTGCAAGGCTCTTTTATAGTGTTTATTAGATACTTATAAGGCGAATTATCTGGGGCAATGCAGTTACATAATACATTCATGGCGTTTATAGTACATATTTTATTATAAGAGACATCAGACCAAATATAGCCTATATAGTGTAAATCTTTTTTTATAAGTTTTACCCTTCTTCTTAAAATTAGCTGTTTAGCAAAATTATACCTATCATAGGTTTTAAAAAAATCCTCATTTACAGGATTAAATAAATATCTTTTATTGTTTAACTCCCTAAAATACTTTAGATTCTTGTTTGTTAGTTTTACGCATTTATACATACTCTATTTTTCCCCATAGGATTGTTATTTAATATAAGTATAAATTTAAAATAAATCTTGGTCAAATATATAAAGAGACCATCTCAGGTGATGATCTCTTATATATTTGAAGCTTTTACCTCTACAACTTGCTCAAATATACCTCTCTTTATTTCAGTTGCTGTCATATTTCTGGCATGAAACTTTTCAGTCATATAATTACATGCATCCCAAGGATTTATCCTACTTCCACAAGTAAACACATCTACAGCAGCATAACCAAGTTCAGGCCACGTGTGAATAGTTAAGTGGGATTCAGATATTATTACTACTCCACTTATTCCTTGAGGTTTAAATTCATGAAAAGCAACTTCTCTAACTTCGGCACCTGCCTTTATTGCAGAATCAATCATAATTTTTTCTATAAAATCTTTATTATTTAATATTTTAGCATCACATCCATAAATTTCTGCTAAAATATGTCTTCCTAATTCATGCATGCTTCAACTTACCCCCTTAGAAAAAAATACAACAATTAAATTTTATCAAAAATAAGAGAAAAGTCAATATAAATATGGCTATAAAACATTAGTTAACAATAGCTCTATTTAATTAAACATTGCTCCCATTTTCTATGTATATTGTATAAGAAATCAGAATTTACATAAAGTTTCTATTTTCTAATTCTTACTTCAGGGTAGTAAATTAAAAATACTTAACTTAGATTTCATCTACTTCTTTTATACTTAAAGCTATTTTTTCGCTATCTTTATTTACTTCAAGGATCTTAGCCTTTATTTCCTGACCTATTTTAAGTACATCTTCTGGTTTATCTATTCTCTTATGGCTTATTTGTGATATATGAACTAATGCATCTACACCTGGCTCTAATTCAACAAATGCACCAAAATTTGCAAACCTAACTACTTTACCAAGTACTACATTGCCAACAGGATATTTTATGTCTACGTTGATCCATGGGTCTTCCATGAGCTTTTTTAAAGATAAAGATAACTTCTTCTTTTCTCTATCAATGTCTAAGATATAAACTTTAATCTTATCTCCAATTTTTAAAACATCACTTGGTTTTCCAACTCTTCCCCAGGAAAGTTCAGATACATGTAGAAGTCCGTCAACTCCTTGTACATCAACAAATGCGCCAAAATCAGTCAATCTTCTAACTTCACCATCTACTACAGTATCTTTTTCAAGCACATTCCAAGTCTGTTCTTCCATTTTTTCTCTTTCCATTCTCAAAAGGTCTCTTCTTGAAGCTACTATTCTGGTACCTTTCTTTTCTTCTTTAAATTCAATTATAGTTACATCAAGCTCTTTATCTACATATTGTGAAAGATCATCTACATGATATAATTCTACATGAGAAGCAGGTATAAAGACCCTAGCACCTTTGTAATTGGCAACAAGACCTCCATTTACAGCTTCTTTTACAATAACTTTTAATACCTGACTATTTCCATTAGCTTCTTTTAATTCTTTATAAGCATTTTCTCTCTCTAATTCTATCTTAGATAATACCACATATCCATCTTCATTTTGTCTTCTTATTACTTTGACATATAATTCATCTCCACAATGAATTAATTCTTCTAAGTTGTCACTTTCATTTTTTGTTATCTCACGTTTTGGAAGTACACCTTCTGATTTATATCCTATATTTAAAAAAACCTCTTTTGGATTTACAGATATTACTGTACCCTTAATTTTTTCACCTAATATTATTTGGGTATCATTTTTGTCCATATAAGATAGTTGCTCATTTAGTTCTAAATTTTTGTCATCACTCATTTTTAAAATTGCCTCCTTTATTATCCAATCTGGTGTTGAAGCTCCTGCTGTAACACCTATAGTTTTAATTTTATTACAATTACTTATATCATCAGGTATTTCTCCTGAATTTTCAACATAAATAGTATTATTGCAGTTATCTTTACATATTTCATAAAGTTTAGTGGTATTAGAGCTATTTTTACCACCTATTACTACCATCATATCTACTTCTTTAGAAATATCTGCTGCTGCCTTCTGACGAAATTCTGTGGCACTGCATATAGTATTAAAAGCAATAAATTCTTTGCAATTTTTAGCCACTATACTAAGCACTTTTTCCCAGTTAGATTGTTTTTCTGTAGTTTGAGAAACTATACACAGTTTTGATGGTAACTTTTCTAAATTGGTGCCATCTTTAGATATTAAAGCCTTATTTTCACACCACCCATTTATTCCAATTACTTCAGGATGATTTTTATCTCCTACTATTAATATAGAATACCCTAATTTATAATATTCTTGTACTTTTCTTTGTATATTTAAAACATATGGGCAAGTTGCATTTACTATGTTTATTTTTTTACTTTTTAAAGTAAAAAATATTTTTTCGGGAACACCATGAGAACGTATTATAACTACATCATCTTCCCTTAGATTATCTATATTATCTATTTCTATAGGATATATACCTTTTTCCTTTAATTTATTTACTACATCACTATTATGAATCAAAGGACCTAAAGTATATATTTTTTTATTAAATTTTTTTTGAGTCTTTAAGGATTCTTCTACAGCTCTTTTTACTCCAAAGCAAAATCCGGATTTGTCTGCTAAAATAATATTCAATTTTATCACCTTAATTATTTTATATATGTTCTTCAATATATTTTTTTATATAGGATGAAATTATTTGTACAACTTCAGAAAGAGAGAGAAAAGATGAATCTATCTCTACAGCATCTTCTGCCTTTACAAAAGGTGAAGAGGATCTATGTGAATCTATATGATCTCTTTTAATTATATCATTTAGTATTTCGTCATAGTTTACAGATATATTTTTTTCACTCAATTCATTATATCTTCTTTTAGCTCTTTCCTCTGGACTGGCAGTTAGAAAAAATTTTAAAGGTGCATTTTTTAAAACAACACTGCCAATATCTCTTCCATCCATAATTACATTATATTCTCCTGCCATCTGCTGTTGCAACTTTACAAGTAATTTTCGAACATCAGAAATTGCAGCATAATTGGATACAGTATTGCTTATTGTAGGATGCTTTATACTTTCTGTTAAGTCTTCCCCATTTACAATTAACTTCTCTCCTTCAAAATGCATCTTAAGCGATTTTGTGATTTCACATACTTTATTTACATCTGTACAGCTTACATTTTGTCTTATACACATAAGAGTAACTGCTCTATACATAGCTCCAGTATTTATGTACATAAAATTAAATTTTTGGGCTATGATATTTGCTATGGTGCTTTTACCTGCAGCTGCAGGTCCATCTATTGCTACAGATATTTTCAAAATGTTATTCCGCCTTTCTTAAAATAGTCCATATAAAGATAAAAATTTACATATCCACATTCTATTATAATTCTATATAAAACTATAAAATCCTTTATTTTATGATATTATATAAAATTAGTTATTTTCTTGAATATTTCCAATATCATTTCCTGCTAAAAAACCGGTAGATAAAGCAATTTGCATGTTAAATCCTCCCGTATAAGCATCTACATCTATTACTTCTCCACCAAAATACAAATTTGAAACTATTTTAGATTTCATATTAGATGGATCTATTTCTTTAACAGTTATACCGCCAGAAGTTACTATAGCTTCAGCTATAGGGCGAAGTCCTTTTATATTCATTGATAAATTTTGAAGCAAATTTACTAATGTATGTCTTTCAAGTTTTGTTATAGAATTAACTTTTTTATTTGGGTCTATATTACTCAAACTTACAATTACATCTATTAATTTTTTAGGAAGCAGGTCATCTAGGGAATTTTTAAAACTTTTATTTGAATACTTAAAAAAGTCCTTTTGTATTCTTTTATCTAAATCTTCAAAGCTAAGTGCAGGTTTTAGATTTATAACTGCCTTTAAATTATGTTTGTTCTCTATAACCCTACTTCCACTTAATACTATAGGTCCAGAGATACCAAAATGGGTAAACAACATTTCTCCAAATTCCTTATATAATGTATTTTTTTTAGGATCTATTATACTTAGCTCTACATTTTTTAAAGAAAGTCCCTGGAGAGATTTGATCCAATCATCACTTATTTCTATTGGTACTAAAGCAGGATTTATAGGTGTTATAGTATGGCCTAAATCTTTTGCCATTCTGTAACCATCCCCGGTAGAACCGGTTTGGGGATAAGACATTCCCCCTGTACACAATATAAAATAGTCGCCCTCTACTATGGAATTATCTTGAAGTTGAATCGATTGTATACGATTTTCTCTACAGATAAATTTTGTAACTTGAGAGTTTAATTTTATAACAACCCTTTTTCTAAGCAACTCTTTTTCCATAGCACCAATTAAGTCTGATGATTTATCAGATTCAGGAAAAACTCTATCTCCTCTTTCAACTTTCAATTTAACTTTTAAATTATTGAAAAAATTTATAGTATCATTGTTTGTAAACGAATAAAGAGAACTGTATAAGAAATTCGGATTTCGGGGAATGTAATCAAAAAATTCACTTATATCTTTTGAATTGGTTATATTACACCTTCCTTTTCCCGATATAAACATTTTTTTACCTAACTTGTTGTTTTTTTCAACTAAAACGACATCGTTATTTTTTGCTGCATTTATGGCTGCCATCATACCAGAGGGGCCACCACCAATTACTATTACTTTTGACATTAATCCACACACCTTATTTTCTTTCAAATGCCTAATCTAAAATGGACAAATTCAAAATAAATTCGTCCCTTGTAGAAAATTCATCTTTAATTTTGTTCTCTAAAAGAATATACTTGGTATTCTTTCCAAATGTCTTCTAAATCTGAAAAAGTGGAAGATATTTTATCCTTTTCCTGCATACCTACAGCTACTATTAAAGCATTAATTACACTTAAAGGTGCCACTAGTGAATCTACAAAAGAAGCCATATTACTTTGGGCTATTAATGTGTAATCTGCTCTTGCTGCAAGTGGTGATAGAAGACTATCTGTAATGGCAACTACTTTTGCATTTCTACTTTTAGCAAATGTTAAGGACTCAATAGTTCTTACTGCATATCTTGGAAATCCTATACCTATTACTAAATCATCTCCAGTTAAATTTATCATCTGTTCAAAAATATCACTTATTCCGTATCCAACAACTTTTACGTTATCCAATATCAAGTTTAAATAAAATCCTAAAAAATCTGCAATTGCAGTGGAACTTCTAAGACCTATTATATATATTTTTTTAGCTTTGAATATGTTTGTAATTACATCATCAAAAGTTTTATGATTTATCTTTTCTAGTGTAGCTCTTATGTTTTCCATATCTGACTTTAAAACGCTTTTTAATGGACTTTCCTGGCTTACAAAATCATTTGACAATTCAATTCTCTGTACTGTAGTCAATTTGTTCTTTATTAGTTCTTGAAGAGATTTCTGCAATTTAGGATATCCAGAAAATCCAAGTTCATTTGCAAATCTAACTACTGTTGATTCACTTACACCTACACTCACACCTAATTTAGCAGCTGTCATAAAAGCAGCTTTATCATAATGTTTTAATATATATTCAGCTATTAATTTTTGGCCTTTGCTCAATCTGGGAAATTTAACTTGAATTGTTCTTATCAGGTCGTGATTGTCAACATTCTCCATTTGCTTCATTCCTTTCTTTCATTGCTATAATTCTTGCAATATTTACTTCAGTTTAACATCTATTGACCAAATTTTCAATAGATTATTCATTTGTTTATCTAATTTTTCCCTTAATTTTTTGTATATTCCTTAATAATTGATACTTTTATTAGGAATAAAGCAATACGCAAATTTAATTTTTTATATATTTTATTTCATCCTCATTCAAATATCTCCATTTTCCTTCTTCTAAATTTCCTACATTTATATTACCTATAGAAATTCTGGTCAAAGATATCACTGGATGGCCAATGGCATCACACATCTTTCTTATCTGTCTATTTTTCCCCTCATGTATCTTTATTCTAACTTTGGAATTATTCTTGCTCTTATTTACATTAAGTATATTAAAATCTGCTTTGGCTGTTATATAGCCATCTATATTCACTCCATTTTTAAATTTATCTATATCTTCCTTTGAAGGGATTCCCTTTATAACTGCAACATATACTTTATTTTTCTCCATTTTAGGATGGGCTACTTTATTGTACACTTCTCCATCGTTAGTAAGTATAATGATACCAGAAGTGTTATAATCCAACCTACCTATTGGATATATTCTTTCTTTTACTTTGACAATATCTAAAATAGTATTTCTTCCGCGCTCATCCTTAACTGTAGAAACGTATCCTGTAGGTTTATTCAATAGTATATATACTTTCTTATTTTCTTTTTCAATTTCTAGATCATCTACAGTAATTTTGTCTACCTTGTCATCAATTTTTGTTCCTAAGCTTTTAATAGTTTCTCCATTTACTTTAACTCTTCCCTGTAATATTATGCTTTCACATTTTCTTCTTGAAGCTATACCACAGTAAGCCATATATTTTTGTAATCTTTCCACCATAATTAACACCTACCTATAAGTTCTTCAATTCACAATTCACAGCTCACAATTAATGAAAATTTTTCTTCTAAAATAAGAAAATCAATTATATACAATATAAATAATCCTCAATGACATTGCCATTAAGGATTATTTATATTATTCCATTTCTTGTATGCTTATTTGTCTTATATGTTTCGTGTGATTCCACTCTTTATTATTCTTGTCCAATATACCCTGTATTGTTATAGGTATCCAAGTTAAGGTATAGATACCATATAAAAGATACCATATAAATACTTTAAAACAATTTTTACCACATAGCAAAGATACACCTATTAAAAACACTAAGAGATATAATACATTTCCAATTAACATTTGAGAAAAAGTTGGAGATGTAAATACGTATGAAAGCACAATTATATTTAAAGAATACAATGCAAATACAGAAAACATCTTTTTAGAAAGTTTGCTCTCCAAAAGCATTATTAAAGGAGTAAATAAAAACTGAAATATACTAAAAATTTTCCATTCAATCGATGTAAACAGCGAATTTATAACAAATATATTTAGGCCATGTGGATTGTTGTTTTGCAGTATAGTTAAGAGTGCTGAAACTCCAAGTAATAAGGTTACAAAAGGTTGTATTGTATATATTGCACAATCAAATGCTGTAAAGCTTCTATTTACAATAGATTTTTTTATAAGCTTAAAGAAAAACCTAGAAGCAACATCAGTAAACCCCTGCATCCATCTTTTCCTTTGAGTCCAAGATTGTTTTAAGGTCAAAGGTTTTTCATCATAAACTATTGCATTATGAGCCCAACCAACTTTTTCGCCATTTAATACTAGTTTGCATGTAAATTCCAAATCTTCAGTCAAGCAGGTAGCACCCCAACCTAATTTTTTCAATATATCTGTTTTCATACAAAATCCAGTTCCACCTATTTGAGTTGACAATCCAAGATTTGATCTAGAAAGTTGAAAAAGTCTGTTTGTAGACCAGAAAGAAATTGAATAGGAACCTGTTATCCATGAATCATTTGGATTTTTGCTATCTATGTAACCTTGAACAACTTTATATCCTTTGCACAATTTGTAATTCATTTCAGTTAAAAAATTTTTTGAAACTAAATTATCTGCATCAAAAATAGCTATGGCATCGTATTTACGATCCATTTTAAATATTTTGTTAAACATCCACTCAAGAGCATAACCTTTTCCCTTTTTATCAGGAACTTTTCTTTCGCATACATTAACACCGTATTTTTTTGATATAGATGCAGTATTGTCATCACAATTATCTGCAATGACAAAGATATCATACATATTTTTAGGATAATCAATGTCTTTTAAACTTTCTATTATTTGTGCAATTACCATTTCTTCATTATGAGCTGCCACTAAAAGTGCAAAAGTATTTTTAGGTGTGCATTTTTCAGCGCCATTATCCTTTTTTTTGTATAATCCAAATAGAGAAAGTATTAGATAGTAAGATGCAAGTATACAAACTAATATTTGGAAAACAAATGTAGAATTAAAAATAAACCCTTTCATCATAAAATCCTTCCTTAATATATTTACTCTATTATTTTATATAACGAATAAACATAATTATCGTATATCATAATACCACAAATTTTTAGTCATACTGTATTTGTTGTAATATTCTGATTAATATATATATCCATACTATAAATTTTTTTAATAGTCAAGTGACTTTATATTACTAAAAAATATAATTTGCATATTTTCAACTATGTTATAATTATCGTGAAACATAGATATTTTAAGGGGTGATAAAATAATGGAACATATAATAAATTGTAAAGGTCTAAAATGTCCTCAACCAGTAATAAATACTAAAAAGTATTTTGATTCTATAGAAGAAGGAACTGCTACTGTTGTTGTGGACAATGAAGTCTCAAAAAATAATGTATGCAAGTTTGCTAAGAACAATAATTTTACTGCCAAAGTAGAACAAAAGGAAGATCTATTCTATATAACTATTAAAAAAGATGCTAGTAATTGTGAGTTATGTGAGTCTAGTCAACAAAAACTGACTATAGTTATATCAAATAATAAACTTGGACTTGGCGATGATGAACTTGGAACCACTTTAATGAAAAGTTATCTATATGCGCTGAGTGAAAGTAAATATATTCCAACTAACTTAATATTTTTAAATGGTGGTGTAAAACTAACAGTAGAAGGTTCCGATTGCATTGACAATTTAAAAGTGCTCAATAAAAAAGGAGTAAATATATACAGCTGCGGAACTTGCCTTGATTTTTATGGTTTAAAAGAAAAATTATCTGTAGGTGAAATAACTAATATGTATGATATAGTTGAAAAAATGAATTCTTCAGACAAAACCATAAAGCTATAATTTAAGCTTTTACATTCACCTGTTCATCAGATATAACGAAAAGTTACCTATTTCTTTTCATTATATCTGATTGAATTACAACACGCAGTTTAAAAATTAATCAACTTATTAATTTTTAGTGTAAAAGAGTTAGGTCATATATATCTTTTCTTCTGTTTTTAATAATGGGTAAAGACTCTCTAACATCATTTATATAGTCTAAATCTAATTCAGATATTAGTATTCCCTCTTTTTCATCTAATATATCTGTTATTGTTCCCCAAGGATTTACTACAAGGGAATGTCCATAAGCTACATAAGAATAATTTATATCTCTAGCAGGTGATATTCCTGCTATATAAATTTGATTATCCACTGCCCTGCTTCTAAACAAAAGTTCCCAATGAGCTGGACCAGTAGTCATGTTAAAGGCTGCTGGAATAAATAGTATTTTAGCACCATTAAGAGCCATTAATCGTATGAGTTCAGGAAATCTTATGTCATAACAAATCGCTATACCTATCTTTCCCCATTTCGTATCTATTATTGTAATTTTATTACCTGGAGTTAAAACTTTAGATTCTTTAAAAGTTATCTTATTTTTTATATCTATATCGAATAAATGCATTTTTCTATGTTTGCCGATTAAATTTCCGTCCTTATTGAATACAAAGGAAGTATTATAGACATTCCCCTTCTGGTCAAGTTCTGGTATAGAACCTCCTATTAAAAGTATCTTTTTTTCTCTTGATACAGAGGAAAGCATTTTTAAGGTATCTCCATAACAATATTCTGCTTCTGCATATTCCCTAAAATTTTTGATGTCATAAGGACAGTTAAACATCTCAGGTAGAACTACTATATCTGCCCCTTTATCTGTAGCTTGTACTATCATGCTTTTTGCCTTTTCTATATTGCTTTTTTTAGAACAACTTAAAACTTTCATTTGGCATAAACCTATCTTTACCACAAAAACACCTCTTAAAATTAAATCGTTTTATTTAATCGTTAAAACATATTATAGCCGTAAGTTGTATACTTTATATTATAACATTAACTATAATTTATTACTCCAAACTATTTGAGTTTTCGTAAAAACTTCATAATTTAATAATATTTATTACTTTTAGAATTACTGTGAAAAATCTATTGCTTAAAAATAGGTAAAATTATATAATTTTTATGATATTAATATAGATAAGAGGGAGATTATTTAATGAAACAACATTCACTTTCAAGGACTGAATTATTAATTGGTAAAGAAGCTTTGGAAAAATTGAAGGACAGTACAGTGGTTATATTTGGATTAGGAGGCGTAGGTAGTTTTAGCCTTGAGGCTATAGCCAGAGCAGGTATAGGCCACATTGTAATTGTAGATGATGATACTGTTTGTTTAACAAATATAAATAGACAAATACAAGCTAATTTTCACACAATAGGTAAATATAAAGTAGATGTTTTAAGAGACAGGGTTTTAGATATAAACCCTAATTGTAAAATAGAAGCTTACAAAACCTTTGTAAAGGAAGACAATATAGATGAAATCATACCAGATAAAACGGATTATGTAATAGATGCAGTGGATACCGTATCTTCGAAAATATCCTTAATAATGTGGTGTAAAAAACACAATGTTGATATAATAAGCTGCATGGGTACTGGAAATAAATTAGACCCTACTAAATTTAAGATAGCTGATATATATGATACGAAAATATGCCCTTTAGCTAAAGTTATGAGGCATGAACTTAGAAAAAGAGGTATAGATAAGGTAAAAGTACTTTATTCAGAAGAAGTCCCTAGAAAACCCAAGATAGATGAGGTTGTAACTTGCAAAGAAGGATGTGTATGTGCAGGAGGATCTAGAAAATGCCTTGCCAAACGTCAGATACCGGCTAGTAATTCTTTTGTACCTCCTGTAGCAGGAATGATAATAGGCGGAGAGGTAATAAAAGATATAATAGATATCTAAACTCATATAAAGATACAGGCTTTAATTACTTATATTTTAGTCTGTGTCTTTTTAATTTGTAAAGAAATATGGCATTAATCTTGTGTATATTTACCATATATGTTGTCTAGATCGCTTTTGTAATTGAAATTGGTAAACATGCTTAGTGAATTATCATATTTTTCTTTTATAGTTTCTGGTATATATTTTATATTAGTGCCTTCTATTATTTTTCTAATAGATAATCTTCCAGAATCTATACCCCGTTTGAAATAAGGTACAAGATCTTTAGAATAAAAAGAATACAAGGGCTCTATATCTTTTCCATTGTGAGCCATTATAACATGAAATTTTTTTTCTTTTGTAAAATTCATCATGTATTTTATATATTCTAAATTTACAAAAGGCATATCACAGGCTATAAAAAATGTATATGGAGATGAAGAATAATTGAGTCCTGTAAATATTCCACCTGCGGGTCCATATTCCTTTTTTAAGTCTTCTAGTACAGTGTATTTTATATTTCCAAATTTATATTTGTTTTCAGCTACAAAAACTACTTCATCAAATATATTCTCCAACTTTTCTGCTGTTATTTCTACTAGAAATTTATCTCCTATTTTTATTTTACTTTTGTCAAATCCCATCCTGCTACTTTTTCCACCACACAAAATTACTGCTGTATATTTTTCTTTCAAGTTTTTCCCTCCTAAGTGCGTTTTCTTTTATATTTTATCATTTATTTTTTGTAATATCTAGTTTGGTTTACATTTTTTTAATTTACATAATATTTATACTGTTAACTAATTGTACTTATAAGACAAATATAAGATTTTACTAAAAAAATTCATTCATTTTTATCAAAAAAATATATACTATAAATATATATATGCTACTATATATTTAAACTACAAAATTAGCTAGAAGGAGACTTTTTAAAATGTTTGATTCTAATTACAAACCTATGGACAAAATACTATGGAAAGGTAGAGTTGATAGTGAAACTAATTTTGATGCCTTCAGATGGCATCAATGGATTAAGTGCATTGATTTAAGAAAAGATAATCTTTCTCCTTATACCGGTAAGCTGGGATTTGGTTTTATTGGATTCTGCTGCGATGAAGGTGTAAGACGCAATAATGGAAGAACAGGTGCTTCAAAAGGCCCAGAAAGTATTAGAAAAGAAATGGCAAACCTTCCTTGTTTTTTTACAAAAGACGTTAATTTATTTGACTTTGGCAATATTATTTGTGATGATAATTCTCTAGAAGAAAGTCAAGATCTACTTTCAAAAGCAGTATCTAAAATATTAAGTTTAAATCTTTTTCCTATAATTCTAGGAGGAGGTCATGAAACTACTTTTGGAAATTACAAAGGAGTATTAAATAACTTAAGTAAACATACTAAAACTCCTGACATTGGTATTATAAATTTTGATGCTCATTTTGACCTTAGACCTTATGAAAAAGGTGCCAGTTCAGGAACAATGTTCAGACAAATTCATGATCTCAATGCAGATAAGGGAATTGACTATTCCTATTTTTGCATGGGTATACAAAATCACAGTAACACTGTAGATCTTTTTAAAACAGCACATAAATTTGGAGTAAAATATGTACTAGCTAAAGATGTAACTAACGATACTGAGTGGAATACCTTAGATAAGCTGAATGACTTTATTAAAGAGCATGAGGACATTTACATAACAATATGCTCTGACGTATTTACTTCATCTTATGCACCTGGAGTAAGTGCTACCCAATCCCTGGGACTTGACCCAGAAAAAGTTTTAAAATTCTTAAAATACATATTAAAATCCAACAAAGTAGTAAGTTTTGACATATGTGAAGTTTCTCCTAGGTTTGACCAGGATAAAACTACGGCAAATTTAGCTGCTGTCATAATATTTTCAGTAGTAAATACATTATCTACAATAAATAATCTATTTGTAGGTTATTAAAAAATGTGTCCTGCTTTAAAAACAGGACACATTTTTTAAATTTTAAATTTTTTAACTATACTATTTAACTTTTCTGCTAATTGCTCTTCCCTTTCGGCTGTTGATACTATTTTCTCTATATGTGTAGAGGTTTCATCAATGTTTCCTCTTATTGTCTCTGCATTTTCAGAAGATTTAAATGCATTTTGTGCCATATTTTGTACTACATCATTCATTTGGCTTACAGTAGCATTTAATTCCTCTGACATAGACGCTACATCATAAGACATCTTATTTAAGAATTCAGCATCCTTGTAATACTTGTCTCCTGTATCTCTGAAAGCTTCTAATTGGGGATCTACATTTTCGTGTATAAAATCTAGTATATCATTTCCGTTACCCGAGCAAGACTTAAAAGCTTCATATACCTTTGAAATAGTACCCTGAATAGCTACAACAGCCTGTGAGGACTGTTCTGCAAGTCTTCTTACCTCACCTGCTACTACTTCAAATCCTTTGCCCTTTTCCCCTGCTCTAGCTGCTTCTATAGCTGCATTTAATGCCAATAATTCTGTGTTTTCTGCTATACTTGCAATGGTATCTGCCATAACTTTTATATTTTCTACTACTTTGATGTCCTCAATTACTTTTAGCATTTTTTCTCGTTTTTCTTCATACATTTTTCTTGTTTTCTCTATGGATTCACCTGTTTTATTTCGTATATCCACAGCTGTATTTTGAATTTGTTCTGCACTACTATTTCCTTCTACAGCCCTTTCAGATAATTGGTTTACATTCCCACCTATTTCTTCTATAGAGGCACTGATTTCTTCTGATACTGCGCTTGTTTCCTGTATGCTGTCTACTATATTTTTCACTGCACTATTCATAGTTTCAGACTTTAAAGATAACTGCTCTGCAAGCTTAGTTAATTCCGTACTGGATTTATTTATATCATCCGAATCACCCAGTATTTCTTTTATAAGTTGAACTAGCTCCTTATGCATTATATTAAAAGAATTTGATAGTTTTCCTATTTCATCTTTATAATTTAGCAGGTAATTATATTTATCATCATAAGTCAAATCAAACTTAGATATTTTATCTGCCATCTTTGATAGAGACAATATAGGATCCCCTATTTTTTTACCAAAATATACAGAAACCATAAAAGCCGCAATTATACATAGGGCAATAATTATTATAAAGGATTTTACTAAACTTTGAAGTGCTTTAGTAAGTTCGGATACAGGTACTGAAAATCCAACTGTCCAGCTGGTAGATGGTATTTGGGAAGTTACAAAATATTTTTCACCACCATCATAATCTTTTAACTTTACAAAATTATTACTTAAAATATTTTTAAATTGTCCATTCATGACATTATTCACATTTTCAAGTTTCTTTTCCTTAGGCTGAAAATCCTTGCTGGGGTGAATTATAAAATTATTATCATTATCTATTAGAAATCCATAGCTATTATTTATTACCTTTGCTTTTTGAATGATGTTAGTAATTGTTTCCAAATTAATATCACAGGCTAAAACACCAACTATATTCCCATTTTGAAATATAGGTCTAGCTATAGTTATAACCATTTTTTTTATATCCATATCTAAATAAGGAGAAGAATAGATTATTCCTTTTTTTTCTACAGCTTTCTTGTACCAGTCTCTCTGTGTACAATCATATCCAGCTGGAGGAACCCATCCACCGGCATCAATATTGCTTTTATCTGCAGCTCCTATATATATGTCTGTAGCAGATTTATTATCTTTTAATTTTTCCTGAAGATAACTGAGCTCACTACTTTTTTGTACAATACCTATATTTTCTACAGAGTCTCCAATTTCATTTACTATTTTTCCCTCGCCATCAAACCATTTATCAATTGACTCTGCATATTTGTCTGATGAAACTAAAATCTTATCTTTGGCTTGACTAGTAACAACTCGATAAGATATGTAATATGTAACTGCAGACGATATCAATAAGCTAAAAATGCATATTAATGAAGCAAGCAATACTATTTTTGATTTAATACTTTTCATAAATATTCTCCTATTTTGTTATATTTTTCTTAAATTATTATAGCTATCACAATAAAATGTACTAACTTAAAGCATATGAAAAGACACATTTTTAAAAAGTGCCTTTTCATATGCTAAATATTACTACATTACATCATAAATTGTTTTAAATTAAACTCTATTTTAATTTTTCCTCTATAATTTCCATAATTTCTTTCTTTTTATCAGTGCTCTTTTTCAACAGCTTGCTGCATTCATCCGTCATTTTTTTCTTATAAACTTCATCTTTGATGCCCTGAATATTTATCTTTACATTAAGTAGTGCTCCTTCTATTGCCGTCTCCGTTAATGAAGCTGCAACACCAGCATCAGAAATTGCATTTTTATTTCCATAGTTTACTGCTATGGCTATATAGGAATATAATTTATAAGCACTCTTTGCTACTTCAAAAGGTATATTTTGTGCATTTTCATTACCTTTTTTTATAGCTTCTTTTCTAAACTTTATTTCCTCTTCTGTTTTTTTAGGCATCTTGTATGCTTTCATCAAGGATAAAAAAGCATCTGTGTCTTTTTCCATAAAATTCAAGAAATCTTTTTTGCACAAGCTAACTTCCTCTAAGGAAGTATCAATATTCTTTTTTATAGAATCATCGTATTCTAAATATTCCTTTTTACCTATAGTCAAATTAAAAACCATACTTGCTAGAGCACTAGCCATACTTGCTGAAAGAGCAGCAATGCTTCCCCCACCCGGTGCTGGTGAATTAGAACCTAACTCGTTTATAAAATCTTTTAATTTTAAATCTTGCAGCATATTTTTTCCTCCTAAGCAAAAAAATTTTTTAATATACTAGCAGTCGACTTTATCTTCCATCAAACACAATGTAAAATGTGCTTAAAATAAATTCAATTCATTATTTATTATAAAAAGGCACATTTTCACTATTTATAAAATGTGCCTTTTATAAATTATTTTAATTATATATTACAATCTTTTGTTTATACATTAAAAATCTATACCCTAATTTTTATCTCCAACACAATTATGTTTTTCATCATTTAATATACTGTGTTTCATTCCATAAGCAAAGTATAATAACAAACCTACTCCAGTCCATATAGCAAATCTAATCCAAGTAACACCTGGCAAACTTATCATAAGATATAGACAACATAGTACTGTTAATATTGGTACAAACGGAACTCCCGGACATTTAAATTTTCTTTCAACATTAGGCAAAGTTTTTCTGAGAACAATTACTCCTATGGATACAAACAAGAAAGCCGATAATGTACCAATATTACATAAATCAATAATCACGTCAAGTGGGAAAAGTCCACATATAACAGCTGTTATAACTCCTGTTATTATAGTACATATACCTGGCGTACTATGTTTCTTGTTTACACTAGAAAATGCTTTAGGCAGTAATCCATCTCTTGCCATAACCATAAATATTCTAACCTGTCCATACAATATTACAAGAATTGTAGAAATCATTCCAACAACTGCACCTACACCAACTAATGCAGAACCCCAATTGATTCCCACTCTAGCTAAAGCAGCTGGAAGTGCATTAGTTATATCTATAGCTTTAAATGGCACCATTCCTGTAAGTACACATGCAACAGCTACATATAATACAATAGTTACACCTAAACAAATAGCGAGTCCAATAGGAACATCTCTCTTAGGATTTGCTGTTTCTTCTGCAGCAGTAGATACTGAATCAAAACCTATAAAAGCAAAGAATATAATTGCAGCACCGGACATTACACCTTTCATTCCGTATGGTGCAAAAGGATGATAATTTGCAGGATTTATATGAGTTACGCCAATAAATATGAATATAAGTATTACAGCTACTTTTATAGCAACTATAATATTGTTTACTTTAGTACTTTGAGTTACACCAATATATAATACCCATGTTATAGCAGCAACAATTAAAACAGAAGGTAAGTCAACAATTCCGCCTTTAAGTGGAGAAGCGGTAATTGCTGCAGGTAAATTGATACCACAGGATTTTAAAACCCCAACAAAAGTACCAGACCATCCTGAAGCAACTGCTGCTCCAGAAACAAGATATTCAAGCATTAAATTCCATCCAATAATCCAGGCTATAATTTCACCAAAAGCAACATAGCAATAGGAATAAGTACTTCCAGCAACAGGAAACATAGTAGCAAGTTCTGAATAAGTAAGTCCGCAGAATCCACTTGTAATAGCAGCTATTATAAATGACATTATAACTGCAGGTCCTGCTATTTGAGCCCCTTGTCCTGCAGAAACAAAGACGCCGCTGCCTACTACGGAACCAATTCCTAAGCATGCTAAATCCATATAATTTAGTTCCTTTTTAAGTCCACTTTTTTTTACAGAAACGCTAAAATCCTCCACGGTTTTTTTCCTAAATAAATTCACATCTAATCCCCCCATATAATTAGTTTAGTAGTTAATTTAAAACATATTTTCAATAACCAAAACGCGTACTAGAAAAGTGGTAGATGAAAATAACACTTTAATAATAACCCTGTTCATCGAATATCTTTATTCAAATTTAACGGACTAGCTATATTTTATTGGTGTTAAAAATGTTAAAATTAGATAAACGATTACATTGATAAAAATTTAATTTTCCATAGTATAACATATTACAGCATGATTTGTATAAGGTACTTGATTTATAACTGGACACAAAATGAATTTTATATTCATTTTAATGCCAGCCATAAATTATTAAATACCTAGCCTCAATCTATTTCTACTATTAATAGAATTATGATTTTCAAGTATCCTGAACTTTATTTTATATTCCTAAATTTACTTTTTCTTCAACTGCTTTTAGAAGTTCTCCACTTGTTATAAGTTCATCACATTTTTCCAATTCTTTATACATAATTTTATCTTTTTCTATAAAGCTTACTTTATTTCTTACTACATTATATGCTTCCTGAGTACCTTTACCAAGCTTAAGTCCATCTCTAAAATCTATAGCCTGACAAGCAGCCATAAGTTCTGTTGCAACTACTCTTGTTGCATTGTTTACAATTGCTAAACTCTTTCTTGCTGCAATAGTGCCCATACTTACGTGATCTTCTTGGTTAGCTGATGAAGAAATAGAATCTACACTTGCTGGATGTGCAAGCACTTTGTTTTCTGATACCAATGCTGCTGCATACTGTGTAATCATAAATCCTGAGTTAAGTCCACCGTTCTTTGCTAAGAAAGGAGGCAAATCATTTAATTGGTAATTTACCAATCTTTCCAGTCTTCTTTCTGATATGTTAGCAACCTCTGACATTGCAATTCCAAGGAAATCAAAACTTAAAGCCATAGGCTGTCCATGAAAGTTTCCTCCCGATATTACATCCGCATTGTCAAATATAATGGGATTATCTGTAACGGAATTTATCTCTATTTCTACTTTATTTTTAACATAATTTACAGCATCTTTGCTGGCACCATGAACTTGTGGTACACACCTTAAAGTATAAGCATCCTGTACTCTTAAGTCACCTTGATTAGTCATAAAAGAACTGCCTTCCGTTAGTGCGTTTATATTTTTAGCTGTTTGAATTTGACCTGCATGCGGTCTTAACATATGTGTCCTTAAGTCAAAAGCATCTCTTACTCCTCTTAAAGCTTCTATAGTAAGTGCTGCTGTAATATCACTAACTTTTAAAAGATTTATAGCTTTATACAAAGCTAATGAACCTACTGCAGTCATTACCTGAGTCCCATTTATAAGAGCTAAACCTTCTTTAGCTACAAGTTCTACTGTAGCTATTCCTGCCTTTTCCATAGCTTCTTTTCCAGGTAAAATTTCACCTTGGAACTCAGCTTCTCCTTCCCCAAGCATAGGTAATACCATATGTGCTAAAGGTGCTAAATCACCAGAGGCTCCTAAAGAACCCTTTTCCGGTATACATGGATGTACACCTTTATTTAACATATCTAAGAGAGTTTCAAAAACACTAAGTCTTATTCCTGAATATCCTTTAACTAGGTTATTTGCCCTCAATAACATTATTGTCCTTACTACTTCTTTTGGAAACTTTCGTCCAGCACCGCATGAATGGGACATTATTAAGTTTTTCTGAAGTGTTTTGCATTCTTCTCCTGATATAGTTACATCGGAAAATTTTCCAAATCCAGTAGTAATTCCATACTTTGTATCATTTCTCTCAACTATGCCATCTACTACTTTTCTTGATTTTTTAATTTTTTCCTTAGCTTCTTCTGTAGCAGAAACCTTATATCCGTTGTATGCAACATTTATAATATCCTCTATAGTAAGATTTTCTCCATTTAAATTAATAGTTTTCATATCTTATATTACCTCCTAATGTCATTATGCTAATTTGTTTTCTATAACTTTCTGTTTTTTATCTTTACTTTTTAATATACTAACTGTCCATTTTTTACTACAACTGTACCATCTTTAACTACTGTATCTACTGCATTTACACCAAAATGATAAATTAAATAATCTAGGTTTTTTGCATTAAATATAGATATATCGGCTTTTTTACCTTTTTCAATACTTCCTATTTCTTTCTCTTTTGAAATTGCAACTGCTGCATTTATAGTCATTGCATTTATTATTTCTTCTGGCAGCATTTTAAGTCCAAAGCATGCAAAAGTCATTGTACTTTGAAGGGATTCTGTAGGAGAAGTACCAGGATTGCAGTCTGTAGCAAGTGCAACTATAACTCCCTCTTCTATCATTTTCCTTGCCCGTGCAAATTTATTTAACATCAAGTAAAAAGAAGTCGTAGGTAAAAGTACTGCAACTACTTTATTATTTGCAAGTGATTTTATACCTTCGTCAGAAGCTGACACTAAATGTTCTGCAGATACTGCTTTAATCTCACCTGCAAGTTCTGCTGCTGATATGGATTCCACTTCATCTGCATGAATTTTAGCCTTAAATCCAGCTTTCTTGCCTGCTTCTAAAATTTTTCTTGCCTCTTCTACTGAAAATACACCTTTTTCACAAAAGCAGTCAATGAATTCTGCTAAGTTTTGTTCTTTAACATATGGAATTACCTTATTTATTATAAGGTCTATGTATCCATCCCTGTTATCTTTAAATTCTTCTGGAACTGCATGAGCACCTAGATAAGTAGAAACTATACTAATTGGGTGTTCGTCATTTAAATTTTTATTTACATTCAGCATTTTTATTTCATTTTCAAAATCAAGTCCATAACCTGATTTACTCTCAACAGTAGTAGTTCCGTGTAAAAGCATTAAATCCAATCTCTTTTTAGTTTCACTTTGGATCTTCTCAAGAGAAGTATTTCTCACACTGTTTACAGTGCTTAATATTCCTCCTCCAGCTTTCAATATATCTATATATTTTACATTTTTCAGCTTCAAAGATAATTCAAATTCCCTTGACCCTGCATATACCACATGGGTATGGCTGTCTACAAGACCTGGCGTAACAGTTTTACCTTTTCCGTCTATTACAACTTCACGGTCATTTAAATACTTTTTGTATCCATCGCCGCTGCCAACATCTACTATTGTATCATTGTCTGCAACTATGTATCCATTTTTAATTATTTGTGCATCTTTTAACTTTTCTTTTGTCTTTGGATAACTGCCGGCACAAGTTACAAGACAATCTATATCTTTAATTATCATACTAATTCCCTCCCTTCAAAAATTTTATCCGATGACTACCTGCTCTAATACTCCCACGCACACAGCGAAAGCGACTATCACCAAATCAAAGATTTGGGATATCTGCTTTTCTCTTAGTTGGAGTAAATAGCAGCTACGTCCCTGGATAACGATTTCTAAGTATGAGTTGGAGTCAAAACTCCATCTCATGCCAAGAACTCTGTTTATAAAAGTACTTTTACTTTTGAAAATACTTACTTACTGCTTTCTTTACATCTTCCTCATTTGTTAAATATGGAAGAGTTACATGATCTGTTCCCTTATTATTTTTATTGAATTCTACTACTGTTTCAATAGCATGCTCATTTCTTGCCCAAGAACGTCTTGAAACACCACTCATTACATCCCAGCTTAATGCTGATTTTATTATTTCATCTGCTTTATGGCTTCCATCAAGTATAAGTCCAAAGCCTCCGTTTATAGATTTTCCTATACCAACGCCGCCTCCATTGTGGAGTGCAACTAAGCTCATTCCCCTTGCTGCATTTCCTGCATAACACTGGACAGCCATATCTGCCATTACATTACTTCCGTCTTTAATATTTGAAGTTTCTCTAAATGGAGAATCTGTTCCACTTACATCATGGTGGTCTCTTCCCATCATTACAGGTCCAATTTCACCTTTTCTTACCATTTCATTAAACTTAAGTGCAATATTTATTCTACCAGTTGCATCCTGGTATAGTATCCTTGCCTGGGTTCCAACTACCAACTTATTCTTTTCTGCATCCTTTATCCAGTTATAGTTATCTCTATCCTGGTATCTTCTATTTGGATCTATACATTCCATGGCAGCTTTATCTGTTTTTATTAAATCTTCACTCTTTCCACTTAAGCATACCCATCTAAATGGTCCATATCCGTAGTCAAACAGTTGAGGTCCCATTATATCCTCTACATAGGAAGGGAATATAAATCCATCCTTTTCATCTATTCCATTTTTGGATATTTCTTTAACTCCTGCATCATATACTGCTTTCATAAAGGAATTTCCATAGTCAAAGAAATATGTTCCCTTATCTACAAGAGCTTTTATTAATTCAAAATGTCTTCTCAAACTCTTATCTACTAATTTATCAAACTTTTCTCTATCTTCTGCAAGAAGTCTTGTCCTTTCTTCAAAGCTAATTCCCTGAGGACAGTATCCACCTTCATATACGGCATGACAGGAAGTCTGGTCTGACAATAACTCTACTTTTATATTATTTTTAACTACGTATTCCAGCAAATCTACTATGTTTCCATGGTATGCAATGGACATAGGTTCTTTTTTCTCCATGTATTCCTTTGCAACCTTAAATATTCTATCAAGGTCAGAAGATGATTCTTTTACCCATCCTTGATTAAGTCTTGTGTCAATTCTAGACTGGTCTACTTCTGCTATTATGCCTACTCCATTTGCTATTTCTATAGCCTTTGGCTGAGCTCCACTCATTCCTCCAAGACCTGAAGTTATAAATAAATGTCCTCTCAAGTCTCCATCGTTCGGAATACCAAGCTTCATTCTTCCTGCATTCAATAATGTATTAAATGTACCATGAACTATACCCTGTGGTCCTATATACATCCATCCTCCTGCAGTCATCTGTCCATAGTTTGCAACTCCCATTTCTTCTGCTATTTCCCAATCCTTTTGATTGTCAAACATTCCAACCATCATGGCATTTGTTATTATTACTCTAGGTGCTTCTGGTTTTGATTTGAACAGTCCAAGAGGATGTCCTGATTCAACTACTAAAGTTTGATCTTGAGTCATAACTTCCAAGTATTTTTTTATAAGTCTATACTGCATCCAGTTCTGACAAACGCTTCCTGTCTCTCCATAAGTAACTAATTCATATGGATATAGAGCTACTTCAAAATCTAAGTTATTTTCTATCATAACTTGGAAGGCTTTACCTTCTGTACATTTTCCCTTATACTCGTCTATAGGTTTTCCATGTATTCTTCCTTCAGGTCTGAATCTATATCCATAAATTCTTCCCCTTGTGGTAAGCTCTTCTAAAAATTCTGGTATTAATTGTTCATGGTATTTAGGTGGTATATACCTTAGAGCATTTTTTAAAGCAATTTCCGTCTGGGATTGTGTCAAATTGAATCCTCTATCCGGTGCCCTTCTTATGCCTTCTACAAATTTTGGCATTTCAGGTAATTCATCATCTAGTTTTACAGTCATAGCTTCACTAACATCAATGTTCTTAATCATATCATGTCCTCCTATGTTAAATATAATAATTTCATTATATTTAAACTATTTGTAATATAAAAAATTTAATGAAATTTATCTTTGCTTATATAATAAAACGTTTACGTCTCTAAAAAGTCAAATTTGTCTACAATATAAAAAAAATATTTTTAAATGTTTTTATATTGTAGACGTTAGATCATTTTTTAATTTCGACCTTTTCTAATCATTATAAACAAAAATTTGATTTATCAATGGAAATTTACGCTGATATTGTATTATAATATAATATAATACGTACTCTAAATGATTACACATTAAACACTAGGTTAAGGAGTTACGAAAGAAGGGATATATTGAACATTATATATGTAAAAATGTTGGGAAATTTTAATGTAACTATAGACAACGAAAAAGTTTTGTTTCCATATAACAAAGTACAAGCTCTTTTTTGTTACTTAATTATTAATAAAGAATGTACAAGAGAAAAGCTAGCTGGTCTTTTATGGCCAGAAGAAGAAGAAAACATAGCAAAAAAGAATTTAAGAAATGCTATTTATAAAATAAAAAAAGCTTTTGACCTAGAAGTATTAATATCACCAAGAAAGTCAACAGTTATGATAAATCCCAATATAGAAATAAAAACGGATGTAGATAATTTCTTGAGTAATACAGATGATTTAAATACATATAAGGGTCACTTTTTGACTGGTTTTTATGTGAAAAATGCAGAAACTTTTCAAACTTGGGTAATAGAAACTAGGGAACATTTCCAGCAAATATATATAAATAGACTAAAAGAAAATATAGCTATTGAAAAGGAAAATAAAAACTACAATAAAGTAGAAAATTACTGTAAATTGCTCATAAAAATGGATGAGTTTGATGAAGAACCATACAGAGAACTTATGAAAAGCTTAAAAAATAGCAATAAATGCAATAAAGCTGTAGAAGTATATCATAAACTTTCAGAAATTTTAAACAAAGAATTAGATGTAGAGCCACAGCCAGCTACAAAAAAATTATTTAATGAAATATTAAATGAAATGAGTCTTACAAATTGCAGTTCAAAATCAAAAGAATTCTTTTTTGGAAGGTATGAAGAACTAAAATGTTTAGAAGCTGCTTACCTAAAATTTAAAAATGGAATACAAGCAAAGTCTATTCTGATACTAGGAGAAGCTGGCATTGGTAAAACAAAACTTAAAGAAAAGTTCTTAGAAGGCATTTCTCAAAATAATATATTTGTATTAGAAACCCCCTGCTATCCCCTTGAAAAAGACTATATTTTAAAACCTTGGAATAATATTACACTAAAATTGTCAAAAATAATAGAAACGAATAATATAAATATCTCCTTATCTTGCAAAAGCATAATAGCTAGTTTTTTTCCTGAGTTTAGTAAAAATTATTTAGACAATCTAAAACTAATTGAAAGTAATAATTTAAAATATGAAATAATAGGAAAGGCTCTAGGAGATATACTAGGGATAGTTAGTTCTCATAAAAAAATAATGTTAGTTTTTGAGGATATTCAATGGTTGGATTCAATGAGTCTATCTCTTTTAAATAGTATACTTCTAAGTGAATCTAAAAATATAATTTTAATTTGTACCTGTAGAAATGAATACAATGAAGAACTGGATAAATTCATAACTTCCATGAATAGATATAACAAATTAAATACACTTAAATTAGAGAGACTCAATCATATAGAAACAGAAGATTTCATAAAAAAAGCACTACCTAACTACAATTTGTCTAAAAAAATGGCAAATAAAATATACAGTGAGACAGAAGGAAATCTATTCTTTTTAACTGAATACATGAATATAATAAAATCCAATGGAAATATAAACTTAATGTCCTCTAAAATGCAAGATATATTAAGGAGCAGATATTTGGATGTCTCTGAGGAAGGAAGAAAGATTTTAAACATATGTTCTATGTTTTTTGACGAAGTACCCCTTAATATATTAGCTAGCATTATTGGCAAGGATGAACTTGAAATAATTGATGTGGTTGAAGAACTGGAAAACAAATTTATACTTAAAGAAGTACTAAATGACAATAATATAAGCTTAAAATTTACCCACCAAAAATTTAGAGAATTCATATATTCAAACCAGTCTATGGCTAGAAAAAAAATTTTACATAATAAAATAGGTGAATTTTTGGAGAAAAATCTCCTTAAAGATAAGAATGATCTAAATACCTACTATAAATTAATATATCATTTTTCAAATTCTAATAATCGTATTAAGGAACTAACATACAGGATGAAAAATCTGAATATATATCTTAGTTTCAGCCATGAACTCTTTCCTGTACTTCATTATGGTGAAAATAAGTACAACAATTTATACTTTAGTGATGAAAAAACTTTGAAAAGTTTAGAGAAAGTGGAAAAACTCTTAAATAAAGTTGAAAATCAAAGTAGATCCAAGGAAACTGTAGATTTAGAAATAACATTTCTACTTATGAAGGGAAGATACTTAATTAAAATAGGAGATTACGAAAATGGAACTTCCATAATAAAAAATATGATAGATAAAGCTCTTAATATAGCTGCTCTTAGTTATGCCATTGAAGGTTATAAACAAATGATTTATTATTGTATTCAAACTTATAACGTAGAAAACATGATCATGTACATAAACCTAGCACTTTCCATTGCTAAAGAACAAAACTATGAGGATGAAAAAGCCATAATATTAAAATTAAAAGCTCTTTATAATAATATGTGTGGAAATTATAAGGAAGCAGAAAAACTGTTAAACGAAGCAATACATATATTTACTAGAGATGCAATAACATCGGACAAATATGTACTTAACATAGCTGCTTGTTACAATTATATAGGTGAAATTAGGAGACACTCCTTAGAGTTTTCTAAAGCTATTTGCTACTACGATAAGGCCATTAAAATGTGTGAAGGTAAAGGTGTTATGTCCAGCACTGCTATATTTAGTATAAATGCAGGTGAAACAGCCTTTGACATGGGAAATTATGCTGCTGCAAATGAGTACTTTAAAAGGTCTCTTAATATATACAAGCATTTTGATCTAGCTTGGGGACGTTCCATAGCTGAGGCTTTTATGGCTTTACTAAAAATAAATGAAAAAGATTACACTAAGGCTTTAAGCTATCTAAAAGATGCCCATACTCATTCTCAAATGTTAAAGAGCCCTCATGAAATAGGCCTAGTTTATCGGGTAAAAGCTAAAATAAGTACACAACTTAAGGAAAATAAGAAATTAAATAGTATATTCAGAGAATATCTCCCTAAAGATGCAAAAAACTATTGTGATATGGGTATTACCTATTTAAAAAAATCTTTAGATAACTATGAAATTGACGTACTTATGAAATTAAAGGATAAAATTTAATTTACACTATGGAAATATAACTGCAGTTGGTTGTTTTCAAGCAAAACTCAACTGCAGTCTTTTAAGTTAAATTTTATCCGATGACTACCTGCTCTAATACTTCCCCTTCCACAAGTTGAAGTAAAGAGCAGCTACGTCCCTGGATAACGATTTCTAAGTATCAGGTGGAGTTAAAACTCCATCTGATGTCAAGAACTCTGTTTATTCACTTAGTCTGGATTCAAGTACTTGATCTACACTAAAATTTTCTATTTGAAGGTAATACTCTGCACAATCTAACAAAGATTTCATAGGAACTAAGCCTATAACTTCGCTTCCTACAATAGGCACTCCATATCTTTTAGCTTCCATTCTAACCATTTCCTGTGCAGTATATATAGGAGTCTTTTCATAGTTTACTAGGTTCATAGATACCTGAACTATATTTCTTTCAGTTACCTTTACCCCTACAGCCTTAACATATCTTAATCCTCCACCTATGTATCTTATTTTTTTAGCAATAGCATTAGCTATTTCTATGTTATCTGTACCTAAGTTTACATTATATGCTATAAGTGGGAATCTAGCTCCTATAACTGTAGCTCCGCTTTTTACATTCATCTCACAAGGTCCAAAATCTGGTTTCCATTCAGGCTGTTTTATTTTTTCAAAAAATCCTTCATATTGTCCTTTTCTAATAGCAGCTAAATTTCTTCTTTCTTCAGATGTAGCTGCATCTTCGTATAAGTAAACTGGAATTTTCAATTCTTCCCCTACTCTTTTTCCAAGTTTTTTAGAAATCTCAACACATTCTTCTGTAGTTACATCTTTAATAGGTATAAATGGAACTACATCAGTAGCTCCCATTCTAGGATGGGCACCTTGATGATTTCTCATATCAATAAGCTCAGCAGCTTTTTTTATAAGTTTAAATGCTGCTTCTTCTACTTCTTCTGGTCCGCCCAAGAAAGTTACTACAGATCTATTATGGTCTTTATCTGATGAATAATCTAAAAGTTTAACACCTTCAGTTTTCCTAACTTCATCTACAATGCTTTCTATTATTTCTTTATTTCTTCCCTCACTAAAATTTGGAACACACTCTACCAACTTTGACATATCAATTGCCTCCTTAAATTTACTGTAGATTATTTTCATTTGATATTTGTAATTATAAATTAAATACATCTTTAAAACGTCTATAAATGAATAAATATTCAATATTTATATATGCTACTTTAGACGTTTATAGAATTTTTAACTGGAATTCATAATGTGCAATGGACAGTTCACAATGATTGATATGTGCAATAAAATATGCTGCTATAAAATAATTTTACAGCAGCATAAAAATATAAATTACATACTTTCTATAACTTCATAAAGTATGTTAAGTCCTTTTTCTAATTCTTCTTCTGAAATCACAAGTGGAGGAAGAAGCCTTATTACATTTGGTCCTGCAGTTAAAACAAGAAGTCCTTTTTCTAGTACCTTTTTCTGTACCTTTGAAGATTCTCCTTTAATTTCTACTCCAATCATTAGCCCTATTCCTCGTACTTCTACTACATTTTTAGAAGATTTATTTTTAAAGTATTCCTTAATAAATTGTCCTTTATCACTTACTTTATCTAAGAAACCTTCTTTACTAATTGTATTTAAAACTTCTATAGCACCTGCTGTACAAACTGGATTTCCTCCAAATGTAGATCCATGATCTCCATATTTAAAGGTATCCTTTAGTTTTTCATTGCAGAGTACAGCACCCATAGGAAGGCCTCCTCCAAGAGCTTTTGCTGTAGATATAATATCAGGATGTACATCATAATTATTAAAGCCATACATCTTTCCAGTTCTGCCTATACCACACTGTACTTCATCACATATAACTAAAATATCATTCTTTTCAGCTATTTCAAATACTTTGTTTACAAACTCTTTACTTAAAGGATTTACTCCGCCTTCACCTTGAACAGCTTCTATCATAATAGCACAACAAGTAGAATCAATAGTATCTTCTAGTGACTTAACATCAACATCAGTATACTTAAATCCTTCTGTAAAAGGATAAAAATAATTATGAAATTTTTCTTGTCCAGTTGCTTCTAGTGTAGTTATAGTTCTACCATGGAAACTCTTATTTAATGTAATTATAGTAGATCTACCTTTCCCATATTTATCAAAGCTATATTTTCTCGCAAGTTTTATAGCTCCTTCATTGGCTTCTGCTCCTGAATTACAGAAAAATACCTTGCTCATTTTTGAAAGCTCTGTAAATTTCTTGGCAAGTTCAAGTACTGGAATATTTAAAAATATATTAGAAGTATGTGGTATTTTCTCAAGCTGGTTCTCTACAGCCTTTATCCAATTTTCATTTCCATAACCTAGTGACATTACTCCAATACCTGATGTAAAATCCAAGTATTCCTTATCTGAAGTATCATATACCTTACATCCTTTTCCATGAGTAAACACTACAGGAAGATGATTATAGGTATTCATAAGATATTCCTTTGCACAATCTAAATAATTCATATTTTTTCCTCCTTAATAAATCATAGTTCCTATACCTTGCTTAGAGAATAATTCTACTAAAAGACAGTGAGGTACTCTACCATCAATAATATGTGCACTTTTAACCCCTGATTTTATAGCTTCAACACAACAGTTTATCTTAGGAAGCATTCCACCTTTTATAATATTATTATCATATAGTTTTGAAATATCTTTTAACTTAAGTTCTGAAATAAGTGTAGAAGGATCCTTTATATCTGTCATTACTCCTGGTACATCCGTAAGCAATATTAAATTCTGTGCTTTTAGTGCAGAAGCTATTCTATAGCTGCAGGTATCTGCATTTATGTTGTAGACACCTTCATTATCATTTGCAAGTGCCACACTGCTTATTACAGGAATGTAGCCGCTGTCTATAGAGTTTTTAATTACTTCAGTATTTATTTCAGTTATTTCTCCAACTCTTCCTAAATCCACTTTTTCGCAAAGTTTTTTAGCTCTTATCATAGCCCCGTCTAGCCCACAAAGACCTATAGCTTTTCCACCATAGCTTTGAATTAATTTAACAAGGTCTTTATTTATTTTTCCACTTAAAACCATCTGTACTATATCCATAGTTTCGTCATCTGTATATCTAAGTCCGTCTATAAATACACTTTCCTTATTTAATTTCTTTAAATAAGATGAAATAAAAGGACCTCCTCCATGGACAACTACTAAATTTATTCCAACACATTTCATAAGTACTAAGTCATTTATAACATATTTTTTGAGTTCCTCATCTATCATTGCATTACCGCCATATTTGACAACTATTGTTTTTCCTCTATATTTCTGAATATATGGCAGCGATTCTGCTAAAATTTTAGCCACTTCATTATAATTCAACTCCCGTGCCCCCTATGCATTATAATAATTTTATTTTTAAGACATATATTCTCCATTAATTTTCACATAATCATAGGTTAGATCGCATCCCCAACAGCATACATTATAATTACCTGAATTAAAGTTTATAATTATATCTATTACATCTTCTGATAATATATCAGTTGCTTCTTTTACTGAAAATGGAACAGGTTCTCCTTTTTCAAATACTAAGACGCTTCCTTTTTTACTTTCCATTGTTACCTGAATCTTGTTTATATCAAATTCAACTCCTGAATATCCTATAGCATCAAGTATTCTGCCCCAATTTGCATTGCATCCAAATAAGGCTGTTTTTACTAAGTTAGAGCAAATTACAGATTTACCAAGTATCTCACCTTTTTCTTCACTAGAAACATTTAGTGCTTTACATTCTATTAATTTAGTAGCACCTTCTCCATCTTTTGCAATCATTTTGGCTACTTCAACATTTAATTTTTTAAGTGCCTGTAAAAATAATCTGTAATCCTCATTTTCTTCATTTATAAGTGGATTTTCAGCCAATCCATTTGCCAGTATAACAACCATATCGTTGGTTGAAGTATCTCCATCTACTGAAACCCTATTATAACTTATTCGTACACTCTCTTTCAAAGCCTTGTCTAAAAGATCTGGATCTATATTTACGTCTGTAGTTATAAAAGAAAGCATAGTTCCCATATTAGGATGTATCATTCCTGATCCTTTGGCCATAACACCAATAGTTGCTGTCTTTCCTCCAAGTTCTAATTTTATAGCTATAGTTTTTTGAAAAGTATCTGTAGTCATTATAGCTTTGGATGCATCTTTATATCCATCCTTATCTAGTTTTTTAACCAAATCCGGTACTGCATTTTTTATAGCTTCAATATTTAATTTAACTCCTATAATGCCAGTAGATGCTACAAGTACATCTTCTTTTTCAATTTTAAGTTCTCTTGCTACATATTCACACATCTCTTCTGCATTTTTTAATCCTTCTTCACCAGTACAAGTATTGGCATTTCCACTATTTGCAATCACAGCTTGAGCTTTTTTATTTTCCAGATGCTTTTTAGTAACTATAAGTGGAGCTCCTTTAACTATATTCTTTGTATAAACTCCTGCTGAATTACAAGAGCTAATTGATTTTATAAGAGCCAGGTCCTTCGAATCTCTTTTTTTAATACCACAGCTAATCCCTGCAGATACAAATCCTTTTGGAGAAGTAACCCCTCCTTCTATAATTTCAAAATTCATTCTAATGTCCTCCTTAAAATTTAAGTATATAAAAGAAAATAGCAATTCAAAGATTCAAAATAGGCTAGCATTGTGGCTAGTTATTTTTTTGAATGTGCCTTTGATTAAAAAATGGCTGGAACAGCATTAAGTCCTTCCTTTTCATCAAACCCCAGTACAATATTCATATTTTGAATTCCCTGACCTGCAGAACCCTTTACCATATTGTCCAAACACGATATCATTATAAGTTTATTGTTTTCTTCATCGTAGTGAAGAGAAATGTGACAGTAATTTGAGAGCCTAACATTATTTATTTTTGCTACTTCTCCTAGAGGAAGTACTTTTACAAAAGGCTCTGCCTTATAAAATTCACAGTAATCTTCATGTAGTTTTTCCATATCTATTTTATCCTTAGGAGTTGTATATACTGTAGATAATATTCCCCTGTTTATAGGAATTAAATGAGGAATAAAAGTTAACTTAACATCTTTTTTTGATACACTGCTTAAATTTTCTTCTATTTCAGGAGTATGCCTGTGATTTGCTACTTTATAAGCACTAAAACTTTCATTGCAATTTACAAAATGGCTGCCTTCCTTTAATGATCTTCCTGAACCTGTTACCCCTGATTTACAATCTGCAATTATTCCTTTTTCCTCTATGAAACCACCTGAAATAAGCGGAAGAAGAGCAAGTTCAACAGATGTAGCATAGCACCCTGGATTACCTATAATTTTTGCTTCTTTTATATATTTTCTATTTAACTCAGGAAGCCCATATACGGACTTCTCGTGTAAATCCATTATTTCAAAATCTTTTTTATACCATTTTTTATATGCAGTTTCACTTTTAAATCTAAAATCCGCTCCCATATCTATACATATTTTATTTTTTTTCACTGCCTTTTCCACAATGCTTTCACTTAATCCACTTGGAAGGCCTAAAAAAATAAGGTCACTCTTTTCTATAACTTCATCTTCATTTCCATATACAATTTCATTTATTCCATAAAAATTTGGATATATACTAGAAATAGTTTTTCCACTATAACTGGTAGAAGATACAGCTGATATTTTCACTTTATTATGATTTGATAAAAGTCTTAATAGCTCTGCACCTACATAGCCAGTTCCTCCAATAATTCCTACTTGTATCAATATAATTTGCCCCCTTCTAATTCCATGTGAAAAGTAATATAACTTTATAAATATGTAGTTATTATATGACTTTATAAATAAATATGCAATATTTTTTATAAAAATAAATATATTTTTTTTAGTAAACTTCATATAAATCAAACATTATCAATGTGTAAAGCACTTTGTTCTAAATTTCATTTAATTATAAATATGCAATTTTTAAGATTACTATACAAAAATTTATCTGATGACAAAAACTCTGTTTATCTATTTTGAAATAATCCAAGTATATCCTCTTCAGTAAAACTTTTTAAATTTTCACCTGCCACCAATTTATTTTCCATTAATTTTTCTATAAGCTTTTTCTTCTCGTTTTGAAGAAGTACTATCTTCTCTTCAATTGTACCTTTAGCTATAATTTTTATAACTTCCACTACATTTTTTTGTCCTATTCTATGAGTCCTATCTGCAGCCTGTTCTTCTACAGCTGTATTCCACCAGGGATCAAAATGAATTACCACATCTGCTGAAGTTAAATTTAATCCTGTTCCTCCAGCTTTTAAGCTTATTAAAAACACTGGATTTTTACCTTTGTTAAATTTTTTTACTATATTTATTCTTTCTTCTGATTTTATAGTACCGTCTAAATAACTAAATGGAATTTTCTCTCCAGAAACTTTTTCTCCTATATTTTTAAGCACAGATGTAAATTGAGAAAAAACAAGTATTCTATGTCCCTGTGCTATACTTTTATGAAGGAGCTCCACTAGTGCATCCATTTTTCCATTTCCACCGCTGTAATTATTTATTAATATACTAGGATCTAAACATAATTGCCTAAGTTTCGTTATATAGGAAAGTATCTCTATTTTACTATTCTTAAATTTATCCTCTTTTACTTTTTTTTCAATGAGGTCAACTGCATGATCTGCATAAGTTTTATAAACTTTTTTCTGCTTATCATCTAAAGTAACCATAAGTGTCTTTTCTATTTTATCAGGTAATTCCACTATAACATCCTTTTTCTTCCGTCTAAGTATAAAAGGAGCTATGAGTCTATTTAAATCCTCAATTACCTCAGGACTCTCTTTAAGCTTTTTATAGTATCTTACACTAAATCTATTTTTATCATATAGATAACCTGGCATTATAAAATCAAATATAGACCATAGTTCCATAAGAGAGTTTTCCATAGGGGTTCCAGATAGAGCAAACCGTGTCTTTGCCTTTATTTGTTTTGCTGCCTTTGTATTTTGAGCATTTGGATTTTTTATATATTGTGCTTCATCTAATATACAGTAATCAAATTCTCTTTCAGAGTACATTTTCAAATCCCTTTTTAAAAGATTATATGTAGTTATAATAACATCGTAGTTTCCCATATGAAAAGCATCTGTTTCTCTTTCTTCTTTTGTTCCTACAACAGGTAATACTTTTAAAGTAGGCGCAAACTTTTCAAATTCATCTATCCAATTGTAAACCAAGGATGTGGGGACTATAATTAAAGATTTGCTTTTCTGGCTGGAAAGTATAAAAGTAATAGTTTGCAGTGTTTTTCCAAGTCCCATTTCATCTCCTAGAATTCCACCAAATCCAAAGTAATCTAAATTTTTTAACCACTTATACCCTACTTTTTGATATTCCCTCAAGGAAGCATGTAATTCTTTTGGGACTTCAAATTCCAATTTGTCTACATTTCTAAATTTATTTCTTATTTTATTTATTTCTTTTTTTCCCTTTATATATGTAATATTGTTATCTTCCAAATATCCATCAATGAAGATAGCCTTGTTTGCATCTATCTTTATATTATTATCTTCTATATTATTATAGGAAACAGCATCTAAAAGTTTTAAAAACTTCTTAAGTTCTAATTCTTCAAGATCAAGATATTCTCCACTTTTCAGCTTGTAATATTTCAGGTTATCTCTAAATGCTTTTAATATACCTGTAGTTTCTCTTGGATCTATATCCCCTATTTTAAAATTCATTTCAAAATAATTATATTTACCTGTTTTGATATCGCCATTTATACCTTTACTTCCTATGGATTTTATGCCTTTAAAGTTTTCTGAATAGTAAACTTCCCCTATTTCTTGAAGTTTAAATACTTCATTTTTAAAGAAATTGAAAATATAATCATCCCCCATAAGGAAATAAAATTTCCCATTTACCTCTTCAAATCCTAGTGAGGTGAGAATTCCAATAACCTGAGATTCCCTTTTAGATTCTCTATATATAATCTTTTCATCACAATCTTCAAAAATATTAAATTCAAATTGTCCATATTTAACTTTTAAAACAAGTGTGATGTCCTTACCTTCCTTGTTAAAATAGAAGTTAAACTTACACTTATCAATTACTACCTTATTTCTTATAGTCTTTGACAAAGTAACTCTATCTGATAAAAAATTAAGATTGGGAATGAGCTTTTTTAATACAGTATCTTCCTGAGTTTTATCAATAGTTACTACCCTAGCTTCGTTAAATACCTTCAAATAAGGACTTATTTTATAGCAGAATTCATAATCTGGTAGATATATAGTAGAACCATATAAGAAGACATCATTTTTAGAGCTAAGAGACTCTGGCATGCCCGATAAAGATTTTAAAACATAATTGTCTTTTATGGTTTTCAAGTCAAACTCCACAGCTGGATTTTCAAATAGGATTTCTGTTTCTATAGGTCTAGAAAAAAATCCTTCATTTAGATATATTCTATGCTTTTTTATAACTTCAAAAAATTCTCTAACTAAATACTTGGGAATGATAATATACTTTCCACTTACACATTCGTCACCTTTTTTACGAAAATATTTATAATCCTTTTCCATTTCCTTCAAAGTTTCTATAAAGGAAATGAGTCTCTTATCCTTAGTGGATAACTTTTGCTTTTTTATATCAAAGGTAAAATTTTTACTATATTTTATAGGAACGTTATTATAATAGCATGTAAAAAAATGATTTATATCCTTTAAAACATAGAGGTTACTTGAACTTGTGGACTTCACCCCTATTTTAAATTCAGCTGTTATATTACCATTCCATTGGTTTTTATTTATATAAACCTCTATTTTTAATTCTTCCTTATCTTTTTCATCTCCTAAAAGCAAAGATAAAACATTACTTTTATTTTTAAATATACTATTTATATCATCATCTTTTAAAGCTTCATGCTGAACTAAATCCCCTAGAGCCTTATAAAAAGTTGCTGTGAGATGTTTACAGCAGTAGTTTGTTTTTTTAAATTCATTTTTTTCATAATCCTGGCAGCTGCAATATGTAGAAAAAATGCTTTTATTACCCGTATCCATTTCAATCTTAGTATTGTATTCGTTAAAAAGATTTTCTGAAATCACATTTCCCTCTATACAAATTAATTTGTCTTCATCTATTATATCTATGGAGGACACTAGATCATTGTCTAGAACTCTGTGACCTTTTAAATAATTTTCACCTGTAGTTTGTTCATTAAATATTTGTAACAATGCATCTTCAGTTAACATAACTTCTCCCTATAAATTTAAATTTTTCAATCCTTTTATTATATCATAAACAGAGTTCTTGGCATCAGATGGAGTTTTGAACTCCACCTGATGCTTAGAAATCGTTATCCAGGGACGTAACTGCTCTTTACTCCAACTTGGAGAAGTGGGAGTATTAGAGCAGGTAGTCATCGGATAAATAAGTTATAACTGATTGAAAGTAAAAAAAAGCACGCTAATTAAGCAATTTTAGCATACTTTTTCACACTTGATATTTAATTGTTGTTGAATTCTACTTTTCTTTAATTTCTTTAATTAAATCGTTAATAATAACTTTTGAATTTCAACTTCTGTCAAGAACCGATACTGGCCCTTTTCCAATGATTCATCTAACAGTAACCCTCCAATGGAAACTCTTTTTAGATACACCACATAGCAGCCTACTGCCTTTAACATGCGCTTCACTTGGTGCTTACGTCCCTCTGAAATAGTAAGATATCCAGAAACAACGGGCTGGTTATACTGGTCTGAATCTATATTATGTAAATTTCGAGCAGGCATTTCATGTTTAAACTCTTTATATATTCCACATTTTTGCACTTCTATTTTTGCAGGCTTCGTTAGTATTTTACCTTTCCCTATGTAAATTCCCTGCTCTAATTGCTTCCTATCTTCCTCGTCTAAAGAACCCAAAGCCCAAAAAAAATAAGTTTTTTCAACATGCTTTTGGGGATACATTAATTGATGTTCAAATTCACCATCGTTGGTAAAAAGCAATAATCCTTCTGTATCTTTGTCTAATCTTCCAACATGAAATATTCCATTCATGTTAACATCGTTAAAAAAATCAAATACTGTTTTATGAACTTTATCTTTCCTTGCAGTAATATAACCAGCAGGTTTATTAAACATATAATATACTTTTCCAGTATAAGTAACTACCTTACCAAGATATTCAATAACATCAGAACTTTCGTTAATTTCTACTGCTGGTTCTGTTACTACGTCTCCATTTACCTTAACCATACCTTCTTTGATATAAGTCCTAACCTTTTTCCTTCTTCCAACAGATGATTCTGCTAAAAATTTATCTAATCTCATGTTTAATTTCTTTAACCCTTCCTACAATACCCTTCAAGCATAACTTTGATGCCTCGATGATGAACCTGTGAGTTTGTAAGTATCCTTTGTACTACACCCTCAGTTAATTTCCCAGAACGCTGATCTTGTTTTTGTACAACTAAGACTTTTATTCCTACTTTTATATTTTTTCGTATCGTTCCATCCATAATATTACTCCTCTTTTTTATTTTTTATATAGCTTTACTACTGTCTCCACATATACAGTTTATTGAGGAAAGGAAACATTATACAAAGTATATTTGATAGAAATCCAATACATATGTTATAGCTTATTAAGATTTATGTCAATTAAAGATGTGTGCGTTCTTCAATTTATAATTTGCAAGGGTGGACAACGACAGTATTTAAAGAAACTTCACATTAAATAATTTACTATTTCATTTTCTTGCCTTTTTAGACATAGTTAATAAAACTACAGTTAATTTTTATAAGTAATTAGATCTTATTTGTACTTTTGTTCAAGCAATTCTAATATCTGAATATACTTAGTCTGAACACCATCTCTATACATTTTTTCTTCGAATTTATCGCATTCTATATTGACTTTATTTAATGTTTCTTCACAAAGTTCTCTCTTGGCAAAAGAATAAACAACATTGTCTTCCCTATCTATATGCCTATTCAATAAATGTGTATAAGATATAGCATTAGCAATTACGTCAAGTTTGGCCTCATTGTCACCGACCTTAACCCTAGCAATTCCTTCCTCAAGCTCCTTAATATATAGTCTTCCAAAGTCATGTTCAACAAGCATTCCAAACTTAACTAATTTCTCAGCTGCTCCTCCAATCTCATCTATCATTCTATTGAATAAGATTTTTTCTTCCTTCTCATGATGATTTTTATCTGCATAATTTCTTACAAAGTCAATTATCTTTTCAAAATCCCCGTAATCAATTTCTTTTCCATTCATAATACCTAAACATTCTTTTCTAATAACAACTAACATTCTTTTTATGTTTTTATGTTCCTCAATCATTAAATCAATTCCATCCATAAACTCATACCTTTCTTATTATACTTATACTATTATAGGATTAGCCTTTTTTATATTAAGTATCCTTAGATATAAAAACAAAAATCAGTTAATATTCAAATGTTTAGTTATTCGTTTTCCAGCGCTTCTTTGTAACTACTTAATAAGGTAACGAATAGAATAATAAAGAAGATTTATTATTCTATAGGAGAGAAGTTTCATGATAACTTATAAAGTTAAACATGGTGATACACTATATGCTATAGCACATCATTTCGGAATTTGTGCTGGAATGCTTGCAATGTCTAATAATATATTTGGGCCACATCAAATATCTGAAGGACAAGAATTATTAGTTCCAATTGGAATATCAAATAAGGACTTAAATTTTAGAATGCAATTTAAACTTATACAAAAATATACTGCCAAAATTGAAAACACATTTAAAGACTTTTTCATAAGTCTTAACGGTGTTCAAATTGGCAGTACATCCCGCTGCATATGTCAAGATTTCTTTATCAATGAATCTTACTTAGTGGGAGTGTTACAGTAGGTAGCCACCAGATAAATCTACTATAACTATTCACATACTTTATCTGGATTTAGTATATTTTTAGGATCAAATGCGAGTTTTATATTTCTCATAAGTTCAATATACTCTTCTCCATATTGTCTTCTTATATATTTCTTTTTAGCATATCCTATTCCATGTTCTCCTGAAACTGCACCTTCCAATTCTTCAGATTTTTTATACAGACAGTCAAATACACCGCTTAATTTTTTGTGCCACTCATCCTCTGACAAGTCATCTCTTAAAATATAAACATGTAAATTTCCATCACCTGCGTGTCCAAAACTTCTTATTCTAATATTAAATTTATCTTGAACTTCATTTGTGTACTTAACAAATTCCGCTACTCTATTTCTAGGTACAACAACGTCACATTCATCCATCTCCGTAGTAGTTGCCTTAACAGCTTCAAGGAAAGCACCTCTTGCAGACCAAACGGATTCCTTTCTTTCATCAGTATCTGTAATATATACGTCCAGCGCACCTTCTTTTAAGCATATATCTGCTACCTTTTCATAATCTCCTTCTATTTGCTCTTTGCTATTTCCATCAAATGTAAGCAGTAAATAGGCATCTGAAGAATTATCCGGGAATTTCTTACCTAAAAACTCTTCTGCTGCAAGTATTACTTCTCTTTGCATAAATTCTATAGCAGTAGGTACAGCTTTTGACTTTATTATTTTAGGTACCGTGCTTATAGCCCTATTTAAGTCAGGAAATGGTATAAGAAGGCTTATTGATTTTTTAGGAAGTGGAACTAATTTTAATATTATCTTTGTAATTATTCCAAGAGTACCTTCTGAACCGCATATCAAATCCTTTATGCTATAACCGGAACTATTTTTTACAATTTTTCCACCAAACTCTAATATTTTACCATTAGGAAGAACTACTTCAAGTCCTCTTACATAATCCCTTGTAACTCCATACTTAACAGCTCTCATTCCTCCTGCATTAGTACTTACATTTCCACCAATTGTTGCAGATTTTTCACCAGGATCTGGTGGGTAAAATAAATCATGACTTTCTACAAACTTGCCTATATCCATTAGAAGGACTCCAGGTTCTAATGTCAATGTAAGATTATCTTCATCCAATTCAAGTATATTGTTCATCTTTGTTAAATTTATCATTATTCCACCTTCTATTGGAACAGATGAACCAACAAGACCAGTGCCTGACCCTCTTGCCACTACTGGAATGTTGTTTTTATATGCATAGGCCATTATCTTTGATACTTCTTGTGCACTAAGTACTTCTACCATTGCATCAGGATATTTACTTACGCCGCCTAATTCATCATGGCTGTAATCTGCATTTATGTCTTCTCCCACAAAAACTCTATCTTTTCCAAGTAAATCTATTAAAAAATCTATATCAATATTGTCTAATTTTTTATACTTTTCAATACACTTTTCCATATCATTTCCTCCAAACTAAAATATGCCTTAAATTGCTTCACACAAACTTTTACCAGACTTTATATTTTCTATAAGTTTAGGTATAATTTCATATATGTCTCCTACAATACCTATGTTTGCTACATTAAATATAGGAGCTTTTGGATCTTTGTTTATTGCAACAATCAAATCTGAATTGTTCATTCCTGCTACAAATTGTATAGCACCAGATATACCACAAGTTATTATAAGTTTTGGTTTAACTGTTCTTCCACTAAGACCAATCTGTCTCTTTGCATCTAACCATCCTGCTTCTATAAGAGGTCTTGTGCAAGCAACTTGTCCTCCAACTAAATTAGCAAGTTCTTTTATAAGTTCCATATCCTTCTCGGATTTAATTCCTCTTCCTGCTGCAACTATTACATCAGCTTCAGATATTTCCTCTTCAATTTTCTTCTTGATTATTTTTAATACTTCTATATCCGATTTAAGTTTATTTTTATCCATAGATTGTACAGTTATTTTACCTGATATTTTTTCTGATCTATCAGGTGCATTCATGACTTTATATCTAACAGTGGCAAGTTGTGGTCTATGGTTTGGATTCAATATTTGAGCCATTATATTTCCTCCAAATGCAGGTCTTATTTGAACAAGATCTGTATTTTCATTCATGTCAAGTACAGTACAGTCAGCTGTAAGCCCAGTTCTAAATCTAGCTGCTATTCTAGGTGCCAGTGACCTTCCAACTGTAGTTGCACCAACCAAAAATGTAGAAGGTTTTACTTTGTTTATAAAATCTTCAAGAGCTGCAGTATAAGGCTCTATTCTAAAATCTTTAAGTTCATTATAATCATATACAAATACTTCATCTACACCATAATGGAGCAATTCTTCTGCTTTGTCTTTTATATTGCATCCAACAAATACTGCATAAACAGGATGTTTTATTTTAGCCGCAAGCTCCCTTGCTTTTCCAATAAGTTCATAGGTTACAGGATGTATATTTCCTTCTACATGGTCTACATATACAGCTATTCCCTTCCACAAACTTTTATCTATTTGCTTAATTTCATCTTCTATAAATTCAACTACCCCACAAGGTCCTTTTTTCACACACATCTTGCACATTTTACAAGCAGCACTTATTTCTAATTTTCCATCTTTATTTTCCATTGCTCCAAATGGACATATTCCAATCAATTCTTCTATAATTGAAGGAGTAAGCTTATTTTCATTTATTACTAATTTACCCATATCAATTCCTCCTTGAAATTTTAATCTATCAATGAATCTTACTTAGTGGGAGCTTGTTTCTCCCACTAAGTTTAGATGAATTATCTAGGGGCGTAGCTACTGTTAGCTGCCACTTTGATAGAAGTGGGAGTGTTACAGTAGGTAGCCATCAGATAAATTTAAGTTCTTTAAGCTTTTTTGAAAGTCTGTCTGCAAGTTCAATTCCATTTCCCTTCCACATTTCTTTATCATTATTCACTTCTGGTGGAAATATTCTTTCTACCTGGGTTGCAGATCCATTTAATCCATATTTATTTTCATCTTTATCTTCAAAATCCTTATACCCAAATACTTTTACTTCTCTATCTTTGGTTTCAAGTTTCTTTTTATAAGATGGAAGTCTAGGCTGAAATATATCTTTTTCCACTGTTAAAAGGCAAGGATATTTTATTTCAGCTACTTCAACTGTATTTGGCATATCCATTTTCACTACCATGGATTTTTCTTCAACCTTTTCTATACTAAATGCATTAGCTATATGTGGTATTTGCAAGTATTCAGCCATTTCAGGTCCAACTTGTGCAGTATCTCCATCTGTAGTCTGCTTTCCACACAATATTAAATCTATATGTCCCATTTTTTTTATTCCCTGAGCAATAGTATAAGAAGTTGCAAGTACATCAGCTCCTGCAAATTTTCTATCTGAAAGAAGCACACCTTCATCTGCACCCATCATATAAGCTTCTTTTATAACGTCAGCGGCCTGGGGAGGTCCCATACTTATAACTTTTACTGTTCCTCCTTTTTCTTCTTTGATCCTAAGTGCAGTTTCAAGTGCATACAGATCATAAGGATTCATTTTGGAATCTATTCCTTCTCTTTTTAAAACACCAGTTACAGGATCAACTTCCACTTTAGAAGTTCCTGGTACCTGCTTTATACATACTAATATATCCATTTAAATTACCTCCCAAATTTTTATATGAATTTGTAAATTAACTTACAATAACTGAAACTCCATCAGGAATAACTGCTACCTTGGCATCTTTTCCCATAATGTCATATGCTCTAGTTAAAGCTTCAGAAATAGTTGAAGCATGCTGCATATGAATATTTTTTATAATTTCAGGATCACACATATCTGTGACCATTATTACAGTATGTGTACTTAATATTCTAGCAAGTATTTGAGATTCCCATTGATCAGGTACTGTCTCTCCTCTAGGCACTTTAGAAACTTTCTCTAAAAACTCCTTTGGAGAATTTACATTTGCCAAATTATTATAGAATCCTTCACCACCATGGCCATCATCACAGGCAGCTACCATTATTATTACACCGCCTTCTCTGCAAGTAGCTTCAGCTGCAGTCATGCCTTTAACTGACTGATATATATTTTGGTCCAGTGGATATCCTCCATTTGTCGAAATGGCAATATCAGCTTGGACTTTGTCAACTTTAGATAAGTCCATCACAAATTTACATCCCTCTTCATGGGCAATCCTACTGTCTCCTGCAAAAGCATTTATTATCTTCTTATCTTCATCTATAACTACATTTACTATAAATGCAAGCTTTGCTTTTTTTGCAGCATATAACATGTCCCTGTGTATAGGATTATTATTAAGCTTACCTGTCCTTGCATAAGGGCTTGCTATGAATTCAGAACAATGGTTTGCCATTATGGTCTTTGCAGAAGCTATTCCAGGCAAAATGCTCTTTCTTCCTCCTGAAAATCCTGCAAAGAAGTGAGATTCTATAAAGCCTTCTGCTATTAAAAGTTCAGTTTCAGCAGCAATTTTGTTTATTATAAGATCTCCACCTGATGGAAGTGTTCCAATTTTAACAAGGCTCTCTTCATCTCTAGAATTGTGTACTATTATATTTTCATTTTCAGCTATATCTTTTCCAAACTTATCTATAAGTTCTTCTTTAGTAGTAGCCCTATGAAATCCCGTTGCTATTAAAATTTTTATATCAATATCTGGATTTACCTTTCTTATTCTTTTTAAAAGTATTGGTGTTATTATTTTACTTGGTACAGGTCTTGTATGGTCGCTAGTTATTATAACCATATCCTTTTTGCCTTTTACTAAATTCTCCAATTTAGGTGAAGCAATCGGATTATCAAGTGCCCTTTCAACTATTTCAGACTCTCCAAATTGAGGTTTGTAATCTTCTGCCCTTGATCTTAAAACTCCAACTAAATTTTTATCATCAATTTGAATTTCAATTGTCTTTTTACTATAAGGTAAACATACTTTAGACATAATCAAATTCTCCTTTCGTAAGTATTAATCTAATTAAATCCAAATATAGGTCCTGCAAAGTAAGCAATAATTCCTAAAACAATTACATAAACTATGCAAAACTTTAAAGTTGAATTTAGTATCTTTCCTTCTTGCCCTACAAGTCCAGTAGCTGCTGTTGCAACTGCTATACTTTGAGGTGAAATCATCTTTCCTGCTGTTGCTCCTCCAGTATTAGCCGCTGCAAGCCAGTACGGATTTAATCCAAGCGATTTAGCAACTTCAACCTGAAGTCCTCCAAATAGTACATTAGCTGAAGTATCACTTCCAGTTACAAAAGTTCCAAGTGCACCAATTATAGGAGCAATAAGTGGATAAAATCTTCCGGTAGCTGCTACTAAAACAATTGATATGGACTTTATCATCCCGCTGTAGCCCATTATCTTTGCAAGAGCTACTATGGCAATTATAGTAATAGCTGATTTATACATCTGCTTAAAGGTACTTCCCAGAACTCCAATTATTTCAGTAATCTTAGCACCCTGGATAAGTCCACCAATAAATGTAGCTATTATAATTAAGGTTCCTGGATTTGACAGCCAGTTAAATGTATACGGTGATCCTCCTTTTCCCGAATAAATAAGTACTGAAGTTTTTACAGAAGACAACGCCTTATTTATCGGTGGGAACAGTGCACTGCTCAATATTACAAATAGAAATACCAGTATAAAAGGCATCCATGCTAGTACTCCTTCTTTTGTGGAAACCTTTTCTGCTTGCTTATCAGCAGTATCCTTATAAAATATTTTAGCTACGGCAATTGTAACTATCATACAGCAAACAGATCCAAGTATAGCTGGAAGCTCAGCTCCAAGATATTTTGCAGCTAGAAGCTGCGGAACTGCAAAAGAAATTCCTGATGCAAGGGAAATTCCCCAAAATCCCTTTATGGCTTTCACACTTTTTCCTGTAAGCATTACAAGCACAACTGGAACAACCACAATTAAAATTACAAGCTGTAGTCCTACTGCATAACTTAGCTGAGTTACATTAATATTTGCAACTTTTGCAAGAGTTGTTACAGGGATTCCTATTGCTCCAAAAGCAGTAGGCGTTGTATTTGCAATAAGGCATATTATAGCTGCAAATACAGGATCAAATCCAAGCCCCGCCAGTATGCTTGCAGGTATGGCAACTGCAGTTCCAAATCCTGCTATAGCCTCCATAAATCCTCCAAAGGCCCAGGCTAAAATTAGAACTAATATTCTTTTATCTGTAGTAATTCCTGTCATCATTTTTTTTATTACATCCATGCTTTTAGTATAAACTGTAATATTATAGGTGAAGACAGCAGCTATAATGACAATCATAATAGGCCATATTGCAAGAGCTACACCTTCAAGTGCCGCTGTAATTGCATTAAAAATTGGCATTTTCCATACAATTATAGCTAAAATCATAGTAACAACTAATGTGAAAGGGCATGTCTTTTGTCCCGGGATTTTTAGAGCCCCAAGTGATACCATTAGCCAAACAATTGGTATGAGTGCAATAAGAAAAAGTAAATAATTGTTCATTTTAATCCCCCTTGAAAAAACCTTATTGGTATTATGGTAATACCACTTTTGACATTATATTAGCATAATCATTTCAATTTTTCTACAATTGTTATATTGTTAACATTACTTATAATAAACTGAATTAATTAAATTATGTTGTGGTCGTAACGTTTTCATAAAATTAGGGTACAGATAAAAATTTTTATCTGTACCCTAATTTTCATATTATAGTGTACTAGCCGTTAACTTATTAACGTTAATAAGTTAACTATTTTATTTAAGCAAAAGGCTTTTTTTACATTTATCCGATGACTACATATTACTTCTGATATACTTATCAGTAAAATCTAAATGCTTTTTCATCTCTTCTGAAGCCATTGCAGCATCATGATTTTTAATAGCTTCACATATTTTAATATGCTGTGCTGCAAGTACTGATAGATTTCCTTCATCTACCAATATCTTACTTCTAGCTTCTTTTAAAAAGGAATCCATTAAAAAAGACATTGAATTTAAAATATTTTTTATCAAAAAATTTTCAGTAACTTGGGCAATTTGATAGTGAAATTGTTTATCAAGTTCTACATTATCTTTCTCATCTTTAGAAGTTTTGAAAGCATTTGCTAATTTCTCCAGATTACTTAGCTGCTTGTCATTTATTTTTTCTGCAGCTATAGCTGCTGTCTTCACTTCTATAATTTTTCTAACTTCCATTATTTCTTCAGGTTTCCCACCTTGGAGCATAAATATTATGGACAATGGTTCAAACAAACTATCCTCAAAACTTTGCTTTATAAAATTTCCTTCTCCCTGCCTGCTGTCTATGAGTCCTATAACTTGAAGTGCCCTTAAAGCCTCCCTTATAGAAGTCCTACTAACTTTAAAGTTATCAACTAACTCTCTTTCGGAAGGAAGTTTGTCTCCCCTTTTTAAAGTACCATCCATAATCATATTTTCAATTTGAACTATTACATGTTCATATACCTTTGTACTCTTTATAGGTGTAAACATCAAATGAGCCACCTCAATTCATTTTATCTTATATTTGGATAAGTTTTCTATATATTTTGAGCAGAACCTACAAAAACATCATTCCACTTTGTATATATACCAAATAAGCTTACTACATCCTGCTCGTTATACAATAATATTTTTTGTTTTTTCATTTCAGGCATTCTCTTTATATATTCATCATCTTTTGCTATTTTACTAAAGGTTTTAGCCAAATTTGAACCACTTATTACTTCGTTTTCCCTATTTATTCCAAATTCTTTTTCCAGTGCTTTTAGCCCTATGGATTTATGCATTTCTTTTTCGTATTCTTTTTGCAAATCTATACTTATAAAATAATCTTTTATATTAAATTCTATACCATATTTCTCAAAAAGATAGTTTATTACTGTAAAATCATTGTTACCTGAAAAAGTCACTATATATTTTTTTCCCATTTCAATCATAGTTTCAAAGTAACTTCTTGCTAAATCAAGTATATCTCTTACATCTTTGCTGTTTTCTATCATATACTGAGTTACTTTTAAAATTTGATTTTTGTAATCATAAAAGCAACATCCAAATACTCCTATACATATTGGTTTCTTATATATATAATGCTCTAAATCAAAAAATATAGAATCTTTAAAAACACAGTTATTATTCTCTACTTTTAGTGAACTTTCTGTCATAGGCATTTCAACACCAACATCATTAAGTCTTTCTATCACTTTATCACTCTTCTCCAATTCATTTTAAAACATAAACAATTTATATATCATTTATGCACTTTGTTTCTAGTTTGTATATCATATCTTTTCTTTCTACTATTACTTTTGCCTTTTCGCTTAAAACACTATTATCTTTTATTTTTTTCAAAAGTTCTCGGGTTGGATTTACACAGACAGGATTTCCAACCATATTAAGCATTGCTAAATCTCCTGAAGTATCCCCATATGCATAACTTTTTGCTAAATCTATACCATATTTTTCAACTAATAATTCTATGGCTTTTTTCTTGCTAACACTATCCCACATAGGAACAACTTCTCCCGTATAAATATCCCTACTATCTATAATATACACAGCTCCTACATAATCGTCAAATCCATATCTAACAGCCATCTCCCTTACAAGCTCCACTGGGCTTCCGGATACAGTTATAACCTTGTGTCCCTGCTCCTTATGCCATTTTATCATATCCCTAGTATAAGAATACACCCTATGGCCTTTTTGTGAAACTACATTTTTGGCTATAAATTCTATTTGAGATCTGTGAAGACCTTTTATAGCTTCAATATATATACCAGCAATCTTTAAAAGATAATTATCATAATTTCCCTCTCTTTTATCCCACTTTTCATATTCTGGTTTAACTTCCTTATACCATCTTTCTCCAGGTATCACTTCATATTTTACCAGTTTTTTGAATACCTCTGTTATAAGACCCTCTCTATATAAAGTACCATCAATATCAAAAAAAGCTGCTATACTCATACTCTTTATTCTCCTTAACTATTATTTAAAAAAACATAAATATATCTTATTATTTTAACATACATACTTATAATATCAATATTCGAAAAAAAATAATCGGTTGACAGTATATTTCTAATATGATATTATAATATTAGAAATGATAATGATTTTCATTATATTTAACAAATTGGGAGGTGGCTTTATATGAGTATTTGCGATTTAAAATTAGGTGAAATTGGAATGATAAAAAGTATAAGTGGTAATGAAAAATTAGTTAAAAGACTTCTTGCTCTTGGATGCATAGAAGGGACTGAAGTATTATTAAAAAATTGTGCTCCTTTAGGGGATCCTATAGTTATAAACTTAAGGGGTTTCAATTTAGCTATACGTAGAAAGGATGCACAAAATATATCAGTAAATGTCCCTGCGTAAAATTATTAATAATGAAGTTATAGACGGGAGGAGTAATATGATCGTAGCAGCTTTACTTGGCAACCCAAACGTAGGTAAAACTTCTTTATTTAATCATCTAACTGGTTCAAATCAATATGTTGGAAACTGGGCTGGAGTAACCGTTGAAAAAAAGGAAGGTTACGTAGATAATTTTATAAAAATTGTAGATTTGCCCGGAATATATGCCATGGATACATATTCTAATGAAGAAAAAGTATCCAAAGAATTTTTACTTACAGGAAATCCAAGCGTAATAATAAATATTGTAGATTCATCAAATCTAAATAGGAATCTATATCTTACAACTCAATTGAAACAATTTAATAAACCTATTATATTAGTTTTGAATATGATGGATGCAGCAGAATCTAAAGGATTAAAAATAGATTTTTCAGCACTTTCTAAAGAACTAGGAGTAACAGTGGTTCCAATTGTAGCAGCTAAAGGAAAAGGTATAGACAACCTTCTTGAAATTCTTAAAAGTGGTAACTTTTTAAAGGAAACAGATAATAGCAAATTTATCTTTGAAAATGAAAAAGCAGCCTATTCCTATATAAATAATATTCTAAGCAAATGTGTTAAGGAAACAAAAAAAAATATTACTTCAACTACTGAAAAAATAGACAAAGTAGTTTTAAATAGATTTTTAGCTTATCCAATATTTTTAATATGTTTAATATTGATTTTCAAGTTTACTTTTAGCTGGGTAGGTCAACCTACTGCAGACATTTTTGACAATTTTTTAGAAAGCTTCTTAAAACCGGATTTAAAAATACTCTTAGCAGGAACAAGTAGCTGGTTTAGTTCTCTTTTAGTAGATGGTATTCTATCTGGTGTAGGATCTGTAGTTGTATTTTTCCCCGTTATATTCTGTTTATTTTTAGGAGTATCTTTTCTGGAGGACAGTGGATACATGGCAAGAGGGGCTTTTATAATGGACAAACTTATGAGAAAAATGGGGTTGTCTGGAAAAGCTTTTATACCACTTATAGTAGGTTTTGGTTGTTCCGTGCCTGCAATTATGACTTCTAGAACACTTGAAAGTGAAAAAGATAGAAAATTAACAGCATTACTTATACCTTTAATGTCATGTAATGCCAGGTTACCTATATATGCACTATTTGCTTCAGCTTTTTTCACTAAAAATAAAACTACCATAGTATTTTCTTTGTACATTCTTGGAATCTTTATAGCCTTTTTAATTGGCCTCCTTTTTAAAAATACCTTATTTAAAAAAGACGAAGAACCTTTTATAATAGAACTTCCTGAATACAATATCCCTGAATTAAAAAGTTTGTTATTCCACACTTGGGAAAAGGCTAAGGGATTCTTAAAAAAAGCAGGTACCATAATATTTTCCATGTCGGTTTTAATCTGGTTTTTATCTAACTTCAATTTATCTGGTATGGTATCCATGGATAAAAGTATTCTATCTTCTATCGGTAAATTAGTAAGTCCTATATTTTCACCAATGGGATTTGGCACCTGGCAAAGTTCAGTATCACTTATTACAGGTATCACCGCAAAAGAAATTGTATTAAGTACTATGAGTATTGTATATGGTGGAAATTTAGTTACCTCTCTTCAAAGTCAATTTTCCCCTATTTCCGCTTATGCATTCTTAGTTTTTGTATTGCTATATACCCCTTGTATATCTGCAATAGCAACCATGAAAAAAGAATATGGAAGCAAAATGGCAGTATTCTCCGTAACATATCAACTTCTACTGGCATGGATATCTTCTTTTACCGTATTTAATATAGCTTCTCTGATATTTAAGTAATGGAGGCGTTTTAATTGTTAGAGATTATAGTAACAATAATTATTGCAGGAACAGCCCTGTATATACTTTATAGAAATATTAAAAATAAAGCCAAAGGTAAATGTGATTGTGGATGCTGTACTGGTTCAAAATGTCCCTATAATACAAAAGATTGTAATAATATAAAAAAGTTCTGATATAAATATCAGAACTTTTTTATAACATAATCCACTATATCTTCGATAGATATAATTCCTTTAACCGTATTTTTATCATCAATTACAGGAATAGATACTATGTTCTTTTCCCTCAGTCTTTTTGCAACATCTAAAATATCTTCATCACTTTTAGCTGTAACTACATCCTTTGCCATAACCCAGTCAACAGGACATGTATCATAATGTCCTTCTTCCATTAGGAACCTGTATATATCCGCTTTTACTATCATACCTGTTAGTTTACCGTTTTCATCAACTACGGGTGCTCCATTTATATTATGGTCATACATTACATCTAGAGCCTTATGGAGACTATCTTCTCTCTTTAATTTCACAATATCAGAATGCATTATCTCTCCTACCATACTATTATCCCTCCTTATTTCAATTATACAATTATTTTTCAATATAAAGTACAAATATTTCAAAAATTTAATTTTATACTAAAAATATTAGTAACTATTATTTATTATATTTACTAATTCATCACAATCACTTTCACCTTTTAGGAGATGGTCTATGACGTGAGAAGCAGCTCTTTTAGATACCTTTTCTAATTGAACATCTAGTTGTATATTATTCTTTTTCAAAAGTATTTTTAAATATTTTAACTGTTTCTCTGTAATACAATCTTCCCTTACAAGCAAATTATTATTTTTAATTTTGCAAGCAAATTCATGTATTTTGGGTAAATTTAAAACATCTTCATAATTATGCAGCATTATAGTTTCCTTTATATCTTCATTTTTACTTTCTAGAAATTCTTTATACAGATCTACACTAATTCCACCATCTATTTTATCTTTTCGGTCTATTCCCACATGTTTTTCTACAGTCTTTAAATTGCACCTTTCCATTCCAAGTTGTTTATAGTATGGTCTTATAAGCCTGTACAAATCTATGTGATGTTCAGGAGCTTTAAAACATATGTTGTTTTGATGAGCCCTCTCTTTTATAAAGGGCTCATCAAATGCTATTCCATTATAGGAACACCAGCTGCTATATTTTTTTACATCTAATCCAAAATTATATATAACTTCTCTTTCATCTTCTAAAACATCTGAAAAATACTGTTTCATTTCAAAGTCATCCCTGCTTAAAAATCTCCCAAAAGATATAAGTATTATGTTGTCATGTTCTCTGTCAAATCCTGTTGTCTCTATATCAAAATATGCTACATCATCCATATTACAACTTAAAAATATGTCTTCTGAAATATTTATATGCTGTTTATACTCTTTGATTTCCATAACCTAGTTACTAAGTAACTTCTCCATCTCCATTCTACCGTAGAATTGAATTCAAAATACAAATAATATTTTTACATCTTTTCTACTACATCTATTCCAAGTAAATTTAATCCATTTTTTATTACCTGACAGGAAGCCTTTACAAGCTGAATTCTAGCTGCCTTTACACCTTCATCTTCAGCATTTATAATGCTGTGTGCATTGTAAAACTTATTAAAGGCTTTAGCTGCATCTATTACATATCTAGTTACTATAAATGGTTCTAACTTATTTATAGCATTCAATACTGCCTTATTAAAACCATGAAGTATTTTCACAAGTTCAAATTCTTCTTTACTACCTAATTTGCTGTAATCTACATTTTCACTTATATCGGCAGGAGCTTTTCTTAATATACTCTTTCCTCTAGCATAGCTATATTGTACATAAGGACCAGTTTCTCCCTCAAAGCTTAGCATTTCATTCCAGTCAAATACTATATCTCTTTCTCTGTTGTTTTTTAAATAAGTAAATATAACAGCACCTATTCCTATTTTCTTTGCAACTTCTTCCTTATTTTCAAGCTCAGGATTTTTTTCATTTATTATTTCAAGAGTTCTCTTTATAGATCTATTTAATAAATCTTCTAAAAATATTACATCTCCCTTTCTTGTAGAAAGTTTTTTATCTGCAAACCTTACAAGACCAAAACCTACATGTGTACATGAATCTGCCCAATCATTTCCCATTAATTTAAGTGTAGTAAATACCTGTTTAAAGTGAAGTGATTGGTCAAGGCCTACTACATATATGCATTTATCAAAATCATAGGTTTTCTTTCTATATATAGCTGCAGCCAAATCACGTGTTGCATATATAGTAGCTCCATCAGATTTTTTTACAATACAAGGAGGTATGTTATAATCATCCAGCATTACAACTCTTGCTCCATTACTCTCTACTAAAAGCCCTTTTTTGTCTATTTCCTCTACAACGGCATCCATTTTATCTGAATAAAAACTTTCTCCTGTATAGAAATCAAAATTCACATTTAAAAGATCGTATATCTTCTTAAATTCTCTAAGGCTTAAATCCTTAAACTTTTTCCAGAGAGTAACTTCTTCCTCACATCCATCTTCCAATTTTTTAAAATACATTCTACCTTCTTCATTGAGTGAAGGATCTTTTTCAGCTTCTTCATGAAATTTAACATATATCCTTAAAAGCTCTTTTATTGGATCTTTATGTAGGGAATCTTCATCACACCATCTTTTATAAGCAGATATGAGTTTTCCAAACTGAGTTCCCCAATCTCCCAAATGATTTATTCTGGTACAGTTATACCCTTGAGAACTTATCATTTTATACAACGCATTTCCAACAGATGTACTAAAAAGATGTCCTACGTGAAATGGCTTTGCAATGTTAGGTGACGAAAACTCTACAACTATATTTTTTCCTTTACCTAGCTCAGATTTTCCGTAATTTTCTCCTTCTTTTAATACCTTCTCCAAGGTATCTTTTGTAAAAGCTGCTTTATCTACAAAAAAGTTTAAATAAGGTCCTAGATTTTCAACTTTTTCAAAATATTCTTTGCCTAATTTACTTTTTAATTCTTCTGCAATCATATTTGGAGATTTTCTTAATGTTTTTGCCAATTGAAAACATGGAAAGGCATAATCTCCCATCTCAGGCTTTGGAGGTATCTCTATTAAACCTTTTATAAAATCCAATTCTAAATCTACATTTTCTTTAATTCTTTCTGCTATTATTTCTTTATAATCCATAACTTTATGTTAAATAACTTTATGGTTATTTAACAATATTCAACTCCTCTCCTGTTTACATTCTATTACTTTTCATATCCAGTTACATGATTCTTATGCCAATTCCAGGCAGTTCCAATAATGTTCTCCAAAGAATTATACTTTGGCTTCCATCCAAGTTCATCCTGGGCTTTCTTAGAAGAAGCCACAAGTACTGCTGGATCTCCTTGCCTCCTAGGTGCAATTTCAGCCTCTATTTTTTCTCCAGTTACTTTTCTTGAAACTTCAATTACTTCTTTTACAGAAAATCCTTTTCCATTACCTAAATTATAAATCTTACTTTCATTATCTTTCATAATTTTATCCAGTGATAAAAGATGAGCATTAGCTAAATCAGTTACATGAACGTAATCTCTAACACAGGTACCGTCTTCTGTATTGTAATCATCCCCAAATATGAATATTTTATCTCTCTTTTTTAAAGCTACTTGAAGTATTATTGGAATTAAATGAGTTTCAGGTCTGTGATCTTCTCCTATAACCCCATTTATATGTGCTCCAGCTGCATTAAAATATCTCAGCGCAGCATACTTTATACCATATGCCCTATCACTCCACTTCAAAACTTTCTCCACTGTAAGCTTTGATTCTCCATAGGGATTGGTAGGATATGTAACTGCATTTTCTAAAATTGGTATACTTTTTGGTTCCCCATAAGTAGCTGCGGTTGATGAAAATACAATATACTTTACATTATGCTTTCTCATTGCTTTAAGCAAATTTAAAGTTCCACCTACATTATTATCAAAGTATTTAAGAGGTTCATCTACACTTTCCCCTACAAGAGAATAAGCAGCAAAATCTATTACAGCTTCAATTTCATTTTCTCCAAATACTCTGTCAAGTATATTATCATCTCTTAAATCTCCCTCATATACCTTTCCACCTAAAATTGCAGATCTATGTCCTTTTTCAAAATTATCTAATACGATAACTTCTTTTTTATTTTCCAATAACTCCGCAATCATATGACTGCCTATGTATCCGGCTCCACCGCAAACTAAAATTGCCATTATAAAACCTCCAATATAAATTATAACTTTATAGTCATTTAAATACTATATTTTATATTTTATATCTATTTCATCCTATTTGTCTACTATAGTTGTAATTATGCTCTATATAATGTTATAAAGAGCATAGCCTAATTAAAAAACGGTATGCTCTTTATAATTTAATTCATTCTAATTACCATTCAAGGCAAAATATCTTTTTTAATTTTACCATACTCAACTACTACATGTCCATTAACTATTACATAATAAACTCCATTGAGTTTTTCAAAGCCTGCAATCATTCTAAGTGTAGCTGTCTTTCCTTATCTAAAAAATTTCTCAACAGCATTATCTTTTAAATTTTTAACCTTTAATTCTTTACCATAATTAGAACTATATAAAATAAACTTGTAATTGCAAACTCTCTTATTGTGCTGAAAATAATTATATGATGAAGTAATAGATTGTATAGTCGACATCTTTAAAACAGATTGAGTTTTATTAAAACTATTATGACATATGCAAACTAAACTTCTATTTATCCCCAATGCCGTATTTTTAAATTCCATATGTCCTATAATAAATAATATTATAAACATGGCTATGCTAAATAAAATAAAGCTTGGTTTTATAAATGCAATCATGCAAGTTACAATTACCCAAAATGCAATTTTCTTATAAAAAAAGCCAAAATATACATTACTAAGAGGTTTATTAAAATTATCTTCATATAAAAATTCATCAAGTAAATCTTTTAATATTTTATCTTTCAATTGGCTATTACATATGGGATATAGTATAGCTTTTTCTCCTTTTTCATCTCCGTATCCAATACTTTCTATTTCTATAGTAAAATAGCCAAAAACCTGCATTAAAATAGTCTGTTTAAGATGTATCCCTTTAATCTTTTCTCTATCGAAACTATAATTTTTCTTATTTAAGGCTCCATAATTTATGCAAATTTTATTATTATCAGCCCACATTCTAAAATTATAATATTTTATAAAATTATATATAATAGACAAACATAAACTTACAAATAATATAATACAAACTATAATTGCGATTGTATAAATTTTTTCATAAAAAGTTGTATAATTAAACCCTCTAAAATATTTAGATATATCAATATTAAGTTTAAGTAATCTTTTAACACGTTCCTCAAAAAATTGCTGTATAGCAAGCAATATAGCTAGTCCCTTAAACAGTGAATTAGAAATAATAGAATATATAAATAATTCTTTTGAACCTAAACTATAAGATTCCTGTTCATATTTATTTTTAAGTGTATTCGTATTTTCTTTAAGCAGTATATTTCTAAGCTCCTCAGCCCTACCTCTATTTAAAGTGAATTTCAATTCATTTCCATGATCCTTTGCATCTCCTGTATCAATTTTTATAGTTGCTGCATTAAAAATTTGTTCAAAAAAATTTGTTGAAATGTCAACTGTATTGATTTTTTCTAAAGGAACTTCTATTTTTTTTACGCTAAAGACCCCTTCTTTGTGATAAATATACTTTTCTCTTATTATAAAAATGTTTTTTCTCCATTCTATAATCTCATATGCTAGAAGTAGTATTAATAAAATTACTGCAATTAAAATTCCCAATCTAAATCCAATCCACTTAATCAAGAATCCTGATGCAAAAATAATTCCTATCATTTCTTTTAATATTGTGCCTAAACTATAAAATAATTTAAAGAAATGATTTCTCTCTACCCTATCCAATTTTATCACCCAATTCTATAACATTTTTAAGGTTATTTGCGACTTTTTCAGCATCTTCCACAGCTATAGCAGGGATTTTATGTGTACCCCCTGCAGTTATTATATTTACAGAAGCTATTTTGCACATTCTTTCAATTGGTCCCTGTTCTATTTTTAAATTCTGGATTCTAGAAACTGGAATTATTGTTCTTTTTCTTATGATTATGCCTTCTATAAGTTCAATTTTATCTTCAAATATTCCGTATTTCCACTGTTTATACTCTAAAAAGGGCCATATAAAACTATCCAAAATTGAAACAAATATTATTATTGCAGTTAAAAGATTTAAACCACATTTTAGTACTTTCATATCTTCAATTCTTGGCATTAAGAATAAATTCACACATAGCACATATAAAGCTATAAATATAACACTAATTACTGTTCTTCCAATAATCCATGATTTTATAGCACTTTTATCGATCTTATCATAATTCATAGTTAATCTCCTTCACATATCTAGTGTACTTGCTTGTACACTAATTAGTTTTGCCTATATTATATATTACATAATTATATTTTACTATTTTAAAATTTAATAAATCTTTTATAATTATTATATATTGACGTTTATATTTGTATATCATAATATATAAATGTAAAGATTTAAATATAGAAATATAGCGAGGTAGAACTATGGACAATAATTATAAAGAGTATGCCGATACTGCTGAACTTCTTAAGGTACTGGCACATCCTATTAGACTATGTATAGTCAGAGGGCTATTAGATAAGGGCTGCTGTAATGTTACACACATGCAAAATTGCCTTAAAATTCCTCAGTCAACTTTATCACAACACTTACAAAAATTAAGGACAGCAAAAATTATAGAAGGAACTAGAAATGGACTTGAAGTTAATTACAGTGTTTGTAATAAAACAGCTATTGATTTAATTCATGTCTTATTTAAGTAATGTCAATGATTTATAGAGTTTCGAACAAAAAAATCAACTTATACTCCAAATATTTTTTACAACATTCAGTTCAATTAAATATTTTGATAAGGCTAAGAAAAAAATTTTAAAAAAGCTTCATTATTGTAAAAATGTTCCTACGTATAAGTTGATTTTTAAGTTAGTAAACTCCTTAGGACTAATAATCTTTCATACAAAGGGTCTCAAGCAATGCCCATTGTAATTTAAAAAATCTTAAATTTAAATCTTATTGAAGTAAAGCTGCAATAGCACTATATTTTAGATCTTCTGTAGTGTTAACGGAAGGGAATCATCCATAACTACTAATTTTTAATTCTCAATTTTTAATTTCACTTTAATACCTATACAGGATTTTTTCTTAATTTTACTTCTTTCTTAGTTGGATAAATGGTATCAGAATATATATAATCTACCCCCATTTTAGCAGCTCTTTTAAAATCTTGTCTTCTATCAATTGTCCAACAAAATACCTTTAACCCATCTTTATGAGCCAATTGTACAATTTTCTTAGTAAGAAAATCATATCTGGAATCTAAAGCTACAGCCCCTATAGACTTCGCATACATATAACCATGGAGTCTGCTATTTGGATTTATAATTGGCATTATACGAATCTGATTATCCTTACTTTTTAAATATTCCAAAGCTTGATAATTAAATGAATGAACAATGACTTTTTTTTCGTAACCATATTCATGGATAATATCTAAAAATGTATTAATATCTCTATTTCTTCTACTTAGAAATTTAATTTCAAATATTGGTACGAGATTGTATTTAGAACATTCCGTCAATGCTTCCTCAAATCGAGGTACTTTTAAATTAGGATATTGAGCTATATTTGCCCCCTTATCAATCTTAAGCTCATCTATTTCGTCTGACGACTTTTTTGTTATTGGTCCCCTTCCATTAGTTGTTCTATTAAGTGTAGGATCATGGAGTAAATATAAAACACCATCGGAGGAAGAGCATACATCTAATTCTACTCCCCAATATCCCATTTTACCTGCAATATCAATAGCAGGAATGGAATTTTCAGGAGCAAATCTATTTGCTCCACGATGAGCTATTACTATAGGTTCATTTTGCATTACAGTATTATTAACTTTTTTTGGTATATTGTCTTTTCTTTTGTAACTTATATCATTTAATTTATTAATTCTTATATTAGACGAATATTTAAGAGAAAGAGAATTGGTATTGTAATAAAAAGTTACAGCCATAACTTTTAAAAGTAATGCAGTAAACAATATAAGGATAACATTTGTAAATACCTTTTTATAAATACTATTACCCCCCTTATTGATAAAGTCTTAAGCTTAGCTAAATATTTTAGCAGATTTAATTTTAATTTAAAAATACAATACTAGACAAGAACATGATTTTTTTCATCATTGCTCTTCTAATTCTACCATAAATTATCTATAATAGTCTAATCTATAAAACATAAAAAAGTTCCTAGGAAAGTAAACTCCCTAGAAACTTTTTGCCAAAATATTACTTCATATTTTCTACTTCTTTTTCAATACTATTAAAATCTACATCCTCTAATTTAATAACTTTTGTACTATGCCTTTTTTTATACCATATCCATAGACCTAAGAATAAAGGCAGTCCTATATATGAAGAAATAACTCCACCCCAATCTATTTTAGCTTCTCCAAAATAAGTAATACCTTGACCCAAGATAACCACAATGCAAAGTACAAGTGCTATAATCGGACCCAGTGGAAATAATTTAGCTTTATATTTTAATTTACTAAAATCACGTTTTTGAAAAACATATGCCTTTCTAAAGCGATAATGGCAAAGTGCTATTCCAACCCATGCTACAAATCCTGCTAGTCCTGAAGCTGCTACCAGCCATACATACACTGTAGTTTCTGCATAAAATCCAGTTAAAAAACAAGCAGATGCCACTATAGTAGTAAGTATAAGTGAATTTACTGGTACTCCCCTTGAATTAACTTTTGCAAAACATGCAGGTGCATTTTTTTCTTTAGCCATAGAATATAACATTCTTGTTGAAGCATACATTCCAGAATTTCCTGCAGATAGAACTGAGGTTAAAACAACTGCATTCATAAGAGAAGCTGCCCCTGCTATACCTGCCTTTTGAAATACCATCGTAAAAGGACTTGTATCAACTCCTGCATTCATATAAGGTATAAGAGCTCCTACTACAAATATTGTACCTATATAAAATAATATTATTCTCCAAAATACAGCATTAATTGCCTTTGGTATAGTTTTTTCTGGATTTTCACTTTCTCCTGCTGCTATACCTATAAGCTCTGTACCTTGAAAAGAAAATCCTGCAATTAAGAAAACTAAAAATATAGATTTAAAACCACCTACAAAAGGTGCATCTCCTACTGTAAAGTTTTTAAATCCTACAGGTTTTCCATTAAATATTCCACAAATAGTTGCCACACCTACAATTAAGAATACGATAACTGTAAAGACCTTAATACCTGCAAACCAAAATTCTGATTCTCCATAAGCTTTTGCAGACAATAAATTAAGTCCAACTATAAGTACTAAAAAACATATACTCCATATAATAGATGGTACACCTGGAAACCAAAATTTCATTATCAAGGCCCCTGCTACCATTTCTGTTGCAACAGTTATAGCCCAATTGTACCAATAGTTCCATCCAAGTGCAAACCCCAGTGCAGGATCTACAAACTTAGTGGCATATGTACTAAAGGAACCTGAATCAGGCATGTACGTTGCCATTTCTCCTAAACTTGTCATTAAAAAATAAACCATAACTCCTATACAGCCATAAGCCACAAGTGCTCCTCCAGGACCCGCCTGTTTAATCGTAGCTCCTAGAGCTAAAAATAACCCTGTTCCTATAGCTCCGCCCAAAGCAATCATATTTAAATGCCTGGCTTTAAGACCTCTTTTAAGTTCATAGGTCCCCTCTTGTTTTTGTTCTGCAACACTCTGCATTTTTTTCCCCCCTTATCGGTTTTTAATTTCCGATAAGTGATATAACTAAGACGGACATAAGGTGATCATAAAAATAACCTTGAGAGTACACTCAAGGTTATATAAAGACATATTAATCCTATAACGAATGATAGCTCTCCACAAATTAACCTTGTGACAGTTTTACATATATTTTATGTAAACCCAATTACTTAGCATTAAAGCATCTGCTAAATAACTTCGGCAAAATTTCCTTTCAAGTTGTATCATAGTGCTTAACTCCTCAACTCTACTCTTAAATTCTGCACCTCTACCTCAGTTATTCACTTATATTAATATATTATGAACTAAAATTTTAAGTTAGTCAATAGATTTTATACTCTAAAGTACATTTTGTAAAAATATTATTGAATATGCAAAAAATATATCAGATTAATTGTCAGGTACATTAATTCCTGCCATTTTCATAAGATACAGAGCATTTCTCGTTTTCGATGCACCTCTATGCAATTTATAATCAAACTGTATTTTATTATCTTTATAATATTCTCTAAAATGATAATTTTTTACTCTTTCATTACTTTCATTCTCTATATCACATAATTCCAAATCATGAGTTGATACCATACCACAGGTATTAGAGTCCATCAATTCATTTATAAGTATCTTGGCTCCAGTGTGCCTATCTATAGAATTAGTACCTTTAAATATTTCATCTAATAAGAAAAAAATATTTTCTCCTCTATTAGCAGCTTCTACAATAGATTTTATTCTCAAAATTTCTCCATAAAAAGAAGATATATTTTTTTCTAAATTGTCACTTATTCGCATACAGGTGTAAATACTCATTATAGAACAACAAAATGATTTTGCACGAACCGGTGCCCCCGAATAAGCAAGTACTAAATTTATACCTGCTGTTCTTAAAAAAGTACTTTTCCCCGACATATTTGATCCTGTGATAAGTGCTACTTTAGAATTTTTGCCCAAATCTAGATTATTACAAACTGCCTTATCCCCTAAAAGAGGATGTGCCATGGAATCTGCTTTTAAGACTAAGGATTTATCCAAAATTTCAGGCATTGTCCAACTTGAATGCTCAAATGCTATAACTGCAAGACTACTCAACATTTCAAATTTTCCAACAGTTTCAATCCATCCATAAAGCTCACTGCCATTTTGTTCCCTCCACTTTTCAAAGGCAAACATACACTGATAATCCCAAAGGAAAAATATATTAAGTATTATATAGGCAATGTTCTGGCGCTGAGATATGCTCTCTGATATCCTTTTTAGTTTATATATTTCTTCTGCTGCATTTTTTAATTTTCCATTTTGTTTTTTAAATAGCATACTTTTTAAGTCATTTAAGTAATCACACTGAAATTCTTCTTTGCATATTAAGGATATGGTTTTTTCATAAGATCTTATATTACTTTTTAAATTGAAAACCGTGTTTAAAGTACTAAATCTGTTTTTAGCCCCTGGTAAAAGTAAAATTATTTGAACTACAAGTGCTGCATACCCTATAGAATTATTAAAAAAGTGAAATACAAAACTCATAAGCAAAAGCATTATAGTTACAATAGGAATTATTTTAAATACACCTATAATGTATTTATTTCTGTACATTGAATTCTCAGTTGAAACTATTTCTTTAAGCTTTGAAACACTCTCCCTATCATCTTCTATGGATGAACTCTGTGCCTCTAGATGCTGTCTCCACTTTAATTTGTGGGACAATTCCAAAACTGCACTTTGTCTTTTTTCTATATCTTTAGAATTTCCTAAAGGTGATGACAGCACATTTTTTAAGTTTTCCTTTCCAAGATAAGTATTACAGCAATTAATACATTGAAATAATGAGTTTTCACCAAATATATCAAGATCCCAGGAATAATTATGCTCTACATCCTTAAAACTTTCCCCTTTTTCGTTAAATTCTTTCCAATCACCAACTATTCTTTTTAGCGAATTACAATTTATTCTTACTAGTTTTTTTGTAAAATCTGTATTTTGTTTTAACTTTTCATGGATTCTTACAGCAAGTACAAACAATATAGCTGAAACCAGGAAAATACTTAAACTCATATAGTGATAGTTTTTAATATAGAAACCTACTATAAAGATTATTCCTAGCAAAAATATTAAAAAACGTAACCTACTCATACGTACTGCAGCAGAACTTTGCCTTTTCACAAGATGGTCGTAATGTTTTTTTCTTCTGCAGTAGATTTTTTCAATTTCCTTCAAGTATATTTCTCCTCTTTTCTCACTACGTCTATGTTTTTATTTGCTATTTTTTAGCCTACTTACTTTTAACTCATCAAAATAATCTTTTATCTTCAGATCCATGCCTAATATATGACTTGATATCCAATTGTACACAAAATCCAAAATATCCAAAATTGATTTTTGTGTATCTTCATCTATTTCATCTAAATCCAAGCTCTCTATTTTTTCTATAAATTTATCATGCACTCGTTTTTGTTCCGAATAACCTGGATAGTCATACATTTTCATAATCTTTTCTTCATCCTCAAAGTGATAAACAGTATACTCTTTTAAATCGTCAATTAAATTTAAAATATCACCAAAATAGTCCACATGATTTTCATTGACAGCTAACTCATATATGGACTGTCCTATTTCAAATAACTTTTGGTGCTCATCATCTATTCTCTTAATTCCACAAGCATATTCATCTTTCCATTCAAACATAGTATACTTCCTTTCTAAATATTTTATTGTAAAATTTGATAAATAAGTTTAATTTCTATAACTTACTGATTGTGCTGCTTCTATACATATTATTATAACAAAATTTGAATTAGTAAACTACTACTAATTTAAAACGCCGCCGGAATAATACCGGCGGCGTAAAGAAAATAAAAAATTATTCACTTATTGGATCTGTAGGAAATATTTTTACATAACCCTTCCTGGAATTACGGCATCTAATATTCCAATAACTACTGCTGCCAAAATAGCTCCTACTATGGTAACTCTCATATATGGAACTAAAAATTGAGTTAAATATAATATTACAGCTGCAATTACAAAACCTTTTACTCCCTTTCCAAAAGGAGAAGCATCTACATTCATAAATCTTTCTACTAAATAATCTATTAAACTTATTACAACTGCTGCAGCTACATATGACCATAATCCTGATATTTTGAAACCAGGTGTTAAAAATGAAGTTATTGCCAATACAACTACTGTTAAAACAAATCTTAATATATAACCTCCCAATGTAGATCTTTCAGGTTGTTTATTTGTATCACCCATGGAAGTCACTCCTTTTTCAATAAAATATTTATTCACTTATATTTTTACCTAAAACATAAAAAATATTTAAAAATAAAAAATTTTTTAAATAGAAGTTATAACTATTTTATTTTTAGATAAAACTAAATTCAAAATGAATATTGACAAAATTTAAGAAAAAAGGTATAAGTAATATTGTCTGTATAGTAAATACTTATAAATTACTAAAAAGGAGTGTAACAATGAAAACATTTCAAACTCTTATTGATGAAACTTTACAAGCCAAAGATTTAGATGAGTTAGAATCTGCTGCAGATCTATTTCAATTTGGTATAGAAAAAGGATATTATAATCAAAGACAGTCAAATGAATTTAACACTACATACTGGAAAATAAAAAATAAATATTTGGCTTATGAAATTGCAAATCAGATAAAATACAGTAAACTGGACATTTTGACTATAGTTATTAATGCACCAGTGAATATAAAAGACAATAAGTCAGAACTTTTAAGCTATGTAAATGGCCGTATAAAAGCACTTAGAGGTAAAATATCTGGAATCAAATAGTGCAAAAGCCAGATGAAACTATCATCTGGCTTTTACCTATATTCAATATCTTATTTTAAGCCCTGTTCATAGGCCTGAACCATCTTTTTAACCATGTTTCCACCTACGGAACCTGCTTCTCTAGATGTAAGATCTCCATTATAGCCTTCCTTTAAATCTACTCCTACTTCTCTAGCTGATTCCATTTTAAATTTATCTAAAGCCTCTTTAGCTTGTGGAACTAAGACTCTGTTTCCTCTACTGTTTGCCATAATTGTTCCCCTCCTCATTTTTAAATTATTTGTTTTGTATTACACTATCAGTTTGCTCCATATAAAAATTATTACTCTATAAAATTAAATGAAAATATACTATATTATAGGGTATCTAGAAACTTTTATAAATGAAAATTTTTCTCTATTATACTGTAAAAAGCCTTAAATTTAAAGCTTTTTGAAACTTTGCATGATTAAAGTAGTATAATAAATATAAGTTAATTTTAAAAGCAGGTGATTTTATTGTATAAAAAAGGAGATTTTCACTTACATACTAATGCTTCGGATGGTAACTTATTTCCGTCAAAACTAGTATGTATGGCAAAACGAGAAGGTGTTGATATTATTGCAATAACAGACCATGACACCTTATCTGGTATAGATGAATCTTTAAAAGAAGGAGAAAAAATAGGTATCAAAGTTATTCCTGGAATAGAATTATCTACCTTGTATGAAAATAGAAGCGTTCACATACTGGGGTATTTTAAAGATATCTCTCATATATCTCCAAAATTCAAAGACTTTTTAAAAGAAATGAACTTATACAGAATAAACAGAGCAAAAAAAATAGTAAATAATTTATATAAATTTTTCAATATAAAACTTGATTTTGAAAACATATTAAAGATAGCTAATGGAGTTGTAGCAAGACCCCATATAGCAAAAGCCATAATAAATGCAGGTTATAATTACAGTTTTGATTACATATTTTCAAATTTTATAGGAGATTCCAGTCCTGCCTACGTTCCAAACAAAAAACTTTCTACAATAGAAGGAATAAAAATGCTTACGTCTTTAAGTGCTATGGTTGTACTTGCCCACCCTGTACTTGTAAAAGATATAAATATAGAAGATTTAATCAAGCTTCCATTTCATGGTATAGAAGCTATTTATCCTGCTAATAAAGTTTGTGATACAGAGAAATTCATAAAGTATGCTAAAAAGTATAAAAAAATCATAACTGCAGGATCTGATTTCCATTCTACAAACAAAAAAAGTTTAAAGCACGGTCATACTATAGGTGAAGTTTATTTAGATGAAAATCAAATAAATGATTTTTTAAGCAAACTTAAAAGTTTATAGTTTTAAAAATAATCTGCAGAGGCTTTAATTAAGTTAAAGTCTCCACAAATTATTTCTTATATTTCTTTTAGAAATGCAACGTATCCTTTTACAGCTTCATATATGTCTGCTTTACTTGCTACTTCCCAAGGTGCATGCATATTGTGAAGTGCTATTCCACAATCTATAACTTGCATATTGTACTCCGCCAGTATATAAGCTATAGTTCCACCACCGCCCTGGTCTACCTTGCCAAGTTCTGCTGTTTGCCAGGATACATCGTTTTTATCCATTATATTTCTTATTTCAGCTATATATTCTGGGTTTGCATCATTACAACCTGATTTTCCTCTTGCACCAGTATATTTGTTAAATACTACTCCCTTTCCAAAATATGCTGCATTATTTTTATCCATTACAGAAGGATAATTTGGATCAAAGGCAGCGCTTACATCAGAAGACAGCATTTTCGAATTTGTTAAAGCCCTTCTAAGTTTTAAATCGCTGTATTCTTCGCATAGTGACATTACTTCAGCTACTGTATTTTCAAAAAACCTTGATTGCATTCCTGTAGCTCCTACACTTCCTATTTCTTCTTTATCTACTAAAAGAGTAACACAGGTCTTGCTTGGATTTTCTATTTTCATCATAGCATCAAAAGAAGTATAGGCACATATTTTATCATCATGGCCATAAGCCATAACCATACTACTGTCAAGTCCAAAATCTCTGGCAGGCCCTGCTGGAACTACTTCTAATTCTGCAGATACAAAATCCTCTTCTTCTATTCCATATTTGTCGTTTAAAATTCTCAATATGTTCTTTTTTACTCTATTTTTAGCTTCTTTATCCTCTATTGGAATACTTCCAATTAGAACATTTAAATCTTCTCCTTCTACAACTTTATTTCCTTTCTTATCCATCTGGTCTCCTGCAAGATGTACAAGTAAGTCAGATACTCCAACTACAGGATCTCCATCCTCTTCTCCTATTACTATTTCTACCTTAGTTCCATCTTTTTTTATAACTACACCATGAATGGCAAGTGGAAGGGTAACCCACTGATACTTCTTTATACCTCCATAATAATGGGTGTCAAACAATGCAAGATCAGCATCCTCATAAAGAGGATTTTGCTTTAAATCAAGCCGTGGAGAGTCTATATGAGCTCCAAGTATCCTCATCCCTTTTTCCATATTCTCCGTACCTATTACAAAAAGAGCTAAATTTTTATTCTTATTATTAGCATAAACCTTATCTCCTGCTTTTAAAGTAGATTTTGCATTCATTATATCCTCTATATTTTTATATCCGTTTTTTTCAGCTCTCAATATAAATTCTTTTACACATTCTCTCTCTGTCTTGCATTTAGACATAAATTTTTCGTACTCATCTGAAATTTTAAAGAGTATTTTAAAATCTTTTTTTGAATATTTGTCCCATGCATATTTATATTCCTTAGTTAAACTTTTTGACATTTTATCTCTCCTCTTCTATATTAATGTTATTGTATTAGCAAATAAATGTTATACCTCACTTTATTAACAATTATATTCTATCACAAAATACACTAATATATTTATATTTTTGAGAGGACAGATGACAGTTGACAGAGGACAGTGAAGGAAGATTTTTCTCCATTACACTACGGAAAATCTTTAATTTAAAAGAAATTCATGTTCTTTTGTTTCTTAGAAGTACTTTCTGAGTAAGCAGTTATCTAAAAATCATAAATTTTAGATGCCTGCTTAAGCGATATTTTGCATTAGCAAAACAAGCCTAAAAAATAAATTAGTTTTCTGACATAAGGAAGAAAACTTACCTTCATTGTCCTATGTCCTCTGTCAATTGTCCTCTAAAGAATTGTTTCGCAATTTTTTTTAACTGTGAAAATTATTAATTAATTAGTGAGCAGCTTCCTTGTATATCTATATTAAAACCACTTTTTCCTCTTAAATATACATATAAGAATGACTGCCACAAGAAACATAATTATTACTACATAATGGCATCCATTTTCTATCTCCATAAATGGTATTCCTTTTAGATTCATACCATAGATACTACTTATAAGATCTAATGGTAAAAATATACTAGCTATTACGGTAAAAACTTTCATAACTTCATTTGTTTTATTTGCAGTTTCAGATTCAAAGGCCTCTCTTACTAAAGCCAGATCTTGAACTAAGCTTTCAACAGAAAACATAAGTTTTTCTATTTTTCTATTTAAATTGCTAAAGTATTCTAAGATGTCTTTTTCTATTACCAGATTGTCATTCATAACCAAGCTATCTCCTATGTATATAAGTGGATTTAAATATTTTCTTATTTTATAAACCTGTCTTCTCAAGGTTATCAAACTATCTATCTGATCATGTTTGGGATTTTTTAAAACATCTATTTCAATTTTATCTGCTTTAACCTCTAGTGCCGATATTATGTCATAATTTTTTATAACTATTCTGTCTAAAATATAGTAAAGTAATATAGATGCCTTTGGATTGTCCTTTAGTACAAAACAATTTTTAGAGTCATATATATCTTGTATTAAATCATCTAATATATCAATTTTATCTTTGTATACAGTTATTATATAATTTCTACTTAAAAATACATTCAATTCTCTAGGAATTACTATTTCTTCTACATAATTGAGTACATTAAGTATTATAAAGAGGTACCCATTGAAAAAGTTTATTTTTGATACTTGTGAAAAACTTTTACATTCCTCTATACTATCTCTATCTATGTCTACAAAATCCTTTAACTTTTCAATTTCATCTGCATGAAGTAATATCCAATAATGGCTGCTTATAAAATCAATTTCTTCCGTAACTTCTTGAAAACCATTATCTATATCAAGTATTTTCATAAAACCACCACCAATGTAAACATAAAAATAAGTTCATTCTTATTAGTGTGTTAATTTTAATTAGAAATAATTCATTACTTGGTAGATGTAATTTTATGACAAAAACTATAGTATAAAAATACTATAGCAGCAAAGTTAAACAAAATAAAAAAAGTATTGTGCATAAATCCCCCCAACAATATAAAGGACACAATACTTTTAATATCTATCTATGAATATTTTAAATAGATAATATAATAAAATTGTAAATATTTTAATCAGAAATGATACCATCTATAAACATATCATGTTTTTCCATGGGGACTTCATCTAGTACCTGAAACCTATATGCAAGGGCAATTTTTTTGGAGTTCTCTCTAAGCTTTTTAAAAAACCTATCGTAATATCCTCCTCCATATCCAACTCTCCCACCTCTTTTATCAAAGGCTACTCCTGGAATATAACATAAATCTATAGAGGCTTCTTCTACTTTAAATTTTGTATCTTCTGGTTCCAATATACCATATGCCCCACTTTTTAATTCATTAAAATCATGTATTCTAACTGCAACCATTCCATCCTCTTTGGATATAACTTTAGGAACACAAATATTTTTTCCTTGCTCAAGTGCCTTTTTTATAATTCTATGAGTGTCCACTTCACTTCCATAACTTACAAATATAAATATGATGTTAGCCTTATTATATTCTTCACTTTCTATAACCTTTTGAAGTACACTGTTGTCCAACTTTTCTTTTTGTGAATTAGATAATTTATTTCTCTTTTCTTTCATTTCCTTTCTTATAATACTCTTATCCATTTTTCTTTCTCGCCACCTCATTTATTCTTTTACTTATTACATCTACAGGAGTTACATTTGATATAAGACTGTATCTGTAATTTGCTGCAGCGGCCTCTATTATAACTGCCAGGTTTCTTCCTGGTCTAATTGGAATTTTCAATTTTCTTACAGGTACATTTAGTATATTTAAATACTCCTTGTCTATTCCAAGTCTATCATAATTTTCATCTTCTTTCCACTGCTCTAGATATATTATCATGTTAATATCCTTTGCCTTAAGTACAGAACTCAATCCATAAAGGGCAGGTATATCAATTATACCCATTCCTCTAACTTCTATCATCCCTGAGGTAATATACGGTGATGTTCCATGAAGTACCCCATCTATTTGCTTTATATCTACCGCATCATCTGCTACTAAACGGTGTCCCCTTTTTATAAGTTCAAGTGCAGTCTCACTTTTTCCTATACCACTTTCTCCAGTTATAAGTATTCCAATACCATAAACATCTACAAGCACGCCATGTATCCTTGTTTCAGGTGCTAATTTATCATCTAAATAATTCATAACCTTATTTATAAACCTTGTAGATATACTATCAGTTCTTAATATCCACCTTTTATTTAAGATAGCACTCTCTAAGAATTCCTTATGAGGTACTAAATTTCTAGTTATTATGGTACATGGATTGTCAAATTCAAAATATTTTCCAAGCCTTTTTTTTCTAAGTTCAGGCTGCATAGCATCTAAAAAGCTCCATTCCGCCTTACCTACTATCTGGACTCTCTCATTAGCGTAATAATTATAAAACCCACTAAATTGAAGTCCAGGTCTATTTATATCACTTTCCTTTATTTCATTTACATTTTCTCCTCTATTTATAACTTCCAAATTTAAATCATTTATAATATCTACTACTGTTACTGGCATTTTCTCACCTCTTAATTGAGTTCATCTTCATTAGATTTTGGTTGTATAGCTCCAAGTTGAGCTTTTAAATTTTTCTTTATATTGTTTATATATTTCTCTCTAAGTCTTCTCTGTTCCTCTTTTTCATCTTCTGTAAGTTGTGAAGTTTTACTCTTTTTATAAAGAAAATTTATTCTTTCAGTTAATTTGTCCATTTTATAGCTGCAGCTCCTAACTTTATAATTTATCTGATGGCTACCTACTGTAACACTCCCTCTTCTATCAAAGTGGGAGCTAACAGTAGCTACGCCCCTAGATAATTCATCTAAACTTAGTGGGAGAAACATACTCCCACTAAGTAAGATTCATTGATACATTTGTTCAATTTTATTTTCCACAAATTACTCCATATTGTCAACTATTTTATAATAGTTAAGATAGTAAGTTTATAAATATGCTAAAAACTTTTAGACATTATTTTGATTTGTAAAATTTATCCATGGTGATTTATATCAGTATATGAAGACATTTTTTTCTTTTTTCCACATTTTCTCCACAGAATAATCCACACCTTATCTACAGAAGTTATGTTTATTTTTGTAATATACTGCAAATTGGTGACTAATAAAAGATATGGTTATTTTCTTATTATCTGGTAAAATATAAGAGTACAAAGTTTCTTGTGGAGGAATGATAATGAATGATAATTTGAGAATTTTAGATGTTGAAATAAACAATCTAAAGGAAACTTTATATCTATTAATGAAAACTAGTAGTCTTACGGATGAAATTGTTGTAAAGTGCAGTGAAAAATTGGACAGGCTAATTCTACAATACCAAAAGGAAAATAAATTTAGTTAATTTATTTTAGCTGAATTTTATTTTTTCTTTCTATTTTTTTCTTTTCAAATTTATTCTTCTCAATAGATTTAAAATCATTACATTCATTCAAATTTTAAGGTATAGATATTTGAACCATATATGTAAAATTAAAATAGAATAATGCTTAAAATAAATTCTAAAAATAACATTGAACTTAAATTTGTATTTTACCAAAAGTTAAATTAGGGAGGTAACTTAAATGGACGTTAGCGTAATAGGTGTACCTATCTTTTTTGGTTCTGATAAAAAAGGCACAGAATACGGTCCTAAAAAGTTGAGACAAAAAAATATAATAGATATTTTAAATAAAAGTGGCCATACAACTTATGATGCTGGAGATATCCATGTTTTAAATATACCTGAAGATGAAAAATATACATTTAATTCTCATATGAAGTATTTAAAACCAATACTAGATGCAAATAGGAATTTAGCTCATCAAGTTTACAGCTCACTATGTGCCCATAGTTTTCCTTTGACCATAGGTGGTGATCATTCTATAGGTCTTGGAAGTCTTTCAGGTACAAGCAAATATAATGGAAATATTGCAGTTATATGGCTAGATGCCCATGGGGATATAAATACAGATAAGACTTCCCCTTCAGGCAATGTACATGGAATGCCCCTTTCAGCTGCTATGGGATTTGGGTATGATAAACTTTCTAATCTCTATTATAAAGGTCCTAAAGTAAAGCCAGAAAATGTATTTATACTAGGTGCTAGATCTTTAGATGAAGGTGAGCAGAATCTTTTAAAAGAGCAAGATATAAGTGTATACTCCACTGAGGACATTCATGTGATGGGTATAAAAAATATAATGGCTAAAATTTATTTAAAATTAAAAAAAAATAAAATACAATCTCTTCACTTAAGTTTCGATATAGACGTTTTAAATCCTCAATTAGTCCCTGGGACAGGTACCCCAGTTAAAAAAGGCATAAACGTTACAGAAGTTAAATATATATTAAAATATTTAATGGAAACCGGACTTGTAAAATCCATGGATATGGTAGAGTTAAATCCTAAATTAGATCAGGACGACAAAACTTCTAATTTATGTATAGATTTGCTTTCCTGGACTTTTCAGCATTTAAAATAAGAAAGGGACATATGCCCTTCCTTATTTTAAAGTAAATTTAAAAATTCATTTATAAACCCGTCTGCTTCTTTTAGCTTTTCCTCATTAGGTACAAATTTGAATCTAAAACCACTAGCTACCTTAAATTTCAATGACTTTAATCTCTCTGTGAGCATAGGCACACCTTCACCGCTCCATCCATAAGAACCAAATGCGCCAGCTGCCTTTCCTCTATTTGTTATAGCACATACAAGTGAAAGCATATCCCATGCAGGTTTCACTGCATCCTGGTTTATAGTAGGTGAGCCCACTAATATACCTGAAGCTCCTTCAATGAGAGAAATAGCCTCTTCCATAGGAATAGAAGTTATTTCATGTGCTTCTGCCTTTATTCCTCTTGAATTAATTACATTTTCTATATATTTAGCAACTTTTTCTGTATTTCCATAAGCTGATATATAAAATATTTGAACATTTTTTTCTTTAGATTCTGTAAGAGCCCACTTTCTATAGGATTCAATAGATTTCTTTATATCATCTATATGAACAGGTCCATGGCTTGGGCCTACCATATCAAAATCTAAATTCTTAATTTTATCAAGTCCCATAAGTACAAATTTTTTAAATGGTCCCATTATTACATCAAAATAATATTTCATCTCATGATCATAATCATCTGAATTATCAGTAATTGAACCTTTAGGGCAATAGTGACATCCTAGAAAATCACAGGTAAATAATACTTTTCTATTTTGTATATAAGTAAACATCGTATCAGGCCAGTGTAAATTTGGTGACTTTATAAACTGCAAATTAGTCTTTCCAAGACTTAATTCATTTGGGGCTTCCATGCTCTTAAATTCTTTATTTGTTATATCCTTTAAATACATCAAGGCTGCTTTAGTACCTACTACAACAGCTTCAGGATATAAGTCAATGAGTTTTGCAAGTGATCCACTATGATCAAGTTCTGTATGCTGTACTATTATATAGTCAATATTTCTTTTACCTATTATACCTTTTATATTTGATATATATTTTTCAAAAAAAACATCTTTATCCTTTACAGTATCTATTACTGCTACTTTTTCATCATCAATTAAATAAGAATTATAAGTACTTCCTTCTTTAGTATTCATTATTATGTCAAAGATTTTTAATTCAGGATCTTTTACACCAATCCAATAAATATTTTCTTTTAATTTTACATTTTCCATAGTTATTCACCATCCTATTTTTTTAATATGAATACATTTATATTTTATCTAACTATTGATATTCTATCACATAATTTTAAAAATGTAAAACTAAATATTTGGTAATAATAATTATTGTTTTAACTTATACATAGCATTGCATTGGCAAAATTGAATTTGTAACTAAACATTCTTAATGAGTTTAGACTTTTTACCTGAATAAAATATATATTCCATATGAAGTGCCCTTGTAAGAACTACATATAATATCTTTCTATCAAGTTCATTTTCACCATAATTTTCTTCACTGCAATTGTAAATTACACTGCAGTCAAACTCCAATCCCTTTGTCATATAAGATGGAATTATTATATTTTCAAAACTTAAATTATTGTCATTTTCCCTTACCAGACTCCAACTATAAGAACTGTACTTTTTTAAATACTCTCTTATTTTCTTACACTGATCATAGGTTTTACCTATAACAGCTATGCTTTTCTTGCCTGCACTGTAAACTTCATCTACAATCCTATCTAAAGCATCACCAAATTCTCTATTGTTTTTAAATTCTATTACTTGTGGTACTTTACCATGTCTAAGCACTGGTACTGCAGGTTTTAGATTGTTTTTCTGAAGCTTAAGAACCTTATTTGCAAATTTTATTATTTCCATCGTAGAACGATAACTGTGTTCAAGTTGAGTATATTTTGCATTAGAATCAAATACATCTTCTATTAATTTTTTCCAACTAGTTATTCCTTTATAATAATATATACCCTGTCCTAAATCTCCAACTATAGTCATGGAATCATTTGTGCTAATTTCCTTTAAAATGGTCATCTGAAAAGCACTATAATCCTGCGCCTCATCCACTACAATGTGCTTATACTTAAACTTTTTAGAAACTCCTTCTATTTTAAATTTCAAGTAGCAAAGAGGAGCCAAATCATCACTATCTATTACTTTTTTTTCTCTATTTTCCTTTACTTCCTGTCTTATATTATTCCATATGTTCTTCGAAATATTTTCCTTTATAATCTTGTCAAATACTTCTTTGTCATTTAAAAACTCTTCATAGAGGTTTTCTGTATCAATCTCACTCCATCTATTAAAATAACATTCAAAAGCCTGTATTGCCCTATTTTTAGTATCTTTCTTCTTTTTATCTCTTTCATTATATACACTTGTGAGTGTCTTTCTCCTATCTGGACCATCTTCCATGCTTTTCTTCAGCCTTGCAATCATATACTCATAATAAAAATCTATTTTGTCCATTATTTTATTTATCTTATCATCTATCTTCAGCAGAAAATACCTCTTTATCTCATGCTTCCTATTATTTATAGGCAGATGTTTCATATCACTTGAATACAATCTACATATTTCTTCTTTATTAAATAGGATATAATTATCTATCTTTATATCATCAATATTTACATCTCTTTCTTCTATATATTCTATATACCTATCAATTAAATTTTTATATAAAATGCTTCCCCTAACACGACTGGATTCAAGTGTATTTTCTACACTACTATATTTTTCATTTTCTATTATGCTAGACAGCTTTTTATCTTTGGTATATACTTTGCTTTTTAAATTCAACATCTGGCAGCACATTTTTTCAAAGGTTACCTGTTTGACTTTTTCTATGCCTAAATTTGGAAGTACATCTGAAATATAATTTAAAAACAATTTATTAGGGGCTACAACTACAATATCTTCCCCTTGGATTTTACCTTTATATCTATAAAGTAGGTAGGCAAGCCTATGAAGTGCTACTGTAGTTTTTCCAGAACCTGCAGATCCTTGAACTACAAGTGAAATATTTTTTTCAGTTCTTATTATATTGTTTTGCTCCTTTTGTATGGTAGCAACTACATCCTTAAGTTTGCTATTTGCACTTTGTTCCAAATTTATTTTCAAAAATTCATCTACTAGGACATTTTCATTTTCATCTGCAGACTGGAGTATTATTTCATTTATTCCTTCATCAAAAGCATCTTTTAATTTTCCATCTTCAATCAAGAATTTTCTCTTTAAATTAAGTTCTCCATTTATTATACCTTGAGGAGATCTATAAAAAGTTTCTCCTGAAACTCCACTATAATAAAGATCTGCTAGAGGAGCCCTCCAGTCAATTACCTTTTCATCGCCTTTTTCCATATCTCCAAGTCCAAATTTTCCTATATAGAAAGTCTCTTCTTCTCCCTTGTATTCTCTAAAATCCACTCTTCCAAAATAAGGCTTATTCTTACTTTCCATATATTTTTCAAGATTCTTATGAGTTATATTATATAGCTTTTCTTTTGTTTCTAATTCTTCATTATATTTGCCTCTAGATTGCTTTCTAAGTCCATCTATAATTATTTTTAACTTTTCATCTTCCGAATTTACGTTTTTAATCTGAATATCTATCCAATTCAAGGTTTCTTCTAAATGTTCTTTTTCATTTTCCATATTCATAACACTTATAGCCATATCTCTTCCCTCCCATATACTATAGAAGTCTATAGTTTTTACAATAAATATACAAGTACAAAAGTAAATTTTATATTTAATAACACCGTATGTCAAGATAGGAATACCTTACTTTACATATCATCCAAAAGTTTCCTTTATTGATTGTTTAATCAAATAACTGTATAATTTAAATATACTTACTTAGAGGAGGTAATACATTTGGCCGTAAAAGAAATATTGAAGTTTGGTGATAAATTACTCAGAAAAGTCAGCAGAAAAGTCAAAAATATAGATGAAGAAACTTTAGGTATTGTACAAGATTTGAAGGATACTTTATATGCTAGTTCTGGAGTTGGATTATCTGCTCCACAGATAGGTATTCTTAAGAGAATAATATTTATTGATTTGAGAAAAGAAAATACCAATCCTGTAATCTTAATAAACCCTAAAATAGTAAAAAAAATGGGTAGAAATGAAGGTCCAGAAGGCTGCCTAAGTTATAATGGTCATGAGGGCATTGTAGTTAGACCTAAAAAAGTAATTGTATCAGGTGAAGATATAAATGGGAATGAGGTTAGATACAATGCAGAAGGACTATTTGCCAGGGCTTTTTGTCATGAAATAGATCATCTAGATGGCGTTTTATATACAGATAAGGCAAAGAAAATATACAAAGTAGATGAGTTCTAATTGAACCCTTAATATCTAATTAAAATTTGAAAGTTAAAAATTAATAGATCACTTTTGCAGTTTAAGTAAATTGTGAAACAATTTTTTAAAGAACAAAGTTCAAAGTTAAAATATCAAATAAGGATGATTTTCTTCCTAAAGTCAGAAAATATTAAAATTACAGATTTCCTGGGGTACGATGGAAATCATCTTTATCTGTTCTTTGTTATTTGAACTTTGTTATTTTCAAAAGCTTTGCTTCGCATTATTTTTGTATTAAGTCAAAATTTCGTTTAAAACCTTTAAAGGTATCTTATAGAAACCCCTTTGCTTCCAAATCTTTCTCCTATAAAAGGTAATTTGGCTTTTTGATATATAAGTACCTCATCATCTTTTATTTCCAGACCTTTTTCTATAAATATATTTATTTTTTTATAACTATAACTGTTAAATATCTTTTCATTTACTTTAAAATCTTTTATAAATTCTACAGTTATTTCTCTTACATCCATAGAAAAACATCCTCCTGGTGCAGAAATGCTCCTTACTACAAAATCCCCTTCTTTTTCCTTTGCATACCTTAGGGCTTTATCTTCAATAGTTATATTCACAATACCTACCCCTTTTTAAATATATTTATTCGTGAAATAAATATATCTCTTTATCATTTTCAATATCAAATACTACATACCCCTCTTTTTTCTCCAATACAGAATCATTTAAAAATCTTTCTATATTTATAAAAAACTTTTCTATATGATATTTTTTTGATACCTCTATAAGTCCATCATCAATTTTAGCTTTTATAGTTTTTTCTTCTTCCTTATTTCTTTCTCTCATTAAAAAATCTGGAAGCCATTTTTTCTTATTAAATTTCAAGTAATCATACTTTATTATCTCTTCTAATTCAATATTTTTTTCATTTAAACACTCATTTTCAAATTCTATAAATACATTATAGTAATCTGAGGAAGATATATTTTTATTTAAATATCCTCTATCATAAAAAAACCCTCCAAGCTCATAGTAAAAATCAAAAGCTGTTTTAAATTTAGGTACAAAATAATTTAGTATATTTTTAAATTTGCCAGAATTATAGTATTTATCAAAGACTTCCTCTATTCTTTTCAATATGACAATTTCATCATAACTTATACTATCTGTCTTTAATATCTCATAAGGAGCATAGGGTGAATACACCATTCCCCATTTGGAGACTTCTTCTATCATAGATGAACCCTTCAATAGTTTTAAAAATCCAAGTTGAAGAGCCTCTGGTTTTATAGAATATACATCATTAAAAGATTTTTTAAAGGACTCAAAATCTTCTCCAGGAAGTCCTGCTATTAAATCAAGATGCTGGTTTATGTTGTGATACTTTTGAACTTTCTTCACCCTGTCATATATATAATTAAATTTAACATATCTATTTATATTATTTAACACAGTATCATTTGTAGTTTGTACTCCTACTTCAAGTTGAATTCTTCCTTTAGGAGCTGTATTAAGAAGTTTTATTTCTTCATCTTTTAAAACATCCGCAGAAATCTCAAAGTGAAATGTAGCATCTGTATCTGCATTTATTACAAATTTCCAAATTTCCATAGCAAATTCATAATTACAATTAAAAGTTCTATCTACAAATTTTATTAGCTTTATATCCTTGTCCATTAAAAATTTAAGTTCTTTTTTTACTCTCTCTATATTTAAAAACCTTACTTCAAAACCCGTAGAAGAAAGACAGTATTTACATTTAAAGGGACATCCTCTGCTAGCTTCATAATACACAATTTTATTTTTTAAATTATCTTCTTTTGTATAGGGAAATACTATCTTGTTCATATCCATTGGCTGCCTTTGTTCATTTAAAATTACATTTCCATTTTGTTTGAAACAAAGGCCCTTTATATCTCTCAATTCTAAGAAAAACTCTTTACTATCAACTTTTCCCGAAGTCTCAAAATATTTTGCCCTGAGTTTTACAAATTCATAGTAGGTTTCTTCTCCTTCACCTACTATTACATACTCCCCTGGTATGTTTTTCAAAAAGCTATTACTATCATAAGACACCTCAGGTCCCCCATACAAAATTTCCACTTTAGGATTTATAAGTTTAATGAGTACCGCTAAAGATTTTATGTATTCTATATTCCATATGTAACAGGAGAAAGCCACTACATCTGGTTTCTCCCCTATAATTTTCTCTAATACTTTTTCCCTTCTATCATTTATAGTAAATTCCTTTATAGTACAATTATAATTAAGTTTTTTTGTATAAGCCTTTAAATATCTCACTGCTAAATTGCTGTGAATAAATTTTGAATTAAGTGCTGCTAATAGTACCTTCATAATATGAGTCTCCCATCCTTTTTTAGTTGTCCTAGCTTTTACAAACCAAGTTCCTTTTTTCAGCCTTTATATAATAAAGTCCGTCAGAATTTCTACATTCCAAAATTTTAAAATAATTGTCTAGTAGTCGTATGGTACTTTCCTTAGAATTATCTTTTAAAATGTTAAAATCCCTTATTTTTATTTTTCTCAGTTTTCTTCCAGGTATTAATATCTTTATATCTGCATTAAAAATTTTTCCATACCCTTTATCAATATCCCATATATGGATAATGCCATTTTTCGCTAAATGGCTGTGTATATCTTTTATAAAATTTTTCTTTTTAAATTTTACCCATAATTTATTAAAGGAAAATAATAATATACAATTATCATAATAATCTTCTTTTATATTTTTGCCTTCTTCCTTCCCACTTATATATTCCACGTTTACATTATCATTAAATTCCTTATATATATTATAAATTATGCCTTGATTATCCATACCTATATCCAACAAATTTCCTTTGAATATTTCTTTTTCCATATTTATAAATATATCCTTACTCAATTTAATCACTATCCTTTACCAACATATATAAACAGAGCTAAATCTTTATTATATATGTTCTGTAAAAGTAGGAAAAATTCCTCCAGTTTATGGAAAAATATTAAAGTTTTTTTAGTTCTCCATAGTATTTAATCATAAAGCCTGCTGTGGTTCTCTCTGCTTCTTTTATAATAGTTGCAGCTACTTTAGAATATCTTTCGTCTCTAGATTGTATATTTATATTCTTCATATATATGCTATTGGCCATTATTGCATTGTTTTTTATAAAATCTTCCACTTTATCATATACTATAGCACCCTCTTCAGCTACAAAAGAGTAATCTGTCATAAGCCTTCCTATTATCCACAGCTCAAATCTTCTATGGCTGCTCAAAAGTTTGTTATTTACGTGATGAGGGACTGTTACATCTTGAATAAGGTGACAGGATGCACCAAAATAAAATAGCGCTCTTTCCACTTCTTTATTCTTGAGAAATTGTATTGACTTGTCATAATATTTCTCACATTCTGTAAGTGCATTCGAAAATCCATATAACCCTTTTCCTTTACTCACATGGTAGAAATGATTTGAACTTTTAAAATCCTGATCTGCCCATGTAACCCCAGCATTTAATCTTTTAACATGTTTTCTAAAAAACTCATACTCTTCCATATAATTATCATTTTTTAATATTTCAATAGCACGTATAATTATAAACTTGTGAACAGTACAGTTAGTTTTCATAATCTTTTTCTTAAGTGGGTTAACTGCGAAAAATATTTTTCTTACAGCACTTCCATAGGTTTTTTCAATTTCTTGTTTCATCTAACTACAATCTCCTCTTTAATTTAAATATACACTTAAATCAACGTCCTTGAACTTTTAAAATTAATATTATTCCAAGTACTGTTGTCATAAGTATGTATGGATAAATGTTTTTATTTATTTCTGAAACCTTTTTAAGGTTACCTCTTTTTATACTATATAAATAACCTTCTTTACCGTCAAGTAATAATAAGGATTTATCATATATTTTTATACTTGAAATTTTAGTTCTTTCACTAAATTTAACTTTTTCCTCCGGTAAACCTGTTCCTCGAAAGCTATATACTATATTATCAATTTTATCATAAAAAAATATACAATTTCTATCGTTTAAGTCACCTTTTGAATCCACTGCAAGAGTTCCAATACTGCTCACTGTTTTATGCTGATATATAGGAGCTTGTGGATTTGTTGTAGGGTGATTGTCTAGTATAAATTGCAGTGGAGAGTTCTTCACACTTTTAAACTTAGGCGAAGTAACTGGATCTCCCCCACTATAATCTGGCCATCCATACCACCTTCCCTTTTTTACTTCATATATATAATCTGTATCCCCAATAACAGGTCTGCTTCCTCTATTTTCCATTCCACCTACAGCACATATTAATTTACTGCTGTCTGTAAAATCCATTCCTGTAACATTCCTTATTCCCCAAGCAAAAGTATCACTTGTCCTGCTTTCCAAATTATATATTATAATACAAGCATTTCCTGGGAAATGTGCTGGAACTATTTGACCTTTTATACTTTTAGTATTATAGCTTTGAAAAGCACCTGTCTTACTCTTTCCCAAATTTATTCCCCCAAGAGTTATATTCTCTGGGCTCATATCATGGGCGTAAAGATTGCCATTTACCCACTTATTATCATCTCCTACTACACCTGAATTAGTAGCAGAACCTATGGAAATATATAAACATCCATTGCTCACTTTTACTAAGCTGTCCTTATAATCACCATAATTAGGCAACCCCTTTATTAAAATTGTATTTTTACCTTCATTCATATTATAGCAATATATACTATCTCCTGAAGAATAATATAAATTGCCCTTATAATAGTCCATGCTGTGAATATTTAAATTTGAATTCTTTAATATGTCATAACTTTTCCCGCTATCTTTTATAATCTGTATTCTATTACTATATGCTATGTAATAATTTTGTTTTTCATCTTTTGTAAAGTCAACTGCACCTTTTAATCTGGAATACTTTAAATCATAACTTAGATTATTGTCCTTCATTTGAATTTCAACTTTATAATGAGTTTTAGAAAAATAATTTACAATTACAAAGGTTAACACAAATACAACTGTAGTTGTAAATAAAATTTTTATAATTTTTTTCATATACACTACTCTCCTCAAAATTATAGATCCTAGAATATATATATTAAAAAAGAACCCTCCATATGAATAACTAAATAATTCTTATCATAATTATTAATATTAATTCTAATTTTAATTACGGGAGTTTTTATGAAAAGAGACAGGTTTTTAAAAAATTCACTTATTTTAATTTGTTCAAATTTAATTACTTCTATATTTGCATTTATATTTCCCATAATATTATCTAGAGAACTTGGGGCTGAAGGAATAGGTCTCTATGGACTAATAATGCCTATATATGATTTGTTCATATGCCTTATATCGGGAGGTATGGTAGCAGCCATTTCCAAAATAGCTGCCGTGTATTTTAGCAAAGATGATTTTAATAATTTAAATAATTCCATAGATGCATCTCTAACTTTTAATTCACTCTTTGCTTTACTTATAGTCTGTACCGTATTTATAAATGCTCCTTACATAGGTACTAAAATAGTAGATGACTCTAGATCGGTACATGCCCTGCAGGTTATGTGCCCGGCAATGTTTTTTATAGGATTATCCTCTATACTAAAAGGATATTTTTATGGAATATCTGAAGTTAAAATACCTGCACTTATAGATATATCAGAAAAATTTCTCCGCATTGTCATAATAATTAGCATAATAACTATATTTTCCTTGAAAGATGTAAGTAGCACTGTAACAGCAGCTTACATAACTTTAACTATAGGAGAATTTATAAGTTTTATATTACTTTACATCATGTATAAAACTAGGAGGAGAAAATTTAGATCTAGTTGTTCAAATCCCGAGGACAAACTTCAGCTTTTATTCAATATACTGGTACTATCTTTTCCCCTTTGTTTAAATGGATTTTTGTCTACTGCACTTGGTGCTGTCTCTACACTTATAACTCCAAGAAGGCTTGTATCATCTGGCATAGAGTACAACTTAGCCCTAGCTATGATAGGCAAATTTGATGGCATGGCTCTAAATATAATATTTTTTCCAATTACAATTATAAATTCCATATCCATGGTTCTCATTCCAGATTTATCAGAAAAGATGAGCCGTAAAAATTACTGGTCTATAGAAAAAAGGATTCATCAAATTATAAAAGTATCTTTATTTTTAGGTATCTGTACCATGGTAATTTGCCTTTCCACTGGAGATTACTTAGGACAATTATTTTATAATAGAAATGACCTGGGAAATTATATAAAATTTGCTTCACTAGCTGCTCCTGTTACCTTTGTCTCCTTCTCTACTTTTGGTATTTTAAATGGCATTGGCAAACAAAATATACTATTAAAAAACTCTTTGATTTCTGCCATTTTAGAAGTCATATTAATATACATACTTGCAGGCATATCATGGATAAATATATACAGTACCGCAATAAGTTTAATGATAACTTCATCTACCACTTTAATTTTAAATATAAAAGAAATAAAAAAAAGCAGCAGGAGCTGCTGTCATATTCTATAATCAATTCACAGTTCACAATGCACAATTTCGGTAGATTTTCTATGACAACAGAAAATCATCCTTAATTGTGAATTGTGCATCGTTCATTGTGAATTGATCTAAAACTGTTTCATCAAATTTGCCATTTCTATAGCTGACATAGCTCCATCATATCCTTTATTTCCACCTTTAGTTCCTGCTCTTTCTACAGCTTGCTCTATATTATCTGTGGTAAGAACACTAAATATTACTGGCATGCCGCTTTCAAGGGAAACGCTTGCTACTCCCTTTGATACTTCATTTGATACATAATCAAAATGAGGTGTTTGTCCTCTTATTACTGCTCCCAGACAAATAACTGCATCATACTTTTTAGAAAAAGCCATTTTCTTTGAAACCATTGGTATTTCAAAGGCTCCTGGAACCCAGGCTACCTCAATGTCTTCTTCTTGTGCTCCATGTCTTTTTAAACAATCTAAAGCACCCTCTAACAATTTCGTGCCTATAAATTCATTAAATCTTGCAATTACAATTCCAAATTTTAAACCTTCTGCAACTAATTTTCCTTCATACATCTTCATAAATAATCCTCTTTTCTATTTTTATTTATATAATTTTAATAAATGTCCCATCTTTTCTCGTTTAGTTCTCATATATCTCTTACTTTCCTGTGAACAATCTACTTCAATAGGTACTCTCTCTACTATTTCCAATCCATAATCTGAAAGTCCCTCAATTTTCTTTGGATTATTCGTAAGAAGTTTTATTTTTTTAATACCTATATCTTCAAGTATTTGTGCTCCTATCCCATAATCACGCATATCTGCTGGAAATCCCAATGCTAAATTTGCCTCTACTGTATCCATTCCATTTTCTTGAAGCTTATAAGCTTTTATCTTATTTAAAATTCCTATGCCTCTTCCTTCTTGACTCATATATAAAAGTACACCTTTGCCTTCTTTTTCTATCTGTTTAAGCGCAGATTGAAGCTGCTGTCCACAATCGCATCTAAGTGAATGGAATACATCTCCCGTAAGGCACTCTGAATGTACTCTTACAAGGACAGGTTCTTTTTCAAAGTTATCTCCCTTTACAAGACACACATGCTCATCACCGTTTAATATATTTTTGTAACCTATAATTTTAAATTTTCCAAATCTAGTTGGAAGATTAGCAGAAGCCACTCTTTTAACTAATTTCTCTGTTTTCTTTCTATAGGCTATTAAATCCACTATAGTAACAATTTTTAAATTATGTTCTTTAGTAAACTCCATCAAGTCATCTCTTCTTGCCATAGTTCCATCATCTTTTATTATTTCACATATTGCTGCTGCACCTTTAAATCCTGCAAGCTTAGCTAAGTCGACTGAAGCTTCCGTATGACCAGTTCTGTCAAACACTCCATTTTCCTTAGCTATAAGCGGAAATATGTGTCCTGGTCTTCTGAAGTCATCTTTAGAATTTGAAGCAGCTATCATATTTATGGTATGTGCCCTTTCAAAAGCTGATATTCCCGTTGTAGTATCTTTATAGTCAACAGTTACAGTAAATGCTGTTTCATGATTGTCTGTATTGTGCTGAACCATAGGATTTAATCCAAGCTTTACTGCTATTTCTTCTTCAATTGGTGCACACAAGAGGCCTTTTGCATATTTGATCATAAAATTAATATTTTCTCCAGTTGCCTTTTCTGCAGGTATAACTAAATCACCTTCATTTTCTCTTCCCTCATCATCTACAATTATGATCATTTTCCCTTGTTTAAGATCTTTTATTGCATCTTCTATAGTATCAAATTTAAAATTCATGATTTTTATCTCCCTTCAAAAATAAATGTTTAGGCATCTAAAAGAAAATGCCTTATTGCATAAAGCCATATTCCTTTAGTTTTAAAGCATCTATACTGCCGCTTTTTTCTGGCTCTTTTTTTGGATTCAAAACCATTTTTTCTACATATTTTCCTATTAAATCACACTCTATATTTACTAAATCCCCTATTTTTTTATAATCTAAAATAGTTTCCATCTTAGTATGGGGTATAAGGGACACACTAAAACAATTTTTATTTAATTCTGCTACAGTAAGGCTCACACCATCTATAGTCACAGAACCTTTTCGTACTATATATCTAAGTAAATCAGAAGACGCCTCTATGTCTATCCAGGTTGAGATGTCCTCTTCTCTCACATCTATAATTTTTCCAGTACCATCTATATGTCCACTTACTATATGTCCACCTAATCTATCTCCAAGCCTTAGAGCCCTTTCCAGGTTAACTTTGCTTCCTATTTTTAAATCTTTTAAACTGCTCATTCTCAAGGTTTCAGCCATAATATCTACAGTAAAAGAATCCTTTTTTAAATCAACTACAGTAACACAAGTTCCATTTACAGCAATGCTGTCTCCCAGTTTAACTCCATCTAGTAAATTTCCTACTTTTATGGACACTTTTGAAGAATTTCTTCTCTTTGATACTTTTAATATTTCTCCTATTTCTTCTACCAGACCAGTAAACAAGTTTATCCCTTCTTTCTAATTTTCAGCATTCATTACATAGGCTTGTATCATAATATCCTCTCCCACATTTTCTGCGCATATATCTCTTAATTTTATACTGTCTGAGAGGTTTTCAATTCCATATCCTTCAACTGAAGTTTTAGCATTCTTACCTCCAAGTATTTTAGGTGCAATAAAATAAATAACTTTATTTACAATTCCAGACTTAAGTGCAGAAAAATTAAGTTCTGCGCCTCCCTCAATAAGTACACTATCTATACCCATTTCTCCAAGTTCTTTAGTTAAATATTTTAAATCCACCCTTCCTTCTTTATTTTCTGGACAGACAACTATATTTACTCCCATAGATTTTAAAGACTCTGCCTTGTCCTTATCAAACTTTTCTGTACATGCTATTATTATTTCCCTTTCATGAGAGGTTTTAAAAATTTGAGATTCAACAGGTACTCTCAGCTTTGAGTCTACAATTACAGCCTTAGGACTTTTGCACTTTTCTTCAAGCCTTGTAGTTAAAAGAGGGTCATCTAAAATCATAGTACCTACTCCAACCATAATTGCCATAACTCTATTTCGCATCTGGTGAACTTTTAACCTTGATTTTTCACCTGTTATCCATTTGGATTCACCACTAACTGTAGCTATTTTCCCATCTAAAGTGACTCCCGCTTTTAAAATTACAAAAGGTAACTTTGACTTTATATAATTCATAAATATCTCATTTATTTTTACAGCTTCTCTTTCCATAACCCCGGTAACTACTTCTATATTTTTATCTCTTAAAATTTTTACACCTCTTCCTGATACAAGAGGATTTGGATCTACACTTCCTATTACTACCCTTTTTATTCCAGCTTCTACTATAGCTTTTGCACAAGGCGGAGTTTTTCCATAATGTGAACAAGGTTCTAAAGTTACATACAAATCTGCACCTTTTGCATTATCTCCTGCTTCTCTAAGTGCATATACTTCTGCATGAGGCCCTCCAAAAAACCTATGATAACCTTTTCCTATTATCTTTCCATTTTTAACTATCACAGCTCCCACAAGGGGGTTTGGATTAACAAATCCTTTTCCCAATAAAGCTAGTTTTAAAGCTTCTTTCATATACTTTTCATCTGTATTTTCTTTTTCCATAAGATTCACTTCCATAATTTAAATTATATATTTATTTACTTTTTTATAAAAATATAACATTGCCTATTTATAGAACCCCCACTTTTATTGAAATTTTGCATATAAAAATTCCCTGAAGCAACCTTCAGGGAATAAAATTACAAAACACATAAAAACATAGCTTAAACTATATCTTTACTTTCTTTTATCCAGACTTTACTGTCGGTACTGGAATCAAACCAGTTCATGCTATAAAAGCTCGCGGACTATACCGCCGATCGGGAATTTCACCCTGCCCCGAAAGTTTAACTTTATTAAGTTTTATTATGCTTTCAATATATACCTATTTTTTTCTATTGTCAATGGTAATTTTACAATTTTTTATGTTTTTTATTCTTACTCTCCTAAATCAATTCCATGATATTTCTTTTTTGCTTCCATATCTTTTAACATATTAAGTACTTCTGAATTTATATTTCCCACTTTATCATAACTAGAATTTTCTCTTCTTATTTTAAATTTCTTAACTTGTTCCAGCATAATATCCGCCTGACTTGAAAGTTCTTCACTTGCTGCTGCACTTTCTTCAGATGTAGCACAATTTTCTTGAATCACCTGGGATACCTCCATTATTCCGCTGTTAATCTGCTCTGCACCGGTCGCCTGTTCATTAGAAGCTACTGCTATGCTTTCTACAAAATCTGCTACTTTTGCAACTCCTTCTACAATTTCACCAAGAGCTTCGGCCGTTTTATTTGCAATTTTAGTACCTGTGTCCACCTTTTTAATGGAATCTTCTATTAATGCAGTAGTTTCTTTTGCAGCATCCCGTGACTTTGCAGCTAAATTTCTTACTTCTTCAGCAACTACTGCAAAACCTTTACCATACCTGCCTGCCCTCGCAGCTTCAACAGCAGCGTTTAGAGCCAGAATATTTGTCTGAAAAGCAATATCATCTATAGCCTTTATAACCTTAGATATATTACCTGAAGCTGAATTTATATCATCCATACTTTTAAGCATTTCATCCATATGTGAATTTCCCTTAACTGCATTATCTTTCACCTGTTCAGTCAATTCATTTGCCTTACCTGCATTACCCGCATTAAGCCTTATTTGTGAAGAAATCTCTTCTACAGAAGCCGTCAATTCCTCTACAGAACTTGCTTGTTCCGTAGATCCTTGAGAAAGAGCTATACCCGAATCTGATACCTGTTTTGCACTGACAGCCACCTGGTTTGCCGCAGCTTGAATATTTGTTACAACTTCATTTAAATTATCATTCATCTTTTTAAATGACCTGGCAAGTATTCCTATTTCATCTTTTCTACTAGTATCTATATTTACATTTAGATCTCCATCTGCAACTTTATCTGTAGAAATCATAAGCTCCCTAATTGGTCTTATTATAGATAGTGAAATAATTGTTCCTAGTAATGCAGCAGCAATCACTCCTATAATTATAAAAATTAAAATAAGTTTTCCACTTGCACTTGCTGTTTTATTATTGCTTACCGATAAGTTTCTTCCATTAGTCTCCTCTAAATTTATAATCTTTTTTAAACTAGTTCGAACATCGTTCTGTACTGCAGTAATCTTAGTATGAATTAAACTTATTGCACTTTTGTTATCGCCTTTTTTTGCCATATCAATAACGTCATTGGATATTTCCATATACTTTGCTTTAGAGGATTTAAGATTATCAACTGCCTCTTTCCCGGAATCAGTCAAAGTTGACTTTGAAAATTCATCTAATTGTCTATCAAAATCAGTGCTAAAAGAATTTATCTTATTTACAATTTGATTTATATCCGATTGGTTATCTGCTAAAACAACATCCCTTAAATTTGCTCTTATATCCCCAGAAGATAAAGTAACTTCAGTCAATTTTCCCAGCGGAACTGTCATATTTTCATATAATTGAGTGTCTAAATTATTGATTTTATTCATATTGATTAATCCAAATATTCCAATTATACACGCTATAAGTACAATTAAAAAAAATCCTACAAATAGCCTTATACCTATTTTTAAATTATTAAATAATTTCACATCCATCCACTCCTTTTGCATTAAATATTACTTAAACTATCTACATCTTCGTGGTTTAACAGTTCGTCACAATCCAAAAGTAGTTTTACATTATTTTGAACTTTTCCTATACCCTTTATAAACTTATTTTTGATTTTGCTGATTTCAGGAGGGTCTACAATTTCACAATCAGGTATATCTATTACCTCAGATACACCATCTACAATAAGTCCTACATAAATCTCTTCAATCTGAATTACAATAATACATGTTCTGTCATTATACTCTATTGGTTTCTTTTTAAATCTTAACCTAATATCCATTACAGGTATTATTTTACCTCTTAGGTTTATAATTCCCTTTATGTATTCAGGAAGTTCAGGTATTTCACTTATAGGCTGAACTCCTATTATTTCAATGACATATTTAATTTCTATACCATAAAATTCTTCTTCAAGAGTAAAAGTAAGATATTTATTCTTTTGCGTATCTTCTTCTTCAATTAAGCTATCATCTACTACAATTTCTGACATATTTATATTCTCCTTTCACTGCAAGTTTTTATTTTCCAAGCATATTTACAAGTTCACCTATATCAAGTATTAAACTAATACTTCCATCTCCAAGAAGAGTACATCCTGAAAGTCCATCTATATTTTTTGTTTTTTTTATATAGGTAGGTAAGCACTTTACCACAACCTGCTGTTGTCCAGCTAATTCATCTGCAAATATGCATAATCCACTATTGTCTTTTTCCACCACGACAATTATTCCATCTTCTAAATTTTTAACACTAGTTTTTATATTATATAATTTGTGTATACGGATAAGAGGATAACACTTACCCCTCACCATTATCATTTCGCCGCTATCCATATTAGAAATTAAATTATTTTTTTCCACACTAAAAAGTTCTTTTATAGATGTAATAGGAATAGTATAGTATGAATTCCCTACCTTTATATTCATACCATCTATAATTGCAAGGGTTCGAGGTATTTTCATAGTTATGGTAGACCCGCAATTCTCCAAACTATCTATTGAAACTGATCCACCTACATTTTGAATATTTTTAACTACTACATCCATACCAACCCCTCTTCCGCTAAATTCTGTAACATTTTCATTGGTAGAAAAGCCAGGAATAAAGATTAAATTATAGATTTCTTTGTCACTCATTTCTTCTTGACTTTTCTTAAGTATCCCATTTGAAATGGCTTTTTCTAATATGCTTTTCTTATCTAATCCCCTACCATCGTCTTTCACAATTACAACAACATCATTTCCTTCATTTTTTGCTTCTAAGATAACAGTTCCGTTTTCACTTTTCCCAAAGCTTTTTCTATCTTCTATTGATTCTATTCCATGATCAATAGAATTACGTACTAAATGCATAAGAGGATCTGATATATGTTCAATTATATTTTTATCTACCTCAGTATCCTCTCCAATTAATTTTAAGTGAACTTGTTTTTTTAACTTTTTACTCATATCATGTACTATACGATTCATTTTGTGAAATATCACGGATATAGGAACCATCCTTACAGACATTATCACATCCTGAAGCTCACTTGTAATTTTATGAAGCTGCCTTGAGGATTTTTCAAAATTACTTAATTTCATTCCTCTCAAATCAGGATTTTGGGTAACCATAGCTTCAGCAATAACCATTTCCTCTACTAAATACATCAATTTATCTAACTTGTCCACTTTTACATTTATAAAATCTTGTATAATTGATTTATCCTTCGTATTTTCACCATATACGTTTGTGCTCTGATTGGGTTTAGTAGATTGATGAAACTGTTCAGCATCTTCTAGTTTTTCAAGTTTAAAGGTTTTCAAAAAAACTGTCTGGTTTAAAATTTCAGAAACTTCATCATAAGACTTACTGGATTTTATAAATACTTTAAAACCGCTCTCATGTATTGTTTTACAGGTATCATCATTTTCCATTATATCCTTAGGTATATAATTAACTTTCTCTGCAAATTCTTTCAAAGTTTCTACTACAGTATATGCTCTTAAGTTTTCCATTTCACAGTCATCTTCAAAAAATATAAGTGTCTCATATCTATTAGTCAATTTGACTTCTTCATTTATATTCTCTCTACTAATATTCTCTTTAGGGCTTTGATCTTGTAACTCTATAAGAAAATTTTTATTGTACTCTATTATAAAATCACAGTTTCCGTCCACTTTATCCCCTTTTTTTATTTTTTCAAGTTCTACCTTTATAAAATCCACACATTTTAAAATCAAGTCTGATAAACTTTCGTAATCTACATCTTTAGGTTTCTCTTCTCTGAGAAAATAAAACAAATCTTCTATAGAATGAGCCGACTTTGAAATATATTCATAGGACATCATAGCAGAAGATCCTTTAATTGTATGCATAATGCGAAATATCTCATTGATAATTTCTTCCGAATAGCAATTTCCACTTTCATTTTCTAATATCAACGTTTCAAGTTGATCAATAAGCTGGGATGTTTCAAATATATAGGATTCAAGTATGACATCATCTGAACTTTTATCTGACACAATTTACCACCACCAGTTTTAATATTTAGACTGATAATACTTTATTAAGTGCTTTAACCAATTGATCCTCCTTAAAAGGTTTAACAATAAATGACCTAGCACCACTGACTATTGCCCTTTTAACCATAGCTTCTTGTCCCATTGAAGTTATCATAACAACCTTAGCTTTATTATCATGTTCTCTGATTTTTTTAAGTGCCTCAATTCCATCCATATCAGGCATTGTAATATCCATTGTTACAATATCAGGATTATATTGCTTATATTTAAAAATTGCTGAAGCTCCATTTTCAGCTTCTCCAACAACCTCAAATCCATTTCTAGCAAGCATAGCCTTTAGAGATATTCTCATAAAAGATGCATCATCAACAATAAGTATTTTAGGCATAAATTTGTCCTCCTTATATTAACGCATTGACTGTTTTTATAAAAGATTTTGTAAGGTAAACTATTGATAAAAAGTATTAATTTGGTAATCGTTGACTTAAATTTACTGGCATTAAAATTAAAAATATTATTTATATTACTTATATTCGTTTATAACATCTACATCTATATACATATTCCTTTATTTTTTGCTTTTTATTATAAAAAATATAATTGTATTAAAATTTGCATTATTTTTATACCATTTATTGTATACCTATTTTTTATCCGATGACTACCTGCTCTAATACGCCCACTTCTCCAAGTGGGCGTAAAGAGCAGCTACGTCCCTGGATAACGATTTTCCCTAAAGGATAACGCCTTCTAAGTGCTGAAGCACTAAGAATCCTGTTAATAAGCATCAGGTGGAGTCAAAACTCCATCTGATACCAAGAACTCTGTTTATGTTTTTGTCTTAATACCTTTTGAAAATAGTATAATATTAGTAAATCAACTTTTGCAGTTTAAAAAAATTACGATGTAATTTTCTTAAAGAATAAAGTCCAAAGTTCAAATATTAAATAAGGATAATTTTCTTCCTAACGTCAGAAAATATTAAAATTATGGATTTCCTGAGATACGATGGAAATCATCTTTATTTGTTCTTTGCTATTTGAACTTTATTATTTTCAAAAGCTTTGCTTCGTAATTTTTTATATTAAGTCCAAATTTTATATGTTCGAAAGTTGAATTAGTTAAAGGAGGATACTATGAACTTAAATGGAAAACGAATTATAATTACAGGTGCTTCTTCTGGTATTGGAGGAGAACTCCTAAAAATGCTGGCAAAATATAATACTACAATTATTGCAGTGGGACGAAATATAGAAAACATACCTGATATAAATAATAAAATAACTCCCTATAAATGTGATGTATCTCAGAAAGAAAACATAGATAAATTATTTGACTTTGCTCTAAAAAAGATGGGAGGAATAGATCTATTCATTGGAAATGCAGGTTTTGCCTATTGTGAAGAACTAAACAAAGCTGATTGGGATCATATAGAAAATATTTTTAAAACAAACGTAATTTCACCAATATACTCCTTTGAAAAAATGAAAGAGCTAAATAAGGGAAGGCGTTATACTGTAGTAATAACCTGTTCTGCAGTAAGCCATGTGCCCCTTCCCGGTTATGCCCTTTATTGTTCAACAAAAGCAGCTATAGACCACTTTGCTCACACATACCGTTTTGAAAAAAATGACAGAGGGAAACTCACTCTTGTTTATCCAGTAGCAACTGCATCAAATTTTTTTAAGAATGCAGGTGAAAAAGCACCCATTCCATTCCCTATTCATCCACCTAAATGGGTAGCCTTCTGTATGCTCATAGGTATAAAGTTTAACTTTCATTCCGTTTACCCTTCACCTTTATATGCCCTTAGTTATTACACTATAAATCGTGTTTTTCCATTCATTTATGGTATATATGATATTATAAACGCACTAGTATTTAAAATATGGGCAAAAAAGCATAGAACTCATAGTTAGCGCAGCATACCAAACAGCACCTCAGGTATATTATCAAGAGATACTTGTTTTTCTACAGCTCCTATTTCGTAGGCAACTTTTGGCATGCCATATACTACAGATGATTTCTCATCTTGTCCAATAGTTTGAGCTCCTTTTCTCCTCATATAACGAAGTCCCTTAGCCCCATCATAGCCCATACCAGTAAGTATAATACCAATTGCATTTTTAGAGGCTTCCTTTGCTACCGATTCAAAAAGTACATCAACAGAAGGGCAATGTCCATTGACTTTTTCACCACGAAATAGTTGAATCTTATACTTATTTCCAATCCTTTTAATGGTCATATGTTTATCACCAGGGGCAATTAATACCTTTCCCGTTTCAACATACTCCCCACCTTGTGCCTCTCTTACTTGTAATTTTGTTTGACTATTAAGTCTTTCTGCAAACATTCTTGAAAAGACAGGTGGTATATGCTGTACAATTAAAATACCAGGCATGTTTTCAGGAAATGTTTTAAGTATATTGTATACAGCTTCAGTACCTCCTGTAGATGATCCTATTGCAATTATCTTATTTGTGTTAATTTGCTGACTTATATTAAATGAAACTGATTTCTTTTTTTTGCCAGATACTACATTTACACCATAGCACGTATTGATCTTTTCTATCAAAGTGCCTATAAAATCTTTTACACTATTTGTAGATTGTACATCTGGCTTTGAAACAAAATCTACAGCACCTGCTTCCATTGCATCTACTAATGATTTATTTATAGAACTTACAACTATTATAGGAAGTGGATACTGTGGAAGCAATCTTTTTATAAACTCAATGCCATTCATCTTTGGCATCTGCACATCACATATCATCACATCAGGATGAAATTCAAGTATTTTATCCCTGGCATCAAAAGGATCAACTGCTTTAGCTACTACTTCTATATATGGTTCAGAAGAAATGCCCATGGATATAACTTCTCTAAACACTAAACTGTCATCGACAATTAGAACCCTTATTTTTTTTGCCTCCATTTTGTCTTTTCCTTTCTGTAAATAGAATGATTTAAAATGACCAATAGGCATGCAGCTAACTGCCTATTGGAACTATTTAATATTCTTCGTCACCTAAATCAATTTTTCCATGATATTTCTTTTTTGACTTCATATCTTTTAACATGTTAAGCACTTCTGGATTTATATTTTCCATTTTATCATAACTAGAATTTGCTCTTCTTATTTTAAATTTTTTAACCTGTTCTAGCATAATATCTGCCTGACTTGAAAGTTCTTCACTTGCTGATGCACTTTCTTCAGCTGTAGCAGAATTTTCTTGAATCACCTGGGATACCTCCATTATTCCGCTATTAATCTGTTCTGCACCAGTCGCCTGTTCATTAGAAGCTTCTGCTATGCTTTCCACAAAATCTGCTACTTTTGTAACTCCTTCTACAATTTCACCAAGAGCTTCAGCCGTTTCATTTGCAATTTTAGTACCTGTATCCACTTTTTTAATGGAATCTTCTATTAATGCAGTAGTTTCTTTTGCAGCATCCCGTGATTTTGCAGCTAAATTTCTTACTTCTTCAGCAACTACTGCAAATCCTTTACCATATTTACCTGCCCTTGCAGCCTCAACCGCAGCATTTAAAGCTAAAATGTTTGTTTGAAAAGCAATATCATCTATAGCCTTTATAACTTTAGATATATTGCCTGAAGCTGCATTTATATCATCCATACTTTTAAGCATTTCCTTCATATGTGAATTTCCCTTAACTGCATTAACTTTCACGTGTTCAGTAAGCTTATTTGCCTTGCCTGCATTATCTGCATTGAGTTTTATTTGTGAAGAAATCTCTTCCACAGAAGCTGTCAGTTCCTCCACAGAACTTGCTTGTTCCGTAGAACCTTCTGAAAGAGCTATACCTGAATCTGATACTTGTTTAGCCCCAGCAGCTACCTGGTTTGCTGCAGCTTCAATATTGGTTATAACTTCATTTAAACTATCTGACATCTTTTTAAATGACTTTGAAAGTATTCCCACTTCATCTTTTCCACTAGTATTTATATGTACATTTAAATCCCCACTTGCAATTTTATTTGCAGATACCATGAGTTCTTTAATAGGCCTTATTATAGATAATGAAATAATTGTTCCTAGTAATGCAGCAGCGGCCATTCCTATAATTATAAAAATTATAATTAATTTTCCACTTGCACTTGCCGTTTTATCATTACTCTCTGAAAAACTTTTGGCACTACTTTCCTCTAAATTTATAATCACTTTTAAGCTATTTGCCACATCATTCTGTGCCGCAGCAAGCTTACTATTAAGTAAATTTATTTCGCTTTTGTTATTTCCGTTTTTTGACTTTTCCATGATTTCATTAGCTATTTCCATATACTTTGCTTTAGAGGATTTAAGATTATCAACTGCCTCTTTCCCAGAATCAGTCAAAGTTGACTTTGAAAATTCATCTAATTGTCTATCAAAATTAGAGCTAAAAGAATTTACCTTATTTATAGATTGATTTATATCCGATTGGTTATCTTCTAAGATTACATCCTTTAAATTTGATCTTATATCCCCAGAAGATAGAGTAATTTCAGTCAACTTTCCTAGTGGAACTGTCCTATTTTCATACAATTGAGTGTCCAAATTATCTATCTTATTTATACTTGTTAATCCAAATATTCCAATTATACATGCAATAACTGTAATTAAAGTAAAACCTATAAATAATCTTATACTTATTTTTAAATTATTAAATAATTTCACATCTATCCACTCCTTTGATATTAAATATTACTTAAACTGTCTGCGTCCTCATGATTTAGCAACATGTCACAATCTAAAAGTAGTTTTACATTATCTTCAACCTTTCCTATACCTTTTATAAACTTATTTTTGATTTTGCTGATCTCTGGAGGTTCTACAATTTGACAGTCAGGTATATCTATTACCTCAGAGACACCGTCTACAATAAGTCCTACACAAATATCTTCAATCTGAATTACAATAATACATGTTCTGTCGTTATATTCAAGTGGTTCCTTTTTAAATCTTAACCTAACATCCATTACAGGTATTATTTTGCCTCTTAAATTTATAATTCCCTTTATGTATTCAGGAAGCTCAGGTATTTCGCTTATGGGCTGGATTCCTATTATTTCAATAACGTATTTAATTTCTATACCATAAAATTCATTCTCAAGAGTAAAGGTAAGATATTTATTCTTTTGCGTATCTTCTTCTTCAATTAAATCATCTACTACAACTTCCGACATATTTACATTCTCCTTTCACTATGAGTTTTTATTCGCCAAGCATATTTACAAGTTCACCTACGTCAAGTATTAAACTAATACTCCCATCTCCAAGGAGGGTACACCCTTCAATTCCATCTATATTTCTTATTTTTTTTATATAATTAGGTAAACACTTTACTACAACCTGCTGCTGTCCAATTAATTCATCTGCAAATATACATAGTCCCCTATTGTCTTTTTCTACCATAACAATTACTCCATCTTTTAAATTTTTAACATTAGTAGTTATATTGTATAATTTGTGTATACGCACGATAGGATAGCACTCACCTCTTACCATTATCATTTCATCATCATTCATATTAGAAATTACATTATTTTTTTCCACACTAAAAAGTTCTTTTATAGACGTAATAGGAATAGTATAATATGAATTTCCTACCCGTATATTCATACCATCTATAATTGCAAGGGTTCGAGGTATTTTCATAGTTGTAATAGATCCACTATTCTCCAAACTATCTATTGAAACTGATCCACCTACATTTTGAATGTTTTTAACTACCACATCCATGCCAACCCCTCTGCCGCTAAATTCTGTAACATTTTCGTTAGTGGAAAACCCTGGAATAAAGATTAAATTATAAATTTCTTGGTCGCTCATTTCCTCTGGATTTTTCTTAAGTATCCCATTTGAAATGGCTTTTTCCAATATGATTTTTTTATCTAATCCACTACCATCGTCTTTTACAGTTATAACAATGTCATTTCCTTCATTTTTCGCTTCTAATGTAACGGCTCCATTTTCACTTTTTCCAAGACATTTTCTATCTTCTACCGATTCTATTCCGTGATCAATAGAATTACGTACTAAATGCATAAGGGGATCTGATATATGTTCAATTATATTTTTATCTACTTCAGTATCCTCTCCAATTAATTTTAAGTGAACTTGTTTTTTTAATTTTTTACTCATATCCCGCACTATACGATTCATTTTGTGAAATACTATAGATATAGGCACCATCCTTACAGACATTATCACATCCTGAAGCTCACTTGTAATTTTATGAAGCTGCCTTGAGGATTTTTCAAAATTACTCAGTTTCATTCCTCTCAAATCAGGATTTTGGGTAACCATAGCTTCAGCAATAACCATTTCCTCTACTAAATACATCAATTTATCTAGTTTGTCCACTTTTACATTTATAAAATCTTGTATAATTGATTTATCCTTTGTATTTTCACCGCATACGTTTTTGCTCTGATTGAGTTCAGTAGATTGCTGAAGCTGTTCAGTATCTTCCAGTTTTTTAAGTTTAAAGGTTTTTAAGAAAACTGTATGGTTTAAAATTTCAGAAAGCCCATCATAAGATTTATGAGATTTTATAAATATTTTGAAACCGATTTCATGTATTGTTTTACAGGTATCATCATTTTCCATTATATCCTTAGGTATATAGTTAATCTCTTCTGAAAACTCTCTCAAAGTTTCCACTACAGTATAAGCCCTTAAATTTTCCATCTCACAGTCATCTTCAAAAAATACAACTGCCTCATACACATTAATGGCTAATTTGGCTTCACTTACATTTTCCTTATTAACGTCCTCCTGAGAGTTCCTATCTTTTAATTTTATAAGGAAATTTCTATTATTATCTATTATAGAATCACAGCTGCCATCAACTTTGTCTCCATTCTTTATTTTTTCAAGTTCCACTTTTATAAAATCCACACATTTTAAAATCAAGTCTGATAAACTTTCGTAATCTACATCTTTAGATTTCTCTTCTCTGAGAAAATAAAACAAATCTTCTATAGAGTGAGCCAACTTTGAAATATATTCATAGGACATCATAGCTGAAGATCCTTTAATTGTATGCATAATGCGAAATATCTCATTGATAGTTTCTTCCGAATAGCAATTTCCACTTTCATTTTCTAATATCAATGTTTCAAGTTGATCAATAAGCTGGGATGTTTCAAATATATAGGATTCAAGTATGACATCATCTGAGCTTTTATCTGACACAATCTACCACCCCCAGTTTTAATATTTAGACTGATAATACTTTATTAAGTGCTTTAACCAATTGATCTTCCTTAAATGGTTTAACAATAAATGACCTAGCACCACTAACTATTGCCCTTTTAACCATAGCTTCTTGTCCCATTGCAGTTATCATAACAACCTTAGCTTTATTATCATATTCTCGGATTTTTTTAAGTGCCTCAATTCCATCCATATCAGGCATTGTAATATCCATTGTTACAATATCAGGATTATATTGCTTATATTTAAAAATTGCCGAACCTCCATTTTCAGCTTCTCCAACAACCTCAAATCCATTTTTAGCAAGCATAGTTTTTAGAGATATTCTCATAAAAGATGCATCATCAACAATAAGTACTTTTGACATAAATTTGTCCCCCTTATAATTAAATTTTAAAATCAATTTAATTATTAACTATATTTTTCTATATTATCTCCATTTGTTTATAAATTCTACATCTATGTCTATTTTCCTTTTATTTTTTGTTTTTTTATTATAGAAAATATAAATATATTAAAATTTGGACTATTATTATACAATTCATCGTATATAACAATGCGGGAAGTTACATTCCTAAATAGAAATGCATAAAAAATTAGCAAGTTATGTAATAAACACTACTTGCTAATTTAGTAAATAATTTGGTTGTTTACTTGAAAGTGCCTTAAGCCATAATAATTACTGAAGAAGCTTTAACAAGTGCTGTAACTTCAGAACCAACTTTAATTCCTAAATTTTTAATAGATTCCATTGTAATAATTGAGCATATAGTTGTTCCATTTCCTAAGTCTACTATAACCTCACCATTTACAGCTCCTTCTTTAATTTCAGAAACTTTTCCTTTTAATTGATTTCTTGCACTGATTTTCATATTAAATTACCTTCCCTTAATTTATTTTGTAGTGTTTTTACTTTAAATAAAATAAAAACCACAAGATAGTTGTAGTTTCCCCCTATCTTGTGGTTTTTATTCAATTAAAAAGAAATTGTCTTTGTCTATATATATATTCCAGGGCTGGCTAATTTTTTTCAGTGCAGTCCAATTTTCCTTTGGAATTTCCCACAGTAAACTTTTAGTCTTAGTATATGTTTTCTCCTCTACACTGTCCAAATAAATTGAAACAGTAAAAGGACTTTCATTTACATGGTTTACACAGCATTTAAATATGTTTTCATTTTTATTATCATCTGCTAATTCAACGTAATGTGCTCTAATTCCTACATAAGATACCTTACCTTCAATTTTATTCTTAACTTTAAGAGTACATCCCCAATCTACAGCTTCTATAGTATGTTCATCTATTACCTCAACCTTAGATATGTTTTTACATCCTGTAAGCTGTGCTGCTGAAACAGTGGGAGGATTTTTAAATATATAGTCTCTATCTCCAAAAGCTTCTACTTTACCTTTATTAATTACCGCTATATTTTTGCAAATACGATATATCTCATCTCTATTATGAGACACAAATACCGTATGTCCATTATAACTTGATAATATATGTATAAGTTGTTCTTCCATTTTACTTCTCAGATGAGTATCTAATGCAGAGAAAGGTTCATCTAATAGAAGTATTTCAGGCTCTATTGCAAGAGCCCTGGCAATAGCAACCCTCTGCTGCTGTCCTCCTGAAAGCTGACTTGGGAATCTTCTCTCCAATTCTTTAAGGTTCATCATATTTATTTTTTCAGAAATTATCTTATTTTTCTTGTCTTTATCCATGTTTTGCAATCCAAACCCTATATTTTGCTCTACAGTCATGTTTGGAAATAGGGCATAATTTTGAAATAAAAAACCCACTTTTCGTTTTCTACTTGGAATATTTATTTTTTTATCAGAATCATATAGTACTTTTTCATTTAATACTATTTTTCCCCTATCAGGCGTATCTAACCCAGCAATAAACTTAAGTGTCATACTTTTACCAGATCCCGAAGCCCCTAAAAGTCCTATTATATTTTTTTCATTGTTAAACTTTACTTTTAAAGTAAACCCTGGTAACTTCTTTTCAATATCTACATACAGTCCCATTTTTAACTTCTCCTAACACCGTATATATTTTTCTGTTGATAGTCATTCCAATAATTCATAAGCAAAATTACTATAGTTGAAATTGCAACTATTAACAGCACCCACATAAAAGCTTTATCCATCTCTCCATTTTCAGCTGCAAAATAAATAGCTATAGGAATAGTTTCAGTTTTGTTAGGTATATTACCTGCTATCATTAAAGTAGCTCCAAATTCTCCAAGAGCCCTTGCAAAGGAAAGAACTGTAGCGGCCCCTATACCGGGCCAGGCAAGAGGAAGTACAACTTTCCAAAAAACTTTCCATTCAGAAACACCTAATGTTCTTGCTGCACTTACAATATTCCTATCTATCTGCTCAAAAGCTGCCTTTGTAGTTTTATACATAAGAGGAAAAGCTATAACAGCTGCTGCTATTACCGTAGCAGGCCAAGAAAAAATTATATTGATTCCAATCTTAGAAAGTAACTTACCTATAGGACTATTTATTCCAAATATAAGGAGTAGAAAGAATCCTGCCACCGTAGGTGGCAGAACAAGTGGGAGGGTAAGTATAGTATCCAAAATATTTCTTAACTTTCCATTATAACTTACCATTAAATAAGCTACTGCAATTCCTATAAAAAAAGTTATAAATGTAGCTGTAAATGTAGTTTTTAATGAAATCCATACAGGTGAAACATCAAAATTCATAAACTTATCCTCTCTATTTATAATAAATTATTTTCCAAGTTTAAATCCATACTTTTGAAATACGGCTTTAGCTTTATCACTTGATAAAAATTTAAGAAAATCTTTAGCTTGAGTAGGATTTTTACTAGCTTTAATTACAGCTGCTGGATATACTACAGCCTTATGAGAGCTTTCTGGCGCCGTAGCTACAATATTTACTTTCTTTGATACTAATGCATCTGTCTTATAAACAATACCAGCATCTACATTTCCTGTTTCAACCCAGGTCAAAACTTCTTTTACATCTTTACCATAAATAGCCTTTGGTTGAACCTTATCCATTATTTTTAAATTTGTAAGTATTTCCTGGGAATATTGTCCTACTGGTACACTTTTTACTTCTCCAAGAGCTACTTTTTTAACTTTATCACTTGCTAAATCGTTAAAACTCTTAACGTTAGAAGATGAATTTTTAGGTACTATAAGTACTACATCATTTTTCAAAAGATTAGCTATAGTATCATTTACTAGTAAATTTTTATCTTTTAATGCATTCATCTGTTTTGTTGCTGCAGAAATAAATATGTCTGCCGGTGCCCCTTGTTCAATTTGCTGTTGAAGAGTTCCTGATGCTCCAAAATTATATGTAATGGTAACATTAGGATGATCTTTTGCATATAACTGTTTGATTTCATTCATAGAATCCTTTAAACTTGCAGCAGCAGATACAGTTAAAGTCACTGCTTTCTCTTGTTTTGCAGATGAATCTGATTTTTTCTCACTTGAACTCTGACTACCGCCGCAGCCTGCTGCCATGGTTGTGACAATTAAAACGAGAATAAGTACTAAACTTTTTTTTAGTTTTTTCATTAAAATACCCCCAGTGTTTAAGACTTATATTATTTTTCAGTTAATCATAACATAACATTATATAGAGTTATGTAAAACAACATTTTATTTCATAATATAGTGTTTTATTATGATATATTTATTATATCATCTACTTAAGCAATTATTCAACCCGTTTGTAAACATTATCATAAAAGTATTATAATAATACTTAACATAAAAGCATTAATTCATACAAAAAGCATTCAATTGTAAATTGAATGCTCACTATTATAATTATATAACCAACTTTTCAGAGGACAATTGACAGAGTACAAAGGACAATGAAGGTAAGTTTTCCTCCTTACGTCAGAAAACTAATTTATTTTTAAGCTTGTTTTACTAAAGGAAAACATCACTTAAGTAGGTATCTAAAATCTATGATTTTCAGATAATTACTTACTAAAAGAGTACCCATGAAAAGTAAAAGAAACTTATGTTCTTTTAATATTGAAGATTTTTCGTAGCATAGCGGAGAAAAATCATCCTTCACTGTCCTCTGGCAATTGTCCTCTGTCCTCTCAAAAACTTTGCTTCGCAAAGTTTTTATATTTATTCTACTTCCCATATACCTTCAGTTAAAAATTTGTTTGCCTTATCCTGCGCCTTTTTTACAATAGTATCATTATATCCTAAAATACCTAAAAGTTTTATTGCATTTTGAGTGGTAGACCTTCCTTCATGGATTGTATAATCAAACTTTATTTCATTGTTTTCAATACTTTCTTGAAAATGATAATTCTCAAAATATTTTTCAAGTATATGAGTAAGCTCCACATCATGGGTAGCTGCAATGCATATACAATTATTTAAAGTTAAATATTTCAGCACTTGAGAAGAAGCTGAAATTCTCTCTACAGTATTAGTTCCCCTTAAAATTTCATCTACAAAACATATAGTAGGTATATCCTCATTTAAATTATCTATAATTCTCTTTAAAGATTTAGTTTCTACTATATAATAGCTTTCATTGCTAAATATATCGTCTTTCAAAGCCATAGATGTATATATTTTGAAATAACTGCATTTAAATTTTGAAGCAAGACATGTATATATTGTCTCAGCTAAAATAATATTTATAGCTACAGTTTTTAAAAAAGTTGATTTACCCGATGCATTGGACCCTGTAATTAAAATGGAATCCGAAATCTCTATGGAGTTCGGCACAGATTTTTTCATAAGGGGATGCCTTATATCTTTAAACACATTCACATTTTCCTGCTTTCTTCTGCATTTCGTAAGCTCTGGAGTAACATAATTTTTTATTCTTCTCCTGTAAGCTGCAATAGACATACAGCTGTCTATTACTCCAATTACTTCAAATATTACTTTAAACTCACTGTTTCTTTCCATAAGGGCATTTGACATCTTTTCATAATTAATTAAATCCGTGAGTAAAAACATACTAGTATACTCAGCTATTATCCCTACATCCGTACCATTATTTCTTGAAGTAAAAGAAAGTCTTTTTATAGATCTTAGCTCTTTAAGAGCCCCCTTTAATTTTTCATTGTAATCTTTAAACTCTTTTACATCTTGTTTCAAAATATCTCCAGCATATTTTACTATTTTAAGTATGTACATAAAGGACTCAAATTTATGCTTTATCTTATTTTTTTCTTTGTAATATACAAATATATTGTAGGAAAAGGACAATACAATAGTAGTCAGCCCAATATATGGATTTAAAAATATTAATCCTACACCTGCAAAGGGGATCAAAGACAAAATTCTATAGTAAAGCAGTAATGATTTTCTCTTATTGCCCTTATTGTAAAAGTAATCAGTTATAAAACAAGCCCTATTTTTGCCTAGTTTGGCAAGTATATATTGTATACTTTTTCTCTCTTTATCATTATTCTGAAAAAATTTTATCAATTCATCTCTATGTTTAAGTTTCTCCTCATCATATATGGGTTCTCTTAACATATTATATAAGTACTGTTCTCCAGGACTACTTTCTGTATTGTTTATTTTTTTAAAAATACTGTCCATATCAAGATCTTTCCAGGTAATTTCATCAATAAAAACTGTTTCTTTTTCCGCTTCTTTTCTATTACTAAAGTATTCAGCTGTACTCTTTAGGTCATCTTCCGTATATTTTTCTTCATCCTCTGCACCCCAAGCATTTTCTATTCTTCTCCTAATTTCATTATTTGACTTAATGTTTGAAAATATTGATATTAATATACTTACTAATATAATAGCAGCTATGTATCCGAGTACAACCCACATATTTATTCCTCCTTTTATTTTATCAACGAATAATTAAAAATTATACTACAAATAAAAAAATATACAAATCTATTGAAATATAGTGATTCTAATTGAAATTTTAGCTTATACATAAAATATACTAACAAAATTGAAATCACACTTAAAAACTTTTTTTATAAGTCTTAGTGAGGTATTTTAGAAAATCTTAGAAGCTTATATATGTCTGAGGTACGAGTTTATATAAGTTTCTTTAGATTTTCAAAATACCGAACTTCAGACTTATTAAAAGTTTTTCGTGTGATAAAATTTGTTAGTATATGGCTGGTATAAGTAAACTTTCTACTTAGAAGCCCTACAAATTTATATGTTTTTTACTTTTGCTTAAGTTCTAAGTGTAGCTCTAATTCTATCATTGTTTAACAATAAATCTACAGCATCTAAAATATTTGTAACTGCTATATCAGATTCTATCAAAGATTTAGTAAAACATCCTTCTCTCCCAATAACACAAATAGATATAATACTACTTTTAAACATTTCCAGATCATTTCTTCCATTGCCAACAGATGCGGTAACATCACATCCCAGTTTTTCAACCATATACTTTTTATCTTTAGATGAATCTTCTTTATTAAATACTTTAACTTTAACTGGAAGACCCTGGCACTGATTTTTTACAGTTCCGTAAGTATCTGCTGTAATCACATAAATATTAACGTCTTTGCCTGCCAACTCCTTTAATTTATCCCCTACAGAGTCAATTAAAATCCCGTCTTGTCCAAGAGTACCATTAAAATCAAAAATAACATTTTTTATTGTAATACTACTGCTCCCAGGTATATCAAACATTATCATTTTTAATTATCCCCTTTATCAATGAATCTTACTTAGTGGGAAAAGCAGATATCCCAAATCTTTGATTTGGTGATAGTCGCTTTCTCTTTAGAGTTTTGTTTCTCCCACTAAGTTTAGATGAATTATCTAGGGGCGTAGCTACTGTTATCTCCCACTTTGATAGAAAAGCAGATATTCCAAATCTTTGATTTGGTATAGTCGCTTTCGCTGTGTGCGTGGGAGTGTTACAGTAGGTAGCCATCAGATAACATTTTACAAATTACTTAATTTTACTGTAAACTATTCAAACATAACTTGTCAATGTTAACTTTACCATCATATTCCCAAAGATAAAAATCTTAAGTTTCTAGTATTTATTGACAAATTCCTTTTCAGCTAGTAATATTATATATGCAAATGCAATTTGTTTGCATTTGCATATATAATATTTTAGGAGGAAGTTTATGCTTAAAAGAAATACGCCAATTAAGTTTACAATACTAGCCCTTATTTTTACCTGCATTATTTTCATTTTGGGAGGTTGTGCTGCGGGAACAGCTTCAAATAATACTAAAGAATCCAAATCCAAAATAAAAGTAGTTGTATCCTTTAACGCAATGAGAGAATTTACTTCAGCTATTGGAAAGAATAAAATTGATATTATTACAATGATACCTACTGGCACAGAGCCTCACGATTTTCAACCAACTGCAAAAGATTTCAAAAACTTGAGTGATGCTAATGTGTTTATATATAATGGATTGGGTATGGAATCCTGGAAAGACAAGGTTTTAAAATCTATAAATAATAAAGATTTGATTGCAGTAGATACTTCAAAAGGTTCAGTTCCAATTAAAAATACTGATAGTGATGAAACAAAAGAGCATGGGCAATATGACCCTCATATGTGGCTAAGTCTAAAAAATGCCAAGAATCAATCTAAAAACATAAAAGATGCCTTAATCAAAGCAGATCCATCAAACAAAAAATTTTACGAAAAAAATTACAATGATTTTTCAAAACAACTTGATGATTTATACAACGAATATAACAAAAAATTTCAGACAGTTTCAAATAAAAGTTTTGTAACAGGCCATGCTGCTTTTGCATATCTCTGTAGAGATTTTGGTTTAAAACAAAATAGTGTAGAAGATGTATTTGCAGAAGGAGAACCCTCACCTAAAAAATTAGAGGGACTTGTAAACTACTGCAAGCAAAATAGAATAAAAACTATCTTTGTGGAAGACATGGTAAGCCCTAAAGTATCAAATACCCTTGCAAAGGAAGTTGGAGCAAAAGTAGAAAAAATATATACAATAGAGGGAAATGAAGATAATAAAAATTACATACAAAATATGAAATATAATTTGCAAATGATTTATAACAGCTTAAAATAAATTCTTCAACAATTTGTTTGACATGACTTTTTCAATATAATATAATTTAATAAATTGCATAAAATAATCATGTAACTGGCGGAAATGGAGTTTACCATAGGGAGCATGATTAAAAAAGATATCGACCGCCTGGGTAAATTATATAATTTGCCCAGGTTTTTTATGCTTAAATTTAAAATGGAGGTATTTTATAAATGGAAATGAATGAATTTGTACTTAAATATGGGTGTAACCCACATCAAAAACCTGCAAGAGTTTATATGAAAGAAGGTACTCTTCCATTTAAGATCTTAAACGGAAGACCCGGATATATCAATCTTATGGACGCTTTTAATTCCTGGCAACTTGTAAAGGAACTTAGAAATGCCACAGGACTTTGTAGTGCTGCTTCTTTTAAGCATGTAAGTCCTGCAGGTGCTGCAGTTGCAGTGCCTCTAAATGATGTATTAAAAAAGGCATATGCAGTTTCAGATATGAAACTCTCCCCTGCAGCTGTTGCCTATTCAAGAGCAAGAGGAGCAGACAGGATGTCCTCCTACGGAGATTTTGCAGCTATAAGTGATGAAGTTGACTTATCTGCTGCTAAAATACTTAAAGCATCGGTTTCAGATGGAATAATTGCCCCATCCTATAGCAAGGAAGCACTAGAGCTTCTAAAGACAAAGAAAAAAGGAAACTACTGTATAATTCAAATTGATCCAAATTATGAACCAGAAGAAATGGAAAAAAGAGAGATATTTGGAGTAACTTTTGAACAAAAAAGGGATGATGCAGTTATAACAGATGATCTTTTAAAAAACATAGTAACAGATAATAGTAATATGCCAGAAAACGCTAAAAGAGATCTTCTAATTTCAATGGTCACCCTAAAATACACACAATCTAACTCAGTTTGTTTTGCAGTAGACGGTCAGGTAATTGGAGTTGGAGCAGGCCAACAGTCAAGAGTTCACTGTACAAGACTTGCTGCATCAAAGGCAGATATATGGTTTTTAAGACAACATCCGACGGTACTATCCCTTCCTTTTAAAGAAGGACTTAAAAGACCTGAAATGGATAATGTAATAGACCAGTATCTCCGTGATGACGTAACTCCTGAAGAAACTATGGGATGGAAAGATGTATTTACTGAAATTCCTAAAAGACTTACTTTAGATGAAAAAACGGATTGGCTTTCAAAACTTCAAGGTGTATCTTTAGGATCTGACGCATTTTTCCCATTTAGAGATAATATAGATAGAGCTTCTAAAAGCGGTGTGAAGTACATTGTTCAGCCAGGTGGTTCTATAAGAGATGACATTGTAATAAAAGCTTGTAACGATTATAATATGGTAATGGCATTTTCAAATTTAAGATTATTTCATCATTAATTATAGATTATCTAAGTAGTTACATTTAAAGTTTAAGTAATGATCTAAAAAAACTGCTGTTGCACACCATTGCAACAGCAGTATTAAAGGGATTAGATATGTTTAAGTTAACACCAATATATAAAAAGGGACTTCTTTTGGAAGTCCCTAATTAACACATTATGTAGCTATATCAATTTTGTAAAAACATAGCTTAAAAATTACCAATGCATTAATCTTTCCCTCCGAAAGATTATTTCAAAAGTATAGGCAGGTCTCCTGACTATAGGATCATCCTCTTTAATTCCTTCCCAGAATACTCCAGTGGAAATTTAAAATCGTCACCCAATACAGTAGCGGGGGCTGTAATGGAATTTCACCATTTTCCCTTTTAATTACCTACGTAAACCACATACTTTACTATTTGATTATGTTTACATTATATACTTATGTCATTCATTTGTCAAGTAAAATGCATTAAATATTTTAATTATAAAAAAATTCTGTAATAATGACTTATTTATACTCTACTCTTCCTCTAAAGATTTTTTATTTGACTTTGATTTGCCAAATATTTTCTCCCAATGATGTCCAACTATCAATCCTGCACAAAAATTTGCCACAGAAAAAGCTCCTACTTCTGCATCACCAGGCAATTCAATAAATGGATGATGATCTGCTTTAATTTTGCTTGAAGCCATGGTGTTTACCTTGTCATCAGTGCCACCTGCCTCCATGTTATGACTGCTCATATACTTACCTGCTCCAAATATAAGAACCAACAAAATTAACAATACTGTTAGAATAGATTTAGTAAATCCATCTATAAACTTAATGCTTGTACCTTTCTTATTTTCTACATCTACTGCATTTGTAGTTGATTTCATCACTATCTTGCCTCCTTATATTTCCGTCCAAGTACATCTGGCATTAAATCAGGACGCCTGCTTACCATAACCTGCAGAATTACAGCTGTAAATACTGCTTCGCCTATAGCTAGAGGTATTTGAGTAGGTCCAAACCCTGCAAAAAATATCATCCACTGCTTGACTATAGGGATATGTCCATGCAAACTTATTGCAAGTTCCAAAGCTGCTACTAAATATGTAACTATATCTCCAACAAAACCTGCCACTCCAGCTGCAAGCCATATAGGGCTTTTAAAATGTCTTAAAACCTTCCAGCAAAAATATCCTGAAATTCCTCCTGCAATACCCATGGAAAAATCATTGGCACCTATAGTTGTAATACCACCATGTCCCAAAAATATGGCTTGAAAAAACAATCCAATAGCTGAAATTACAGCAGTAGCCAGTGGTCCTACTACAATAGCTGCCAGTGGTGTGCCACAAGGATGAGAGCAGGAACCGGTTACAGGTACAGGAAAGTGCATGCAAGAAATAACAAATACTGCCACTCCCATCATAGCAAGAAAAGGTTTATAATATAAATTCTCCTTAACTCTTCTTTTAATCTCTTTAATACCCGGTACAATAAACATGGCACTTATTACATACCATGTACCCCAGGCCTGTGGTGATAAAATTCCATCTTCAATATGCATTTTTATAAGACCTCCAATTTTAATAAGTTACTTCTTCTTACGCATCGTAAACGATTTTAACCCTCCTAGACTAAACTAAGAGGGTTAAATGTATAATAAATAAATTAGTATACTAAAATTAAGTCACCTCCCTATCACTCGTAGAGCTTAATGGTTTCTAAACAATATAGGCAGGTCTTCTGACTTAAGATCATCATCCTTATAGCCTTCCCAGTTTCCCAGTGACATATAAATAAGGACTCCTTTTCTCACAGCGGCGGGACCGTGCAGACTTTTCATCTGGCTTCCCTTTTCAGCATAATAATGCACCTATATCTTTTTTATATTCTTTTATGATAATTACTGTAAAATTGCATTATGTAATTATTTACGTTAATTTTCTCACAATTTCTCTTTTATGTCAAGTATGATCTTTAATGTGCCTATTATAGTAAACAAGCTGCATCTTGAGTGTCGATATATTGTTCTAGCTCTCCAATAGAGTTTCCAACAAGCTCGTAGACAAGATACTCCGGTTTTACAAAATCCAGCAGCTTTTTTACACAAGTGTCTGTAAAAGGCTTATGGCTGTCTATATTAAAAACATGCATATACATTTCTTCACTCATTGGAGGTAACGTAAACTCTTTTCCTCTTGTGCTACTTATTTTTTCCATTACGTATTCACCTGATAAAGAACAATTAAGATGTATACCCTTTATTATTTTTTTTAATTCTCCTAAATTTTTTACAGTATTTATTATATATTCAATTCCCTGTTTTTCACTTTTAAGATGCAAATTTGTATTCATTAAATGTGATGTATCCAATACAAATCCTTTATTTGAATAATTAACTTTATCTAATAACCTATACGCATTTTCATAACTTAACATGGTAAATCCAGGCCACCACTCATTTTCAAATAGTAATTTTATGTTTGTATCCATGCCTTTAAAAACTTCATTTATTAGATCACTAGCAGCATCTATAATTTCTTTATCAGTATATGTAAAATCATAATTGAAAACATGCTTTTCTTGTACATGAGCTACATGAAGAACAGCATATTCTGCACCAATCTTATCAGCCATTTTAATCTCTTTTCTGTAGTGCTCTATCATAATTTCTCTGTTAGTACCACCATAATATTTTTCAATAACATCCAAACTTTTGAATTGTTTTAAAAGTTCCTGTGTATTATTATTCCAAAAATCTAGCCATGTAGGATAATACTTTAAATGGACGCCTTTAACAAGGTTACATGGAATAATATTTTCATCTAACCCTATGGGATGCAAAAGCTCAATACCATTCATTTTATGTTTTTTTAAAAATTTTATGATATTATTTTTATTACAATCAAATCTTTCAACATCATAATTATATGTAGACAAATTCATTAACTTTAGCATTTTTTATATCTCCTATTTACTTTTAGTATTTTCGTTTACTACACAAATTTTTACAGACGCATTGGTACCCATAGTAAGTTGACTTTTTAATTTTTTAGAATTGTCAAATACAATTTTTACAGGTATTTTTTCAACTTTTCTGTTATGCTTTCCGTCAGTTGAATATGCTGTGGGATTTAACGCATCTTCTGTCATTTCACCTATAGATTTTATTTTTCCTTGAAATTTTTGTGAACCATATTCATCTATAGTTATCTGAACAGGTTGTCCAACCTTTAATCTTCTTATTTTTGTTTCATCTATCTTTGCAGTAACATAAAAATTTTCAGGATCTGCTAAAAGTGCTGCAGTTTTTCCTGGAGATAAAACTTCCCCTGCATTCACTTCCTTTTTTACAACAATACCGTCAATAGGTGATTTTATTAAAGATTGTTCTATACTAGAGTCCGGAAGATTACCCATATCCTGACGTGCCAATATTTCATCTTTGCTAACTAAATCTCCTTCGTTTACATTAAATTGTAGTACTTTTCCTTGAATTTGTGAACCTACTTTAATCACATCAGCAGTAACTTTTGCATCATCAGCAGCTACATAATACACGTGTTCATATACATAATAGGAAACCCAACCAATAGCTATCATTAAAACTGATGCTAATATTCCTATAACCACTTTTTTACGATTTTTAATTATATTAATGACTGTACCAAGTTTCATATTAACCCACCTTTTTCATTATTTCAATCCAACCTCTGCAAACATACCTGGTTTTAAAAGTCCATTTTTACTATTTAAAGTTACCTTTACAAGAACATCCTGGCTCTGTAAATTCACTTTTGAATTTATGACAGCTATCTTTCCCGAAAACTCATTATCTGAGATATCTGGTACTTTTATCACTACACTCTGCCCAACTTGAATTTGATTTAAAATGTTTATTGGTGCATATACATTTACATAGAGATTCTCTGCATTAACTATTGAAACAAGTGGTTTACCTGGAATAACCATGTCTCCTACATTAATGTTTTGTGAACTTACTGTACCTGAAATAGGTGCTGTAATAGAGGCATCTTTTAAAGATGCCTCTGAAGTTTTTAATTGAGCTTGAGCCTGAGCCAGCTCAGATTGATATTCAGAAATATTAGATGCAGTTGAAATAGTTGCACTAGATAGGTTTGCCTGTGCTGCATTTACTGCTGACTTAGCCTGATCAACTTTGCTCTGTAAATCTGATGTATCTAATTTAATAACAACATCTCCCGAATTTACCTTTTTACCTAATTCTGTGGATATTTCAGAAACTCTTCCGGAAATATTAGAAGTTATATCTACATTGTCATTTGTTGCAATCTTTCCACCCATTATAAAGTTAGTATCAGAATTTGATATAGCTAAGTTTGTAGATTTAGTATTACTTATACTATTTGTAGAACTGCATCCACTAAAAAATATTCCAATAGCTAAACAAAATAAAATAGCTTTTTTCATCTGCATCCTCCCATGAATCATATTATTTCCAATCATCTGAATAACCGTCATGTATGCCATCAGCTAAGTATTTCCATACAACTATATCCCCAGTATGATATATCCACTGACCACTTCCAACGTTTGGTTTTACAAACTTGCTTTGTCCCTTTTTTCTAACATAATAACACCATCCAGAAAGCCTTCCTGCCTTTTTCTCTTCCAGCCCTTTTATAGCTGCAAAATATACTGTAGAAGCAGATCCCGTACATTTGTAATTTATTTTAGCATCATCCAAAATTCTTTCCGTTATGTAACCTACCGTTTCACCGTCCATGTTGTTTACATCTTTTCTTAAAAAAACACTATTACCATTAACTGTATCAATAAACTGAAAAGAATTATTTTCTTCTGGATCACCCGACTTAACCACTATATTTTCACCTGAAGATTGGGAAGCTTCAGGATTATTTTCTTTCTGGCTGGAATTACTCCCTGAGCCACTTCCCGCAGAACTTATATATGAGGATTTATCATTTTTTTGAGTTTCAGAAGAAGGTGCTCCACTGGAGCTTTTAGATGAATCTTTTGATTTTCCATTTTCTTTATCTTTAGCACCCTGTGACTGACTAAGTGCCTTTGATTTACTATTTGTATCTTGAGAACTTGTCTGCTTATTTGTAAGGCTATCACTATACATTCTCTCAGCCTTTATAGCAAATGTAAATAAGATGGCACAGACCACAAATGCTACTACAGCTATAATATATTTTTTCTTTTTATTCAATCACAATCATCTCCTTTTCCCTTAATCTACTATATTTTCGCCATTTATATAAGTTATGCTAAGCTTTTTCTTATACCTCTGTAGGACAGGAAAAAAACTATCGTAAAATATAATTGAAAATATGAAAGAACCCCCTCCATGCAAAATATCAAAGGTAAGTCCTGATATATATGCTCCTATAATACTTGCTATATTTATAGGTTTTATAAATGCAGATACATACCATATATTCATAATCCAATCGAACATAAATCCAAACAAAAAGCATACAAGAGAAAACTTTATAGCTGAAACTTTAGTTCCCTTTCTACCCCAAAAACCCGCTATAATTCCTACAAGTCCCCAGGAAAACATCTGCCATGGAGTCCAAGGTCCTTGTCCAAAAAATATATTAGATAAAAAAGCTGTGCTGCTTCCCACTAAGAAACCTTCATAAGGACCGAACACAAAACCAGTTAGTGCTACTAAAAAAGTTACCGGCTTTACATTTGGAACAGGTGCAAAAGCTACTCTTGAAACAGCTGCAAAAGCACTTAATGTAGCTATAATTGCTATTTCCTTTGTACCTGCATTGCTTTTTTCAAAATAAAAATAGCTTAAAAAAAGTATGGCAAATACCCCAATTGTAGACATAAGAGAAGCTCCTGTTTGAACATCATTTTTAAATGTAAGAGCCATAAGAGCTATAATAATAACAGCCGTAAATGGAATTACTATTTTTTTTATCATTTTACACCTTCCAATATTTTTAATACATTAATAGTCTATTTAAATTTATATATACCTCTCCCTGCATTTCCCTTAAACATCTTATATGCCTCAAGTGCTTGAGTTGCCTGTTCCGTTGCCATAGCATTGTATCCTGTTCCTTTTACATGGCAGAATCCTCCACCTGCTACTTCATAACTTAAAAGGGCATCTATTGTGGTCTTCCCATTTTTAGTAAAAGATTCACTTGTAGGATCTATTCCGTTGGCACAGAGAGCTATTATGACCTGTGATATACTCTCACTATTAGATACTCCCCAGGAAGAATAACCACCATCTGCATCTTGCATAGAAGAAAGTTTATCAAAAGCTGTACTAACAGCATCCTTCACATCTTCTTTATCTTTATAAGGTGCTAAAGCCGTAAGTGCCATACCAGTCATATCCGGATCAGCTTTCTCCCCAGCATAATCCCAACCTTTATCATTTGTTCTATTCTTTAAGACTTCACTTATTAATTTATCTCTTGTCCATGCAGAATCTTGTGGTATGTTAAAGTTTCCAGAATCCAGAGCTATAAGTGCAAATACTTCTGCATTTATTCCCTGTTCCGATATATCTTTGTTATTATATATCTTTTCTATGAGATTATAACTTTTATCACCAGCCTGAAAATTTGTAGGATCCTGTCCTATGGCCATAAGTGCTAAAGTAGTCCTCTCATAATCAGTAGGTTGTGTTAATTCTCCATTTACAGAACTTATGCTATTTTGAAGATTACTCAGATAACTTGCAGGAACTGCTGCCCTATATCTCGATATTGCTAATGCCTGCCAATCATCTAATCCTTCTTTTTCTGCATTACTTAGTATTTTGCTTACAGCTGAATTTAAGGAATTGTCTACAGAAGAAGAAACTCCACTAGATATACCTTCAATTTCATCTAAAATTGAATCAGGTACAACTAAATTGCTGCCTAAAGCTGTAAGTACAGTATTATCTGACATATTAGATTTTATAAAATTTGAAGTATTAGTAGAAATAGTTTTATAAACAAGTACCATAGGAGCAGATTTTTCTGCTGCAAGATCTGAACCTGAAAGTGCATCTGCAAATTCATTTCCACTTGGTCCGTCTCCTTCTGCTATATAAACATTGTCAAATTTAAGATCTGATTTAAAATTTTGAAGTATAGAAAGATTTGTTTCAAATCTAGTAGAACCTCCTAACCTTTCAGCATTTGGAAGTACATTTTTTACGTTATCTCCTATAGAAGCAGTTCCCCCTACTACATAAGTCTTTTTTACGTTACTGCCTTTTATATAGTTACTTACTACATCTGGTAGGCTTCCACTTCCTGATAAAAGTATTGGCATGCCTTTACTTGCAGCTATTGGTGCTATAGAGAGGCTATCTGCATAACCATTTCCTGATGCAACTACGGCACTATCTACATTACCAATATTCTGGGCTACCTTCACTGAAGTTTCATATCTATTTGTACCTCCAAGTCTTTGTATATCACTTATCCCAAGACCTTTTAGTTGAGTTACTATATTGTCAGATAATGAAGCTGTTCCTCCAATTAAAAACACCTTACTTGCTTTAAGTCTTTTAATTTCACTTATAGTATTATCATTTAAGGCATCCTGCCTTGAAAGAATTATAGGTGCATTGAATTTTTTTGCAAGAGGAGCTGCACAAAGAGCATCTGCATAACCATATCCCTGTGCTATAACTACAGTACTGGACCCATCTTTCCACCCATTTTGACTTATTTTAAGTGAAGTTCCAATTCTATCGCTTCCATAAATTCTATCTCTAGTTATAGTTTTAGCAGCAGAATTTTTACTTCCTGCATCAGCATTTACATTTGCTTCAAACCCAGATATTGTAATACCCAGTGTACATAAAAATACAATAAACTTATTAATATTCTTTTTCATATTACTTTCATTCCCTTCTCTTTTATTTTAGAAACTGCTCTTTCCCCAGTCACCTTCATAGCCATCATGAATTCCATCAGCAAGATACTTCCAAACTATTACATCACCATTGTGCCATGTCCACTGTCCACTGCCTATATTAGGTTTGTGAAATACGTTGTCTCCATTTTTTCTGATATAATAGCACCATCCTGAAAGTTTTCCAGCTTTTTTCTCTTCAAGTCCATCTATAGCTGCAAAATAAAGTGTAGAAACAGAACCTGTACATCTATAATTTATCTTAGCATCATCCAAAATTCTTTCCGTTATATATCCTACAGTTTCACCCTCCATACTTTTGTCCACATCTTTTGAAACAACCATTTTATTGCCGTGGACTGTATCGATAACCTGAAAAGTACACTTGCTCTCTGGATCTGTAGAAGTAACCTTTACACTTCCTTTTGAGGTAACAGTAGAAGGATTACTTGATTTTGATCCATTTTTAGATTCAGTGTTTGATGGATAATCTAAAGAAGACTTACTACTTGCAGAAGAAGATCCACCAGAACCAGAAGATTTACTACCGTTTTCAGAAGACTTTGAAGTAGAATCATTTTTATTTTCTGCAGCATTACCTGCAGCATTTTTATGGCTGGATTTGCTTTGAGAATTTTCAGCACTCATCTGCTTATTTGTCAGCGTATTAGCATACATTCTTTCAGCTTTTAAGCCAAAAGTAAACATAATTACAAATATAGCAAAGGCAGTAATTGCTATAACATACTTCTTTTTGTTCTTCTTAATATTCATAAATACACATTACCTCCTTTATTTATTGCTGGATATAACTTATAATGAGTTTTCGCTTATACCGCTTGAATACAGGTAAAAAGCTATCATAAAATATAATTGAAAATATAAATGAACTTCCTCCATGTAAAACATCAAAAGTAAGGCCTGATACATATCCTCCTATAAACGTCCAGAAATTTAAAGGCTTTACAAATCCAATTATATATTGAAGATCCATAATCCAATCAAACATAAAGCCAAATAAGAAGCATACTACTGAAAAATTAAAAGCTGATACTTTTTTTCCTTTTTTACCCCAAAAGCCTGCTATAATTCCCACAAGTCCCCAGCAAAACATCTGCCATGGTGTCCAGGGACCCTGTCCAAAGAATATATTGGATAAAAAAGCTGTAGTACTTCCAACTAAAAATCCCTCATAAGGTCCAAACACAAATCCAGTTAAAGCAACTAAAAATGTAACAGGTTTTACATTTGGAATAGGCGCAAAAGCTATTCTGCCAACGGTGGCAAAAGCACTCAACGTAGCTATAATTGCTATTTCTTTTGTTCCTGCATTACTTTTTTCAAAATAGAAATAACTCATAAACAGTATTGCAAAAACACCAACCATGCACATAACTGAAACTCCGGTTTGAAAATCACTCTTTACTGTAAGCGCCATTAATACTATAATTATGGCAGCTGTAATTGCAATTATTAATCTTTTCATACCTCACACCTTCCAAGCGCTTCTTCCAATGTAAATATACTGTCTTCCCTATCTCTAAGCAGTTTATTCATGGAAGTAGTATAAAATATTCCATCTCCTAGTACCTGTTTTTTATCCCCATCCGCTACTATGGCACCGTTAAACATAATCATATACCTTTTGCAAAAATTACTGGCAAAATCAGTATCATGGGTTATGAGTACAATAGATGTGCCTTTTTTATTTAATCTTTCCAGTAATTTGCCTAACTTATATTTAAGTCCACTTTCCAGTCCCCTGGTAGGTTCATCAAGTAAGATTATATCCGGCTGCAAAACAAGTATAGTGGCAATTGCTACCCTTTGACGCTGTCCACCACTTAAATCTCTTGGATTTTTTTCTCTCAAGTCATATATTTCAAGTTCTTTTAAGATATTTTTTATAACCTTCTCATCATATATACCATAGTTATCCATAGTAAATTTTACTTCTTCATATACACTTTCCTTAGACAAATAGTCATTAGGATTTTGAGATACATATCCTATATGCTTTGCTATTTGACGTATATTCATCTTAGATGTGTCTTTCCCATAAAGCTTTATTGTTCCTTCGTAATTCTTAAGCCCCATAACACATTTTAAAAGAGTACTTTTTCCTGCGCCATTAGCTCCCATTATGCTTATAAATTCACCTTTTTTTACATTAAAATTTAAATTCTTCAAAACCTTTTTTGAGCCATATTTGCAGCCCATTTTCTTTACAGAAAGTACCTCGGCTTCATCGTTTTCCTTAAAAATACTTTTATCCTTTTCTTTTAATTTCAAAGAACTGTTTAAAATCTTAACCCTTGCATCTTTAAAATCCTGGGGCATAGTATTAAAATCCAATTTTTTAAAAAACTTAAGATAATCTGGCATAAACATGTACTGTCTTTCATTGCAATTATCATAAAAATCCTTTTTATCTTTAAACAATTTTAAAGTTCCATCGTTCATAATTGCTATAGAGTCAACAGTATCAAACCATCTGTTTACTCTCTGCTCAATAACTATAACCGTTATTCCAAGCTCTTGATTTATCTTTTTTACTAAATTTAACATTTCCTCTGCAGATGAAGGATCAAGCTGAGAGGTAGGTTCATCTAATATTATGCAGCTTGGCATATATACAAGGGCAGAGGCTACTGCCACTTTTTGTTTTTCTCCTCCTGAGAGAGAAGTTACATCCCTTTCTGCCAAATGAAGTATACCAGAAAACTGAAGAGCTTCATAAACTCTCCTTTTTATCACTTCTTCATCTGCTCCTATATTTTCAAGTCCAAAAGCTATTTCCCTGTGTACTTTGTTCATAACAAGCTGCTTTTCCGGATCTTGAAAAACCATAGTTATTTTTTTTGCCCTTTCCTTATGGCTCATTTTGTTTACCAATTCACCATCTATTTTTATTTCTCCACCTATAGTACCTCCATAAAAATTAGGTACTGTTCCTACTATAGCCCTTGCAAGTGTAGATTTTCCAGAGCCTGATCTACCTGCTATGAGAAGAAAATCATTTTTCTCCAGAGACAAATTTATGTCTTTTAGCGACTTGTGTTTCTCAAGGGGATAAGTGAAATTTAAATTGCTAATCTCTATATACGACATATTCCTTCTCCTCACTATTAAAAATTATGGTTAAAGTAATTACTACTATAAACGCAATAATTATGGCTATACCAACATTAAAAAAATTAACAGCAGTCACACCATCATATATGTTAAACTCCACCCATTTTTTAAATTGTGCTACACCATAAAATATCATGAGAGCTACACTTAAAACTATAACTTCCCAGTCCTTGTTTTTAAATTTTTGTCTATCATAAACGCTCCTGCTGCCACTTAAAAATCCCCTTACATAGGCAGATTCACCTATGCTAAAAGAACCTTCCATAGAATCCTCTAAAAGTACCGACATTACGGGAATATAGCTGTGTGCTTTTTCCTTCGCTTTTTTCTTGTTAAATATAACTCCCCTTATTTCATATATTTCTTTTAAATTCTTAAATCTGTCTTTCATAGTTGGAATAAGCTTAAAACTTATCATAAGCATGAGAGTGGACTTTGGCATTATAGACGAAAAATAGGAAACTGCTTTATCCGTATCAATCATGATTTCAAGTATTAAAAAGAGATATATGACAGCTAAAAATTTAAAACACATAACTACTGCATAAATTACAGCTTCTAATGTAAAACGCTTGTGAAAAAGATAAAAAAGGGTAGTGCTTCCTGAACTTACAAAAAGCATATTTATAACTATTATCAAAATAGCAATTGGAATAAAATAATAAAATCCGGTTTTAAACTTTTGTTTTTCCTTTGAAAATATTATCATTCCTATAATAAATATGTACACAGATCCAAGTATTACTGGATTATCATTAGAAAATATTATAATCATCATAGACATAAATACCAGTGATGCAGTAAGAACATGATACTGTTTAAAGTCAATAAAATGTCTAACCTTTTCCCTATTCCGTGATTTTGACAAAGGTACTGCTTTTACTCCTTCACTCATTATATTAATTCTCACTTCCTTAAAATTAACTGAAGAATGACTTAGTAAAAGTAAGCCATTCTCTAAGCTATCTATATTCATTAACTAAAATTTATATAGAGATCCTCCTTTGCTCTTAAAAAGATTATATGCTGCCACAGCTTCCAATCCCTGTTCTGTAGACATACCATTCAATGAAGTATCTGTATGTCCAAAACCTTTGTTGTCACTTGTGGCAAAGCTCAATAGTGAATCCATTGGATTTTTACCATTTTTTATAAATCTGCTGTCTGTAGTTGGATCTATACCATTTGCGCACAAACCTATTATAACTTGAGCTGAACTCTCACTATTTTCAATGCCACAGGATACAAATCCACCGTCACCTTCTTGTATTTTGGAAAGTGTATTAACCGCCGCATCAACAGCTGACTTTACATCTGAATTAGTGCTGTAATATGGAGCTAGTGCAGAAATTGCCATACCAGTCATATCAGGATCTGCTGAATCACCAGCATAACTCCAGCCACCGTCTTTGGTTTTATTATTTAATATAGCTTTAATTAAAGTATCTCTAGTCCATTTTGCATTATCCGGTACCTTGAAATTTTTTGAGTCAAGGGCTATAAGTCCAAACACATAGGCATTTATCCCCTGGCTGTCCATATCACTGTTGCACATTTTTTCTATAAGGTTCTGACCTGATATATTTGTAGGGTTTCCTCCAGCTACAAGTACTGCTAGTGTAGTTCTTTCATACTCCGTAGGTTGTCCTAAATCCAGTACTCCTCCTTTTGTATTGCTTGTTATTCTGTCCTGCAATTTTGATAAATAATCTTTTGGTACCTGATTGCTTGTTTTATTTAATCCAAGGGCAATCCAATCATCACAATTATTACTTGTAATGCTTGAGCTTATTCCATTTATAAGATTATTTATAGATGATGTATAATCTTTTATCTGGGAGTTTTTTACCGTTATAGTGCAAGCTGCTGTTTTATTTCCATCTTCCGTAACTGCTGTTATTGTTGCTGTTCCTTCTTTTACTCCTGTTACCAATCCTTTTCCATCTACTGCTGCTATAGTCTTATCACTACTTGACCAATTTACATTTTTATCAGTAGCATTATCTGGTTGTACTGATGCCTTTAACTGGAGTGTACCTCCTACTGCAACAGTTCCTGTTTTATCTAAAGTTATTCCTGTTACAGAAATAGAAGATGGAGTATTTCCACCTGAATTTGATGAATTAACAGTAACCTTACAGGAAGCAGATTGTGGTGTATAATTACGAACAAATCCCTTTGTATTATCTATTGAATTTGCTGTTATTGTTGCTGTACCTGAATTTACGGCTGTTACTTTACCATTACTGTCTACTGTGGCTACAGTTTTATCACTGCTTTCCCATGTTACATCTTTATCAGTAGCATTAGAAGGGCTAACAGCAGCTGTAAGATTTTCAGTTTGATTTGCATTTAAAGTTAAATCAGTTTTGTTAAGAGTAATTGAATCTACATCTCTAAATTGAGTCTCATCCCAAGCTCCAACAACATAAATCCAGTGTATTTTTTCATTGTCATTGTTAATGTATTCTACTCCACAGCCATGATTTGGAAAAGTGCCATCCACACTGTATTTCCATCCACTCTGATTTGTCTGTCCATTTCCTCTTGGCCTATCAAATTCCGTTTCTCCATCTATACTTGATATATATACAGCTGCACCCGTAGTACTGCCACCAGTTCCCTTATTTACAAATTTTATTCCCTTACTATCAAGAGTACTTTTAAGCAAGTCGTAAACTGACTCTCCTTTGGCAGCCTCTAAATTTGTTTCATTGATTACATTTCCTTTATAACCATCAATTACAAGTGACACATGTAACTTATCTGAAGTAGGGTTTGTAGTTATAGTTGTAGTTGTAGTTGCTGTAGTGGGATTTCCTATACCACTGTCAGGGGTTTTGCCATTAAATAAATCTTCAATTCCATTTAAAATTACATCAGGTACTACTAATGTTCCACCTAAAGCTGTAAGAACAGTATCCTTGGACATATTAGACTTTATAAAATTTGCAGTGTCGGTAGATATTGTATTATAAACAAGTACAACAGGAGCAGATTTTTGAGCTGCAAGAGCTGAACCTGAAAGAGCATCTGCAAATTCATTTCCACTTGTTCCATTTCCCTCAGCTATATACACATTGCTAAAATCAAAATCAGATTTAAAATTTTGAAGTACAGCTAAGTTTGTTTCAAATCTATTACTTCCTCCAATTCTCTGCACATTTGAGAGCGAATTTGTTATATTATCAGATATAGAATTTATTCCACCTATTACATAACTTTTGTTCACGTTTACTTTTTTTATATAATTTTTAACTACATCAGGAAGAATATCCTTTTGTGATAAAAGTATTGGCATTCCTTTTTTTGAAGCTATAGGTGCTATAGAAAGACTGTCTGCATAGCCGTTTCCAGATGCAACTACAATACTATTTACACTATTTCCTAAACTTTCAGCTATTTTCACAGAAGTTTCATATCTTGTTGCACCTTCGAGCCTCTCTACATCATTTATACCAATATTTTTTAGTTCAGATTCCACATTATCAGATAATGAAGCTTTACCTCCAATTACAAAAGCTTTACTTACCTTAAGTCTTTTTAATTCACTTACAGTCTCATCACTTAATCCATCTTGCTTTGAAAGTATTATAGGTGCATTATATTTTTTAGCAAGTGGTCCTGCACAAAGGGCATCTGCATACCCATAACCCTGGGCTATAACTACAGTGCTTGAACCATTTTTCCAACCACTTTGACTTATTTTCAGTGAAGTTTCAATTCTATCATTTCCATAAATCCTGTCTTTACTTATATTTACACTTTGCTGTGTAGTTTTTGCATTCGCACCTGATTCTGCATATGCACTTCCACTAAAACCACACATTCCAATACTTACTATAAACAAAAACATAATAATCTTAGTTATAATTTTTTTCATAGTATCCCCCTTAAGAACTTATAGTTTTAATTATTTAAAACTGCTTAAAGAATGGCTGAGTAAGAGAAGCCATCCTTTAAAACATATTTTAAATTTTATTTATTTTGATTGGACGGGTATATCTATACTATCAGAAATAATATTCATACTTTCTAAACTGTCCCAAATAAATGCTTTCAATTTGTATGCTCCTTCTTCTGGAAGTTTCATCATAGTCGTTAAAATAGATGAATCATTATTTTTTATTGTTTGTCTTCCACATACATAATTGATAAATTTGCCACCTTCATCATATAACGCTACTATTAATGATGCATCTTGGTCTTTACCTGAATTATTTTCAGCTTTTACAGATATCTTTGCATCATCACCTAATTTAAATGAACTATCCTTTGTCAAATTAGTTATTACCAATGGCTGAGCTACTGTAACTGCACACTGTGCCGTTATATTTTTATTATATTTACCTGAGGCCGTTATAGTTGCCGTTCCTATCTTTACTGCCGTTACCTTTCCATTGTTGTCTACCTCCGCTATCGTTGGGTCACTACTTGACCAATTTACCGTTTCTGTAGCTGTTATAGGAGATACATTTGCTCGAATAGTTTGTATATCACCTACATTTAAGCTCATTTTTGTATTGTCTAAACTAATTTTATCTATGTCTCTAAACATAGTTTTTCCAAAATCGCTTGTAAAAAATAATCTTATTTTATCTCCATTTTTAACTTTATAATCTTTCATTCCTAAAGTTGGTTGTATGCCATTAACATCATACATCCATCCACTAATTGCTCCTCTATCGCGCTGTGATTCATTATCTATCATAGAAAAGTATCCATTATCGTCAGTATATTCTATTTTTTTATCATCTAATACCTGCTTTACAAATTGTTCTACTGTTTTTCCACCTTCTGCTTCAATAGATTTAGCATCTAATATACTTCCCTTATAGCCTGTAACACTTAAATCTACCTGAACAGCTTGCTTTTTATCTGATACTGTAACTGTACACTGTGCTTTTGCATCTTTATTGTCTTCAGATACTACTGTTATTGCTGCTGTTCCAGCCTTTACTGCTGTTACTTTTCCATTTTCATCTACTGCTGCTATAGTTTTATCACTGCTTGACCAATCTATCTTCGTGTTAGTGGCATCTTTTGGTGTTATCGTTGGTATAAGCTGCAATGTATCTCCTGTTGTCAAGTTTGCACTTGTTTTGTCAAGACTTACTCCTGTCACCTTTACTATCTGTGGTTGTTGTGAATTTACTGTAATTGTACATTGATCTGTTTTAGGCCCATATTTTTTTTGATTAAAATCTGTTCTATCATTATCCACTGATGCTGCTGTTATTGTTGCTGTCCCTGCTTTTACTGCTGTTACATTTCCATTTTCATCTACTTTGGCCACTGTAGGGTCACTGCTTTTCCAGGTTACACCTTTATCTGTAGCATTATCTGGATCAATTGTAGCTGTAAGCTGCTGTGTACCATTTACATTTAAGTTCAAGCTTTGTTTATCTAAGCTAATTGAATCTACATCTCTAAACTGGATTTCATCCCAGGCACCTTCTACATATATCCAGTGCACTTTATCTCCATCTTTAAGGTTAACGCTTCCACAGCCTACATTAGGGAATACCCCATTTACGCTGTATTTCCAGCCGCTTTGTGCTCCTCTGTCTTTTTCCGTTTCACCTGCTATATCAGATATATATGGTGAGAAATCGCCACCAGGATTTTTATAGGTTATTCCTTTGGCTGCAAGTTCATTTTTAAACATGCTATAAACTGTTTGTCCTTCTGCAGCTTCTATATTTTCATCAGTTAACATATTTCCCTTATATCCATCAATAATCATTGATACGTGTATGGTTTTGTCAGGTACGGTTTTGGCAATAACTGTTATAGTACAAACTGCTGTTTTCTGTCCATCTTCTGTAGTTGCTGTTATAGTTGCTGTTCCTGCCTTTACTGCTGTTACATTTCCATTTCCATCTACTGCTGCTATAGCTTTATCACTGCTTGACCAATCTACCTTCGTGTTAGTAGCATCTTTTGGTGCTATTGTTGGTATAAGCTGTAATGAATCCCCTTCTGTAAGCTTTGCACTTGTTTTATCCAGACTTATTCCAGTTACCTTAGTATCTGAAGTATTTGCTGCAAAATTCTTATATACTGATCCTTTGCCTTCTTTAAAAAGATTGTATGCAGCTAGTGCTCTAAATCCCTGTTCTGTTGCCATACCATTAGCTGATTTATTATCTGTATATCCAAATCCACTATTGTCACTTACTGTATAGCTCAATAATGCATCCAAAGGGTTTTTACCATTCTTTGTAAATCTACTATCTGTAGTTGGATCTACGTTGTTATCACATAATCCTATTATTACCATAGCTTCACTGTTTGCATTTTCATCGCCACCGCCATCTTTAGGGCTCCATGATGCAAATCCACCATCATTCTTCTCAATATTTGCAAGTATTTCAACTGCTCCATCCACAGCTGATTTTACATTTGCCTTAGTGCCATAATATGGAGCTAAAGCTGAAAGTGCCATTCCTGTCATATCAGGATCTGCTGAACCACCACTATAACTCCAGCCCCCATCTGTAGTCTTATTATCTAATATTCCCTGAATCAAACTATCTCTAGTCCATTTTGAGCCATCAGGTATATTAAATTTCCCCGCATCAAGAGCTATAAGTGCAAATACATAGGCATTTATGCCTTGATCTTTGATGCCCTCATTGTTATATATTTTTTCTATTAAATTCATTCCAGCAAAGTTTGTTGGATCTCCACCAGCTGCAAGTATTCCCAAAGAAGTTCTCTCATAATCTGTAGGTAAAGATAAGGAATCTGAACCACTTTTTATATTACTTTCAAGATTTGTTAAATAGCTTCCTGGTACTTCTTTTCCTGCCTTATTTAAATCCAAAGTCTGCCAATCACCCATGTTTTGTATAATAGATGGACTCATTGAATTTATAAGACTATTTATTTGAGATGAATATCCAGTTCCATCTGCAAATACTTGAGCTGTACCAGTTCCTACTATACCAAGCATCATCATTATGGTTACAAAAAATGACATCAACTTGACTTTAAAATTCTTCATATACTCTCTCCTTTCATACATCATAATCGCTAATAGCTTTATTACTTAATTTCAAATTCATTTATATTAACTTTCTCAGTACTTGAAGATTTGATAAAGCCATGATATTTTCCAGACTTAAGAGCAGTTTTAACCTGTAAGTTACCATTTTCAGATTGATTTATGTAACTCAAGTTCCCCTGGCTATCATATAAAGTTAAAGCAATTTTATCATTATCATTTTTGCTAACTGCATTTATATCTATATCATCTGGAGTATTTTCAATTATATTTAAGTTAATTCCAGACTTATTTACATTTACGATGTTTTTTACAGTTGTTTGTGCTATTTTTTTGTTTCCATCAACAACGCAACCTTCTAACACCTTTAGTGCAGCTACAGTAGATGTGTTATCATTTATATTTAAAGTAAAGCTTTCAGAAGCATTTATTGTTGATACATTGGCTCCTGTCAAATTTATGTCAGCTTTATTTTTTACATTAACATTTTCAAATCCACCTGTAAGTGTTATTTGCGGCTCTGAAGTTGAATCCACAATAACTTGTCCAAAAGTTGATTTAGCATCATTTAGAGTCACTAGTGTTGCACTACTTGCTATTTGTGTATCTACTATTTGAGTTCCACTGCTTATCTCAACCTTTACGCTGTTACTGCTATTAACCAGGAGTGAATCAGACTTCACGTTGCTCAAATAAATACTGTGATCTGCCCCAGATTTTACTACTATATTACCAGCGGTAACATTTGTTATAGTGCTAACTCCACTTGTACCTGGATCTATTGTAAGTGTGCCATCAATTTTTACATTTTGAAGAGAAACTTTATCTGCTGATATATTTACATTTCCTATTATTTCGTTCTTATTTCCAGAAGTATTTCCATCATAAGTTTGATTTGCTGAATTTAAACTTAAATCACCTGATGGCTGAACTGGAGTATATCCTCCACTAGATCCTCCTGAAGACCCACCTGAAATATTAGTGTTTTTTCCACTATTTGCTTGGTTGTATGCAGTTATAATATTATCTACAGCATCATCTGGAACTACTTTAGTTCCTCCTAATGCCGTAAATACTGTCTTATTAGAAATATTAGACTTTATAAAATCCTCTACATTTGAGTTTAATCTGTTATACATAAGTACTAAAGGAGCTGATTTCTGTGCTGCAAGAGCTGACCCTGAAAGGGCATCTGCAAATTCATTTCCATTAGGTCCATCTCCTTCAGCTATATACACATTGCTAAAGTCAAGATCAGACTTGAAATTTTCAAGTACAGCTAAGTTTGTTTCAAATCTAGTACTTCCTCCAATTCTCTGTGCATTTGGAAGAGAATTTTTTATATTATCTGATATAACACTTTCTCCACCTATTACATAACTTTTGTTTGCATTTACTTTTTTTATGTATTCAGTGTCTACATCAGGAAGGCTGTCCTTTTCTGATAAAAGTATTGGCATTCCTTTTTTAGATGCTATAGGTGCTATAGAAAGACTGTCTGCATAACCACTGCCAGATGCAACTACAATACTATCTACACTTCCTAGACTTTCAGCTATTTTCACAGAGGTTTCATATCTTGTTGCACCTCCAAGCCTTTCCACATCATTTATACCAATATTCTTCAGCTCAGATTCCACATTATCAGATAGTGAGGCCTTACCTCCAATTACAAAAGCTTTACTTGCTTTAAGGCTTTTTAGCTCACTTATAGTCTCATCACTTAATCCATCTTGCTTGGAAAGTATTATAGGCGCATTGTATTTTTTAGCAAGTGGTCCTGCACAAAGGGCATCTGCATACCCATAACCCTGGGCTATAACTACAGTACTTGAACCATCCTTCCAGCCATTCTGACTTATTTTTAAGGAAGTTTCAATTCTGTCATTTCCACAAATTCTATTTTTACTTATATTTGTATCTGCATACACCTGACTTCCAAAGCCAGACAATGCAATACCTATCATAAATAAAAATGTAGTACATTTACTTATAACTTTTTGCATATTATCCCTCCTTCAAATTAATATAATATTTCTATAATTGCCTATATATTATGGCAATTTAGAATATTCTTTTTATAGTATCTTGATGTAATTAAAAAAGGCCTCCTGTTTTAGGAGACGAAAATACAACGAAATAAATAAAAAGGACCCCTGAGGGTCCTTTTATTTCGAATGTAACTATTTACTTACATCGTAAACATGCATTTTTACATGCAACATATATCTTCCCCTCCGAAAGAATTAACAACATATCAGGCAGGCTTCCTGGCTCGGATTCATCTTACTTCCCTGTCTTCCCAGATATAAATCCAGTGACATAATTAGGGTTTCATCCTCCATACAGTAACGGTGGGCTGCAGTGTTTCTTACACTTTTCCTTTTAACTACCATCTTGATAGCACCTAATACTAAATATTAAATTTTTATTACTTTTGTATCAAGTGTAGTACATATTTTTTGAAAAGTCAACATTATTTTCATAATGATTAAGATAATGTTGAAATATGCATTATTAATTTAATTAAGTAAATTATATAAAAATTAAAACTATTACTTAACTTGAAATTCGGGTATGTTTATTTTATCTGTATTTGAAGCCTTTATAACTCCTTTATATTTTCCAGCGTCAAGTATAGTATTTAAATTCATAGAACCTGTAGTCTGATCTATATACTTAAGATTTCCATCTTCATCATATAAAGTAATAGTAACATAATCCGTATTATTCTTACTATTAGCCTGTATTGTTATAGACTTATTTGTATTCTCAGTAATAGTCAAATTAATTCCTTCATTACTTTTTCCATCAATGCTTACAAGTTTATCTCCTTGCTGTGTAGGTGTAGTATTTCCTCCACCACTGGATCCTCCTTGATGTATCGGGTTAGGATTTGGATTTGGATTCGGGTTGGAATTTTTATTGTTATATTGCTTAACAACACCACTGACAACTGTATCAGGAACTACCATAGTGCCCCCTAGTGCTGTAACAACTGTTTTTTGAGACATATTAGACACTATAAAATTTGCACTATTTGAATTCATAGTTTTATAAATCAGAACTAATGGAGCCGACTTCTGTGCTGCAAGGGCTGCACCTGAAAGGGCATCTGCAAATTCATTTCCATTAGGGCCATCTCCTTCTGCAACATATACGTTGTCAAAGTTAAGATCAGACTTAAAATTCTGAAGTATATCAAGATTTGTATCAAACCTTGTAGCACCTCCAATCCTCTCAGCATTTGGTAGTGAATTCTTCACATCATCTTTAATAACAGCAGTGCCACCTACTACGTAAGTTTTGCTTACACTTTGCCCCTTTATATAATTTTCAACTACATCTGGCATACTGTTACTTCTAGTTAAAAGTATTGGCATACCTTTGCTTGCAGCTATAGGAGCTATGGAAAGGCTATCTGCATAACCGCCTCCCGAAGTAACTACAACACTACTTACGCTCCCAAGTTTTTGCGCTATTTTTACAGAAGTTTCATACCTGTCTGCCCCACCAAGTCTTTCAACATTACTTATTCCAATATTTTTAAGTTGAGCTGTAACATCGTCTGATAAAGAACCTGTTCCCCCTATTACAAATGCATTTTTAGCTTTAAGTCTTTTAAGCTCATCTATAGTGCTTCCACTGAGTGAATCCTTACTAGAAAGAATTATAGGTGCATTGTTCTTTTTAGCAAGGGGTGCAGCACAAAGGGCATCTGCATACCCATACCCCTGTGCTATAACTACTGTGTCTGCTCCATTTTCCCATCCATTTCCACTTATCTTAAGTGAAGTTTCTATTCTATTATTTCCTGAAATTCTATCTTCTGTTACAGCTGCATCAGCATCTGTATTCGCCGCAGAAGTGCTTGAAGCCGTCTCCGCACTTACACTGCCTCCAAATCCTGATACCGCAATGCCTAATACAAATAAAGGCGTAATAACTTTACTGACAATTTTTTTCATACTGACCTCCTTAAATTAATCGTAAACTAATTATTATATATAATTTTATTACCAATTTACCTCACAATTTGGTAGCAGATCTTTAAATCCTACTTAATATCATAATCTATATCCATTCTATATAACTAAAACTATTTTAAATTAGTTATTTACCTGTATCGCTAATTGGTATGGTTATAACATCAGAAATAGGTTTCATATCGTCCAAATTATTCCAAACAAATGCCCTTATTTCATAGTTTCCTTGTGTTGGAAGTTTCATACTACCCGTTAAATCAGCTGAATCTCCTACTGGAATATTCTTATGTGCAGATACACAACTTATAAACTTATTATTATCTTTATTAAACAATGACAATATCAATGAAGCTTCTTGGGTCTCTGTAGAATTATTTTTTACATTTATAGATATTTTAGCATCATTTCCAAGTTTAAACGTTGTACCTTTCGCTAAATCAGTAGTTATCTGCATGGATTTATCTTCCTTGCTATTATCTGTAACCGTTACGGTACATGATGCTGTTTTTCCTCCGTCTTCAGTAGTTGCTGTTATAGTTGCTGTTCCCGCCGCTAATCCTGTTACCTTTCCTGTATTGTCAACTGCTGCTATATCTGTTTTATCACTTGTCCATTTCATGTTTTTATTAGTGGCATCTTCCGGTGCAACTGTTGCTGTAAGCTGAACCGTACTTCCCTTTTCTACGCTTGCACTTGTTTTATCTAAATCTATTTTTGTTACCTTTGTAACTGGTGCATCCTGTGGTACAAAATTATACATAGATCCTTTTCCTTCTTTAAACAATTTATATGCAGTTATTCCCGTAAAGCCTGCTGCTGTTGTTCCTGGATCATTGTATCCATTATACATAAAGCCAGTTTTATCACTAGCAGCAGAACTTAATAATACATCCACAGGATTCTTACCGTTTTTTACAAATCTACTATCTGTTACCGGGTCTATTCCCATGGCACATAATCCCATTATTGTGCTAGCTGTCATAGAAGTATTTGATGAAGCATTACTTGTCGCATCGAACCCTCCATCTGGAGTTTGTCTGTTTTCTAAAAGCTGGATTGCTTTGTCCAATGCTGTTTTTACATCAGCATTTGTACTATAATATGGTGCAAGTGCTGTCATTACAATTGCTGTGGTACTTGACATTGAACCTATTGTTGGTGGCCAGCTATTTGTATTCCAGCCTCCATCACTTTTTTGTTTACTCAATAACTTTTGTATTAGATTTGCTCTAGTCCATGGTGCAGTATCAGGTACATTGAATTTTCCTGAATTCAATGTTATAAGTGCATATGCCCAATTTACTTCATTTCCCAACCCCATAATATCTTGCGATAGAGTTTTACTATCGTATATTTTCTCTATGAGATTTATTCCTCCAAAATTTGTTGGATCTTTTCCTGCTGCTATTACAGTAAGTGTTATTCCTTCACACTTTTGAATATCATCTTTCACATAGTCACCACTACCTGTTAACAAATAATTAGGATCTTGTTTTATCTTATTCTCCTGGTCTGTCAAGTAACTTTCAGGTATTGCTTTGCCTGCTTTAATTAAATCAAACATATGCCATGCATCATCTGTACGTGTTTCAAAAGTTGGGCTTATTCCATCTATAAGTCCGTTTATTGTACTTATATAATCACCTGATTGTGAAGCAGAAGTTACAGTAATTGAACACTTAGTAGTAATATCTTTATTATCATCTGATGCTGCTGTTATATCTGCTGTTCCTGCTTTTACCGCTGTTACCTTTCCATTTGCATCTACTGTTGCTATTGATGTATCGCTGCTTGTCCAATTTACTTTTTGATTAGTTGCATCTTTAGGCGTTATTGTTGGTGTAAGCTGTAATGTATCTCCTTCTTTTAAGCTTGCACTTGTTTTATCTAAATCTATTTTTGTTACCTTTGTAACTAATGTTCCTTGTGTCACAGTCACACTGCAAAGTCCACTGTAAGTGCTGTCACTGGCCTTTGCATAAACATATGCCGTTCCCGGTTTTACTCCTGTTACTTCACCTTTATCTGAAACTGTTACCACACTGGTATCTGTACTTCCCCATGTAATAGTTTTATCTGAGGGTATCTCTGAAGTAATTGTTTGTGCTTCTCCTGTTTTTAAAGATAATGTACTGGATGATAATTTTCCATCCTGTCCATAAAGGTATGTTAATCCTGTAATATCTCCCCATCTATCTTCGTAAGCAGATGTTAGCGTTGTGCCCCTGGCATCTATTACTAGACCGGTATCTCCTGTAAAACTATCTTGTAGGCCACTTTGGTTAATATTACCTGGCAGTTTTATATATTTTAGCGAAGGACATGACATAAAAGAACGGCTCCCTATGCCTGTAACTCCATCTTGTAAAGTAACATTTGCAAGATTTGTACATCCCATAAATGCACTTGTGCCTATAAGTGTTTTAGTTGGAATAGTTATAGAAGTAAGTCCTGTACACCCGTCAAACATAGATGGCATAATATTTGTTATATTCTCAGGTAAAACTATTGATTTCAAATTACCGCAGTTATAAAATTGACCCCTTGTACTTAAACTAGCCATATTGTCTACTGAATATACAATTCCTTTGCATCCACTAAAGTTCAAACTCTTTGCTGTCGTCCAGTCAAAATATTTTTGATCAAATCCTGCATATGTTATAGCTGTATTGTTGGATAAATTTATGGATGTTACTCCTGTAAGATATTTCATTACAGCCATATCACTATCTGTAATATTAGAATTTGACAGGTCAACTTCTCCTTTTATTGATGCCAGGTCAACTGCTGTTAAGTCTCCTGTATAATCACTGCCTTTTCCTGCTGCTTGTCCAAGTTTACTCTTTAATGTTGTATTTGTAATATTTATGCCCTGGCTGCTATCTGTTGTAGGCTCTTGTGTTGCACTTGCAACAGATGTACCTGTATTTGAAGCTTCTGCATAGGTATGGTTCAAGCCCAATAAATCTACTGTAACAAATGTAGAACATACCATAGAAACACAGATTAGCATCTTAATTTTCTTTTTTAACATTTTATCATCTCCATGTATATAATTTAAATTTCTACCTAAACATTAATTATCTATCTTGTCCAATAAATATACTTATAAAATTTAGAAATCTTTTACTTGTTTGACTGGACAGGTACATCTATAACATTGGAAAGGGGATTCATATTTTCAAGACTGTCCCATATAAATGCCTTTATTTTATATATTCCCTCTTCTGGAAGCTTCATAATGCCTGTTAAAATAGATGAATCTCCATTTTTAATCATCTGTTTGCCACATACATAATTGATAAATTTACCATTCTCATCATATAGTGCCACTAATAACGATGCATCCTGGTCTTTACCAGAATTATTTTCTGCCTTTACAGATACCTTTGCATCATCACCCAATTTAAATGAACTGTCCTTTGTAAGGTTAGTTATCTTTATTGGTTTTGTTTCATCTTGAGATCCTGATACCTTTTTCTCTGCTTCAGTTAACTTGCCTACTGTTTCCTGCTTCATGGATGATTTTTGTGCATCACTTAAGGCATCATACAATTTCTCTACTGCATCAACCTTGTCTTTATCGGCTGAAGTAAGCTTGCCTACATCTGGAAGTGCTGCTATGGCATTATTTACAGGCACTGTAGAATTCTTCACATCTGTACAGTCAAATATTGAATTTCTTCCTTCATATGCCCTTACAAGTGAATCAAGTCCCCTGCACATCTGTGAAGGATCATAAGTTGAGTCATCAAATGTAGTAGTACCTTTTTCAATGTCATAAAACTTCAGTGCCCCATCTAAAATAGTCTGCCCATTCTTTATATATTTCTTGTCAAATATATTGACATGTGCCATACCAAGGTTTATATATACCTGGGCATTGGTCCACGGATTGTTATAGTCATATCCCCCGTAGAAAGAACCCAGGTAAGTTTGTGAGTTTGAGATATGATTAAATTCATAATCTATGGCTTGCTTTACATCATAATATTTATCTCCTGGTTTTGCATCCGGATCATAATAGGCTGTAATTGGCTGGTACACCATAGTTCTCATATCAGGTACAGCATTTACTGGCCCAATAGAACCATCTGCAGCTATTGGACTTATTTTAGCCCAACCATGCATATCAGCTTCTAAATCACTCTGCGTAATATGATTTCCATCTTTTGAAACATAGTCAATATAATTATAAGAAGTCAATGCAAAATCTGCATACTGTGGTGTAAAATACTGGACTGACGCTTTTAAATATGCTTTATTTGATATAATATTCAGCAAATCATAAGCCTTTATATCCCTAGGGTCATATCCTATGGAAGTAATCGCCAGAACTAACTTTTCCCATTCTGTCATCTTTACATCCTGTGCCTGTATGCCTGCGTCTTTCATCTTCTGCAGGCCAGTCTGTATACTTTTAAACCAATCATCATAAAAACCAGGTTTTATCCCACTATACCCTGAACGGGCTGATGAAAATACCCCCCAGTCTGAATCTGAAAAAACAATTGTACCTTCTTTTCCTTCTCTTGAAGCCTTATCACCACTCCAGCTGAAATCATTTACTTTATCAATACCTAACTTAGATGCTAATTTGCTGTAGAGGATATCTTCTGCCTTTTTAGCATTTTCTATCTGCTGCTTTTCTTCAGTTTCTGTAGGTGCTGCCGCCCCATTATCTTTAAGTCTGGCATTAGAAACTGAAACCTTACCTACAACAAATTGATATTCATCATTTGTGTCATAAGTAATTTTAAAATCGCCGCCGCTAAGCTTTACAGGCGTTTCTCCAATAGTTGGTGCCGAAAAGTCTGCATTTCCGCCATAGCTAACCTTAACATTATATTTACCTATTAAATCATTATATTGGTTATCTTCAGGAACCAAATTTATATTTGTTATTGTAGTTCTTAAATTTTTAGCTACAGAAGCACTAGTGTCATACATTTTATCTGCGGCTGTTACCTGGAGATCCAGTACCACCTTAGTTGCCTGTTTTACTATATTTCCAGAGTTTAAATATGGATAGCCGCCGTTTATGGAAGAATCTATTTTCCAGGTTTTATCAAAGTCAAAGCCCATTGCAGTATAAGTATCTTTATTCTGCATTTCTTCTGTAGTATAGGCTTTTGGATCTATAGAAGTGTCCCTCTCATTCCATGCATCCCCTACGACATCTTTATCATATGCACAGGTTGCTTCAGACGTCATAACTCGAGCATTCGAATCATAATAAGCTAAATTAACAATTGGATTACAAGTAGAAACATCAATTCCGTCTTTTTGATAAGTATAATTTCCTGTAAATTTGCCATAAAAATAGCAGTGATCTAATACTTTGCCGCCATATCCACAAATTCCTGCACGCTTACTCTGCCCTGATGATTGGTTATTAAAAGTCACATTACTGTAACAATCTTCTACACATCCTGGGTATATAATGCTACTGTTCCGTTTTTGCCTCGTATTACAGCCAACTATTCCTGCTATCCACCCAAAGCCATCCTTGGTTGTGATTGTTCCTGTTGAAGAACAGCGGGTAATTGTACCGTCTCCTTCATTTGCAATTAATCCATAATCTCCCAAACATCCAAGATCTGCTGCTGTAGTTATAATTTCTTTTCCATCTTTAATAACTACATCGGCATCAATTCTAACATTTTCAATAATAGTATTTTTACAAATAACTGCAAATAAACCGGACTTTGCATCATTATAGTTACTTATAGTATGAAAGTTACCATTAAAGGTTCCATTAAATTCATTTGAAGTTGTAAAAGAATTTAATGCAGCAGTTGATTTACTTATATCAATATCCTGGGTTAAAAATACAGTCTTACCTGAATAATCTATTCCATTATCAATATCTTTTCTAAGTTTATTCAAGTCATCTACCGAACTTACAGTGTAATTTCCACCTGCATCCTGAGATAACGAAGGCGTTGATGTTATTTGGGCAGTATCTGCCATAGCCGTATATGGTACAAATATCATTAATGTAAATGTCAGCATCATAACAAAGCTAACTTTTTTCCATATTTTTTTCATTTTGTTCTCCTTTCTAAGTTTCAAAACAAAAACTTTTTGAAATCTTTTACTTGTTTGACTGAACAGGTACATCTATAATATCTGAGAGAGGGTTCATATTTTCAAGACTGTCCCATACAAATGCCTTTATTTTATATATTCCCTCTTCTGGAAGCTTCATAATGCCTGTTAAAATAGATGAATCTCCATTTTTAATCATCTGTTTGCCACATACATAATTGATAAATTTACCGCCCTCATCATATAGTGCCACTAATAACGATGCATCCTGGTCTTTACCAGAATTATTTTCTGCCTTTACAGATACCTTTGCATCATCACCCAATTTAAATGAACTGTCCTTTGTAAGGTTAGTTATCTTTATTGGTTTTGTTTCACCCTGAGATCCTGATACCTTTTTCTCTGCTGTGGTTAACTTGTCCACTGTTTCCTGCTTCATGGATGATTTTTGTGCATCACTTAAGACATCATACAATTTTTCTACCCCATCAACTTTGTCTTTATCGGCTGACATAAGCTTATCTACATCTGGCAGTGCTGCTATGGCGTTATTTACAGGCACTGTTGAATTCTTCACATCTGTACAGTCAAATATTGAGTTTCTTCCTTCCGCTGCACGTACAAGGGAATCCAATCCTCTACATATCTGAGCTGGTTCATAGTCAGTGCTATTAAAACTTGTAGTGCCTTTTTGAACATCAAATCTTTGAACTAGTGCACCATCTATCATAGTTTTGCCATCTTTTATGTATTTCTTATCAAAAATATTGACATGTGCCATACCAAGGGTCATATATACCTGGGCATTTGTCCATGGATTGTTTAAGTCAAATCTGCCATCATTATCTGTAAAGCCTCCCCAGAAAGAACCTTTATAAGTCTGGGAATTTGAAATTTGAGCAAGTGCATAATCCATAGCCTGTTTTACATCATAGTACTTGTCCCCTTCTTTTGCATTTGCATCATAGTAGGGTGCCATTAACTGCAGCCCCATAGTCCACATATCAGATGAAGCATTTTCGGCTACTTTTGAGCCATCCTTACTTTGTCCACTGCAAGCACTTTTAGCAGCATCATGTATGCTCTTCTCAATATAATCCTTATCAACGTGATTTCCGTCATTTGGAACATAATCAAGGTAATTATAAGAAGTTAATGCATAAATTGCATACTCATGTGAAAACATTTGAGCTGATACATCTAAATACTTTTTATTTGATATAATATCCAATAAATCATAAGCTTTTATATCTCTCGGATCATATCCTATTGAAGTAATTGCTAAAAACAACTTTTCCCATTCTGTCATTTTTACATCCTGGGCTGTTATTCCTGCTTCTTTCATTTTCTGCAAGCCTGTCTGTATACTCTTAAACCAGTCATCATAATATCCTGCTCTTATTCCCGTATACCCTGAGCGGGCCGATGAAAATATTCCCCAGTCCTCATCTAAAAAAACAACATTTCCTTCTTTTCCCGGTTCAGTAGCTTTATCTCCAGCCCAGCTAAATTCAGGCACATCTCCTGCAATACCCAGCTTTTTACCTAATTTCGTATAAAGAATATCTTCTGCCTTTTTTGCATCTTCAATCTGCTGCTTTTCTTCATCTTGTGTAGGTAATGCTGTACCATCGTCAAGAAGTTTGGCAGTAGATGAAAGTACTTTGCCAAGTACAAATTGATAATCTTCAGTTGAATCATAATTTATTTTGAGTTTGCTTGGCTCAATATTTATAGGAACATCTCCTATAGTTGGTGCATTGAAAAACACATCTCCACTGTAAGTTACAGTAACATTATACTTGCTTATTAAATCTGCATCTTTATCAGACTCTGAAATTACCTTAAAAGTTGCCGTGGTTTTCAGACAATCATCTATATTTTTAATAGGCTCAGAACCAGGTACAAATACTTTGTCATTAGCTGTTACCTGTATATCTACGGGTACTTTAGTTGCTACTTTATCTGTACCTGTATTTTCAGTATTTAAATAAGGATACCCTCCATTTATAGACGGATCAATTTTCCACGTGTTATTAAAATCAAATCCCAGTTTAGTATAACTATCTTTATTTTTCATATCTTCGGTAGTATAACCTTGTGCACCACTAGCGGTCTCATATATAGGTCCTAACACACCTTTATCATATGCACATGTATTTGCCATCGTTGTAACTTTAGTTTGCATATCATAATAAGTACTGCTCACAATTGGGGAGGTATCACCAGAATATCCTCCACTATTTCCAGTAAATTTACCATAGAAATAGCAATTATCTATTTTCTTACCAGTTTGTCCACAAATTCCTGAACGTATTATGGAATATTTTGCGTTTACTTCATTGTCAAAAGTCACATTACTATAACAATCTTCCAAGGTTCCTGCTGTCTCTAAATTTTCCCCATCTACTAGTCTGTACAAGTCATCATTGCCAACTATTCCCGCTACACGATGACCACCTGTTGTTATAGTTTTAATTGTTCCTGTTGAAGAACAGCGAGCAATCGTACCCCCAGCTTCATTAGCAATTAATCCATACTCTGAAGCATCATGAGATTTTATAGTTGGATTTTCAGTAGTTACATTAGCATCAATTCTAACATTTTCTACAATACCATCTTTGTCTACAATCCCAAATAAACCTGACTTTGAATCTGTATAATTACTTATAGTGTAATATTTGCCATCAAAAGTACCATTAAATCCTTTATTAGTAGTAAATGATTTTAAAGGCACATTTGATTTACTTATATCTATATCATTTTTCAATACAATTTTCTTACCACAATAGTCTATTCCATTATCAATATCTCCCCTAAGTTTATTCAAATCCTCTACTGAACTTACAGTATAATTTCCATCTGTATCCTGATATAACGAGGGCATTGATGATGTTGTTGACGAAGTATCTGCCATAACCGTGTATGGTGCAAATGTCATTAATGTAAATATAAGCATCATAACAAAACTGGCCTTTTTCCATATCTTTTTCATTTTCTTCTCCTTTCTAAATTCTAAAATTATGTACTATAAACTAATTTTAATATTATTAATTTTTAAGTTCTTGCTTGTACACCACCTCCTTAAAAAGATAAGCTTAAAATTTTCGAAGACTTTTTCTGAATTACAACAAAAGAGACCTTCTTTCGAAGGTCCCCTTTATAACATAGATAACTACATATAACTAATAAACTAAAAAAGAACCGCTAGGGTTCTCTCATGTCAATATAACCGTTTACTTTTAATTATAAACAGCTTAAATATAGTAACATCTTTCCCTCCGAAAGAATTAACAACATATCAGGCAGGTTTCCTGGCTCAGATTCATTTTACTCCCCTGTCTTCCCGGATACATAAATCCAGTGACATAATTAGGGTTTCATCCTCCATACAGTAACGGTGGGCTGCAGTGTTTCTTACACTTTTCCTTTTAACTATCATATTTGACAGCACCTAATACTAAATATTAAATTTTTATTACTTTTATGTTAAGTATAAGACATATATTTTCCAAAGTCAACATAATATTCTATATATAATAGATAAAAATGTATTATAATACATATTCTACTATAACAATAATTCATATCTTTAATTTATGGGTTTTGCCAATATTTCTAGCAAAACCCATCTTATAAAAGTCCTTTATTTATTTAACTGGACAGGTATGTCTATAATATCTGAGAGAGGATTCATATTTTCAAGGCTGTCCCATACAAATGCCTTCAATTTATATATTCCCTCCTCTGGAAGTTTCATAATGCCCGTCAAGATAGATGAAGCTCCATTTTTTATCGTCTGCTTACCGCATATATAATTGATGAATTTACCACCCTCATTATATAGTGCTACTATAAGTGATGCATCCTGGTCTTTACCGGAATTATTTTCTGCCTTTACAGATACCTTTGCATCATCACCCAATTTAAATGAACTGTCCTTTGTTAGATTAGTTATCTGTATTGGTTTTGGCGTATTATTTTCCGTAACAGTAACTGTACACTGTGCCTTTGCATCCTTGTTGTCTTCAGATACTGCTGTTATTCTTGCTGTTCCTGCCTTTACTGCTGTTACCTTTCCGTTTTCATCTACTGCTGCTATAGTTTTATCACTGCTTGACCAATCTACTTTTTTATTTGCTGCATTATTCGGCGTTACAGCTGCTGTAAGCTGCAGTACATCTCCTTCTGTCATGCTTGCACTTGTCCTGTCAAGGCTCATGCCTGTTACGCTTACTGTCTGTGGCGGTATATCCTTAGTTACTGTTACAGCACAAACTCCCCCATAACTATCATCATCTGTTTTTGCATAAATATATGCCGTTCCTGGATTAACTCCTGTTATTACACCTTCACTTGAAACTTTAGCCACATTTGCATCAGTACTTCCCCATACAACCCCTTTATCTGATGGAATTTCATTTGCAATTTTTTTAACTCCACCTGTTTTTATTGATATCTGACCGGGTGATAGTTTAGCACTTTTACCACAAATTATCGTGGTAGAATCAAGATATTTTGTGTCTTTAGTATTGTCCTTAGTAAAACTTGTATCCGTTAAGTCTAATACAGAAAGATTGGTACAACCCGAAAAACAACCGCCCCCCAATTGTGTTACACTACCTGGTATTTTCATATATTCCAGTGACGTGCAGCCACTGAAAGCTAAGTTGCCTACACTTTTAACCGTATTTGAAATTTCTACAGAAGCTAAAAGTTTACTATTTGAAAAACATGAAAAAGGAATACTTGGTATTCCTTCAGGTAATTTAATAGAAGTCAGTTTACTAGAAGTAAATGCAAACATTTTATTTTTTATGTCTTTCATACCTGTACATCCACTAAAGTCCAAACCCTTTGGTATTGTCCAGTCAAATTTAAGTTTTTTAAAACTAAGGTTTGTTAAATCTTTGTTATCCGACAGGTTTATAGCTGATACTCCTTTAAGATATTTCATTACATCCATATCACTATCGGTAATATCTAAATTTGAAAGGTCAATAGTTCCTTTTATAGATGCTAGATCATCCGGTGTGAAATATCCCTCATAGTCACTGTCTTTTCCTGCTGCTAGGGCAAGTTTGTTTTTCAACTTTACATTATTAATAACAATAGCTCCCTGACCATCAACAACTGTTACAGCACAAGATGCCGTTTTATTTCCATCTTCAGTATTTGCCGTTATAGTTGCGGTTCCTACTTTTATTGCCGTTACTTTTCCACTTTTATCTACCGCTGCTACTGCAGGATCACTGCTTGACCAATCCACCTTTTGGTTAGTTGCATCGTTTGGTGTTATGGTTGGCGTAAGCTGCAATGCAGCTTTTGGTATCAACTTAACACTTGTTTTGTCGAGAATTATTCCCGTCACACTTACATTTTCTTTTATTGTTATTGTGCACTGTGCTTTTGCATCCCTGTTGTCTTCAGATACGGCTGTTATTACGGCTGTTCCTTTTTTTAATGCTGTTACCTTTCCATTTTCATCCACTGATGCCACTGTAGGATCACTGCTTGACCAATCTATTTTTGTATTAGTTGCATATTTAGGCGTTATAGCCGCTGTAAGCTGCAGTGTATCTCCTTTCATTAGATCTGCACTCGTTTTATCAAGACCTATTCCTGTTACTTTTACTGGCTGTGATTGTGACAGCTTTTTCTCTGCGTCAGTCAATTTATCCATCGTTTCCTGTTTTATTGAAGCTTTTTTAACATCACTTAATTCATCATATGCAGCTCTTGCGGCATCAACCTTTTCCTTATCAGCTGAAGTAATTTTATATACATCCGGCAGTGCTGCTATGGCATTGTTTACAGGGACTGTAGAATCTTTGACATCTGTACAATCAAAAATCGAGACTCTGCCTTCAGCTGCACGTACAAGCGAATCCAATCCCCTACATATTTGTGCAGATTCATAAGATGAATTATCAAAATCAGTAGTACCATTTTTCACATCAAACTTCTCAAGTACACCATCCAAAATAGTCTTGCCGTCTTTTATATACATCTTGTCAAAAATATTGGCATGTGCCATTCCAAGTGTCATATACACCTGGGCATTGGTCCACGCATTATTTAAATCAATTTTGCCATCAAGATCTACACTGCCGCCCCAGAAAGATCCCTTATAAGTCTGGGCATTTGAAAACTGTGCAAATACATGATCCATAGCCTGTTTTACGTCATAGTACTTGTCTCCTGGTTTTGCATCTGGATTATAATAAGCTGCAATTGGTTGTAATTTCATAGTCCACATATCAGGAGTAGTATTTCCTATTACTGCTGACCCATCAGCACCTTTTGACCCAAGTGCACCCTTGGCCCATTCATGTATATATCCATCTAAATCATCTTTAGTAATGTGCTTTCCATCATTAGGAATAAGATTAATATAATTACGAGAAGTTAATGCATAAATTGCATACTGCGGCGTAAAATATTGATTTGATGCTTTCACATACTCCTTATTTGAAATTATGTCTATTAAATCATAAGCTTTTATATCTCTTGGATCATAGCCTATAGCAGTAATTGCCAGAACTAACTTCTCCCATTCCGTCATCTTTACATCCCGAGCAGTTACCCCTGCATCTTTCATTTTCTGCAAGCCTGTCTGTATACTCTTAAACCAGTCATCATAATATCCTGCCCTTATTCCCTTATAGCCAGAACGGGCCGATGAAAATATTCCCCAGTCCTCATCTGAAAAAGTAACAGTTCCTTCTTTTCCTGGAGCCGCAGATTTGTCTCCACCCCAGCTAAATTCAGGTACATCTCCTGCAATACCTAGCTTGGTGCCTAATTTGGTATAAAGAATATCTTCTGCCTTTTTTGCATCTTCAATCTGCTGTTTTTGTTCATCTTGTGTAGGTCCTGCTGCACCATTATCAAGGAGTTTAGCAGTCGATGGAAGTACTTTACCAAGTACAAACTGATAATCCTCATTTGAATTATAATTTATCTTAACCTTACTGGTATCAATATCTATAGGCACGTCTCCAATAGTTGGTGCATTTAAAAATACATCTCCACTATAGGTTACGCTAACATTATATTTGCTTATTAGCTCTTTATCTTCATCAGATCTTGGGACTATTTTAAAAGTTGCCGTTGTCTTAAGACTATCATCTGTATTATAAATAATTGGGGAAGTAGGAACAATATAAGTTTTATCATCAGCCGTTACCTGCACATCTACAGTCACTTTTGCTGCTGTTTTTTGTGTGTTTTCTGAATTTAAATATGGATATCCATTATTTGAAGAATCTATTTTCCAGGTTTTATCAAAATCAAAGTCTAGAGCTGTATATGTATCTTTATTTTTCATTTCTGCAGTTGTATAACCTTTGGGGTTACCATTATCAGAAGAAGATGGGGTGTACCCTAATACATCTTTATCATACGCACAATTTTCTGCACTTGTGGTAACTCCAGTTTTACTATCATAATAGGTTGAACATAGGATTGGTTGGCATTTATCGCTATGTTCACCAGTATAATTTCCTGTAAATTTACCATAAAAATAGCAGTGATCTAATTGTTCACCACCCATTGAACAAATTCCTGCATATCCCACCATTTCCTCTGATGATTGATTATCAATAATTACATTACTGTAACAATCTTTTAAGTACCCAGCTGCAATACTACTTGTTTGTCCAATTGTATCCCTAGCAACTATTCCTGCTTCAAAAAAAACTTTAACCTTATTTGTAATTGTTCCTGTTGAAGAACAGCGAATAATTGTTCCACTTGCTTCATTAGCAATTAGTCCATAATTTTCAATTTTATCACCTTCAATAACTACGTTAGCATCAATCCTAGCATTCTCCACAATACCATCTTTATTAATAATATTGAACAAGCCGGATTTAGGATCATTATAGTTACTTATAGTATGAAATTTTCCATTAAAAGTACCATTAAAAGTATTTTGTGTTGTAAAAGATTTCAAAGGTAATTCAGATTTACCTACATCAATATCCTGAGTTAACAGAACATTTTTACCCGAATAGTCTATTCCCTTATCAATATCTTCCCTAAGCTTGTTTAAATCTTGTACTGAACTTACAGTGTAATTTCCATCTTTATCCTCAGTTAAAGATGGAGTTGATGCTGCCTGAGTATCTGCTATAACCGGGTATGGTGCAAATGTCATTAATGTAAATATAAGCATCATAACAAAACTGACCTTTTTCCATATCTTTTTCATTTCATTCTCCTTTCTAAATTATAAGATTATGTAATATAAACTAATCTTAATATTATTTTTTTAGGTTCTTGCTTGTACACCACCTCCTGAAAAGGACTTTTTGTATTCCTCAATTATAGGCTTAAAATATTTTTTCTCACCCTTTTTTCTGCATTCTATTGCGTCTTCCAATTTATCAAAATATCCTAAATGTTTTTCTTTTCCTGCAAGAGTTAAGCGAACTCTCCATTTACTTCTTTTTTTATCCCAATTAATACCTTTGTAACCACTAGAATTACTAGAAGAAATTTTGCGTGTTAATTGGCCAATTTTTGTTCCTTTAAATCTATCTACATTAGTTGCTTTAACCTGAATAATTTTAGTATGTTCTATCATCAAACATCCACAACTTCTAGTTCCACCATCTATTAAATGTCTTTCTCTAACTTTTACTTTGTTTCCACAGTCACATAAGCAGTTCCAAATAACACCCCTATCTTTATATTTTTTATTTGCAACAGACATAACTGTTAAACGTCCAAATTTCTTTCCTGTTAAATCTTTAAATCTGTTCATTTTCTCACCTCAATTTATGTATTTTGCCGCCGACTTCCTTCAAATTCCGCGTCACCATGGACACCCTTGTCTTAATCTATGCACTTTGGTACTATCAACCCATACTAGGGACTTTCACCCTTTAAATTGCGTCCATGCTGGGTGCACCATAATAAAAGAGACCTTCCTTCGAAAGTCCCTTTTATTACATAAGCATTATATATGACTAATAAACTAAAAAAGAACCACTAGGGTTCTCTCATGTCAATATAACCGTTTACTTTTAATTATAAACAGCTTAAATATAGTAACATCTTCCCCTCCGAAAGAATTAACAACATATCAGGCAGGCTTCCTGGCTCAGATTCATCTTACTCCCCTGTCTTCCCAGATATAAAAATCCAGTGACATAATTAGGGTTTCATCCTCCATACAGTAACGGTGGGCTGCAGTGCTTTTTACACTTTTCCTTTTAACTATCGCATTTGACAGCACCTAATACTAAATATTAAATTTTTATTATCTTTATATTAAGGTTAGTACATAATTTTTCAAAAGTCAACATAATCTTCTATAAGGAATTCTATTTTGCTCATAGAATTTTTTATGAACCAAAATACCTATATGCCTATTTAAGCTGTAAAAATAACTGTATATTTATTTTAAATTATATTAACTTGTTTTTCCAAATTGTTAAATTTAATTTTTTGAGGTAAAAAATCACAGAATATCTTTTTGTCATTTAAAGTATCTCCGTCATAACCGCTGTTAAAGTATGCAAGTAAAGTATTTTCATCAATACAATGAATCCATTTCTCTAAGCTATCACTAAATTCAAAATCTTCTTCAAATATAGTATCGTCTTGATACATACTTATAATGTTATACAAATACATATCAAGCTTTAGAACTTCATTAATATTTTGAATATTTATTCCATCTTGTTCCACAATTTCTTTTTCTTTTAATGAATAAACATCATAATAATTTTCAAGTTCTTTATAAAATCCCACTACTTTTTTGAGATACTTATAAAAATATACATTATTAATTTTTACTTTTATTTTATTACTTTTATTTAAATAAGAAATCAATCCTGGTTTATATTCAGAAAACTGCGTCTGATAAAAATAATGATTCATAAAAAATCCTCCCTTAAAAAAAAATTCCTTTTAACAAAAGCGTTAAAAGGAAATAGTATAAAAAAGTTTGATTAGTCATAGAAAATCTAACAAAACTATCATTATAACACTCCCCCTATCACTCGTAGAGATATTTGTGTAAAATATAGGTAGGTCTTCTGACTCAAGATTCACCATTTTAGTACGCCTTCCCAATATTTAAGTGGCATAATGTACTAAAACTCCTCTATTACAGCTACGGGATAGTTCAGGATTTTCACCTGATTCCCTTTTAATTAATCAAATTAGATTAAACCCATATTTATCTTTATAGAACTTAATTATAATTTATACCTATTACAGTTTAATGTCAATCTCCAAATACATTTTTTTAGCTTTAAAATATAAGATGCTTCTATTTGATGGAATAGGATTAAATTTAGTTGAAGGCAAGTATACATTATTGAAAATTTATGAGTTTTGCTAGAAATATTAACAAAACCCATCTTATAAAAATCTTTTATTTATTTGACTGAACAGGTATATCTATAATATCTGAAAGGGGATTCATATTTTCAAGGCTGTCCCATACAAATGCCTTTAATTTATATATTCCCTCTTCTGGAAGCTTCATAATACCTGTCAAAATAGATGAATCTCCATTTTTTATTGTCTGTTTTCCACATACATAGTTGATGAATTTAGCACCTTCATCATATAGTGCTACTATAAGCGATTCATCCTGATCCTTACCTGAATTATTTTCTGCCTTTATATATACTCTTGCATCATCACCTAATTTAAATGAACTATCCTTTATAAGATTAGTTATCTTTATTGGTTTTGGTGTGTTATTTTCCGTAACAGTAATTGTACACTGTGCTTTTGCGTCCTTGTTGTCTTCGGATACCGCTGTTATAGTTACTGTCCCTGCCTTTAATGCCGTTACCTTTCCATTTTCATCTACTGCTGCTACCGTAGAATCACTGCTTGACCAATCTACCTTCGTGTTAGATGCATTCTCTGGTGTTACAACTGCTGTAAGCTGCAGTATATCTCCTTCTGTCAAGTTAGCTTCCATTTTATCTAAAGCTATAGATTCTACTTCTTTTATGCCCTGACCATCATCTTTAAATGTTGTTATTGTATCTCCATCTTTTAGTTGTGTATCCTTTTGATTATAAGTACTGTTGTCACCATTTAAAGTGTAACTCCAAAACTGCGTATCATCTTTTGACATTAAAGCTCCTGCTGCTAGAGAAGATTTATCAAAATCTTGTCCATGCTTTTTTAAACCTTCCATGATTGCAGCATTAATAGAATTATTATTCAATACAGTAACCTGTTCACTGAAACTATTATCCTTTTGCACATTTTTTACAGTTACATTTACAAAATCATTTTGAATTGAGTCATAACTAGACAATAAATCATCATAATTTTTAGCATAAAAAAATAATAGATAATCTCCATCTTTTACACTTTGAGATTTAGGATAATTTTTAGGCGTTGTATAATTAACTTTATACATCCATCCACTTTGAGATCCATAATTACAATCATCAGTGCCATTTTTCTGTCCAGCTATGCTATCTACCATTCCGGTATCTTTAACTTCTACATCTAACCCTGTGGCTTTCAATACATCTTCAGCAGTGGCATTTCCTTTTACTTTAATTTGCTGTGGACTAAAAAGATTTTCATTATACATTCCTACTACTGCTGCATTAACATTTATATCATTACTATTTTCATCTGCAAAAACACTTCCTACATTTATTCCTATCATACTCACTATCATCATAAAGGTTATGAATATGGATATATATTTTTCTCTTCTCTTATTTTTAAATTAAATTAGCAGTAAATGTAAAACACCAGGTTAAAAAACTCTACTTAACCTGGCATTCATCTAAAACTTTTAATTAATCAATAAAGAAACTTACTCTTATTTTATAGAAGCAACTGTCTTAATATCCAGAACATTAGCTGCATTATTAACATCAGTTTGAATAGCTTCCAATTTTTCTAATTGAGTTTAATTATTATAAGCTATATTTGTTTTATTTGCATGATTTGTCATTTTCGATATATATGTTGGTTTACTGTTCCAATTATAATATCAATATTTAAGTGTTCCATCTGGAAGATATCTTGCTAGTCCCAAATCACATTCACATACTATTGAAAACTAATAGATCATTAGGCAGATCAAATAAAGGTATCAGATAAAGGTACTGGCTATATAATAAAATTCTACCACAGATCACTGTTAATATAAGATGGGATATCTACAAATCTCAATGCTAATATTGCGTCACATATAAAGTTGTAAACAATTTTATCTTAAGATTTTATTTTATATTTCTAAAATTTTATCTTATTTCACCTCCATAATTAATAATTTGATACTGTTTATCTTTAGGATTTACTCTAAATATCACCTCCTCAAAAGGGTAAAATTACAATATATCTGTCTATTTTTTATAGTATCTAAACAAAAGAGACCTCCTTACGAAGGTCTCTTATATAACATAAGCTTTATAATCTAAAAAAGAACCACTAGGGTTCTCTCATGTCAATATAACCGTTTACTTTTAATTATAAACAGCTTAAAATAGCAACATCTTTCCCTCCGAAAGAATTAACATCATATCAGGCAGGCTTCCTGGCTCAGATTTATTTTACTCCCCCTATCTTCCCAGATATAAATTCCAGTGACATAATTAGGGTTTCATCCTCCATACAGTAACGGCGGGCTGCAGCGTCTTTTACACTTTTCCTTTTAACTGCTTAAAAAACAGCACCTAATACTAAATATTAAATTTTTATTATCTTTATGTTAAAAATACATATATTTCCCAAAGTCAACATAATTTTCTTTGAGCTAATTCTATCTTCTTTGAGCTAATTCTATCTATGATTGATTTGTGATAAGTCTTAGTATACCAAAGTTGATTATGTTCCAAATATATAACTAAATATGAATTTTCATATTTAATACATATTTTAAAAATAGTTAGCATTCTCCATAGTCTTCAGTAAAATATAAAATCCCTATTTTTCTAACTTTATAATTGCTTATTACATTTCCTGTTGCTTTATCATACAAATTATAACCAACAATAGTGTAAATCATAGCATTTTCTTTATCAAGAATGTTCTTATCCATATTGTACTGTCCTTTGTTGACATGTACAGTTCCTTTAAATGCTCCCACTGGATATCCGCTCACAAAAATATATGTTCTAATAGATATAGAAGGGGTTATGTGACTTATAATAAATCCCCCAATAATTATTATAAAAGAAGATAAAATTACAATACCTTTTCTCGAAAATTTCATTGTCCTCCTCCTTATTACAACTTATAATAAAGTTTATACAGAATATAAACTTTATTTTCTTCATTTATCCACCGCCCCCAGCATAAATATACCAATAGTCAATCTTTTTTGAATACTTATGTTTCTTAGCAACACTATATGAATCTAAACCAATGCCTGGATTTTTACAAAAATATAAAGTCCCATACTGTTGGTCAGGAATTGGTCTTTTACAAATTTCTGTTCTAAATGCTTTAATAAAATACCCTCTAAAAAACAAGTCTGTTCTTATAGCTCTTTCAATTGTGGAATGAGTAAAAATATCAACTCCAATATATCCTACCATGATAACAATACATATTAATATTATTTTAATGGACCTATGTTTCAATTTTATCCCTCCTTTCATATTGAAAATTTCTATATTCAATAAAATTAAACAATTCATATCTTTAATTTATGGGTTTTGCGAATATCTCTAGCAAAACCCATCTTAAAAGTCTTTTATTTATTTGACTGAACAGGTATATCTATAATATCTGAAAGGGGATTCATACTTTCAAGGCTGTCCCATACAAATGCCTTCAATTTATATATTCCCTCTTCTGGAAGCTTCATAATACCCGTCAAAATAGATGAATCTCCATTTTTTATTGTCTGCTTTCCGCATACATAATTGATGAATTTACCGCCCTCATCATATAGTGCTACTATAAGCGATTCATCCTGATCTTTACCGGAATTATTTTCTGCCTTTACAGATACCTTTGCATCATCACCTAATTTAAATGAACTATCCTTTGTAAGGTTAGTTATCTGTATTGGCTTGGGTGTGTTATTTCCCGTAACAGTAACTGTACACTGTGCCTTTGCATCTTTATTATCTTCAGATACTGCTGTTATTGTGGCTGTTCCTGCTTTTACTGCTGTTACCTTTCCGTTTTCATCTACTGATGCTACTGTCTTGTCACTGCTTGACCAATCTACCTTTGTATTTGTTGCATTATTTGGTGCTACAGCTGCTGTAAGCTGCAGTGAATCTCCTTCTGTCAGGCTTGCACTTGTCTTGTCAAGGCTCACCCCTGTTACATTTACCGTTTGTGATGGTGATACCTTTTTCTCTGCGGCAGTTAACTTGTCCACTGTTTCCTGTTTCATGGATAATTTTTGTGCATCACTTAAGGCATCATACAATTTCTCTACTGCATCAACCTTGTCTTTATCAGCTGAAGTAAGCTTGTCTACATCCAGTGCTGCTATTTCGTTATTTACCGGCACTGTAGAATTCTTTACATCTGTACAGTCAAATATTGAGTTTCTACCTTCATAATCCCTTACAAGTGAATCTATACCCCTGCATATCTGCACTGGATCATAAGTTAAATTGTCATATTGGGTAGTTTTATTTTTGGCATCAAACCCTTCAAGTATAGCACTAAATATGGTATTGCCGTCTTTTACAAATTTCTTGTCAAAAACATTAGCATGTGCCATTCCAAGTGTCATATACACCTGTGCATTGGTCCACGGGTTATTTAAATCAAAATCGCCATCACTTGTATGACCACCCCAGAAAGAACCAGTATAAGTCTGAGAATTTGAAAATTGATCAAGTGCATAATCCATGGCCTGTTTTACATCGTAATACTTGTCTCCTTCTTTTGCATTTGCATTATAATACGCTGCAATTGGTTGTAACGCCATAGTCCACATATCAGCTGAAGAATTTGCTGATATGTGAGACCCATCAGCACCTTTTCCGTTGTAAACATTCTTAGCACCATCATGTGTACTTTCTTCCATATAATTTCTGTCAATATGGTTTCCATCATTTAGCACATGATCAATATAATTATAAGAAGTTAATGCATAATCTGCATATGCTTCTGAAAACATCAGGCCTGCTGAATGTAAATAATTTTTATTTGAAATTATATCTATTAAATCATAAGCTTTTATATCCCTGGGGTCATATCCTATAGATGTAATTGCCAGAACTAATTTTTCCCATTCTGTCATCTTTACATCTTGATCTCCAATTTTTGCATCTTTCATCCTCTGAAGTTCACCCTGTATGCCCTTAAACCAATCGTCATAGTAACCACTTCTTATACCTGTGTATCCAGATCGGGCTGATGAAAATACATTCCAATCATCATCATTTAGTACAATAGTACCTGCCTTTCCCGGAGCATCAGCTTTATCTCCCTCCCACTGAAATACGGGCACAGTTTTTTCCTGTCCAACACCTACTTTGCTGTAAATTATATTTTCTACTTCTTTTGCATCTTCAATCTGCTGCTTTTCTTCATCCTGTGTAGGTGCTACCGCACCATTGTCAAGGAGTTTAGCAGTTGAGGGAAGTACTTTACCAAGTACAAACTGGTAATCTTCATTTTGATCATAGTTTATTTTTAGTTTGCTAGAATCAATTGTTAGTGGTACATTTCCTATAGTTGGTGCATTAAAAAATACATCTCCACTGTAGGCTGCAGTAACATTATACTTGCTTATTAAATCGGCATCTTTATCAGATTCTGGAACCACCTTAAAAGTCGCTGTCGTTTTAAGGCAGTCATCTGTAGTTTTAAAAGGTTCAGTTCCAGGTACAAATATTCTGTTTGGGGCTGTTGTCTGCACATCTACTACTACCTTTGTTGCTATCTTAGTTGAACTATCAGAATTTAGGTAAGGGTAGCCATCATTTACATAAGGATCTATCTTCCAGGTCTTGTTAAACTCAAATCCAAGCTTAGTATAGCTGTCTTTATCTTTCATCTGTGCTGTAGTATATCCTACAGGATTTCCCATAAAAGAAGTACTTGAAAATCCCAGTACATCACTGTCATATGCACATGTCGCTGTTTTAATTTTGCCACTTGCATAAATTGGTTCACGAGATACTTTTTTTTCATTTTCTAAAAATTTACCATAAAAATAACAATTTTTGATTTCTGAGCCAGGCTCAACACAAATTCCTGCAATATTTCGTGAAAATAAAGACTTAGTATCAAAAGTAACATTACTACAGCAGTTATCTGTATATCCATTTATTAGATTCCAGTTATCATCAAAACATCCACTATTACCAACTATCCCTGCTAAAGTTGAAAATCTACCAGCATCAACTTCAATAGTTCCTGTGCTGCAGCAGTGGGTAATTGTTCCACAACATTCATTTGCAATTACTCCATAAAATACATCATCGTTATCATCTAAAATTATTTTACTTGTATCTTTTATGTCTACATTAGCATCAACCTTAACATTCTCCACAATTCCATCTTTCCATACAATTCCAAACAACCCTGAAGCTGCATCTGTATAACCACTTATAGTATGAAACTTTCCATCAAAAGTACCATCAAAATTTTTATTGTGAGAGGTAAGCGATTTTAAAGGAACATTTGATTTACTTATATCAATATCCTGTGTCAAAACAACTTTTTTACCTGAATAGTCTATGCCATTATCGATATCTCCCCTGAGTTTGTTCAAGTCATCTACTGAACTTACAGTGTAATTTCCATCTTCATCCTGAGTTAAAGACGGCGTTGATGCCAATGGTGAAGCATCTGCCGCAACCGTATATGGTGCAAATGTCATCAACGTAAATATAAGCATCAAAGCAAGACTAATCTTTTTCCATACCTTTTTCATTTTGTCTCCTTTCTAATTTTTCTAAAACTATGTAATAAATACCGGGTTAAAAATACATCTTAACCCGGTATCAATCTAAAACATTTGCTTAATCAATTAGGGAAAATCTGCTTTTATTATAAAGCACTAGCTGCAGCATTAACAGCGTCTTGTGTAGCTTGTAATGTCTCCAATTGAGTTAATGCATTGGTATAAGCTGTGTCTGTTTTATTTACATGATTTGCCATTTTTGCTATAAGATTTGTTTTATCTGCTCTTCCACTAAAGAATGCAGGAGTTGCAGTTGTATTCCAATTGTAAGTTCCATATTGTTGGTTAAGTGTTCCATCTGGTAAATATCCTGCTAATCCTAAATCGCATCCTGCTGCTGCTGAAAATTCCCAGCGTATTGCAGCACCATCCGGTACATTAGCTAATGTTGTACTTCCATCATAATAAGTTGAGTTAGCATGATCTACATTATTAACTGTAAACATCCAGCCTGAAATTCCATCACATTCTTTTTCACTTAAATAATTTGCATCGGTAACAATAGGCTGATTTGGTATATTTGTCCTGAAGACAATACCTTTAGTTACAGTTTTAAGTTCTGTCTTAAAATCAGTCAGATAATTATTAGTAAATGCCGATTGATTATCTGTAGTATCCTTAAAACCTGTTACATAGCTACCATATTTGCTTGAAACTATATTTACATTTCCATCACCTACAGCCTGCTTTGTAGCATCAGCAATGGTATTCGTATCACTGAGTGTAACTTTTACTGGCTGTAAAATAGGTGCTTCTCCTAAAACATTTTTCTCAACATCCACATAGACAGTCTTTGTTGGAGCAGCATCAGCTTTTACACTATTAAAAGCTGACGGTGCAGCTACAACTCCCAAAGTTAATGTTGTTATACATAGTGTCGCAAATAATTTGTTTTTTAATCTTCTAATCATTTTATACACTCCTCCAAATTTTTAAATTTTTAATTGTTGCTTGTCCAAATTTAAAAGACAATGATAAAATTTTTACACTTTTATATCGATCACCTCCTAGAAAGTTAAATATAATGGCAATCATATTTTTAACCTTTGTGAAAAATAAACCAGGTGGTAATTCAGGTGAGATTAGATTAACGTAAATAAATATATATTTGTGTAAATAAAAGATAAAAAGAGACCCTCTTTCTTTCGAAGGTCTCCAGTATACGACATGAATTTATAAATATTTAATGTAAACAGATGTTACTGGCATTGAATACTTACCTTTCCCACCGAAAGAACCATATATGTTTGTAACAGGCAGGTCTACTGGCTTGGTATCATCTTACTTTTCACACCTTCCCAAAGATTATATCTTCAGTGGCATTCTGTGAATTTCATCTTCCTTACAGCAGCGGGGGCTGCAGTGGTTTTTCACCACTTTCCCTATTAATTCCTAAAAAAGAAACCTATTCAAAATTATCATTTATTTTACAATTGTCATTACCTTTACAGTACACCAACTCCACTTATTTGTCAATAATTTATAAAAACTTTATTAAATTAGTGTAAATTTCAATAATACAACACAATTTTCTATAAACAGAGTTCTTGACATCAGATAAATTTTAATGCTAAAGTTTATCCTAAATACTGTTAAAATGTCTATTGCTTATTTAACTCAGCGTTAGTTTTAGGATTTATATTAATTTCTCCAAAAGTATCCTCATACTTTTCTACTGATTTCGTAAGCATCATACAAACACTTTTTGCCTGCTGCGGACTCATAAATATCTTCACACTATCTTTTACATCTTTTTTATACACCTTCATAAAATCTAACTGAAAATCATATACACTTCCAGAAAGCTCTAATCTATTTGAATATAGTTCCTTTTCCTCTTCCAATTTTACATTTTCATCCATAGGATTCACCCTTACCTTTCATATTTTTTATTCAACTTATTTTTACAATTCACTCTATCTAATCACCTTCCTTTTTGTACTCGCCTGTCTAATCTACTGCATTTAGTTCTTTCATTGATGACGGAGGGGTTATTCTAAAGTAAGAACAAATCTGATGACTTACTTGATTGTCCATAAACAGCGTTCTTGTCATCAGATAAATTCCTGTAAAATAAAAAGAGACCCTCTCCCTTCGAAGGTCTCTATATAACATAATTTCCCATAATGGTTAATAACTAAAAAACATCTCTGTTCTTTCATGTTAATATAACCGTTTACTTTTTCAATAAACATAGCATTGTCTTCCCCTCCGAAAGCATCACCGACATATCAGGCAGGTTTCCTGGCTCAGATTCATCTTACTTCCCTGTCTTCCCAGATATAAAAATCCAGTGACATAACTAGGGTTTCATCCTCCATACAGTAACGGTGGGCTGCAGTGTTTTTTACACTTTCCCTTTTAACTATCAATTTGACAGCACCTAATAGTAAAAATATTAAATTTTATTACCTTTATGTTAAGTTTAGGGCAAAAATTTTGAAAAGTCAACATTATTTTCTCAATAAATCCATTATTAAACATTTTAATCTTCTTGAATTTCAAGTACTCCCATAGGACAAGCTTTAACACAAATACCACATGCCATACACTTACTTGGATTAGGCTTGTCTTCTACTTTTACAATAATACCTTTTGGACAGGCTTCTACACATGTACCACAGCCAGTACAAGCTTTTTTATCTATCATATATATTCCCTTAGCATTTTGTTTAATTGCCTCTTCAGGACATTTTTTAGCACACACTCCACATTGATTGCATACTTTTAAATCTACAGATCCATCTTTTCCTTCATCAATCTTAATACAAGAATTGCCGTAGGTTTTGTAAAATGCCTCGGAACAAGCCATTTCACAACTTAAACAAGACATACATAAAGACTTATCTTTAACAACTAATTTTTTCATAATACATTCCCCTTTAAACATTATTTATATATACTTTGTACATATATCTTAATTATACAAATATATAAGGTATATATCAATACCGCAAATTTTATGCCTATTATTTTGGTTTATATCAACGAATCTTACTTAGTGGGAAAAGCAGATATCCCAAATCTTTGATTTGGTGATAGTCGCTTTCGCTGTGTGCGTGGGAGTGTTACAGTAGGTAGCCATCAGATAAAATAAATGTACAATAAGATTGTCAAAATAAAGTAAAAAGTACTTAAGTGCAGGAGGGACTGCTGTTAAATACTTTTTATTTTAGAGTTTAGGGTTTAAATAATTAAATTTATTTCAAAACTATATTAATTTAAGAAGCAATTTATATGCCAATTCTTCATCTTGCAATATTCCTACTTAAAATTATAAATTTTATCCGATGCCTACAACCGTAGTACCCCCATCTTCTTATAAAGTGGGGGATATTAGAACTCTTGAGCTTCAGCGATTTAGAGTTCTTATGCTGTGCATAACGGCTGCTACACCCCTAGATAACTATTTCCCCTAAAGGATAACGCCTTCTAAGTGCTAAAGCACTAAGAATCCTGTTAATAAGTTTCAGTAGGAGAAAAAAACTCCACCTGAAACCAAGAACTCTGTTTATCATTTTGAATATTTTTCTCGTACCATATTGATAAATTACTTTAATTTAGTTTTATTTTGATACTGATAGATTCATCTATTTAAATATTTTTATCCGATCGTTACCATTGCTAACACCCCCATCTTCTACTAAAGTGGGGGAAGTGCCTAACTTCTTCGCCCAATTACCTTTTAGATAATAGAAAGCCATACAAAGTGCTGTTGTAGCCCAGGTTATGGGATATGTAATTGCTACTCCCCGAACATCATGATAGAAATGCATTATAGTAAAGAGCAATACAATTCTAAGTACGCATATATTAGATAATATAATTGCCATTGGTGGAGTCGCTTTTCCTGCGCCTCTTATAGTATCGCCCAATACTTCCAAAATAACATAAATCCAATAAAATGGAAATGACGTACTTATTATTCGAATTCCATAATCAATTACCATACTATCATGATTAAATATTCCAAAAGCTTGGCGTCCAAATATCAACAAAAGCGTACTTGATACTATGGTTACCCCTATTCCCATTAGTATACATACCTTGGCTCCCTTTTTTACCCTTTCAATATTTCCTGCACCCACATTCTGCCCGGAAAACGTTGTAATTGCTTGTCCAAAAGCTACAATTGGAAGATAAACAGGTAATTCCACTTTAAAATATGCAGTAAATGCAACAATTGCATTTACACCAAGGCTATTAATATGATATTGTGCCAAAACATTGGACAATGTTATTACAATACTTTGAAACCCTGACGGTATTCCAATTTTAAGAATAGGTAACAGTATTTCTTTATGTATTCGTATTTTTCTAAATTGTAATCTATATTCGCCCTCTAAATGTGTCAAATAATATAATATCAATACAGCAGTTACAGTCTGCGATAAAAGCGTTGCCCATGCAACCCCATTAACACCATTTTGAAAAATAGCTATAAACAATGCATCCATTAATACATGAACAATCCCACCAAAAAGTTGTATATACATTGGTGTTTTGGAATTACCCATGGCGCGTATAATACCAGAGCCCATGTTATAGGTAATAATTGAAATGAGGCTTAAAAAATAAATTCTTATATAGGAAACAGCTGATTTCAGTATTTCCTCTGGAACATTCATCCACCTTAAAAAATATGGTGCACCTATATAGCCAATAATGAAAAGCACTATTCCTCCGAGAAAACTCAATCCTATTGCCGTATGTATTGCATCTTTTAATTTCTCTTTTTTCCCTGATCCAACAATATTAGCAATAACAACACTTGCTCCTACTGACATACCTGTAAAAAATCCTACCAGGCAGGTAACTATCAAGGAACTAGCTCCAACTGCTGCTGCAGCTTCTTTGCCAAGATAATTCCCAACAAAAATCAAATCAACTGTATTATATAATTGTTGAATCAAGTTGGATCCCAAAAGCGGCAGTGCAAAAAGTAGTATCTGTTTCCATATAATGCCGTCTGTTAAATTAATACTCTTTTTCAAATTATTCATTATATTCAACCAATGATCTAGCTAATTTCTTAACCATCCGTTCCTTTTGCCCCTTCTTTGTGATTTGGATTTTCTCCATAGGCCACCATGGAATCCCCTTTAATGATACATAAACTAGCCACCTGATAAAGTAATATTCCGTCCATTTCAGCAGTGCAGGTTTCCAAAACATTGCCAAAATAATCTTTAATGTAACCTAATATTTCCCCTTTTCTAAAATTAGCACCTGCTTTTTTCGTTGGATACCAGCAGCCTGTGTGTTCAGCATTTTTGCAGATCACATTTCCCACATCAACAGGATGATAAGTTCTTTTAGAAACCTCCCCCTGTAAGACTTTTAAGTATCGCAGCACATTTCTAACATCTTTTTTTCCCAATTCCACTTCTTCTTTCGACCACCGTCCCATACAACCTCTCTCAATCAAAATACTAGGAATTCCACAGGAACCAGCATAATTATAAGAACCTCCACTGCCACAAGGAGACTGCACCAAATAAGGAACATTTATCACTTCAGCCATACCTTTTGCTGCTTTAACGACTTCTGGAACAGCCACTCCTACACAATATACATAGGGTGTTAGCTCTTCATACCCATCTCCACAGTGAAGATCAATATAATAATCTGCATTTTTTTGAAATTCTGTTACAACCGTATGACAGATTCTATCTGCAGTTGTTCCCTGTGCATTTCCAGGAAACTCTCTATTTAAATTTTTACCATCCTCATATACCATACTCATAGTCCGATGTTCGAATCCCGTCCTATTCATCAAATGTAATATAATAAGATTTCCTGTTAATTGTGATGGTAAAATCTCATTAGCTATTTCAATGGCTGTCTCAATTCCCACATATTCTGCATTATGCACTCCTCCAGAAATGAATACTGTTTTTCCTTCCTTTTCTCCACAAATAATGGTAACTGCAAGTTCTATATCCGTTCCCTTTACTTGTACATAACCTGATACTTTTTCTCCAGTTTTGGCACACATATTTCCTACTTTTAATATTTGCATTAATCAATGTCCCCCTGTCATAGTTAGTCATCGAATAAATGACAGGTCACTAAATGACCTTTTTCTATTTCTTTTAATTCAGGTTTTTCCTTAAAGCATATATCTTTGCATTTTGTACATCTGGAATTAAAACTGCAGCCTGGCTGTATATCAGAAGCACTTGGCGGCTCACCTTTTATTATTTCTACTTCAGTATTTTCTCTTTCTTTAACAGAAAACACTGATGCTAAAAGTGCCTTTGTATATGGATGGACTGCAGCAGTAGTAAGTCTATCACTGTCAATTGTTTCAACAATACGTCCAAGATACATCACGATAATTCTATCACTGATATTGCTAACCACTGCTAAGTCATGACATATAAAAATATATGATAGTCCCTTTTCTTTTTTCAAATTTATAAGAAGCTTAAGCACCTGTTCCTGCACGGAAACATCTAACGCAGAAGTAGCTTCATCACATATTATAATTTCGGGTTCCAAAGATAGAGCTCTTGCTATTGCAACTCTTTGCTTTTGTCCTCCACTTAGCTGATGGGGATATCTGTTCATAAATTTATCACTGATCCCCACCATTTGAAGGAGTTTCTTTGTCTTCAATTCAGCATCAACTTTATTCATAAGTTTAAAATTTAAAAGTGGCTCACTTATAATTTGTCCAATCCTCATACGGGGATTGAAGGATTCAGAAGGATCTTGAAATATCATCTGGAGTTTTCTTCGATTTTGTCTAAGCTCTTCCCCCTTCAACTTTGAAATATCTCTCTTATTATAAATAATCTCTCCTGAAGTCAAAGTTTCCAAATTGGTAATTACATTTGCTAAAGTACTTTTACCACAGCCGCTTTCTCCAACTATCCCCAAACATTCTCCTGAATATAGTTTTAAACTTACATTATCAACTGCAGTTAACTTTTTTCCATCCTGCAAATCAAATTGCTTTACAACATTCTTTATTGTCAATATTGGTTCTTTCTCTTGAAGCAAGATTACATTCCTCCAATTCAGGTATTGCTGATAAAAGTTTTACAGTATATTGGCACTTTGGATTGTTTATCACCTCATCCTTATTTCCCCACTCAACCAATTCACCACTTTGCATTACTCCTATTTTATCGCACATATAAGATGCTACTCCCATATTATGTGTAACTATTATTATGCTTGTATTGAAATTGTCTCTAAGTTCCATCATTTGCCTGACCACCTGTGCTTGTACCGTTACATCAAGTGCACTGGTTGGCTCATCTGCCAATAATATTTCTGGTTCCATAGTCATGGCTATGGCTATACCTACTCTTTGCTTCATACCTCCACTAAGTTCAAAAGGATAAGAATTCATTATACGCTTTGTATCAGGAAGTCTCATTTTTCCAAGCATATCAACTGCTTTGTCATATGCATCAGCTTTTGAAATATTAAAATGACTTCTTATGCTTTCAATGAATTGATTACCAACTTTTTTAATAGGAGTTAATGATCCTCCTGCATCCTGAAAAACAATAGCCATTCTATTACCACGTATTTCTTGCCATTCTTTCTTAGAATACTTAAGAATATCTTTATCCTTATAAATTATATTTCCTGAAGAAATAGCAGCTCCTTTAGGCAAGATACCTAGTACGGCACGTATAAGTGTTGATTTTCCACTGCCGCTTTCACCAACTATTCCTACTATCTCCTTACTTGCAATTGACATGCTTATATTTTTTACAACAGGTTCTTGCATACCGTATTTTATTGATAAATTATTTATCCTTAAAATCTCTTTGCTCGTCATTTTATGCTCACCTTATTATCTAATAAATAATAATCAACAGGATACATTGTTACTCCACTAACAGTATTTTTACTAACTACATTAAGCATTGGCGTAACAAGAAATAAATTAGAGTTATCTTCCAACAATTTCTGCTGTACTTTTGTAGCAATATTGCCTCTTTCTTTAGTATCTTTTTCAGTTTTAAGCTTATCAATAAGAGAGTCTACCTCTGCATTACTATATTTCCCATAGTTTGCATTTCCATTGGTTTTAAAATATAGTTCCAAGAAGGACTGTGGATCTCCTGAAGTTGCAGTATTTACACTGTACAAACCCAAATCAAAATTTCCGCTTTTTAATGCTGGATCAATAACCTCATAGGATTGTAACTTAGTTCCTATGCCAATTTCTTTAAGATTCGCCTGCATTGCTTGTGCAATTATAGGAAGCTCTGAACGAGTTGTATAAAAGGCTAAATTCAGTTCCACTTTCTTACCATCTTTCTCCAGTATGCCATCACCATCTGTATCTTTATATCCTGCATCGCTTAAAAGCTTAGCTGCTGCTGCTTTATCATGCTTATATCCTGTAAGGTTCTTATTCCCATAAGGCAAGGATTCTGGAAAAGGTCCAATTGCAGGCACAGCACTATTTTTAAGAAGTGTTTTAGCATAAGTATCTTTATCAACTGCTAAGGAAATAGCTTTACGTACTGCTGGATCTTTTAAGAACTCATTATTTAAATTTTCATAAGACATTATTATTCTTAAACTAGTTATTTTATCTATATTGTACTTAGATTTATCTTTGAATAATGACATATTATTACTTGGAATGTTTTGTGCTACATCGATTTCTCCTGATTGAAGCGCCATTGCACGAGTATTATCATCTTTAATATACTTAAAAGTTGCTTTATCTACCTTAGCTTTATCTCCCCAATAATCTTTATTTTTTTCTACTACTACATTTGAATTTGGAGTATAGGATTTAACCTTAAAAGGTCCTGTGCACACTGGAGCTTTAGCAAAAGTATCTGCTGGAGCACTGGAATCTACTATTATTGCTGAAGAATCTGCCATATTCGATAAGAATGCTTCACTTGAACTTTTAGTTTTTATAGTTATATCTTGTCCATCTGCAGTCATAGAATCAATAAGTAATATTTCTCTTGTTCTTGGATTCATTTTCAATGTTCTTTCAAGGGATGCTTTTACAGCCTGAGCAGTAACTGGTTTGCCATTATCAAATTTAACTCCTTTTCTAATGTGAAATTTCCAGGTTAAGTCATCTACTCTTTTCCAGGAATCAGAAAGTAAGGGCTCTATTTGCATATTCTTATTAAGCTTTACTAAGGTTTCTCCTGCACCAAACATAGAAACAAACCAACCGTTCCATTCAGAAGCTGGATCCAAATTACTTGGAAACTGATTTGTCCCAAATGTAATGCTTTTGTTGTTATCACTACTGCCTTTATCAGCAGAGTTTCCACCTGTACAGGCTGAAAAGCTTGTACATAATAACACTGATGTAAATATTAATGCTAATTTTCTTTTTAATTTAAATTTCATTTGTGTTCTCTCCTTTTAATATTCATTGATTAGGATCTAATATATCCCTTATACTGTCTCCCAGTAGATTAAATATCATTACAGTTATAAATATTGCAGCACCTGGATATATCATAAGTCCCGGTGAAGTCTGCATGTAATTTCTGCCTTCATTAAGCATGTATCCCCATTCAGGAGTTGGCGGTTGGGCCCCAAGACCTAAAAATGAAAGAGATGATATTTCAAGCATCATAGTTCCTATGTCCATAGCAGCTATTACAATAAGCGATGGTATTATATTAGGTAATATATATTTTAAAATTATTTGATATTCTTTAGCACCTCCCATTTTAGCTCCTTTAATGTACTCCTTTTTTCTTACAGACATTACTAAGCTTCGACTTACTCTTGCATATTTAACCCAATTCACTACAACTAAAGCTATAACAACATTCATCGAACTAGGTCCAAGCACTCCTGCAATAGCTATAGCAAAAATAATACCTGGAAAAGCAAGAAAAATATCAGAAAATCTCATTATAATTGTGTCAACTATACCCCCAAAATATGCGGCTATTGTTCCCAATGCTGTTCCAACTATAAATATTATTATAACTAGACAAAAAGTCATTTTTAGAGAAGTGGATGCTCCATATAACAATCTTGAAAGCAGACATCTTCCAAGGTTGTCTGTACCTAATGGAAACTTACTGCTTCTACCTTGAAGTGCATTGGTCATATTTGTTTTAAACGGATCATGAGGAGCTATGTAGTTCGCAGATAAACTTATTAAAATTAGAACTATCGCTAACATACATAGAAATATAAACAACTTATTTCTTTTTATAAACACTGTAAAGTTTTCCATGTTAAGCCCTCTTTTCCAAACGGATCCTTGGATCTAGAAAATAATATGAAATGTCTACAACCATATTAATTAGTACATATATAACTGTCATCCATACAACATATCCTTGTATTACTGGATAATCTCTGCTAAATATAGCTTCTACAGCTAACTTTCCAACTCCAGGCCAGGAAAAAATAGTCTCAACTATAGCTGTTCCTCCAAGTAAAGATCCTAGAGATAACCCTAGTAAAGTTACAATTGATAATAATGAACTCTTTAAAACGTGCCCAAACAGTATTGCTCTATCTTTAATCCCTCTAGCTTTAGCTCCAATTACATAATCCTGGGATATTTCTTCTAGTATAGCCGCCCTAAGCTGCCTTGTATATTTTGATGCCATTGCAATTGTCAAAGTAACCGCTGGTAGTATAATACTTTTCCATCCTGTGTCACCCACAACCGGTAAAAGTTTAAATTTAATTGAAAATATATACATAAGTAATAATCCAACCCAAAATCCTGGCATAGATATTCCAAAAAAAGATATAATTCTAATTATATAATCTAATACCTTGTTTTTATGTAATGCTGACGTAATACCCAAAGGCAGTGCTATAAGCATCATCATAACAAGTGATGCACCTGCAAGCTTAAAAGTAGCTGGCAGAGCTACTAATATTAAATCTAACACGGGTCTGCTGTATTTATAGGAGGTACCAAAGTTTCCTGTAAATACACCACCTAGCCAATGTAAGTATTGAAATAAAAAAGGATTATTTAGTCCTAATTCTTCTCTAACTTTTTGTACAAGTTCTGGAGAAGGGGTTACACCTGTTGCACTAAGCATCAAGAGTGCTGGATCGCCTGGAGAAAAATATGTAAGTGCAAATGTTAAAAAAGTAATTCCAAATAAAACAGGTACTAAATGTAATAACCTTTTCATTATGTATTTTCGCAAATTATTTTTTTCACCCTTTCCTGAAAATTGTAAAAGTACTTATAGAGTAATTTAAAATGCTTCACAGCAATGACCTACAAAATAATTATTTGCAGGTCATTGTAATATTACATACTTTTCTTAGCCTCTATGAGCATTTCATTAGACTTTTCCATAAATTCCACAGCTTTTTGTATTAACTCAGCTGTTTTTACTTTGTCCATTGCTTTTGATTTTTCAGCCCAATTTTTAAATTCCTCTTCATGGGATCTATTGTGTTCAACCCAATGATCCAACAATATCTTTAAAGTTTTTTCTTCCTTATCTAAATCTGAACTGCAATCTTTTAATTCTTCACCTACAGCAGCATGATCATGGCTGTGTTCACATTTATCACCACTGTGATTCTCAATATGATGGTATTTATATTCATGTTCTCCATTAAAAATCATAAACGTATTCACCTCCTTTCAGTCTTTTGTTGATTAATACTTACAAGCACATATACTAAACATGGGTGCTGTTCTATAAGCTACTTTTTCTTCTTCTGTATATATTTTGTTTGAAATATCTTCTTCAATAATTATTTTTTCAAATCCACATTGAGTCAATGCCCTTTTATCCCATTCAGGACGCAGTTCATACGTCAGTGGAAGATTCCTTGCAATGTCCTTACACTTTGATCTCTGTTTCTCATTGGTTTTACAATCATAACCCATATCAACAGCCAATTTTATATCCTTTGTATATTCTTCTTCAAGTTCAGGTTTTGCCAGCCTTAAATACCAATTTGCATCAAATATAAGTAATTTCCCGCTTTTTTTTAAAAGGCTAAACCAATTTTTGTAAGCCTTTACAGGTTCCTTTAAAGTCCATGTAACATTTCTATTCACTATTAAATCAAAACTTTCTATAGGTAAGTCTAAATTTTCCACATCGCCTTTCATAAATTTAACCTTTACTCCGGCCAACTGTGCATTGGATTTAGCTTCCTCAAGCATACTTTCAGAACAATCCACAGCAGTTACATCATATCCCATTTGTGACATGATTATTGCAAAAAAACCCGGTCCTGTACCTATGTCTAATGCTTTTACATTATCTCCCGCCTTATTTTTAATTATTTTACTCCAGGCTTCTCTTTTAAAACTGTTTATATCCTCACTTATCATTTCACTATATGTATTTGCCCGATTGTTCCAATAGCTTTCAATTTCTCCCATTAAGTTCCCTCCTTGTGTAGAAAATTTTCATTTTTATGTATATATTTAGTTATATAGCAAATTTTATACCAAACATATTAGCCCTATTTTTCGTGATTTAAGCTAAAAAAATCTCAAAGCGATACCCTTTTTGTATCACTTTGAGATTTTTTATCATTATAGGGTTTCTAAGTGATAATTTAACTTATACTAGGAAACTTCTAGCATAAGCTAATGAATGAATCTTAGCAAAATTAGAATTAAGTTCGTCAAAAAGAATTTTAATATCTGATACTAATTCCCAT
>NZ_LROS01000045.1 GCF_001675165.1 Clostridium ragsdalei P11
TGTCTATAAGCCATTTCATTGTTTCCAGTTCGATATCATCATCCACTGAAGCACAAACATCAATAAAATCTGCACCTGCTTCTGTTTGCTTTATTGCAAGATTTCTTATAAATTCTGCATCTTTTGCCGCAATGGCTTTACCTGTGGAAGGAATCGCTCCATTAATTTTTTCACCAATTATTATCATAATATACACCCCTTCTTTAAACATTTACTTTAATTTGCCACACCCATTATTCCAATTGCTGTACCCTGCATATTTTCCGGCACTACTTCTAATCCTAATGCGGCGCCCATAAAAATCAAATGGCATATCAACATATAGTAATCGTTGACAATTACACTGTCAACGACAGAAGTAAACGTCAACAAGACAAAGCTGATAATGATTAACGTCTTTTTGTTTATTCTGTCTACTAAAGCACCGCTAATGAATCAAAAAATAACACCTATTATGGCTGGTCCGGTGATAATAGCATTGACTAAATTATCATTTTTAATACCTAATATAAATTACTTGCAATAGGTATCACGACCATATCACCCATTGCACACATAGTTGATAAAAATAACACAGCAAGATTCAGGAAAATGAGATTAGGTGCTTTTACAATATTTTTGTATATAATATGTTCATCATCCTACACCTCAAAAATCCCATTAAACATTTACATTAAGAAAATATAGGTCCTCAGCTGTTCACAACATTTAATTGACCCTAATCAGGATATGTATCTGCTGCGTCAATTGAAAAGATATGTCATAATCTCTAATTCTCCTAACTAAATCTATACATTTTTTATTATCGTATAAATAACAGAAGAACCAGCAGAAATCGTCGTAATTTATCAACTATTTGATATAATTACATTATAGCAAATGGAAATTTGTAATTCTATTTGCAGAATGTACATTTTTTTAAGAATAATTTATACAAAATGTATACATTAGAGGTGCTCATGAAATTATGAGCAGGATGGGGCATATATTTGTTTTGGATATGATAAAAGTATAGAATTTCACAAAAACATGGATATTATTTTTGTAACCCCAGAACTTAATCCACTAGAAATAATGGAAAAGCTGCAGGATACGTTCAACCTATTTTCAAATTGGGACAAAAATCTGCTAGAGTTGTTAGCCAATAATGCTCCACTGAGGGAGTTAGGTGAATCTGCACTTCCGTTCATAAATAACCCGATTGCAATATATACGCCGGGACTTCGAAACATTTTTTTCTGTGAGAGAAAAAAAGCGAGAAATTTGATGCTGTATTCAGAGGAAGACACCAATAAATATTTAAGTCCCGAAGGAAGTGTATCTTTAGAGCAGAAAGACTATATTTTGGCGATTGTGAATTTAAATGCAACGGCTAAGACAAGAGATGAACTGCTATCCGTATTGGAAACATTTATGATGAAACAATTTGGTGCTACCGTTATGAGCAATACGCTCTAAAGCGATTAATTCTCCGAGCGGCTGCTGAATCAAACATAGAAGCCCTCTGCCCCCAGGGCTTGCTCAGATTAATGGACTATGATAAAAAGCACAGGCGGGAATATACCAAAACCTTGAAAATATATTTGCAAAATAACCTGAGTGTTACAAAAACTATCCGGCATCTTTATATGCAGAGGGCAACATTTTTATATCAATTGAAGCGGATTCTTGAAATATCGAAATTGGATTTAGATGATCCTAAAGTCAATCTTCATTTGCTAATCGTATTTGAAATAATGGAAGAAAGAAAATTAATTTTGTGTGCCAAAGAACATCCTTTTAAAATGTGATATAATTCCTTTTATATAGAAAGCTGTAGAAAAAAATTAAAAAATAAAAATCTTACGTCGTCAAATCCTAAATTTTGCAAAATAAAAAAGCCTTAAAAAAATTTAATAAACTCTTCTAAAGCTTGTAACATCAATTGGCGGGAATATGTGAGAATCGAACTCACCCATCGTGGTATTAGCACGACAACACAGTTTTGAAGACTGGCAGGCACACCAGCACCTATCTACTCCCATTTCAAATCACCAAGTACTATTATAAGTAAACCAAAACCCAATGTCAACGAATTCATATGTGGTTAATAAAGGATTCTTTTATCTTCCATCCTCTTGGTAAACTTTATAGTATCAAAATGCTCCATAAGTGCTAAAGCATACTTTCTGCTGGTTTGTAGTTCATCTCTAAATTCAGCAATTGATATGTTTCCATGCTCCTTTATAAAATTTATTACAATATCTTTAGCCTTTTGATAGTACTCAGAGAGAAGCCAGAAATTCTCAGAAATTTTAACTATATCTTCCCTATCAACTAAAGATTCAAATACCATTCTAAATGATTTTTTATCCTTGCACCTACTCTCTAAATCCGAGTACTTTGGTGGAATAAACTTTTGCTTTTTAAACTCACTCAGTATATTTTTTCTAATATCATTCTGCATATCATTGTATTTAGGTTTAAAATCTATTAGGGATACAAAATTTTTGTAAGTATTTATAACATTTTTATCCTCTAAAAACTCCATTATACAATCATATATTTTTTGCTTAATTTTTTTCCCAAATACTTTATTTTTAATTTCTTCTTTTGATATTCCTATTTTTAAAGGATTATTTTCATGAAACTTTTCTAATATATCCTCTAATACATTAATTTTTTCATTCAAAAAATCTTTATGAAGATATACATTTTTTTCTCCTCCATTTAATATTACTATTGTTCCACTATCTACTAGCTTTTTTAACTGATTCTTTATGCTGACTTCGTTTTTACCCAAAGCCTTTAATATATCCTCTTCTTTAGGATAACTTTCGCTCAAATTTTTAATGACACCTTCTAGTATATTTTGTGTATTCCCTTTTTCCTTTATTCTTAACTCTTCTATATATTCCTCATTAAATCTTTTAGCTTTCTTAGCAGAAGGTTCTATTATGATTCCTCCACCTATTGTACTCATAGGAGAATAACTTCTTATTACAAATCTATCTTTTCTCTGGGAAGTAAGCTGCTTTTCCAATCTAAATTGAATGTAAGAATCTTCTCCTGGATTTACTTCCTTCTTATCAAGTATCACTACCCTACATATGATTTCACTGGTACCATGGTAAATCCTTACCCTTTGTCTATTCTTCAGAGGTTTTGGTGCACTCTTTAAATAATGTAATTTGCAATCTATCATGAGAGATGGTTCCATTAAATTTTCTAATGATATGACATCTCCCCTATCTATACTACTAGTTTTTACATTTGCTAAATTTATTCCGCATCTTTCACCTGCTTCAGCTTTTTTTACCTGTTTATCATTTATTTGTATGCCTCTCACTTTAGATAATACTTTGGAAGGATATATTTGTACTTGTTCACCTTCTCTAATACTTCCACTAATTACAGTACCCGTTACAACTGTGCCAAATCCACTTATAGAAAAAACTCTGTCTACAGGAAGCCTAAAATGTCCTCTTATATCTTTACAGGAAACATCTTCTGTAAGTCTATCTATTTCTCTTGCCAGAGAATCTAAACCAATTTTAGTTTTAGAAGAAACTTTGCATATGGGAGCATTCTCTAAAAAAGTTCCTTTAAACTCTTTCTTTATATCCTCTATTACCATATCCAGCCACTCTTCATCTACTAAATCTATTTTAGTAACCACAATTATACCTTTATTTACATTTAAAAGTTGAAGTATTTCAAAGTGCTCTCTAGTCTGCGGCATAACTCCCTCATCTGCTGCAATCACCATAAGTACTAAATCTATACCACTAACCCCAGCTAACATATTTTTTATAAATTTTTCGTGACCAGGTACATCTATAATTCCAGCTTTTTTTCCTGATGGCAAATCAAAGAAAGTAAATCCAAGGTTTATTGATATTCCTCTTTCTTTCTCTTCTTTTAAAGTGTCAGTTTCCCTTCCCGTCAAGGCTCTTATAAGTGCAGTTTTGCCATGGTCTATATGCCCCGCTGTTCCTATTACAACATGCCTCATACAAAATTACCTCCAAACTGAAATGTATCAAGTTAGGCATTTCAAAGAAAATACCTTAAGCTACAACTCTGTAAAAGCATCTACCAAAATATCAAAATCCCTATCTAGCATAGTTCTTAAATCCATTATAACTTGATTATGCGCTAATCGTACAATTATAGGTACTCTTCTCTTTCTAAACTTTTTATTAACCTGTTCTGGTGACACACTGCTGCTTTCTGCTTTAATTACATAGGTAGGTATTTTTTGTCCTGGCATGGATCCCCCTCCTACCATGGAATAATCTTCTTCTACAGTAAATTTAAAATTCAAATTCTTATTTTCAAGTTTCTCCTTCAAAATAAGAGCTCTGCGTTTTTGCTCGTATTCACTTGCAAGTATCATATGCAGTGTTGGTATATTTTTTATTGCTTCACTTTCATCTAGATAATATTTTAATGTGCCTTCAAGAGCTGCAAGAGTCATTTTATCTATTCTAAGAGCCCTTGTAAGCTGATTTTCTTTCATCTTGTCTATATATTTTTTCTTTCCTACAATTATGCCCGCCTGAGGCCCTCCCAGCATTTTATCTCCACTAAAAGTAACTACATCAACACCTTTATCTATGCTTTCCTGTACTGTAGGCTCATACTCAAATCCATATCTAGAAAAATCTATAAGTGTTCCACTTCCTATATCCTCTACTACCGGTATCCTGCTTTTTACTGATAGTTTCACCATTTCTTCTAAAGACACCTCTTCTGAAAAACCAATTATTTTAAAATTAGATGTGTGAACTTTTAAAAATGCTCCCGTATTTTCACTAAGGGCATTTTCATAATCTCTCAGATGAGTTTTATTAGTTGTTCCTACTTCCACAAGATTGACTCCACTAAATTCCATAACTTCAGGTATTCTAAAAGAACCCCCTATTTCCACCAGTTGTCCCCTAGACACTATGGCTTCCTTTCCACTGCAAAGAGTATTTAAAACCAAGACTACTGCAGCTGCATTGTTATTTACAACTAAAGAAGCCTCTGCTCCTGTAATCCTTTTAATCAGCTCTTCTACGTGGCTATACCTAGATCCTCTTGTGCCTTTTTCCAGGTCATATTCTAAATTACTATAATTATGAGCTGCATCAATTACATTCTTTAAAGCACCATCACTTAAAATGGATCTCCCTAGATTAGTATGTATGATAACTCCCGTAGCATTTATTACATTTTTCAAGTTGGGCTGCTTTTTTTCTTCAATTATTATTCTAAAGCTTTTCAATATACCTTCTTTTGTAAAGTCTTCAATTTTACCCTTTAAAATAAGATTTCTATAATTGTCTACAGCTTCTCTTAAAGATTCCATTACAATTTCTTTCATTGTAGTGCCAGTCTCTAATTTTACAATTTCTTCATTCAAGAGTTCATCCATTTTAGGAAGTTTTCTTAATAATTGTTTTTTATCCACAACTTGACTTTCACTCCTTTAAACCATTATTCTACTTCTATATATTTCTTCTCCTGAAAAGGTACGACTTCACCTATTACAGAAGATTTTACTTCAAGCTTTGAAAGTTCCTTCATAATTTTAATACCTTCTGATTTGCTGCAGGTTATAAGAAGTCCACCAGACGTCTGTGGATCAAATAAAATATCTTCCATCCACTCAGGTACATTTTCTATTGAATATTTACCTTTCAAATAGTCTTTATTTCTATATGCACCTGCCGGTACCAATCCCATTTCGGCATATTCTCTTGCCTCTTGTATATAAGGTATTCTACTTGCATAAAGCTTTAATGTAACACCAGATGCAGAAGCCATTTCATATCCGTGCCCCATAATTCCAAAACCAGTTATATCTGTACATGCACTTACAGAGTATTTACTTACTATTTCTCCTGCGTACTTATTTAAAGTAGACATAACTTTAATTGCCTTATCATAAGCTTCTTTAGATGCCATTTCTCCTTTTATTGCAGTATTAATTATTCCTATACCTAAAGGCTTAGTAAGTATAATTACATCCCCTACTTCAGATCCACAATTTTTAAGTATGTTACTAGGATGTACGAGTCCCATAACTGACAACCCATATTTAGGCTCATTATCCTCTACAGTATGGCCTCCAACTACTACTGCACCTGCTTCAATAACTTTATCAGCACCACCTCTTAGTATTTCTCCTAGCACCTCTTCAGGAAGACAGGAAGGAAAACAAACTATATTAAGTGCTACTTTAGGCTTTCCTCCCATCGCATATATATCACTTAGAGAATTTGCTGCAGCTATTTGACCAAAAGTATAAGGATCATCCACTATTGGTGTAAAAAAATCAAGTGTTTGTATTACTGCTGTATCATTATCTAATTTATAAACCGCAGCATCATCCGAAGTCTCTATTCCAACCATTAAATTTTCATTTTCCATTCGAGGTAACTTACCCAGTATTTTAGAAAGGACCTCCGGTCCTATTTTAGCTGCTCACCCAGAAGTTCGAGCAAGTTCTGTTAGTCTCTTATGCTTCAAAATAACACCTCCAATAGAAATTCATTCTCTACAATATTGTACACCATTTTATAACAAACTTCATCTATCTATATCTACCTTACCTCTATCTTATCCTTTATCTTTTCAATGGTTTTATCACCTATTCTTCCTACCTTTTTTAAATCCTCAATAGAAGAAAAATCCCCATTTTTTTCTCTATAGTCTATTATCTTTTGAGCAGTAACATCTCCAACTCCAGGTATTGTTTTTAATTCTTCTTTGGAAGCTTTGTTTATATTTACCTTTCCATCCTGTCCTACTCCTCCACTACTGCCTCCTTTCCCACCAGATTCAACCTTATTTGTCCCATTCTCTACTTTTTTGTCTACATATATATAATCTTCATCCTTTAACTTCTTAGCTAAATTTAGTTTACTTGTATCCGCTGCAGCTGTAAATCCACCTGCTTCCTTTACAATATCCTGTATTCTACTATCATTTTTCAATTTATACACTCCAGGATTTTTAACTTCTCCATTTACATATACGGTTATGCCTTTATATGGCTTACTTTTAGAGGCTTCTCCAGCATTATCCTGATCTTTAAATACTTCTTCACTCTTCACTGCAGTATTACTGGATGGTCTCGAGTTCACATACCCTATAATTAAGAATAAGGCAAATACAATCAAAATAACAATTGAACCTACAATTTTTTTCTTATCTCTCATTACTATTCCCCTCTTATATAATTGTAATTTGCAATGAAATATATTTATGTTTATAATTTAAATTATTGACAATTTAAAAAAATTATGTCGCATATATATTATTTTTTTGATATAATATTTAGGAATTGTCCTAAAGGAGGAAAAAATGAAAAGAATAGTCACATTTGCACTACTGTTTTTGCTTATTTGTTCTAATAATCCCTATGGAGTAGTTCATGCTAAAGAAATGCCTCCTCCTGTTTCAGCTGATGGCGCTGTAATTTTGGATGCAGCTACTGGCCAGCTTTTGTATTCTAAAGACCCAGATACTGCGTATCCACCAGCATCCACTACCAAAATAATGACTGCACTTTTAACACTTGAAAATACAAATCTAAATGATAAAGTTATAATCGGTAAAAATCCACCAAATGTAGATGGAACTAGAGTTGGACTCTGTGAAGGTGAGCAATTAACTGTAAAGGATTTGCTATATGGTTTACTGCTAGCTTCAGATAACGATTGTGCAGAAGCACTAGCAGAACATATAGGTGGTACTATGGATAAGTTTGTAGCTAAGATGAATAAAAGGGCTAAGGAACTTGGAGCTAAAAATACCAATTTTGTAAATCCTACTGGATTATTTGATGAAAACCATAAAACCTCAGCAAGAGATTTAGCTCTAATGATGAGAGCACTATCTAAGCATCCTGAATATTCTAAGATAGCTACTACTATATCTTATACTATCCCAGCTACCAACAAATCCCCACAGCCAAGGGAAGTATGGAATGAAAATAAATTGATACAAAAACAATCCACCTATTATTACAGTGGATGCCTAGGCGGTAAAACAGGATATACCGTACAATCATTTCACTCCTATGTATCTACAGCTACAAGAAATGGACAACAGCTTATAGTGGCACTAATTCACGATAAAAATAAAACTTTTTTCCCTGACGCAGTAGCTTTATTTAACTTTGGATTTAACAATTTTACCTTTACCAAGTTATACCAAAAAGGAGCTTTAGTCACAACTTATAATAAAGATGGACTTTCTATTCCACTGATTGCTGCTTATGATTTTTACTATATCAAAGCTAAGGATGATACAAATGTACCTCAGGTAACCCTAAAGGATAAAAACTTAATGTTTAGATTCTTTAAAAAGGGAGATATAGTTGATGAAGCTTCTATATCCTTTGAAGGAAGAGAAATAGGAAAATTAAAGCTTGCAAGCAGCATAACTCATGGTGAAAAACAAGTATTAAATTCTAACAATATGCAAAAAATTATTATGAAAAATAAGTATTTACTCGCTGTACCACCTATCATTATAATTTTAGCTGTTGTATTTGTGTTGAAAAGACGTGTATTCTCTAATAAATAATTATATTAAAATAAGCTGAAACTTAAAATACATAGAGTTTTAGCTTATTTTTTCTATTAATTTTAGAATATCTTCTGGGATAGCAGTTTCTAGCTCCAATATCTTATTTCCTCTAGGGTGTGGAAATTTAAGCCTATAAGCATGAAGTGCCTGCCTATTTATATACATACTGTCGTTCTCTTTTCCATACAATGTATCTCCATAAAGAGGATGACCTAAATAACTTAAATGTACCCTTATTTGGTGGGTTCTTCCCGTTTCTAACGTAAGCTTTAATAACTGATCATTCTTAAAATCCTTTATTACCTTATAGTGAGTAATGCTTTTCTGTCCTCTTTCATCTATAATTCTTCTTATGTCTTCTCCTTCTTGTCTATATATTGGCAAATCTATAGTTCCTTCATTTTCTTCCATCTTTCCATGAATGACAGCAATATAACTCTTTTCAAATTCTTCACTTTTCATGTCTCTTGCCAGAGCCATATGAGCAAATTGATTTTTTCCAACTATTATAAGACCTGAAGTATCCATATCCAATCTACTTACTAATCTTACTATACAATCTTCTCCCTTCTCCTTAAAATAATACATAAGTCCATTAGCCAAAGTACCTGAAGGATAACTTCTTGTAGGATGCACCACTATACCCGGTCTTTTATTTACAACTATCAGATCATCATCTTCGTATGCTACTTCTATATCCATTTTCTCAGGCTCTACATTTTGAGACTCCTCTTTTACAAGGTTTAAAGATATACTTTCCCCTGACTTTACTATATGGTTTAATTTTACCCTTTTATTGTTTATCTCTATCCTTCCACTCAAGGCCGCCCCTTTTATAAGTCTGCCTGAAAGTCTTTGAACTCTTTGCAGGTAGTATCTCAATTTCAATCCTTCATCTTTTTCATCTACTATAAATACTATCTTATTTTCTTTCATATAACTTTTCCTTTCTGCAGCAAACTGCTAAATACAATTAATAATTAATTGTTAAGAATTAATTGTTATGGATGATTTTCTTTCGTTAAAACTCCAAAAAATCTAAAATATAATGCTGCTGATGCAATCTTAAATTAGAAACCCTATATAGGGTTTCTAAGTGATAATTTAACTTATACTAGGAAACTTCTAGCATAAGCTAATGAATGAATCTTAGCAAAATTAGAATTAAGTTCGTCAAAAAGAATTTTAATATCTGATACTAATTCCCAT
>NZ_LROS01000046.1 GCF_001675165.1 Clostridium ragsdalei P11
ATATATTAAATATCAAGGGAGATTTAGTCACCTGCAGCCAGAACATATCCAAAAGCTTCAACAATTTGCAAATCAACGTTTGAAGGAAGTTGGAGTAGAAAATACTATATCCCAAACAATAGAATAAAAAAGTCTTAAAATAAAGGGTGAGTTACTAAAATAATATAATTATAAGATTATTTATATTATGTAACCTCGGATCAATCAAAAGATTGTTCCGGGGTTAATATTAAATAATTTACAAAACTGAATATAGTTTAAAGGAGGAGAAATGCATGTCTGATATTGATGAAATAAAGACAAAAAGCATTAATGAATATGGACCAATTCTTGGTAACCGTTGGATTCAACTTGTTGTTGCGTTTGTATCTATGGTAATGATTGCAAATCTTCAATATTCTTGGACTTTGTTTTCAATTCCATTATCTAAACATATAGGTACTTCTCTAGTAGTCATACAATATGCTTTTACAATATATATTATTATGCAAACTTTTTCTCAACCTATTGCTGGTTATTTACTCGACAGGGTTGGATCAAACATGATGTTTATCTTAGCAGGTATCTTAGTTGGCATAGGATGGAGTATGATGGGCCAAACTCATTCAGTTACTGGTATTTATTTTTTCTATGCATTAGCTGGAATTGGAGCAGGAATTGTTTATGGCGGAAGTGTGAGTATAGCAGTTAGATGGTTTCCGGATAGGCGAGGTCTTTGTTCTGGGCTAATAGTAGCAGGATATGGAATGGGTTCAATGCCTTTTATTCCATTAATTTCACGTATGCTATCAAAAGGAAATGTTTCTGTACCATTTATATATACAGGAATACTTCAAGGTATTGTGATTGTAATTGCAGCAATACTTTTACGTTATCCTGTTGGTTCAAAGGTTATTACTAAAAAAGAGAAAAAGGAAGCAATTGCAAAATTGGACCAATCAGAAATTGGATTCAAGCCTTCAGAAATGGTAAGAACTCCTCATTTTTGGCTTACATGGTCAATGTTTTTTAGTATTAATGTTGGAGGTCTTATAATAACAGCTAATACAACACCATTTGGTAAAAGAATGGGCATTGCTGCTACATATATAACACTGGCTGTAACTATGAATTCTTTTGCTAATGGAACCAGTAGATTTTTCTGGGGATGGATTTCAGATAAAATAGGTCGATATAAAACTATGGCTATCGGTTTTGGATTAAATGCAATATTTCTATTTCTATTACCGATATTAGGAAGTAAAAGCAACATTTTATATGTGATATGTTTAGCATGTGTAATGTTTACATTTGGTGAGGCTTTTTCACTGTTCCCATCAGTAAACGCAGATATGTTTGGAACGACATACTCTGCTGCTAATTATGGAATTTTGAATAGTGCCAAAGGAACTGCATCACTTCTAGGTGGCGGCCTAGGTGTATTTCTTGCAAGTTCCTTTGGGTGGAATATTGTATTTTCAGCTGCTGCTATACTTTCATTATATGCATCTATAATGTCGATAGTTTTACCTAAAATACCAAAACCTAAAAGAAAAGAAATCATCACAAATGAAAACAAACCTGTCACGATTTCATAACATTTAGTATATGCCCCCGTAAAACTTTATTAATAGGGAATATGCTTTTCCGATACTTCTTCTGTTTCTTGTAGTATATCATAATACTTAAGCAATTGCAATGGTATTTGGTATACCAAGTGCTATTTAACATTAAATTATTTATTAGAATGGAGGGAAAAGTTAATGACAAAAAAATTAGATGATAAAAATTTTGAAGGGTTCATAAAGGACAGTTTCTATTCTACAGTGGGTTTTTATGCTCCTTCTGTAGAAAATCAGGATAAGATGATTGAGGTAATAGAGCAGTTTTCAAAAACCCATGGTAGTGTAAGCTGCGGTATAATGGACATTACCGGACAAAATATACCTGATGAATATGGAATTGGTGAAGATGAAACCCCCATAGTCGTTGTGTTCAAACAGGGAAATCCTTTTAAAGCTATAACAGATATCTCAATTGAAAATATTGCAAATGCAATTACACCACCAGGTAAAAACATAACTTTACAATAAGAAACATATTGAATCTAAATGAAAACAGGGAATACAAGGATATTAAAAAAAGTATACTTGTATTCCCTAAAAAAATTAATCTTACTTCTCTGAATTTTTGCTTAGAGTATTTATATTTTAGCAGTTGAGAGCAATTTCGTTGGCACTCCAAATTGCATCCATTATATTAGCAGCTTGGTATGCATCTCCGATTAAGTATAGGTCAGTTATCTTTCCGTTAAGCTTGTTGTATAATTCTCTGTCTGATTTAAATCCAACGGCAATTGCGACGGTATCTGCAGATACTTCTTGTTTTTTAAATTTATTATTAATAAGTACTGCACCTTTGTCGGTTACTTCCAACAGTGAATTACTTGTAATGGTTTTTACGTTATACATATTCAAAAGATCTATAAGCATGATTTTGTTCATATGTGGAATTGGTTTCCCTGCACTTAATATTGTATCTTTTGCTTCAACAATGGTAACATTTTTACCTTGTTTTGCAAGATAAAGTGCAGCTTCACAGCCTACAAGTCCGCCACCTACAATAAGTACGTTATTGCCAACTTTTTTAGTACCATTTAAAAGTTCCACAGCTGTTATAACTTTATCTTTTTCTATACCAGGAACATTGATTTTAATTTCTTTTGCACCAGTTGCAATTATAACTACATCCGGTTTTTCTTTTTCTACAAGTTCTTCTGTTACTTTTGTATTGAAATTAACTTTAACTTCAAGTTCCTTTATTTCATTCTTATACCAATCAATTAGCCTTCTGTCATCTACTTTGAAATCAGGTACGGAACCGGGAATGATCACTCCGCCGAGTTTATCTGTACCTTCATAAATTGTAACATCATGTCCTCTCATTTTTATAATTCTAGCTGCTTCCATCCCGGCAACTCCACCTCCTACAACCATAACTTTCTTTGGTGTAAGTGTAGGTTTTATTTCATAATACCTTTCTCTGCCGACAGCTGGATTTACTGTACAGCTCAAAGGTTTTCCTTCAAATCCTCTGCCAAGACATCCAGTATGGCATCCAATACAAGGACGAATTCTTTCAGAATTATTTGAGAGAACTTTTTTTGGCCAGTATGGATCTGCTAGAAGTGGCCTTCCAAGTCCAACCATATCTGCTGCTTCATCGTCAAGAGCTTTTTCTGCATCCTCTGGTATACCTAATTTTCCTGCAACTATAACTGGAATTTTTACAACTTTTTTTAATTCTTTGGTATAAGGTAAATATAATCCGTTCTTTTGGTAAATAGGGGGATGTGACCAGTACCATGCATCATATGTTCCTACATCTGTATTGAGTTCATCATATCCTGCTGCTTCGAGGATTTTTGCTGCATTAAGGCCTTCTTTTAAGTCACGACCTTTTTCAACGTAGTCTTCATCTGGGAGCCCTCCCTGCCTCCAGTCTTTTATGCAGCTTTTTACGCTGTATCTTAAGCCTACTGGAAAGTCATCTCCTAACCTTGCTTTTATTCCCTGAACTATTTCTATAGGGAGCTGGAGTCTTCCTCTTAAATCTCCACCATATTTATCTGTTCTTCTATTGAATATGGAAAGTGTAAACTGGTCAAGCAAGTAGCCTTCATGTACAGCATGTATTTCAACACCATCAAAGCCTGCTTTTTGAGCAATATCTGCACCTTCAATGAACTTTGAAACTATCCATTCTACTTCTGAAGTGGTAAGTGCTCGACAGGTAACAGTTGGATCCCAATAATTTGGAATATCTGAAGCAGAGACAGGTTGAGATGTTAAAAGTGTTCCTGGAGCCCCGCTTCTTCCAAAGCCCATTGTCAGTTGCAAAAATATTTTTGCACCATAAGCATGAACTCTTTCTGTCATCTCTGAGGATGTCATTAGAAATCTTCCTGGGTTTATTGAAATAACAGGAATGATACCTGGTACAACCTTATCTAATTCATTTTCAACTTTAGTAATACTTGTTATAATAAGGCCAGTACCGCCTTTGGCTCTTTCTACATAATAGTCAATAGCCCTTTGATTATAGCAACCTTCATTATCCACAAGTCCAAAAGCTCCCATAGGTGCCATTGATATTTTATTTTTTACTTCCATCTTCCCTATTTTAATAGGTTGAAACAAAGATTCATTTTTCATAATAACTTACCTCCCTCTATTTATTTTTCCTAATTTACTTGATTATACTACTAAAGATAGAATATTGTTAATAAAATATCAATATTAAATTCGAAAGATTCTGGCTATTTACGGTTAAAAAGTTTAAATTTTTTATATAATATTATAAATTAAACGTTATTTTGAGATATTACTTTATTATCCTATGTATTAGACAGTTAAGTACAAAAAATATTACAAAATCATATTTATAATTGACAAAGTATTAACGAGACTAAAGTAGCAATTTTTATATCGTTTTTTGCCGAAAATAAATTTGTCATAAAATGTGCTATAATTGTATTTATCCGATTGCTACCATTGCTAACTCCCCATCTTCTTCAAAGTGGGGAGATAAGCACTGCTACGCACCTGGATAAGTTCTTCTAAGGTTCAGATGGAGAAAAGGTATTTCCTTATAAACAAACTCCATCTGAACCTAAGAATCACTTGATAAATCAAATTTAGGGGGCATTACATAATGGAAGAAGAAGAGATTAAAAAATTAAAGGAGTTGGTATGTAGTACAATTGAAAAAAATACAGAAAAAATAATAAGTTTCGCAAAATCTGTAGAAAAAGAACCAGAATTAGGATTTAAGGAGCAGAAAACATCAAAGAAAGTAAAAGAAATTTTTGACGAAATAGGTTTGAACTATCGAGATGGACTTGCTTTAACTGGAGTGAAGGCAAAATTAAAAGACCAGTGTGAAGGTGTAAATGTAGCTGTACTTGGAGAGTTAGATGCAGTTATATGTAGAGGAAATAAAAATTCAAATCCAGAAACTGGGGCAGCTCATACTTGTGGTCATCATCTTCAACTAGGAGCTTTAATTGGTGCTGCTGTAGGATTAAAGCTTTCTGGAATTTCAGACAAGTTAGATGGAAATGTAACTTTTTTTGCGGTACCTTCAGAGGAATGCATTGAATTTGACTACAGGGAAAAACTTCGAAAGCAAGGAAAACTTCACTTTTTTGGAGGAAAACAACAGCTTATATATGAAGGTGAATTTGATGATGTAGATATAGCTATGATGATGCACTCTCTAAAAAATAGTCCTAAACCTACTGTTTCAATAGGTAAATCCAGCAATGGATTTGTTGCAAAGACAATACAATATATAGGAAAAGTAGCTCATGCTGCTGAAGCACCAGATGAAGGTGTAAATGCGCTAAATGCAGCAATGTTGGGATTAATGGGTGTAAATGCTCTTAGGGAAACTTTTAGAGATGAAGATTATATAAGATTTCATCCTATTATTACAAAAGGAGGAGATGTAGTAAACAGCGTTCCTGATGATGTAAGAATTGAAAGCTATGTGCGAGCAAGAACTATAGATGCCATGGTAAAAACCAACAAAAAAGTTGATAGAGCGCTTAAAGCTGGGGGAGATGCAGTAGGTGCAAAAACAGTTATTAAAACTATACCAGGTTATCTACCTCTTGAGTGCTGTGCTAAATTAAATGATATATATAAAGGTAACTGTAAGGGATTTCTTCCTGAGGAAAGCATTTTAGATGGAGGACATTTTTTTGCTTCAACAGACATGGGAGATATATCTCAGTTAATACCAAGCATACACCCTTATGTAGGCGGTGTAAGTGGAAACTTACATTCAAAGGAATTTAATGTAGAGGATTATAGGGCAGCTTGTATTCTGCCAGCTAAGTTATTTGCAATGACAGTAATAGATCTTTTAGTTAATGGTGCGGAAAAAGGTAAAAATATAGTAAAAAATTTCAAGCCTAAGTTTTCTAAGGAAGAATATTTAAAGATAATGGATGAGTTTAATAATTAACATAAATTCATTTTAGCTAAAAAATTATTAGGGGGCAAAATAATGTTAAAAAAGTATTTTAAAATTTTTATCCTAGCTCTTATATTAGTTGTAGTAACAGAGCTAATAGGTCAAAAGAAAATAAAACTAGGACCAGGATATCTTGTGTTTTTACCAATGCTTTATGCATTAGTTATCGGAATAATTATAAGTTTACCTAAGTTAAAAATTATGTCGGAAGATGAAATGAAGCTATCAAATGATATTATGGGAATTGTAGTAATATTATTTGTTGCAAAAATAGGTGCTACAATGGGACCTTCTATTGTTATGTTGGTTAAATCAGGATGGGCACTTTGTTTCCAGGAACTCGGTCACTTTTTAGGTACAGTAATTTTAGGACTTCCAATTGCTCTTTTACTTGGACTTAAACGTGAAGCAGTAGGAGCTACTTTCTCTATTGATCGTGAACCTAATATTGCAATTATTGCAGAAAAGTATGGTATGGATTCTCCAGAAGGACGTGGAGTAATGGGAATTTATATTTGTGGAACTTTATTTGGTGCAATTTATATAGGACTTCTTGCTGGATATATTGGATCAGTAAAAATATTTAATCCATTGGCACTAGCTATGGGATCAGGGGTAGGATCTGGAAGTATGATGGCTGCAGCTTCAGGAGCTATTACTGCTGTTTTCCCTGCAAAGGCTAAGGAAATAGCTAGTTTTGCAGCAGCATCTAATTTAATAACAACTATAGTGGGAATATATTTTACACTATTTGTTTCTTTACCAGTTGCCAATAAATTATATGATTGGTTAGAACCTAAAATCGGAAGAAGCAGCAAAAAGAGAGGGGAAATGTAGCATGAAAAGACTTATTCAGGAAGCATTTATTTTATTTTGGGTTGGAATAATTGCTTTAATAGGCAATACTATAAAAAATAAGGTTCCTTTAAAGATAGGAATTATCGGTATGGCTATATTAGTAGCTATTACTTTAATTGGTATTATAATTAAAAAAATTGTACCTGCTAATATTCCTACAGTGTTTTGGGTATCTATAGTAGCTGTTTTGGTTACAAGCCCTCTTAATCCCTATGGTGCTTTTTTGGACAAACAGTATTTAGAAAAAATAGATATGATTGCTCTTACTACTCCAGTTTTAGCTTTTGCCGGTTTGTCTTTGGGCAAGGATTTAAAACTTTTTAAATCCTTAAGTTGGAAGATAATTATTGTAGCATTAACTGTTTACACAGGCACTTTTGTTTTTGCTACTATGATTGCACAAATTGTTTTAAAAGCTACAGGACAAATATAGATTTTTTATAATTATAGGGTTTCTAAGTGATAATTTAACTTATACTAGGAAACTTCTAGCATAAGCTAATGAATGAATCTTAGCAAAATTAGAATTAAGTTCGTCAAAAAGAATTTTAATATCTGATACTAATTCCC
>NZ_LROS01000047.1 GCF_001675165.1 Clostridium ragsdalei P11
TGTCTATAAGCCATTTCATTGTTTCCAGTTCGATATCATCATCCACTGAAGCACAAACATCAATAAAATCTGCACCTGCTTCTGTTTGCTTTATTGCAAGATTTCTTATAAATTCTGCATCTTTTGCTGCAATGGCTTTACCTGTGGAAGGAATCGCTCCATTAATTTTTTCACCAATTATTATCATAATATGCACTCCTTCTTCAAACATTTATTTTAAGTTACAATTATATCAATTAATACTACAACACTTTAAATTTCTTTGATTTGTACCTTATGCTTTTCATCTAAACTTTTTCCACTTTTAATAAATCCAATCACGGCAAATATGCCGGCCACAAGACAAATCACACCTATTATGGCTGGTTCGCTGATAATAGCATTAACTAAATTATCATTTTTAATACCTAGTATAAATTACTTACAATAGGTATCACGACCATATCACCCATTGTACAAATAGTTGATAAAAATAACACAGTGAGATTCAGAAAAATGAGATTAGGTGCTTCTACAATATTTTTGTATATAATATGTTCATCATCCTACACCCAAAAAATCCTATTAAACATTTACATTAAGAAAATACAGGCCCTAATCAGGATATGTATCTGCTGCCTTAATTGAAAAGATATGTCATAATCTCTAATTCTCCTGACTAAATTTATGCATTTTTTATTATCGTATAAGTAACAGAAGAACCAGCAGAAAGCGTTGTAATTTATCAACCATTTGATATAATTATATTATAACAAATGGAAATTTGTAATTCTATTTGCAGAATATACATTTTTTAAAAAATAATTTATACAAAATGTATGAATTAGAGGTGCTCATGAAATTAAATACATATATTATCAAAGACTACGTATCATTTCCTATAATCACAAGTTTTTTGAATTCCAATCCTATTGATTGCAACCTGGAACGTGTGACGGTTTACCATCAGGATAAAACACAGCAATCTTTCGATTTGACTTTGATTAAATTAGATGAGTTAATCTCACTTCGAAATTCTGAGCAGGATGGGGCATATATTTGTTTTGGATATGATAAAAGTATAGAATTTCACAAAAACATGGATATTATTTTTGTAACCCCAGAACTTAATCCACTAGAAATAATGGAAAATCTACAGGATACGTTCAACCTGTTTTCAAATTGGGAGAAAAATCTGCTAGAGTTGTTAGCCAATAATGCTCCACTGAGAGAGCTAGGTGAATCTGCACTTCCGTTCATAAACAACCCAATTGCAATATATACGCCGGGACTTCGAAACATTTTTTTCTGTGAGAGAAAAAAAGCTAGAAATCTGATGCTGTATTCAGAGGAAGACACCAATAAATATTTAAGTCCCGAAGAAATCGATGAACTAAAGTTTAATCCGGAATTTATCAGTACAATAGACGCTACGGAACCGACATTGTTTTCTGCAGAAATGTGGGGATATCGAATTCTGTTTTACAACATTCGCATTTGCGACATTTACGTAGCGCGCATCGTAGTCAGTGAAACAGAGCGGCCATTCAAGATGAGCGACTCACCGTTACTGAAATTTTTAAGCAGCATATTAGAAGTTTCCATGGTCAAGCAAGATTTCCCGATGAACGATCATCCTAAGGGCTTTGAAACAATCATCAACCAGATTTTAGATAAACAAAGTGTGGATGAATCAAAACTGCAGAAAATTTTACACTATAAGAACTGGAATATAACGGATCGCTACTTCTGCATTGCAGTCGAAGTCAGTAGATATGACCAGGTGATTCATACGGTTTCAACTATTGGCTCCATACTTGAGGCAAATATTCCGGGAAGTGTAGCTTTAGAGCAGAAAGACTATATTTTGGCGATTGTGAATTTAAATGCAGCGGCTAAGACAAGAGATGAACTTCTATCCGTATTGGTTTATATTTTAAGAGATGGACTTTTGAAAGCTGGTATAAGCGAAGAATTCCACAATTTTAAAAATCTCAATGAATACTATCTTCAAGCATGTGATGCAATCCGTATTGGAAGCATTTATGATGAAACAATTTGGTGCTACCGTTATGAGCAATACGCTCTAAAGCGATTAATTCTTCGGGCGGCTGCTGAATCAAAGATAGAAGCTCTCTGCCCCCAGGGCTTGCTCAGGTTAATGGACTATGATAAAAATCACAGGCGGGAATATACCAAAACCTTGAAAATATATTTGCAAAATAACCTGAGTGTTGCAAAAACTATCCGGCATCTTTATATGCAGAGGGCAACATTTCTATATCAATTGAAGCGGATTCTTGAAATATCGAAATTGGATTTAGATGATCCTAAAGTCAAGCTTCATTTGCTAATCGTATTTGAAATAATGGAAGAAAGAAAATTAATTTTGAATGCCAAAGAACATCCTTTTAAAATTTGATATAATTCCTTTTATATAAAAAGCTGTTGTAGGAACAAGCTCAAAGAATAGCACTCCGGTTTAACATAAGCGTAAACACTCATAATAACATAGATGTTTCTCATATAGATTTTTTTAATAATATTTCTGTTAACAAATATGGAATTAATGATTTAACTATGAATTTAGTATACAAATTTAATTTTGATAAATCCTTATTTCTATAAAACAGCATAACAATTTATTATATAAAAAAGAGACCTTTATAAATATAACTATTTATAGAAATCTCTTTTTTGGATTTCTAAGTCTCTCATGTATTAAATCTTTGACTTGTTATTTTCTTTCAAATGCCTTAATCCAGTATCATAGAATCTATAAAATACTCCTGAAAATCTTTTCTTTTTGATAACTCTATATATGTCGTTTTATTAATAATATCTGCTGCATTCTCTCTTATTTGTTTTGATAGCAAATATGTTTTAGCTCCACCACCTGCACAATTACCCACAGATTCAATCTTACCCTTGAGCTCTTTGGGTATCATGCCTATATCAACAGAACTTTCTATATCCATATAATTACCAAATCCACCGCCAATGTACACTTTTTCTATTTCATTAAAGTTTATGTTCTTTTCTTTTAAAAGTATTTTGATACCAGCGCATACAGCAGCCTTTGCTAATTGAACTTCTCGTACATCCTTTTGTGTAAAGGTAATACTTTCCTCATGTATACTATTTTGTACTAGAATAAACTGTCTCATATTATCTACCTCAACAATCCTATTCTGATAATCCTTGTTTTCCACTTCGTCCGCTCCTGCCATTCTACCTGCTTCATCTAATATTCCAAACTTCACAAACTGTGCAACAGCATCCAACACTCCTGAACCGCATATTCCGCAGGGTTTTTCATTTCCTATTGTTTCATATATTTTATCCCTTGATAAATCAACCTTGCTTATAGCTCCTTTTACGGCACCAATTCCATGCTTAATATTTGTACCTTCAAAAGCTGGTCCAGCAGCCGTAGAACAAGTTACTACTTCGTTTTTATTGCCCAGCGCAATTTCTCCATTAGTTCCAAGGTCTAATAACAATGAGTATTTTTCTGAATTTAACATACCACAGGATAATATACCCGCAGTTATATCACTTCCTACAAAAGCTGATATACCAGGAAGTAAGCTTACCATGCCTTTAGTCTTAATTCCAATCTCCTTAGCTTCAAGTTCCAGTGCCTTTGTAACCACTGGAATATATGGTGACCTAGTTATATTTTCACATGGAAGTCCAAGTAGTAGGTGAATCATAATAGTGTTTCCAACAATAACTATATCATATATGTTATCTTCACTTATGTTATTTTTTTTACATAACAGTTCTATCATATCATTAAGCTGACTTACAATATTATCCTTCAATATACCTAATCCCTTTGGATTCTCAATAGTAAAATTTATTCTTGAAACCACATCAGCACCATAACTCCTCTGATTATTAACTCTTGAATCTATATCTATTACTTTCCCATCATTTAGATTTAATAAATAGATTACTATAGTAGTTGTGCCTATATCTACAGCTAATCCATAGTTTTGTTGCAAACAGTTACCGTTTTCTAAATGTAAAAGACGATTCTTATAAAGTGATGCGGTAACATTAAAATCAGTTTCTCTTAACAAATTACTTATTTGAGGTAAATATTGTAAGTCAATAAGTAAATCATCACTTTCACAAGCATCACTTAACCTTCTATAATCATCTCGTTGATCATTAATGGATGGTTTCTCAATTACTAAATATTTTTTCTTCACTACAGTATCTAAAGTATATTGCTGTTCTGTCCCATTTATTAATACTTTCATATCTTTATTCTTTTCTAAAAGTACTATTTCTGTATCTTCATTTATAGTAAAATTACAGGATAACCTAAATCCACTTTCTAACTCTTCTTTAGCTAACTGTTTTATATCAAGTGGAGTAGGTTTCTTTAATCCTTTTATTACTTTAACTTTACATTTTCCACAAATTCCTTTTCCATTGCAGGGACTATCTATAAATATTCCCTTATCGATTAATACATTAAATAAATTTCCCCCTGATTTAACCCTTATGATATCTTTACCCTTTTCTGAATTAATAATAAGTTCAATTTTCTTATTCAAAATATTCATGTAATTCCTCCTATGAAGTATTTTTCTTTAAATATAATTATATTCTACTTGAATATACATAATTTAAGTTTTAGAATATAGGAGTTTCCTATATATTAGACAATAAAGTGAGACTCGTGCTTGACCTTGTAACAAACAAAAAACTCTCAGTAGGAAAAAACACATGTCACAAAGTGTCATCAACCGGCTGTGAGCCAGCACTTAAAGGTGATGAACTGACTTATGGAATGTGCAGAACCTATGGAGTAATTGAAATGTCATTAATAGAAAATGGTGATATAAGGTAATTAACTTCTTTTTTGCATAAAAAACATTTTGGACTAATTTATTTTTAACATTAATCCAAAATGTTTTCTATTTACAACAAAAGTGTTTTGTTTCAGTTATGTAGCTTAAAACATTTTTTTACTCATTTCATCTATTGCCTTAGTTACTGTCTCATATACATTTGGGAAATACCCCTGAGGTAAACCCGCAGTCAGGCATGGAATAAAGTATTTCTTTCCATTAGCTTTGCAAGCTTCTTCCACATGTTTGAGACAATTTTCAAGTGTCCAATCCGGAAAATCAATTAAACCGCTGTGGAGTCCTCCCATAAAGGATATTTTTCCACCATATTGCTTGATTAGTTCAGGAATGTTATTAGTGTTCATAACGCCTTGCCAGATATCGATGCCCATTTCGATCATATATGGAACCAGGTTAGCAGCATAAGAATCGCTGTGGTGAACAATCAATTCAACACCATTGGCTTTATAGTAACCATAGATCTTTTTATAAGCCGGAAGAAAGAACTCTTCAAACATTTTAGGAGCCACAAAAGAATTTTTTTGGCTTCCCCAGTCATCATGATGGAAAATGCAATCCGGATGAAGTTTTTCAACTATCACTTTTGCAAAATCCAGCTCATACTGTGTAAGGGCATCAATTAACTCATGCATAGCTTCAGGTTCTTCATATAAACTCATTAAGGCATTTTCCATACCCATAAGATGATGTGTCATTTCAAAGATACCTGGGGCATAGAAAGGTGCCACAAATTCCTCGTTACGGTCGACAGAATTGGCATGAGCAATAGCTGGAGCCCAAGCTTCATCGGAAGTCGGAATTGTAGGGAATTTAACGGATTCCTTCCATTCAGTAGCATCTTTTAAAACTATGTGTTCTTCATCATGCACAGGGAAAGAACCAAGCTGACCTTCTGGCCACTGCCATGTTATTCCCCAATTATCTTTCCAAGTACTACCGTAATTGAACTCAACTCCCAAAGGCACTTCCATGATCATATTCAAAAATTCATATTGATTAACAAAACGATCTGGATTTCCACCTTTAATAGTTTCGAGTAAATTCTGTCTTTTAGTTAACATACAACAATACCTCCTTATATTATTTATGATATATTTATGCCGTTGCTAATTCTTTAGCCTTAACTGCAGCACTACCTGCATCAGGTGTATATGCATCTGCTCCTATTGAAGCCGCAAATTCAGCTGTTACGGGAGCACCACCAACCATTATCTTGAATCCTTTTAATCCACTTTCTCTTAAAGTCTCAACTGTTTTCTTCAAAGCTGCCATTGTTGTAGTAAGAAGTGCTGAACATGCTACTATTTTTACATTTTCATTTGCCTTAACTGCTTCAACGAATTTATCAGCAGGTACATCTACACCAAGGTCTACC
>NZ_LROS01000048.1 GCF_001675165.1 Clostridium ragsdalei P11
AGGATTAAAGATTAAAATAGATGATAAAATCTTTAATCAAGCCATTGCTGAGGTAAATCATAAAAAGAAATTTGAGGAGGTGATTGCCCCCAAATAGCAGCTTTACAGCTGTGTACATTACCAAGTATTAAATTATTAAAAAAGAAGGTGGAGAATAGTGACAAATAAAAATTTGTTTGCCGAACCAGATTTAAAGCAAATCACAGTTTGGGGAAGAGGAGTGTATGAAAACAAAGAAGCTCGTGATGTAGTTGTCTCTCTAACTGAAGCTGCTGCACTAGAAGGTAAGTGTGTTCAAGCCTGGGAAAATTATGTTGATCTCCCTGACCGTATCTATGTTCCAGTAAGGGCCTATGGTAAAATTAGCCCTAAACCAATCGAATCCAAATATGTCTATGAAAATGAGACTCCAGATATTGTTGCACTTACAGAAGAAACTCTTGTTAAGGGGATTGACATTTTAGCTGGAATTAGACCTGGGGCTGTTCTTGTAATTAATACTAAGAGGGCACCTGAGTATTTGTTCAAATTTATTAAAAAAAATACGGAAAACCTTTCTAAGATAATAACAATAGATGCCAATAAATTGTCAAAATCCATTATTACCCTTTCAGGGGCAGAAGGTGCAACAGATGCATCCGGTATTGGTAAAGGTATGGGTGCAGCATTAGCTGCTGCTATTGTCAAAGGTACCGGAATTGTGCAGATGGATGATTTATTAAAAATTGTTGTAAATAAGAGTGCTGCTAAAAAAGCATATGACCAAGCTGTTGTCGTAGATGCGAATACTTTATAAAACATTAAAATATTGAGGAGGTGCTGTAAAATGGCTGTACCATATGAAAAGATTCCTTTTGCAGGAACTGTTAAATCACCACAAAAAGAAAATGAAGGAATGATCACCGGAAATTGGCGTACAAGGAGACCAATATTAGATGCTGAAAAATGTACAGAATGCCAGATTTGTTGGATTAGCTGCCCTGATTCATGTGTCAACCTTATGACTAAAGACAGTCCCATTAATTTTAATTTGAAATATTGCAAAGGTTGTGGATTATGTGCTGAGATGTGTCCGGTTGGAGCAATAAGCTTAGTTCCTGAACTGGATTTTGAAGATTAAGTTTATATTAAACAGGAGGTGAATTAAAACAATGAAAACTAATATAAAAAGAATGTCTGGTTGTGTTGCAACAGCTAACGCAGTTAAGTTAGCTAATGTTGATGTCATATGTTCCTATCCAATTCGTCCATATACTGGAATTATGTCAGAATTGGCACGAATGGTTGCAGATGGAGAATTAGATGCTGAATTTGTTCTTGGTGAAGGTGAACATGGACAGTTAAGTGTTGTCTATGGAGCTTCAGCTGCTGGTGCCCGTGCATTTACAGGTAGTTCAGGAGTAGGTGTAACTTATGCAATGGAAGTTTATTCTCCAATTTCAGGTGAAAGACTGCCACTTCAGATGGCAATTGCAGATCGTACATTAGATCCACCAGGAGATTTTGGTTCTGAACAGACAGATGCTATGTGCTGTCGTGACCAAGGCTGGATTCAAGGATGGGCATCCACTCCTCAAGAAGCTTTGGATATGACTCTTATGTACTATCGTATAGGTGAAGATCCTAGAGTTCTTTTACCTCAATATGCTTGTCAAGATGGATATTTTGTATCCCACATACTTGGCGAAGTTGATGTACCATCACAGGAACAGGTTAATTCATTTTTACCACCATATAAAAATCACCATGTTTTAGATACAAGAAATCCTCAGATTCTTGGTGCACAAATGGAACCTGAAATGGGTCCTGGTACACAATATCAGCGCCATTTAGCTGTAGAGGGTACTTATAAAGTAATTGAAGAAGTTCATGATGAATTTGGTAAAACCTTTGGACGTAAATATGATCCATGGCTGGAAGAATATATGACCGACGATGCTGAAATAGTTATCTTTATGCAAGGTGGACATACTGAAACAGCAAAAAACGTTGCGATGCACCTTCGTAATCTTGGAGAAAAGGTTGGAGTAGTAAGGTTACGTACTTTACGTCCATTCCCAACAAAACAAGTAAGAGAATGTTTAAAAAGATTTAAAGTTGTAGGTGTAGTTGACAATTCAGTAAACTTTGGAATTTCATGTGGAGCAGGAGTTTTACTTACTGAAGCTAGAGCTGCTTTATACAATAATGATGAAAAAGTTAAAACAGTTGGATTTGTTGCAGGTTTAGGTGGATCAATGATTACCCATGATGAATTTTACAAGATGTTTAACATACTGAAAGAGGTAAATAAAACAGGTAAAATTGAAAAACAAAGCTATTGGGCACCATTTGAACTATAAATGAGGGGAGGAAAGTTAAATGTTAGAACAAATTAAATCTATTAAACAAGCACCAGTGGAAGAATATTATGTTCCAGGTCACCGTACCTGTGCAGGCTGCGGTCCTGCTTTGCAGTATAGATTGGTTGCTAAAGCTGCAGGCAAAAATACAATTTTCATTGGGCCTACTGGTTGTATGTATGTTGCAAATACAAGCTATGGCTGTGGTCCTTGGGCTGTTCCATGGATACATGCACAGATAACAAACGGTGGTGGAGTTGCATCTGGTATATCAGCCGCATTTAAAGCTATGATCAGAAAACATAAAACAGATGCAGAATATCCAAATATTATTGTCATGGCCGGTGATGGTGGTACATCTGATATTGGTATTCAATCTTTATCTGCAGCTTTTTATAGGGGACATAATATAGTATTTATCTGTTATGATAATGAATCTTACGCAAATACAGGAATACAAGCTTCTCCAACTACTCCTTATGGTGCATGGACTACATTTACACCAGCAGGGCCTGTAGTTCCAGAAGGTAGAAAACTTATGCCTAAAGATATTACAAAGATTATGGCACATGGACATCCAGAATTAAAATATTTAGCTACTGCCTCAGTAGGATATCCTGTGGATTTAATGAATAAAGTACGTAAAGCTTGCAATGCAGAAGGGCCTGCCTTCCTTTACATTCATGCTCCATGTCCAAAAGGCTGGAGTTTCCCAGCAGAAAAGACAGTAAAAGTTGCCAAATTAGCAGTAGAAACAGGAATGGTACAGCTGTACGAACTTGTTGATGGTGAATACAAGCTCACTATAAAACCAGCTAAATACAAACCAGTTAGTGAATATATTAAATATCAAGGGAGATTTAGTCACCTGCAGCCAGAACATATCCAAAAGCTTCAACAATTTGCAAATCAACGTTTGAAGGAAGTTGGAGTAGAAAATACTATATCCCAAACAATAGAATAA
>NZ_LROS01000049.1 GCF_001675165.1 Clostridium ragsdalei P11
AAGGTGCCAAAAAATCCACTATTGCTTTAGCTCGAAAGCTGCTTGTAATTATCTATACGATGCTAAAATCAGGTACAGTTTATGATGACTCTAATTTTGATCAGCGTAGAAAAAATTGTGAACAAAAGCGTATTTCTCGTTATATTTTTGAACTGCAAAAATTAGGCTTCCACATTGAGGCTCCAACTGAATAATTAATTACTACATCTTCTATTCATCTCTTTTTTGACAGGCGATGCTTGCCTTAGCTTTGCTATGCACATTTTAACCCTAAATCCTATCAAATTGTCAATGTACAGATGTTACTAACTTTTATTTTCGTAGCAAAGAACATTTATATATTTAGATTTATTGATTAATTCACCTAAATTTCATTTTACGTATTAACTCACACATATTTTAACACCTTTAAATCAATACTTGGATATCTCAGCTTAAACTGCTTGTACGTCCTTTTCCACTGCTCGGATTCATACCCTTTAGTATCCTCAATTTCATAACTTCCATCATTGTGCAATACTAAAAAATCCGCACTATATGTTATTGCCTTTTCCTTACTGCTGCCTTCCTGAAGAACAAACCTCGGCTGAGTTATAAATCCAGCTATTTCTCCAGAATAAAACAGGATCTCCAACTGGCAGTACCTTTTCATTTCTAACTGACTTCTAAAGTACAATCCGTCATACCACACGCCCTTATTTTTGTATTTCTGAACCTTTACCTTTGGCTTTTCTAGCTTCTGTCCCCTCTTTTTCAGATATGCTTCGTACTGATCCTGTGTCCAATTCATCTATCATCATTCCTATCTGATTTCCAAACTTTATAGGTTTTGCATTTTTTATAATTACTGATTTATTCATACACTCACCTTCTATACCTCCAAAACTTGTACATCTCCTATACAGAAATCAATATATTTAAAACTCTCTCTATGATTCTTACTTTGTACTACCACAAGCCACTCTGTTTTATATGCAACAGTACCTTTCACTGTTCTGTATTTATTACAGTTCACATTTGTATACATTCCATACACGTACCTTACTTTTAGCTTTATCTTTTGGCCTATCTTGAATAACTTGGCCACTTTCTTAACAGCTTCAATAGGACAATATTGACTTCTTACCTCTGCTGAAGATTTACGGGATTTTACTAAATCCATTTCAGATCCAATCATGTTTACAAGCGTTGGACTGCAGCCTAATTTAGCCGCAATGTCTTTCTGCCTCATGATACCCCAGTTAGCTTTCACAAAATCATTTCTTGCTTTTCTTTCTAGCAACATTGGCATTACTCTCACCCCTTATAAAATCCTTAAGTTTCACGTTTTAACCATCCTCCCAACCTAGAAGTTTTTTCTCAATGCCCTTTATTTCCTGACTGCTGTAACCGCGACCTTTAAAGTTAAAGGTGCTCTCCTTTTTGTGATAACTATTCCCTTTGGGTTCACTTCTCCCATTCTTAGCCCAGTTTTCAAGTATCTTGCTCATATAGCCTTTTATAAAGGCATTTTTATTCATAACGGTAATCTGCAGTGCGTCCCTGCACCAGTCATACCCATAAGTTTTTATAAAAACATTTAGAGCTCCAACATCTTTGCTTATACTTTCACCTGGTTTCAATGTTTGGTAATATTTACAAAGTTCTAGTGATTTTTCAGAGAGAGAGTTTCTGCCATCAGAAACCTTTTTTTCTTCTCTCTCTTCTTTACTTTTCTTTACTTTACTTTCCTTTACTTTACTTTGGGGATTAATGTTTGCATTAACTACCTCATTATTAGAGTTAATGTCAACAATAACTAAGTTTTTGTATACATTAATGGTTTCATCATCTAAAAGCAGATATTCTTTGTATATTTTTACCTTTTGTCTTCTACCTACTGCCTCCATATAACGCTTCTGAATTCCCTTGGAGGTAAGTACGTTGTAAGTTTCAAAGGCATTTTTATCAAACAATTCCCACTTAACACAATCATTAATGATTACATTAATTGAGTTAATGTCTGCATTAACCCTCTTTGAAAACAATAATTGCTATTTTTCTGTCCACTCATAGAAATAACCGTGTTTATAAATTTTCATTAATAGCTTAATTACTACACCAAAACCAACTAATCCATGTTGTGCTTCTATAAGTGCAACTTTATCATCTTGATCCATATCTACATCTAAAGGAAAATATTCTAATCCTTCTTTTTGAGGTCTAGCCAATGTAATCACCTTCTCCCATAGTTCAATAACTCCTTATGACTCTGTATTGTTTTCTGAAAATGGAGTACCTTCATATGGATCTTTACCATCCTCTTCTTTTCCACTTTCATCTGATTCTGTGTACTCAACATCAGTAACATTTGCGTTACTCTCATCTTCTGTGCCTTCTTCAAGCAATTCATAATCATCCTCGGTAGTCTTAATTATTTTACTGTCACTTGTAATTGCTTCCTGCATATCAATACTGAGAATTCCCCAAGTTGAAAGCATATTTTTAAGCACCGTTTTTCTAGCCATTGCATCAAAATCTGTCTTCCATGGTCCATTACCAAAACTTTTACTAAACCTTCTAGCATGTGCTGTTACTTTTTCTTTACTCCAGTAAACCATCTTTTCAAATCCATTTAAGCGCCTAAAATATGCCGCATATCCTACTACTTCATCAGATTGCTTATTGTCCAGGTCAAGCTCCAATTCCTCTGTAAGTGGGTTAAAACTCTTAAGCTGTCCTTCATATATCTCTGTTACATTAAGTTTTTTATACTGTGCTGACCTCTGCGCCATCTGTATAAATCCTCTGTATCCAACCTGAAATTGTGCTTCTAACTTTCCATGATTTTTAAACGGTATTATCCATGCAAAACCAAGGTTCGGGTCTATTGGTAGTTTTAAGGGAGCAGCCTTTAAGGCACTTCCTAATACTGTCATATCATTACAGCCCTTTAATTTATCCTGCTTTAAATTAAGTAAGCTAGTTATAAATCCATTTGCCTGTTTATCAAGCATATCTTCAAATCTTTTCTTTATACCTGGAGAATAAAGTAATGCTTTAAACGGATCCTTAGGTGGTTTCTCTTTTTCTTTCTTAGTTAATTCATTTTTAAGCTTTTATTTGTGGCCATTATAGGGTTTCTAACTAAAATATTAACTTATACAGAATAATTAAAATTCTTCTCCAAATACTAAATGTACGGAGAAAGGAGTTTTAATTATGGGAAGAAAATCATTTGAAATAGAATCACTGTATGA
>NZ_LROS01000050.1 GCF_001675165.1 Clostridium ragsdalei P11
CACTATCATTACATCCATTTGGAAGATCAGACTTTAAATCCTTTACTTTGTCTCTTAAATCTCTCCAGGCTTTATCTTGATCAGCATCATTGTTTAAATATATGATAACTATTGATGCATTGCTTTCTGAATAAGATTCTACATAATCACATCCATCAACTTCTTCAACTTTCTGTTCAACTTTTTTGGTAACTAACTTTTCTATATCACTAGATGAGGCACCTGGATAAACCGTAGTAATCATAGCTGCTGGAGATGCAACATCCGGGGTTTCCTGTTTTGAAATACCACTATAACAGTAAAAGCCACCAATTATAACTATAGCCACCAGGAATAATACAATCTTTTTATTTTTTATAGCTGCCTTAATTAATCCCATATTATATTCTCCTCTTCCTTTATTTAACCGTAACTTTATATCCTGACTTTAGGCTTTTCATTCCTTCAACTACGAGTTCATCTCCACTTTTTAAACCGTCCACTGAAACTTTATCTTCATCAGTATCACCTAAAGTTATATTTTTCTTAACAGCATGTCCATTTTCAATCACATAAACATAATCTTCGCCATCATTTAAAACAGAACTAATTGGAATTGATATTACATTTTTATCTCCCATATCTATATAAACTGCTGCTGTTTCTCCTATATAATATTTATTATTATCTATCGGTTTTGAAAGTTTAATTTCTGCACTATATGTTCCAGACTTACTGTCAGCCATTTGAACTACATTTATGATCTGACCTTCTGCACTGTCATCCCCTATTTTTACCTTTGCATTTGTGCCAACTTTTACTTTCTTTACATCATCATCTGAAAGTCCAACTGTAATAACTTCATTTTCACTTCTAAACAAAACTACCGGATCTCCTGCCTGCTGCATTTCTCCTTCTTTACCCAGTACATCTACCACATATCCATTTTGGTCTGCTGCCATAGAGGCATCTTGAATTAAATTTTCTTTTGAATCGTAATTTACTTTTGCTTCATTTAATTGTGCTAACAGTGCCTTTTTATCTTCATCTCTAGAACCTTTTTGCACTTGTTCAAGGCTCTGCTCTGCACTATTTAATGCATTCTGAGAATTGTCTAATTGTAACTTGACATCATCTAATTCTTGTTTCGAAATGGCCCCTGAACCACTTAGTTTACAGTACTTATCATACAAATCTTTATAATAATTATTACTGTCTTGTGCATTTTTAACTGCTATCTGTGCTTTACTTACATCTTCCTGCTGTGCACCGTTTACCGCCTTATTATACTGTGCAGAAGCAGCATCAACTTGAGACTTAACAGCTTGTGCTGCAAAATTAAGATCGCTTTTATCAAGATCTACCAGCTTGTCACCTTTTTTTACATGCTGGCCTTTAGATATATATATTTTTAAAATCTTAGCTGAACTTTTAAAGGATAATTTTCTAACTTCACTACCTCCAGTTAGCCCCTGATATTGCAGTGACATAGGATAACTCCCACTCTTAATTTCTAAAGTCTTTACTGGATAACTCCTTGCATACGTTTTTTCCTCATTAGATTTTCCACCAATTATAAAATATGTGCTTAATGCTGCTATAGTAACAACAGCCAAGCAAATGCAAATTATTTTCTTTTTTTTATTTAATTTTTTTACTGCTGAACAAATATACTTAAATTTATATATAAATTTCCTCATGTTATACCTCCTTTAGCTTAAACACCGTTCACAATTCAAAATTTCAGTAGATTTTTAGATTTCCTGTGACAACAGAGAATCATCCTTAATTTTGAATTGACTACTAACACAAACAATATCAATGATAAGACGCTTGTATTTTTATCAACATGCGTTTATTATAAAATGTGTGTTGTATAACTTCAATCATTAATCTATTGCCCTTTTGTTGGTTATTCAACATATAATAGACATATGTTGAATAATTATTGAAATATTTTTTGTGGAGGGTTTTTTATGGAGGGAAAAAAACTTGATAGGCGTGTGAGAAAAACTAAAAAGGCTCTACTTCAAGCCTTGACAAAACTTATGTATAAAAAGAAAGTTAATAATATTACAGTAAAGGAACTTACGGACTTAGCAGATGTTAATAGATCAACTTTTTATCTTTATTATAAAGACATATTTGATATGGTAGATATGATAGAAACTGAATTGGTTAATGATTTCAGTGAAGCTTATGACAAATTTTCAAAGGAAGCTACCACCTATGATGACTTACTATCTTTTTTTGTATATCTATTCGAGTTTGTACAAGCTAATGCTGAAATGTTTAAAATATTTTTGGGGTATGATGGGAACTACGCTTTTATAGAAAAATTTAAAGATGCTATAAAGCACTGCAAGATTCCCCTAGACGATACATCCTCAGAAGCAGAAGCTCACTATGTTATGCCTTTCGCTATATCAGGCTGTATTGGAGTAATACAGCAGTGGTTGAAAGATGACATGATTATTTCTTCTGAAGATATGGCTGCCATTCTTGTTAAAATGCTTTAAATTAGAGACTTTACGGCACCAATTCCATACTTAATATTTGTACCTTAAGTTCTTTTTTGCATAAAAAACATTTTGGATTAATTTATTTCTAACATTAATCCAAAATGTTTTTTATTTACAAGAAAAATGTTTTATTTCAGTTATGTAGCTTAAAACATTTTTTTACTCATTTCATCTATTGCCTTACTTACTGTCTCATATACATTTGGGAAATATCCCTTAGGTAAACCCGCAGTCAGGCATGGAATAAAGTATTTCTTTCCATTAGCTTTGCAAGCTTCTTCCACATGTTTGATACAATTTTCAAGTGTCCAATCCGGGAAATCAATCAAACCGCTGTGGAGTCCTCCCATAAAGGATATTTTTCCACCATATTGCTTGATTAGTTCAGGAATGTTATTAGTGTTCATAACGCCTTGCCATATATCGATGCCCATTTCGATCATATATGGGACCA
>NZ_LROS01000051.1 GCF_001675165.1 Clostridium ragsdalei P11
AGAGAAGTATCTTTATTATTAGCTGCATTTAATTCCTCCGTTATCTCAAAATTTCCTTTCAAATTTGAACATACCCCGCAGCCTTCTCCTCCGTGAATGCATTTTCCGTTTTTCTCTTGAATAGTTGTTACTTTTAGTGCTATCACTGGTCTAGTTAATTTATATTTATTTATTATTAAAATAGCAAGAGTAGTTTTCCCACTGTTTCTAGCAGTTGAACCAATTAAAATCATATTGGGTATAGTATACTTATTAGTCACTATTTTTGATCACCTCTTTATCAATTAATATTTTAGGCATTTTCAAAGAAATAACTAGTCAGTATGCTAGCTTATTTTCTTTCAAATGCCTTAAAAGCAGCCAAGCTGACAACCTATGATCTTTATAGAATTTTCATTACATAACTTTCCTATATCTGAAATATTTATTTTCAGTTTTTCTGCTATTTTATAAGCATCAGAACATGCTAGACATTTCTTATCCTTATGTATTTTGCAGTAGCTCTCTATAATTTCCAATATAATATTTTTGTCCATTTTGTTCCTCCTTTTCCAATCCACTTATTCGTTTGATGACTACCTACTTAAATATTAATAGTATAATCTCAATGCTATTCTTTATACAATAACGTACCTAGATTTGATTTATTCAAATCTAGGTACATTTTTCCAAAACTAATTCAATTTTTATATGCTTTTATTTTTTAATAACTCTAAAGCATTAGATTGACGCTTATTTTTAATACTATTATTTATAACTTCTGGACTAACTATGACGAAGGCATCAGCTGGACAAACTTCTACACAAGCTGGACCTTCAGGCCTGCCTGCACACAAATCACATTTATGTGCTGCCATAACTTCTTTATTCTCACTTTCTTCTTTAGTGATTACATTTAAGATTTGTGTTTGTTTATGGCTATTTTTGTATTGTGGTACCATATCCATAGCACCAAATGGGCAAGCAAGCATACATATTTTACATCCAATACATAATTCTGTTTTTACAACAATTTTATTCTCTTGATGAACAATTGCACCTACCGGGCAAACATTTGCACAAGGTGAATCATCACACTGCCTGCATTGTATCGGCACGGTAACTTTTTCTGCCCGTATTAGATTGATACGAGGTGAAAAAGGAACACCTGCAGATCCTGCAGTAAGTATACTAACATCTAAATGTGCAGTTGCACAGGCAATTTCACAAGACTTACATCCAATGCACTTATGGGGATTTGCAACAACAAAGGTATTCAATACAATTACCTCCTTAAGCGTCTTTACGCATACTCTTTTTACGGAAAATCTTACGCTTTTGACATCCGAAATCTGAGAAATCTAATTTTTTTATTTTTACCGAACAAACTTTAAACTCAGGTGTTCCAGTAACAGGATCAGGGGCACTATTAGTCAAAATATTAGCTGGACTCTCAGTAAAATGGAAAGTAATAAATGTTAATCCCTCTGGTACCCTAGTTGTTACTTGTGCTTTTGTGATTAATGAGCCGCGTCGTGTTGATGCGCTAATTTCATCACCGTCTTCAATATTGAGATTTTTTGCATCTGTAGGATTAATTTCCAAAAATCCTTCTGGATCCGCACCATTTAGGCCCCAACAACGTCTTGTCATAGTCCCTGTATGATATTGAGTAACGATACGTCCAGTAGTCAGCATCAATGGATATTCTTCATCAGGAAGCTCAGCAGGTTCTTTATACTCAATTGTGGAAAACTTACCTAAACCACGGGAAAACTTACCAATGTGCAAAATAGGTGTACCAGGATGATTCTCATTTGGACATGGCCATGGAATGCCACCATTCTCCAACCGTTTATAACTAATACCAGCATAACTTGGTGTTAAAGATCTCATTTCATCAAATATATCCTCAGGAGAACTATAATCTGCTGGATAATCCATTGCATTCATAATGTCCCGGAGTATTTGCCAATCTGGAAGACTATTACCTATTGGTTCTACAGCCTTACGAATACGCTGCACTGTACGATCAGTACTACTAAAAGTTCCATCTTTTTCAGCATAGGATAC
>NZ_LROS01000052.1 GCF_001675165.1 Clostridium ragsdalei P11
ATCTTATCTTGAGGTGGGCTTCACACTTAGATGCTTTCAGCGTTTATCCCTTCCCAACTTGGCTACCCAGCTATGCTCCTGGCGGAACAACTGGTTCACCAGCGGTCGGTCCATCCCGGTCCTCTCGTACTAAGGACAGCTCCTCTCAAATTTCCTGCGCCCGCGACGGATAGGGACCGAACTGTCTCACGACGTTCTGAACCCAGCTCGCGTGCCGCTTTAATGGGCGAACAGCCCAACCCTTGGGACCTACTTCAGCCCCAGGATGCGACGAGCCGACATCGAGGTGCCAAACCTCCCCGTCGATGTGAACTCTTGGGGGAGATCAGCCTGTTATCCCCGAGGTAGCTTTTATCCGTTGAGCGATGGCCCTCCCACGAGGTACCACCGGATCACTAAGCCCGACTTTCGTCCCTGCTCCACTTGTTTGTGTCGCAGTCAAGCTCCCTTCTGCCTTTGCACTCTTCGAAGAATTTCTAACCCTTCTGAGGGAACCTTTGTACGCCTCCGTTACTTTTTAGGAGGCGACCGCCCCAGTCAAACTGCCCGCCTAACATTGTCCCGTCTCCAGTTTCATGGAGCCCGGTTAGAATTCCAGTACTGTCAGGGTGGTATCCCAACATCGACTCGGTAATGGCTGGCGCCACTACTTCCTAGTCTCCCACCTATCCTGTACAGACAATACCGAAATTCAGTGCTAAACTGCAGTAAAGCTCTACGGGGTCTTTCCGTCCAATCGCGGGTAGCAAGCATCTTCACTTGCACTTCAATTTCGCCGGATTTGTTGTCGAGACAGTGCTCAAATCATTACGCCATTCGTGCGGGTCGGAACTTACCCGACAAGGAATTTCGCTACCTTAGGACCGTTATAGTTACGGCCGCCGTTTACTGGGGCTTAAGTTCTGACCTTCGCTTGCGCTAAGTCTTCCCCTTAACCTTCCAGCACCGGGCAGGCGTCAGCTCCTATACTTCAGCTTTCGCTTTAGCAGAAACCTGTGTTTTTGATAAACAGTTGCTTGAGCCTTTTCTCTGCGGCCACTTGCGTGGCTCTCCTTCTCCCTAAGTTACGGAGTTAATTTGCCTAGTTCCTTAACAACAATTCTTCCGATGGTCTTAGGATTCTCTCCTCACCTACCTGTGTCGGTTTGCGGTACGGGCACATAAAAGCTCCATAGAGACTTTTCTCGGCAGCGTGAAATCAGGTACTTCCCCTTGCGGGTTCCCCATCACACCTCATCATTGATATACCGGATTTTCCTGGTATACCTGACTCGGTGCTTAGACATACATCCATTTGTATGCACACCTTATCCTCCTGCGTCATCCCTTTTGTCAAACGCTTTTATGCGGTATCGGAATTTCAACCGATTGTCCATCACCTACGCCTTTCGGCCTCGGCTTAGGTCCCGACTTACCCTGGGCGGACGAACCTTCCCCAGGAAACCTTAGGTTTTCGACCAATAAGATTCTCACTTATTTCTCGCTACTTATGCCAGCATTCTCTCTCCTGTACAATCCACTGTTCCTTCCGGTACAACTTCAACTCATACAGGATGCTCCTCTACCACTCTTTCGAGTCCACAGCTTCGGTGGTAAGTTTTAGCCCCGGACATTTTCGGCGCATGATCTCTTGACTAGTGAGCTATTACGCACTCTTTAAATGAGTGGCTGCTTCTGAGCCAACATCCTAGTTGTCTTAGAAATCACACATCCTTTCCCACTTAACTTACACTTTGGGACCTTAGCTGGTGGTCTGGGCTGTTTCCCTTTTGACCACGGATCTTATCATTCGCAGTCTGACTGCCGGAATTCAAGTATATGGCATTCGGAGTTTGATAAGGTTCAGTAACTGTTGTCAGCCCCTACCCCATTCAGTGCTCTACCTCCATTACTCATTTCCGACGCTAGCCCTAAAGCTATTTCGAGGAGAACCAGCTATCTCCGAGTTCGATTGGAATTTCTCCGCTATCCACAGCTCATCCCATGGTTTTTCAACACCAACGTGGTTCGGTCCTCCACGGAATTTTACTTCCGCTTCA
>NZ_LROS01000053.1 GCF_001675165.1 Clostridium ragsdalei P11
AAAGCTATTTCGAGGAGAACCAGCTATCTCCGAGTTCGATTGGAATTTCTCCGCTATCCACAGCTCATCCCATGGTTTTTCAACACCAACGTGGTTCGGTCCTCCACGGAATTTTACTTCCGCTTCAACCTGGCCATGGATAGGTCACTCGGTTTCGGGTCTACAACATACAACTTCGCGCCCTTTTCAGACTCGGTTTCCCTCCGGCTCCGTACCTTAAGTACTTAACCTTGCTGCATATCGTAACTCGCTGGCTCGTTCTACAAAAAGCACGCCGTCGTACTTTACGTACTTCGACTGTTTGTGGACACACGGTTTCAGGTTCTATTTCACTCCCCTCCCGGGGTTCTTTTCACCTTTCCCTCACGGTACTCCTTCTCTATCGGTCACCAGGTAGTATTTAGCCTTGGGAGGTGGTCCTCCCTGTTTCCCACAAGGTTTCTCGTGTCTCGTGGTACTCTGGATTAGATCTGACTGCTCTTTGCTTTCATTTACAGGGCTTTTACCTTCTCCGGCGGAGCCTTCCAGCTCTCTTCAATTAACACTTCACAGTATTTATGACCTATCCGCAACCCCAGGAACAAGTTCCTGGTTTGGGCTCTTTCCCGTTCGCTCGCCGCTACTTAGGAAATCGATGTTTCTTTCTCTTCCTCCGGGTACTTAGATGTTTCAGTTCCCCGGGTTTGCCTCTACAAACCTATGTATTCAGTTTGCAGTACCTAGCGTTATCTAGGTGGGTTTCCCCATTCGGATATCTTTGGTTCTCTGGCTATTTGCGCCTACCCAAAGCTTTTCGCAGCTTATCGCGTCCTTCTTAGGCTCCTGGTGCCAAGGCATCCTCCATGCGCCCTTTGTAGCTTGACCTTTATTATCGAAAATCGTCATTAACTTCGTCCAGCTTCGTCAAATACCTCATTCCGGTGCTCATTTACATAAGTAAACTCCGCTCCTCATTCGGTCTTTTCCTTGCTGTACTCGTTACTGCCAATTTTCTTTGTATCATCTTAAATGTTTAAAACGATACATAAATTGTATTTCAACAATGAAATACATCTACTACAAAGGTTATTTCTAACCTTAGCTTTACTTTATTTCTTATTTACTGTGCAATTTTCAAAGGACAATTTTTCAATTTACATTGTAAACTGAAAATGGTTTTCTAATGAAAACCTTTGGTGGGCTTAAATGGACTCGAACCATCGACCTCACGCTTATCAGGCGTGCGCTCTAACCAGCTGAGCTATAAGCCCTAAATGGTGGAGATAAAGAGATTCGAACTCTTGACCCTCTGCGTGCAAGGCAGATGCTCTCCCAGCTGAGCTATACCCCCAAAATATTTTTATTCTATTTTTAAAAAATTGCTATTAACTTCACAATCGACCTCAAAACTTTCATTTCGGTGCTCATTTATATAAGTAAATTCCGCTCCTCATTCAAGTTTTTCCTTGTCTTGCTCGTTACTATCAATTTTTTATTGTCATCATATCACTTAGATTTTAAAAGTGATACTGTGAAGAATCTATGATCCTTCAAAATTAAACAGAGTGAAAAATTGCTATTAACTTCGTATATCGGCGTCAAAATCATTCGCTGCGGTACTCATTTACATTAGTAAACTCTGTTCCTCGCTTATGTTTTTCCTTGATACACTCGTTACTATCAATTTTTAAGTATTAACTTACTTAAACCATCAATTTATAAGATAGATTATACTCTATCTTTCGACTCCCTAGAAAGGAGGTGATCCAGCCGCAGGTTCTCCTACGGCTACCTTGTTACGACTTCACCCCAATTACTAACC
>NZ_LROS01000054.1 GCF_001675165.1 Clostridium ragsdalei P11
AGAGACTAACTATATGAAGTCAATACAATTTTAAAGGTTTTTTCATTTTTTAGCCTCTTAAAAAAGTGCATAACAAATAGAGCAACTAAGTTGCCAATTTTAAAAATAATGATTACATTTGTGGAACAAAAGCTGTATTGGTTTTTAAAAGATAAAATATTACACGCACTAATTTTTTAGCAACATGACTCATAGCAACATAATAGTGCTTACCTTCAGATCGTTTCTTTGATAAATATGCAAAAAAGGTTGCGTCTCTCATTGAAACAGTTCTGGCAGCTGTAAGTACAGCCCAACGTAGATAAGTAGATCCACGTTTGACCATTGGGGTATGCGAAGCATTATATTTGCCAGATTGGTAAGTTGAAGGATCTAATCCTGCGAAAGCTAAGAGCTTACAAGGACTTGTGAACCTTTCTATATCCCCAATTTCAGACAATATTATTGCTGCTAGAGTATATGAAATTCCAGGAATACTAATCAGTGGTGAATTGATTTCAATAAGAATTTCTTTTATTTGAAGTTCTAAAGCATCAATTTCAATTTGAACTGATTGTATTAACCTAATAGTTTGTTGAAGTTCAAAACTTAAAGCCCTCGAACTAGTGCCAATAGAATCCACTGCAGATTTCTTTATAGAAATTGCTTTATCTTTACTATACTTGCCTTTGGAAGCTGTACTTAGTATGTTTGTAAGCTTAGTCAAGTGGCAAGCAGCTATCTCATCTGCATTTGGCAATATAGATAAAAGAGCATAGGAAGAACTTTGATGGATTGACCAAAATAGCTTAGGTAACTCTGGAAATATAATGTCTATCAATCTATTGACAGATATTTTCAATTTAGCTCGATATCCTATTAAACGATATCTGTGCCTAGTTAGTGACTTTAGCTCTTGAATCTGGTATGATACAGGAGAATAGGATTTTGTATCATCAGAAAAAAGCATTTTAGCAATAACTAATGCATCCGTTTTATCAGTCTTAGTTTTTCTAAGAGTCTGAGCTTTACGGAAAAGATTTGTAGCTAAAGGGTTGAGAATGGAGAGCCTGAAGCCTTTAGCATACAAAAAATTTTGAAGATTAGTGCTATAATGACCTGTTGATTCAAGTCCTATTTTTACGTTAGAAATATCCTTATCAGGCAGAATAGAAAGTATGGAAGAGTAAAGGAACTCAAAGCCTTGACGAGAATTGGATATACGTAAAGAATCATTAAGAATAGCACCATCAGAATTTATGATACAGCAGTCATGCTTATTTTTAGCTACATCAATGCCAATGTAAATCATAAAAACAACTCCTTTAAGTTTTAGTCCGCTATGCTCCACAAATCCTATGCTAAATGTATCCTTGCTCTATATAAAACGTCATGCGTTATCTAACTAATTAACAAATAAGCATAAGACAGTGGTTAGATCCTCAATTAAAATAGTCTAGCTATAGGTGCGAAAACTAATCCACAGCGTCTTATGATAATTATAGTAAAAAATCTTTAAGAAAGGAAAAGTATAATGAATTTTTTACTACATGTTCATTATACAAGGTGC
>NZ_LROS01000055.1 GCF_001675165.1 Clostridium ragsdalei P11
GTTCCACAAATGTAATCATTATTTTTAAAATTGGCAACTTAGTTGCTCTATTTGTTATGCACTTTTTTAAGAGGCTAAAAAATGAAAAAACCTTTAAAATTGTATTGACTTCATATAGTTAGTCTCTGTACTTTAAATTAATAATGTAATTATAGCACTGCATAAGAATTTAGGCCAATAGACATTGTAATAAGAGCAGCATCTATTATATAGTTTCGTTTTATTTCCAGTAAAATTATTTGTCTGATGGCTACCTACTGTAATACTCCCACTTCTATCAAAGTGGGAGCTAACATTAGCTACGCCCCTAGATAATTCATCTAAACTTAGTGGGAGGAACAAAACTCTAAAGAGAAAGCGATTCACTTTAAATCGAAGATTTAAGTTCTCTGCTTTTCTCACTAAGTAAGATTCATTGATAATTGAACAAAAAGAATTTTTAGCTTATAATAATATTAGTCCATAAATAGACTAATATTATTATAAACAGTGAAAGAAGGTTTTATAGTTGGAATGGATTTACCTGATTGGAGCTATTATACTTGAAACAATAGGAACAACTTGTATGAAGATGTCTGATGGATTTACAAAATTACTGCCAGCTTTAGGGACAATTCTAACGTATGGCTTGTGCTTTGTACTTTTTTCAATATCATTAAAAAAGATACCTGTGAGTGTGGCATATGCTATATGGGCAGCTGCGGGAACTACTATTATATCAGTAATAGGAATTTTTATTTTTAAAGAAAATATAAGCATTTTAAAAGTTTTGTCTATATTTTTTATTATATTAGGAGTTGTAGGATTAAATCTTAGCGGTGTTAGTCACTAATTTTTTTACTATTAGAAAAGAGTGTATGAAATATGAATGAAGAAAATGAAGTTACTGAGTTATTAAGTGATTATTATGAATCCTGGTTTAAAATTAATGAAATTTATCGTATCTGGTCAAAAAAACATGGTATTCAGGATACGGTTTTGTTTATTTTATATGTAATAGAAGTTTCTCCTTGCTGCAGTCAAAATGAAATTTGTGATAAATTATGCCTGCCAAAACAGACGGTTTCTTTAATATTATCCCACCTTGAGAAAAAAGGATACATTTCTAGAAGATTAGATCCTAAAGACCGCAGAAATAAAGTAGTCAGCTTTACAGAACAGGGAAGTAAATATGCAAAAGGGATATTAGAACAACTTAAAGCATCGGAGATAGAAGCTCTCAGTAATATGTCTCAAGAGCAAAGAAGGACTATGATAGAAAGTTTTTGCTTGTTATCTGATTTATTATCTAAAAGCCTTTCTAAATAATTATAACAATTTATAGTATCAACTTATAAGGCTTCAAAACTCAAGCCAATTGATGCACTCAGATTTGAATAATAAAAAATTCTCTGCATTTTGCAGAGATTTTTTATTGACATTGACGCTGCGTATAAGTTTATAGTTAAATTGTCAGGAGGTGATAGCAGTGGAATATACAGTGCAGAAATTAGCTCATATGGCAGGTGTCAGTGCACGGACCCTTAGATATTATGATGAAATTGGAATTTTAAAGCCGGCAAAAATCAATTCATCAGGATATCGTATTTATGGTGAAAATGAGGTTGATAGGCTTCAACTAATACTCTTTTATAGGGAATTTGGCATAAAGCTTGAAAATATAAGAGAGATCATAACCTCTCCTGATTTTGACAGGGTTAAAGCACTGAGAGAACATCGCAAAAAGCTTCTTGAAAAAAGAATTGAACTGGATTTATTGATTTCTAATGTTGAAAATACAATTAAATCCATGGAAGGGAGAATTGTAATGAGTGATAGAAAAAAATTTGAAGGATTCAAGAAAAAACTTATTGATGACAATGAAAGAAAATATGGAGAAGAAATTAGAAAAAAATACGGAGATGAAATTGTAGATAAAGCAAATAACAATCTTAAAAATATGACACCTGAGAAATATGAAGAGCTAACTGGACTTGAAAATGAAATACTTGAAGCACTGAGTAAAGCTTATAAAACAGGTAATCCTGCAGGTGAACTGGCTCAAAGGGCTGCTTCTCTTCATGCAAAGTGGATAAGTCTTTATTGGGGAAATTATAATAAAGAAGCTCACGCAGGCCTTGCTAAAATGTATGTAGAGGATGAAAGATTTAAAGCGTATTATGACAAAAAGCAGCCAGGAACAGCAGAATTTTTAAGAGATGCAGTTTTAGTTTATACTGGAATGAAAAAATAAATTTAAATATAATATATAAATTGTAGGAGTTATTATAAAAAATACTCCAAAAGGAGTATGTTCAAAAAAAAAAGTTCTTTGATACAATTCTAATGTATCAAGGAGCTTTTTTAATAGTTTGATATCCTATTTGAAACAACTTGTTTCTATGGTACAAATCTCAAGAAATAAATATTAAAAAACATATTATGCAAACTTTGTAATAATAGTATAAATAAAAAGTAATTTATGCTTTTTAAAATTTAAATATGCAAAAATTATTGATTTTCTAAAAATATCGTAGTATTATTACATATAATACAAAAATATAATGCAAAAAATATAATAATGATAAAAACTATGCAATGGAGGGGTTATATGTTAAATTTTATTGCCAATTTGAGGATAAGACATAAAATTTTTGCAATGATAAGTTTATTCATAATAGGATTTATTGTTTTTGGAACTTATGCCTTTTATTCACTTTCTAAGATAAAGATAAATGGGACTACCTATAATAATATTATAGAGAAAAAAGATCTTGTGTCAGATGTACTGCCGCCGCCAGAATACATAATTGAGTCATATCTTATATCATACCAGCTTGTGGGAGAGAGTAATTCTGCTAATGTATCTGACCTTATAAAACAGGGAGACAAACTAGAAAAACAATATTACGAGAGACATAAATATTGGGAACATACTCTTTCTCAAGGTCAATTAAAACAATATCTTGTATCAGATTCCTATAAGTACGCAGATGAATTTTTTAAAACAAGGGATAGCGACTTTATTCCACAAATAAAAGTAGGAAATAAACAAAAAGCAGAGAGTATTCTGAATGGTTCCATGTCAAAAGCATATAGAGAGCATAGACAAAGTATAGACAAGGTGGTGAACTTAGCTGATAAAGATAGCCAACAGATTGAAAAACAAACTTCAAGTTACGTATATAAAATGACTGTTATTTTAATTTTAGTTGCAGTTTTTGTAAGCATAATTGTAATCCTATTTTCTATAATTATAAGCAAAAACATAACAATTCCACTTAAATCTGCTGTAAGTAAATTAAAAATTATCTCGCAAGGCGATTTTTCCAAGGACATTTCTAAAGTATCATTAAAAAGAAAAGATGAAATAGGTGATATATCAAGGGCAATATATACTATGCAGTTATCCTTGAAATCTTTGATAAATAGTATAAAGAAAAAGTCACTGCTCATTGAAAATGTAGTACAAACTGTTTCTAAAAATATGGGAGCTTTAAACATAAATGTAGAAGAAATATCTTCAACTACAGAAGAAATTGTAGCTCAAATGGAAGAAACATCAGCATCTTCTGAAGAAATTTCTGCAAGTGTTCAAGAACTTACTAAGGGAACTAAATTTATAGATAATAAGGCATTAGAAGGAAAAAATTCTGCAGCTGAAATAAGCAGCAGGGCTGACAAGATAAAAGTAAATATTACTGGTTCCAGGGAAAAGGCAAATGAAGTTTTTATAGAGACAAAAGAAGAACTTGAAAAGGCAATAAAGGATTCAAAAGTGGTAGATAAGATAAGCATTTTGTCTGATACTATAATACAAATTACAGATCAAACAAATTTACTGGCTTTGAATGCAGCTATAGAAGCTGCCAGAGCTGGTGAACAGGGTAAGGGGTTTAATGTAGTAGCAGATGAAATAAGAAAACTAGCAGATGAGTCAAAAACTACTGTAGTAAAAATACAGAATTTAACTGCAAAAGTAGTGGAATCTGTAAATAAATTATCTTTGAGTTCCAATAAGTTACTTGATTTTATGCTTACAGATGTGAATGGTGATTATAATAAAATGTTAAATGTATCTGGAAAATATGATGATGATGCAAAGTTTATAGATACACTTGTATCTCAGTTTAGAATTACTACAAGTAATCTTTTAAATTCAATTGAAGATGTTTCAAATACTATAGAACAGGTAGCAAAAGCAAATAATGAAGGTACCCTTGCTACTACTAACATAAGTGATAGAATACTTGACATAATAGAACAGGTAAATTCCATAGTTGAGAGTACAAAAGTATCAAAGGAAATTTCTAAGGATTTAAAACAGGATATAAGTAAATTTAAAATATAAGCGGGCAAAATAGATAAGTAACAAATCCAAATTTACACGCATAAAAAACGCCGTAAGTTTTTTATTACAGCGTTTTATAAAATGCTTATTTAATGATTTTCCTTAATATATGAAGCAGCTTTTCCTATATCTACAACATTAGAACACTGGAAAGTATTTAATCTAAAAGGATCTTTAAAAGTAGTTTTATAACTGGTCTTCTTCAAAATCTGCCTATATTCATCCGGCGTAAGCTTATTATTTATGCTTTTCAATATAGCTATAAAGCCTGCTGTAACTGGTGAAGTTGATGAACACGAATAATATGGAATATCATCGCCATCAGCATTAGAAACATTATTTTTTAATTTCTGATATGTAGTGTAAGTCTCTATCATGAGATCACTATAGTCATAAGGAAATATACTAAAGTCTGGTTTTCGCTGACCTTTTTCTATAAATTTAGGATCAGACATTTCTTCTGGCCAAATATTATTAGGATTATCATAATGTATAAAAGTAGTTACAATATTATTTTTTACTGCCTTATTTACAGCATTATCAAATCTTTTACGATTTTTATCCGATATAGGCATTTGAGAATAGGTTAAAATATCAATGTGATTTTTTATTGCCCAATCTATTGCCTTTATCATGGCAGTAACTCTTTTATCTTCATTCATGCTATCTGCAGTATTTAATGCATATACTTGACATTCTGGAGCAATTTCTTTTAAAGTGCTCGCCATCCAGTAACCATGTTCACTTGATTTATTTAAAGCATAAGGACTATTCATAAAATCAACAGCGCCAGCATATAAATCTTTATGATATTCATATCCGAAACAGTGATCTAAAATTCCTACTTTAATTCCCTTTCCTTTACTTATGCTCTGAGCTTGTTTTACATTGTGTATTGTAAAATAATTATCTCTTGAATTTGCATTTGTAAAATGAATATTCCATGGCTGATTGTGCACTTTTAATAGTAAAAGCACATTGAGCGTTATAGAAACTATGAGTATAGTTATTAAAATTTTTTTAGGTTTACTTTTCATGTTTTAATGCCTCCATATTATAAGTAAAATTAATTTTAAATGTCAATTACAATTGTAATCCTAATTTTTTAAAAAAGCAAGATAGTTTTAAAGTGTTAAGGCTTGTACTTAATGAATTAAAAAGATATAATGGAGAAAATTTTAAAATAATTGGTGTAAAATATATGAAATTAGATGTTTTAAGTGAGGCGTATAGATTATGAAAAGTCATGGATGTCCCCTGGACTGTTTTGGATGCTGCAAATTAAATGTATATGTGGAAGATAATAAAGTAGTTAAAATAGAGGGGGATAAAAACCATCCTTATACAAAGGGTATAGTATGTGAAAAAGCAAAAAATCATTTGAAGAGGTTAAATGCCAGGGATAGATTGTATTCACCTATAAAAAAACAAAATGGTAAGTGGGTAAATATAACTTTTGAAGAAGCAATAAATATAATCTCAGATAAATTGAGATATTACAGAGAAAAATATTCTTCAAACTCTGTAATTCATTATGGTTCATCTGGAACGGGAACTATACTAAAAGGTATAGAAGATATATTTTTTAATTTTTATGGTGGCATAACTAAAATAGAAAATGAAATATGCTGGAGTGCAGGTAATAAGGCCCAAAAGTATGATTTCGGGGATAATAAATCCAATTCCATAGAAGACATTTTGAACGCAAAAAATATAATACTGTGGAGCAAAAATCCAGCAAATTCTCATATTCAGCTGCTGCCATTTTTGAAAAGAGCAAGGCAAAATGGGGCAAAAATAATAGTTATAGATCCTATTTCTACTGACAGCACAAATTTTTGTGATATTCATATAAAGATAAATCCAGCATCGGATGCTGCTATGGCTTTAGCTATGGCAAAAGTAATAATAGAAGAAAATCTGCAGGATGCAGAATTTATAAAGAAAAATGTAGTAGGATTTAAGGAATATAAAGCTTATTTAGATACTCTTAGTATGGAGTATTTGTCTAGAGAATGCGGCGTTAGCATAGACACTATAAAAGAAATTTCTCATATTTATGCTGAAGAAAAGTATAGTACTATATGTATGGGATATGGACTTCAAAGGTATAAAAATGGAGGAAATTCCGTAAGGAGCATAGATGCTCTTGCTGCTATAACGGGAAGCATAGGGAAAAGAGGTGGTGGAGTAAATTATTCCAACAAAGTGTATCCTAAAGTATTAGATTTGGACCCCTATGGCAGTTATAAATATTCATTAAAGGATAGAAACTGGAATTTTAATAAATTACTTAAATGCTCGAAAGATATTAAGGCTATATTTGTAAGTAAGGCTAATCCACTAAACCAATGGCCTGATTTAAATAATTTTGTAAAGGCTTTTGAAAATATAGAGTTCAAGGTGTGCATAGATATGTTTATGACCGATACGGCTAAACACTGTGATTTGATTATTCCATGTACTAATACCCTGGAGAGCGAAGACCTGCTATATTCTTCTATGAGTAATCCCTACATAATATATAATGAAAAGTGTGTGAAACCAAGGCATGAATTAATGGATGAATACTATTTTTTTATGGAACTTGCAAAAAAGATGGGGATGAAAGAGTACCCTTACGTACCTAAAAGGGAATACTTAACCCAAGTAATAAAACCTTTGGAAAAGAAGGGAATAACTCTTGAAAAAATAAAAAATGGATATGTAACCATACAGGAAAATTCTATTGCCTGGAGTGATCTAAAATTTAAAACACCATCAAAAAAAATAGAGATATATTCTAAAGATGCTGAGAAAGACGGATTGAGTCCAATACCAGTTTATGTTAACGACAAAAAAAGTGATAGATTGAGACTTTTGACTACTCATCCTAAAAAATCACTTATGTCTCAAAGCTTTAAAGACGTAGATACCATGGCTGCAGCTAATATAAGTAAAAATACAGCAGAGAAACAGGATATACATAATGGTGATATTGTTAAATTAAGATCTCCAAGGGGAGAAATACGCGTAAAGATAAATATAACGGATAAAGTGCCAGATAACCTTATCCATATGAATGTAGGTTGGTGGGAAAAAAGTTCAAATCCAAATTTTCTAACGGAAAATCAAATTGCTGATATGGGTAAGCAGGCAGCTTATTATGATACTTTTGTAGAAATTAAAAAAAGGGGGAGATAAAAACAAAATGGTTCAAAATAGGAACGTTACTAAAGTACTAAAGCCAAAGATTCAAGACAATCTACCAGAGTTTGATTTATTACAAGGAGGAATATCTGATTATGATTCTATTTCATCTGTATTGGTGAATGAATGCTTGGTGGAAAATTTTAAGGCAAGAAGAGTATGCTTTAATGAAGTAATATTCAGAAATGTAAAGTTTATAAATATATCGTTTGAGCAGGCAGAATTTTTAGATGTAAGATTTGAAAACTGTGACTTATCTAATGTTAATTTGAATGAATCCTCAATACATAAAGTAGAGTTTATAAACTGTAAACTCACAGGAAGTAATTTTACGGAAGCAGTTTTTAGAAATGTTATGTTTAATCAGTGTAGTGGACAATATACATGTTTTAGATTTACAGATTTAAAGCAGACAATCTTCAGTAATTGTCAGCTTCCATATGTTGATTTTTACGAGAGTAAATTTTCTAAATTGGAGCTTAAAGATACTGATATTACGCAGGGGCAATTCTTCAATACTAAACTAAAAGGAATGGATTTTACAAGCTGCAGAATTGACGGTATTGCTGCAGGTGTGGAAGATATTCGCGGCGCAATAATCTCATATACTCAGGCTGTTTCGATTATTAGCCTACTTGGAGTTGTGTTAAAGGAATAGTGTTTTTGTTTATTTTATGGAGTTAGGAGATATCCATATGAATATAAAAAATAAAAGCATAATAGGTATATTGGCAAAAGTTTAATAGGAGAGGTTATATAAGTTTCCCATACTTTTAATCAAAGTTATATTTGGTTAGAAGTATGAGAAAAGAATGCAGATGCAATACGGTTTAAACTTAAAAATAGAAAGATAAATTTAAACAATCAGTTGCATATTACAACAGTTTTATGTTACAATTAATTTGAGGTGATCAAATGAAAAACCAAGGAAGTAGCTATTTGCGTGAATTAATAAGAATATTGGTGAGAGATTTAGGTATATTAGAAAAATCAGATACAAGCTGCTGTGGTGTAACAATTTCTCAATGCCATGCTATTGTAGAAATTGGAAGATCAGAAGAAATTTCCTTAAATGAACTTGCTAAGACACTGAATTTAGACAAAAGCACAATGAGCAGAACAATAAATAATCTTGTAAAAAGTGGATTGGTAATTAGAGAGATGCATCCAGAAGACAGACGATATGTAACTATAAAACTTACTGATGGGGGAATGGATACATTCAAAAATATTGAATCCAGAATGAAAGAATATTACAAAAACATATTTCAATCTATTCCAGACAATAAAAGAGAACAGGTACTTGAAAGTTTGAAATTGCTAACTGAAGCTGTAAATAAAAATAAATGTTGTTAGGAGGATCAATTATGGGAAAAAATATTAAGGGTCAAGTTAAGGCATATTATGGAGGTATAGCTAAAAAAGTAAGTGCTAAATCTGAAACTAGCTGTGGTTGCGGTACATCTTGCTGTGGTGATGCTGCAGGTAATTCAAATTTATATACAAAAGAATTTATAGAGGGACTGCCAGAGGAAGCTGTCAATGCATCTCTTGGATGTGCTAATCCTGTTGTACTTGCAAATCCTCAAAAGGGTGAAATTGTTTTGGATTTAGGAAGTGGTGGAGGAATAGATGTATTTATTTCATCTAAATATGTTGGAGACAGTGGAAAAGTCTACGGACTTGATATGACTGATGAAATGCTTGAGTTAGCAAATAAGAATAAAGAAAAAATGGGAGTTAGGAATGTAGAATTTCTAAAGGGATATATAGAAGATATTCCCCTTAAAAATGAAACCATAGATGTCATTACATCAAATTGTGTAATAAACTTGTGTGAAAGTAAAGAAGCAGCATTAAAAGAGGCCTATAGAGTGCTTAAAAATGGCGGCAGGTTAGCAATAGCAGATGTTGTAGTGCTTAAGGATATACCATTAGAAATGAAGCAAAGTGTGGAAATGTGGGTTGGATGTATTGCAGGTGCATTGCCAATTAGGAAATACAAAGAAATATTAGAAAGAGTCGGATTTAAGAACATTGAAATAACGCCGGTAAATATATATACCAAAGAGGTTATAGAAGACATTGCAAAGCAGAAAAATTTAGGTGATGTATATAGTAAAATAGATGCAGAACTTGTTGACGGTGCTTTTGCAGGAGCACATGTAAAAGCATACAAACTTTAAAAAATACATTATAAATAAGTGGGGGGTAGAGAAAGATGGACTATAAAATTGAAGATATGAAGAAAGAAGATTGGGAAGAAGTATCGAAAATATATTTAGAAGGTATTAATACAAAAAAGGCTACATTTCAGACACAGGTACCTACATGGAAGGATTGGGACAGCAGCCACCTTAAATCTTGCAGGTTAGTAGCTAGATTAGGAAATGCAGTGTTGGGGTGGGCAGCTTTAAGTCCAACATCAAGCAGATGTGTTTATGCAGGTGTTGCAGAAGTCAGTATATATATAGGAGAAGAATATAGGGGAAAAGGTATAGGAACCTCCCTTTTAGATAATCTAGTTAAATTATCTGAAAAAAGTGGACTTTGGACTTTACAATCTGGAATTATAAAAGAAAATTTACCAAGCATAGCACTGCATAAAAAATGTGGTTTTAGAGAAGTAGGTGTAAGAGAGAAACTGGGAAAGATGTGCAATAAGAAATGGTATGACGTAGTTTTAATGGAACGAAGAAGTGATACTGTAGGAATAGATTAGCTGTTTTGTGAGATCTATTATAAATAATAAGGGGGTTATAATGTGAATAAATTACAAAATGTTGCTGTTAATTTTAAAGAAGGATTTCACTGCTCTCAATGTGTCCTAGAAGCTTTCAGTGAGGAATTAGGAATTGACAAAGAGTTAGCCTTAAAGATTTCCTCATGTTTTGGAAGAGGAATGTGCTTTGGTGAGACTTGCGGTGCTGTAACTGGTGCTGTAATGGCTTTAGGCCTTAAATACGGAAATATTAAAGCAGATGATAAGGCGGCAAAAGAAAAAACGTATGATGTTACAAGAGATTTTTGTGAGAAATTTAAAGAAATTAATGGTTCCATAATATGTAGAGAGCTGATGGGAGTTGATTTTGCTCATAAAGAAAATAGAATGGTGGCAAGAGAAAAAGGGTTATTTAAAGAAAAGTGTCCTAAGTATATTAAAGATGCGATCAATATAGTGGAAACTATGCTGTAGGAAAGTTCATATATAGATTGTTAAAACTCCCAAGATTGGTATTGGGAGTTTTATACTAAATGGATTAATTATTTCACCTTTAGGTTTAATTCTCTAGCTATTATTTTCGCTGATTCTTCTGCAACCTCTCCTGTAAAGTAAATGCATTGTTTCATATGTTCTTCAGAACCAAGGGTCATATCTTTTGTTAAAACTCTGCAGCATAAGCATTTATGTTTATCTTTAAAAATATCATGCAGTTCTTTAGATAAAGCCATAGCTTTATTAACCCTTTCATCTTTGGGTTCGCATCTTCCGAAAAATAAGCCTATTGCCATAATGCCTCCGGTTACTGCACCACAAGTACATCCAGATCCACCTATACCTACTGGAAAACCCGAAGCCATTTTTATAATGTCATCGGATACTGGCAGGTTAAATTCATCCTTAATTGTTTTTACTATTGATTCAGAACAATAAAAATCCCCATTACGGTAATAATTTTCTGCCGTAGTTTTTATTTTATGTAAGTCAATAATCTTATTCAATGTAATTTCCTCCTATAGTATTTTTATAATATTAAAACTGCCATGTAATTGTAAGCAGTTTGATATAACTCCCCCTAATTATATATTAAATTCAATAAATTTATCTTGCAATAATTATTATTTATATTAATAAAAGGGCACTTTTGTATAAGCAAATATTATAGGATTGCTTAGATATAGTACAATAAATAAAATCGTATTTGGAAAATGATAGGAACACTTTGCAATTAAATACATAAAATGTGTGTATAGATTATCATTTATATATGAATACTAATTTTAATTGATAATGTTACATGTTTATTGACTATATATAGATTATAGTTTATATTATATATAGATAATTGTCTATACACGAGGTGATACTATGGATAAAAACTATGAAACTAATGCTAAGATATTTAAGGCATTATCAGATCCCAGCAGATTAAAAATTCTTGATATATTATCCTGCGGTGAAGAATGTGCTTGTGACATACTAGAATATTTTGAGTTTACACAGCCTACTTTATCTCACCATATGAAAGTTTTGATGGAATGCGGACTTGTAGAATCTAGAAAAGAAGGTTTATGGAGTCATTACCGTTTGAATAACAATAATGCAAACAGATTAATGTTATTTTTAATGAATATCATCACTGATACAGATGATTGTATTTGTAAAGGAAAAAGTAAATCTAATTGCTGCAAATAATAATAAAATATTACTTTAATTAAAGGGGAGATTAATTATGAAACCAAAAGTGGCATTTATATGTGTACACAATTCCTGCAGATCACAAATGGCAGAAGCCCTGGGAAAGTTATTTACAAGTGACACCTTTGAATCCTATTCTGCTGGTATGGAACTTAGAGATAATATAAATCAGGATGCAGTTAGAATTATAAAAGATTTGTACAGCATTAATATGAATGAAACTCAAAAATCAAAGCTGCTAAAGGATTTACCCAAGATGGATGTTGTAGTAAAAATGGGCTGTAATGTAGTTTGTCCTTTTCTTCCTGCAAAGCATACAGAAGATTGGGGGCTTGAAGACCCTACAGGTAAAAGTGATGAAGAGTTTATAAAGACAGCAAAAACCATTGAAGAAAAAGTTAAGAATTTAGCTAGAAGAATTAAAAATAATGAAATTAAATTATAGGGAGTGCGATATTAAATGAGTAAAATAGAGATTTTTGATCCAGCTATGTGCTGTTCAACAGGTGTTTGTGGACCAAGTATAAATAAAGAACTTTTAAGAGTTGCAGCAGTTATAAATAACATGGTTAAAAAAGGTGCTAATGTAGTAAGGCATAATCTTTCAAGTGAGCCGCAGGCATTTATAGACAACAAGAAAATCAATGAATATTTAAACTCAAAGGGTGCTGATATACTTCCAATAACCCTTGTTGATGGCGAAGTTAAAAAAATTAAGGAATATCCAACAAATGAGGAATTTGCGGAATGGTCAGGACTGTCTAAGAAAGAAATATCTAATGTAGCAATAAAAAAACCTACTAAAAGTTGTGGCTGTAACCATAAAGGCTGTTGCTAGAAAGAAGGAAGGGATTAACCCATGATGAGGACTTTTAACTTGAATGATATACATTTAACCAAATATATATTTTTTACAGGAAAAGGTGGCGTTGGAAAGACGTCAGCAGCATGTGCAGTTGCAGTTAACTTAGCAGATCAAGGTAAAAAAATCATGCTTGTAAGCACAGATCCAGCTTCAAATCTGCAGGATGTATTTAACACAGAGTTAAATAACAAAGGAACTGTTATTAAGGAAGTACCAAATTTAGTTGTAGCAAATTTTAATCCAGAAGATGCTGCTAAAGAATATAGAGAAAGTGTTATTTTACCCTATAGAGGAAAACTTCCAGATGCAGTAATAAAAAATATGGAAGAGCAGCTATCAGGTTCTTGTACTGTAGAAATTGCAGCCTTTAATGAATTTTCTAATTTTATAACTGATGGAAAAATACAAAAAAAATTTGATCATATTATATTTGATACAGCACCAACAGGGCACACACTGAGAATGCTGCAGTTGCCGTCAGCATGGAGTAATTTTATAAGTAAAAGCACCCATGGAGCATCTTGTTTGGGACAACTGGCAGGGCTTGAAAGCAAAAAGGAAGTGTACAAAAATGCTGTAAAAACTTTAGCAGATGTAGAAAAAACTACGCTTATACTTGTATCAAGGCCTCAAAGTACACCTTTAAAGGAAGCAGAAAGGGCATCTAAGGAATTACAGGATATAGGAATAAATAATCAGATATTGATTATAAATGGAGTCCTAAAAAAACATGATGACGGTCTTTCAAATGCAATTTATGAAAAGCAGCAAAATGCTTTGAGATATATACCAGAATATTTAAAAAAACTAGAGACTTATGAGATTCCACTAAGGCCCTATAATGTAACAGGACTTGAAAATGTAAGAGCTTTTTTAAAGGAAGATAACATTGAATATAGTAATGAAACTTTAAATGATGAAAAGATATCTAAATTAAAGGATGTTATTGACGATTTATACAATAGAGATAAAAAGGTGATTTTCACAATGGGAAAAGGTGGCGTTGGGAAGACCACTGCAGCAGCAGCTATTGCTTTAGGAATTGCAAAGAAAGGCAAAAAGGTACATTTAACTACTACAGATCCAGCAGCGCATTTAAAGTTTGTTTTAGATGACAGCTTTGGTATCACTTTAAGTCATATTGATGAAAAGAAGGAACTAGAAAAGTATAAAAAAGAAGTTTTGAGTAAAGCTAGAGAAACTATGGGTGAAGAAGATATAGCTTATGTAGAAGAGGATTTAAGGTCTCCATGCACTCAGGAAATAGCTGTATTTAGAGCTTTTGCAGAAATAGTTGAAAAATCTGAAGAAGAAATAGTAGTTATTGATACTGCACCAACAGGGCATACACTACTGCTACTGGATTCTACTCAAAACTATAATAGAGAAATAAAAAGATCACAAGGTGATGTGCCAGAATCAGTTAAAAAACTTTTACCAAAGCTTAGAAATGCTGATGAAACAGAAGTCATCATTGTAACTTTAGCTGAGGCTACACCTGTATATGAAGCCATGAGATTAGAGAAAGATTTAAAGAGAGCAGGAATCAATAGTAAGTGGTGGATTATAAATTCAAGCTTGTTTGCCACTAATACTACTAACAATATCCTCAAGGTAAAAGCAAACAGTGAGATATTCTGGATAAATAAAGTAAGTGAAATTTCTAAAGGAAACTTTGCGGTTATCGAATGGAAACCAGAAGAAGTGAAAGGTGATAAGTTGTTAGATCTGATTAAATAAAGACTAAGTTTGATAAAAAGATATACATTCTCAATGAGATATTAAATGGTATTAATGATTAGGAAAATTTAGGAGGAATTATTATGAGTAATCAATCATCAAGATTATCATTACTTGATCGTTATTTAACATTGTGGATTTTTATAGCAATGGCCCTGGGAATATTTTTAGGATGGGCTTTGCCTGGTTTGTCTAATACACTGTCAAATTTATCAGTTGGAACAACATCTATTCCTATAGCTATAGGTCTTATAGTTATGATGTATCCACCACTTGCCAAAGTTAACTATAAGGAACTTGGAAAGGTTTTTCGTAATCCTAGGGTATTAACTCTTTCATTAGTTCAAAATTGGGTTATAGGACCTTTATTAATGTTTGCCTTAGCAGTTATATTTCTTAGAAATTATCCGCATTTCATGGTGGGGTTAATTCTCATAGGACTTGCAAGATGTATTGCTATGGTAATTGTATGGAATAGTCTTGCAGATGGCGACAGCGAATATGCAGCAGCGCTAGTTGCATTTAACTCTATATTCCAGGTGGTATTTTATTCTATATTTGCGTATATATTTATTACTGTGCTGCCAAAGGCAATAGGATTACAAGGTATGCAGGTTCATGTTTCTATGGGTGAGGTGGCCTCTTCTGTGGCAATTTATTTAGGCATTCCTTTTATTGGAGGTATGCTTACAAGGCTACTTTTGGAACCTAGGAAAGGGACAGAATGGTACACTAAAACTTTTGTACCTAAAATAAGCCCTTTAGCACTAATAGCATTATTATTTACTATAGTTATAATGTTCATGTTTAAAGGAAAATACATTATTGAGCTTCCAATGGATGTTGTAAGAATTGCTGTTCCTTTGATTATATACTTCATAATTATGTTCTCTGTATCTTTCTTTATAAGTTATAAGTCAAAAATAGATTATCACAAAACAGTTAGCTTATCATTTACAGCTGCAAGTAATAATTTTGAACTGGCAATTGCTGTAGCAGTAGCAGTTTTTGGCATTCAGTCCCAGGAAGCTTTTACTGCTGTTATAGGGCCATTAATTGAAGTACCTGTTATGATTGGACTCGTTAATGTAGCTTTGTTGTGGGGAAGAAAGTATTTTGGTTTAAAACAGGAAAAGTAAATATTGAAGACTATGCAGCTTCTTTTGCTAATGCTGGTATATTTGGCTGGGTTAAAGGTGCAGTTTTATCATGGTTAAGTGCAATGGCATGTACTGCATTTTGAGATATCTTTTAATTTACTAAAAAGCTGCTAAAAAATTAACTGATATATGGTTTATTTTTAGCAGCTTATTTGTTTTAATATGTTATCATATTAATATTGTAATTTTATTGTTTTTCTCAAAGATTCTAAAGCAAGTGATGCTATAGCAAATTTAACGATAAATTGATAAATATAGGGACAAACCTTAGATTTAAAAATTAAAGAACATTGTTACCTTTGTTGAAATCACTTTCATTTTTTGAAGGAATCATGGATAGTTGTTCAGATTGGTGCCAGAGGTTTTTTAAATTATTTTTTTCAATAAAAAGATCCATTTCTTGTTTGGTTTGAAAATCTTTAAATTGAAATTCTCCTTCTTTGTCCATAAATCTTAATCTGTAAATCATTTTTCAATCTCCAGTGTTATTTTATCAAACTTCTGACATATCTCATCTGCAACCTTGTCAACCATTTGGTAGTGTTCTTTTTTTAAGTCTTTAGAAGAAACAATTTTACTTAAAGCAGCATCTTCGCCTAATACATCAGAAACAATTACAGTATCACTTACTTTTCCGCTGTACTTTTCTGTTGCTCTTTTAGCACAGCATTTGCTGCATCCATCTACAGTAATTACAGGATAATCTTTTGCAAAAGACCTTTCTTCTTCTCCACCAGCAAGATATAAAGGCAGGCATAGAGTAACAGTTTTATCCTTACGGAGTTTTTCTAACATTTTCCTAGTAGCTAATCTTGCAATCGTACCTCCCAAACATTCTTCACCACTACAGGATAATACTCCAATTTTTAAATCTGACATATTATTCATCCTCCTTTAATATTTCATCAACTTTTGTACAAACTTTTTCGGATAACTCATCAATTATTTTCCAACCATCCTCTGTTAGTGCTGTGGCAGTACCAGCATCTACACCTTTGTGGTTTCTCATTTCATCAACAGTTCTATACTTAGCTTTTACTATTCCTCCGGCTAGAGATACATTTTTAGCAGAGCAAAGTCTTGGACACCCATCTATAGTTATACAGGAATGGCCCTCTATTTTTTCTTTAGCATCAGCATCACCTGTTACTATATGGCCAAGACAAAGGATTTCAGTTTCACCAGTTTTTAACTCGTTTGTAATCTTTAGAGCAGTTTCTCTTGCCATAAGGCCAAAAACCTTACCTATACCACTACATGGAATAACTTTTACTTTAGACATGAAATTCATCCACCTTTCTTTTTAATACTTCAAAATATTTATCAAAATCATAAAGAAGATCTTTATCACTTTCAAAATCACTTAATTCTATTTCCGCAATCCAGCCTTTTTCATAAGGACTTTCATTTATTAGTTCAGGGGATTCAATTAAATTTTCATTTATTGCTGTAATTGTACCGCTTACAGGACATACTACTTCAAAAACAGCCTTTCCTGATTCTATGGTACCTGCTTCGCCAAATTGTTCTATTTCACTGCCTGTTTTAGGAGGTTCGAAGAATATTATATCCGATAGACTATGTTGGACATAATCAGCAACACCTATTCTTGCTCTGTTACCTACAACATATACCCAACAATCATTTTCGTTAAACAAAAAACCTTCTTTTGGAACTTTGAATGTAAATTTATCTTTTTTATAAATTTCATATTCAAAGGTTTGAGGAAATACAGTAGAACTAGCTCTTTTAACTTTTTCTTTTTCTTTTGTAAGTTTATCTGTGATAATGTCTACAAGTTTAAGTTCATCTTTGCCAAGTCTCAGATTATTTTCAATAGTGATGTTATTTGATTTTGCTTCATCGCTTATATTAATTTTTTGATCAACTTTTAAGTTCTTTTCAGAGGCAATTTTACTGGCACACCTTGTACCGCAGCCATCAATTACAAGAAGAGGTTTTTCTTTAACTATTTTATTGTATCTTATATCAACTGTTCTGTATAAAACAGGACATATAATTTGGCTATCTGTAGTTTCCGTAAGTTTTATAGCTAATTCTTTTGTAATACATCCAGCACATTTATCAAGACCATTACAAGGGAGAATGGCATAAGATTTACTCATCACCTTCCATCACCTTTCGTATTTCTTTTATCTTTTTTGTCGTTTTTCCCTTATTAGGAAAAGTTAGTGCATCAACACCACAGGTTTTACCACAAGCACGACAGAAGACAACGCAGTTATTAGGATTTTTTACAATAAGTTTTTTATCATTATTTTCTCTAACTTCATAAACGTTGTGAGGACAAAATTTTACACATTCCATGCAGTAATTGCATTTATCATAATCTATTCTAGGGCTCCAATCTATTTTTTCCCTTGGAACTCCCATAAAAGTTGATTCACTCATAACTTATTCCTCCTCAATACCTAATTCTTTTAAAGCCTTTTCAACTATTCCAAAGGCTTTTTCATTAGTCATGTCTCTTATGTCCAGCATAACTGCATCCTTTTTAATATCAAGGCCTGCATCTTTAAAAGCTTGTTTAAACATTTTTCTTTGCATATTTGGAGCACAGGCACCAATTATTAATTTTCTATGAGATTTTAAAAAATCAGCAAGAAATCTATCACCATCTTCTTCACAAAGTTGTGGATGGATAAATCCATATTCTACAGGTAATTCTATTCTAACCTGATTAATAAAATCCCAGATATCCATTGCCTTAAAGCCTGGGCACTTTCCAGTGCATACACACATAATAAAACCTGGTAATTGCCTTTCTTCCATAATAAAATCCTCCCTAATATTGGTTTATTTCTAGTCTTCCTTATTACATACAATAATAATTTAATTAAATAGTTATATAATTATAATACTACTACAAATTTTTGTAGTCAACATTGAAATTTTAATCAAGATGATTTAATGATAAAAATATTTAAGATGATTGGACATCCAATAAAACTTGAAATAATGAAATTAAAAAAATCTATAAGAATGCTGAAAGTTTATAAAAAAAGTAGAATGTATCAAATTTTAAGAAAATAAATGTTATTAAATATATTGACATAAAAATGTGTTAAACTATATAATTAAATTATAAAATAGTTATAAGCTATTTAATGAAAACTAGTTATTTTTAAACGCTATTGTAAATTATTAGACTTGTCAAATAGAGGTACTTATAAGTACTATATAAGAGAGGTAGTGTTTTATTGGGTATATATTTAGATAATGCAGCTACATCTTTCCCAAAACCATATTCAGTAATGAAAAAGATGATGGAATACATGCAAGATATTGGGGCAACATCTGGGAGAGGTGCTTATAAAACTGCTATTGAGGCAGATAGACTTATTTATAACTGTAGAAAAATGATATGTAAGCTATTTAATGGTAGTGATCCAGCAAAAGTAATATTTACTTCAAATATTACAGAAGCGCTTAATGTGGTGATTAATGGCTTTTTAAAAGAAGGGGATCATGTAATAACAAGCAGCTTAGAGCATAATGCCGTGTGGAGACCATTAAAAACTTTAGAGAGAGACAAAAATATAGAAATATCAACAGTTTGTTGTACTGATGAAGGAATTACTGATTATAATGATGTAGAAAAACTTATAAAATCTAATACAAAACTTATAATTTTTACTCATGCGTCTAATGTATTAGGAGCAATTCAACCAATAAGAGAAATTGGTAGAATAGCAAAAAAACATAAGGTGAAATTTCTAGTAGATTCAGCTCAAACTGCAGGGGCCTATCCTATTGATGTTGAAAAAGATAACATAGATATTTTAGCTTTTACAGGTCACAAAGGTCTTCTTGGTCCAACAGGAACAGGAGGATTTATAGTGAATTGTTACATTGATATAAATCCTTTAAAATCTGGTGGAACAGGTGGAGATTCTAAATATCCATACCAGCCTGACTATTTTCCAAATAGATATGAAGCTGGTACTCCAAATGTAGTTGGAATTGTTGGATTAGGGGAGGCATTAAACTTCATATATTCCGTTGGAATTAAAAATATAAGAAAAAAAGAAGAAGAGATTATTGAATATGCAATTGAAAGACTTAAAAGTGTTAAGAAAATAGAGATATATGGACCTAAAAAGTCAGATAAAATAGTAGGTGTAGTATCATTTAATATAAAGAATATAAAGGCTGAAGAAATATCATATGAACTTGATAAACAGTATGATATTATGGTTAGGTCTGGATTACATTGTGCACCTACAGCACATAAAATTATGGGTACAGAAAATATCGGAGCTGTTAGAATTGGCATAGGATATTTTAATGAAAAAGAACACATAGATACTCTTGTAGAAGCTTTAAATAAAATACAAAATAAGTATATGTAATTTGTCAAATTATACATAACTTATTGGATATGATTAAAATAAAATGGAAAGGGTAGTGATGATGTGTATCTAAATAATATAAAACTTTTATTTATACAACCCTGCGTAGCTGAAAGTAAAAAAATAAGATTTAAAGCAGAGTTTTCATCAGATGTTTCCAACATAATGCCATATCTAAATTCAGTTGTGAAAAGTGGAAGTTACAATAGTAATATGCCTAGCTTTACATTTAAGAAAGATAGTAGACTAATAAATATTTACGCCAATGATATGACTGTTGCAAAAGCAATTAATGAAACCGATGCATATTCTATAATGGATTTTGTAAAAGATTTAATAAATGAAACATATGATAATAAGAATAGTATAGAACCAAATTATGAAATGAGAAAAAAACCATCGGCTTTTAAGATTTATTCATATTTACCTAAAAAAAATTGTAAAAAATGTGGGGAAACTACTTGTATTGCTTTTGCATCAAAGTTATTAACAGGAGTAAAAACACTAAACCAGTGTGATGTTCTAGAAGAAGAACAATATAAAGAAAAACTAAAAAGTTTAAATGATTTATTAGAACTTGTATAGTAGCGAAACATGAGAATAAGAATCTATACATTTTCTATACTAAAACGGAAAGCTCCTATAGAAGATCCCATTAACTAAAGAATGAGATCTTCTATAGGAGCTTTTACAGTTAACATTGAAATTTTAATGAAAATAACCTATACTATATAAAGTATATTAGTATTTAATTAAAAGAAATTATTCTTTATAGTTTAGTGTGAAAAAAGATAAATATAAATAGAAGATATTAGGTGGATAAGGAGGAGAAATTTTGAATCAAGACGATTTAGCAGTAAAAGTGTTTAAGGCATTGGGCCATCCAGTAAGATTTAAAATAATGAAGTTTTTATGTGATGGACCTAAATGTGTGTGCAAACTAAATGAGAAGTTTGAATATAGTCAGGCAAATTTGTCTCAGCATTTGAGAATTTTAAAAGATGCAGGATTAGTTAAGAGTGAAAAGGTAGGACTTGAAATGCACTATGGATTATATAGCAATGACGTTAAAAATATTATTGAAGATGTTGGAAAGTATGTATTAAATTATATAAATGGTATTAAGGAAACAGAATCGTTGTAAAGTTAAGAAAATTAAATTAGAATTGCATAGATAAACATGGTTAAAAAGGGTTAGTTTAATACATATTAAACTAACCCTTTTTAATTGAGCATTTAGTTTAACTAAAAAATTTGTAAATTGAACCTTTTAGGCGCAGCATGTGTCTTATATGTTGAAGGATGCTGTACTAAAAAGTACTTAAGAAAAACAAAAGTTGATATTTTAAAATAAAAGGAGAAGAAAGATGAAGATTAAATTTGATAAAACCAGGTTGTTAAAAGTAGTAATGGGAATTTTATTTATAGCATATATTGCTGCTTTGTTTAAAGTTTTAATATTTAGATATCTTTCAATAAGTCAATTATTCAGTGGAAGTTATGGAAAAATGAGGTCAATTAATTTAATTCCATTTAAAACAGTTATTCAAGATCTTGTTAATAGTAGGACAATGGGATATATGAGTGCTGTATCTAATACTTTTGGCAATATAATAATATTTATACCATTTGGTTATTTTATACCTTCTTTAAATGAAAAATATTCAAAGTTAAGTAATGTGTTAATATCTACAGCCTGTTTTAGCTTATTTTTTGAAATTTCTCAGTATATTTTAGGTGCTGGAAGTAGTGACATTGATGATGTTATTTTGAATACTATTGGAGGAATTATAGGATGTATTTTATATAAATACATCAATAAGCTGATACCAAAAAGAAATACTTTTTATGTGAGCATAATAATAACAACCTTTATATTCTTTATTGGTGGAGGTATTGTTGCTGTAGATCAATTTGGGACATACCTAGGAATTAGTAAATTGCATGAACAAGTTATTGGTGGAGAAAATGTTCCAAAAGGCAAGGCTGATATATTTGGAAAATTGGTGAATAGTAGTGGTGATTTAGTTACTGTAGACAAAATTATTAGAAATAATAAGAACGGCAGTACTGCAGTAAGTTCTAATTATACTAAAAATGCTAATGAAGAGAATGTTCAAGTAATGTTAAGTAAATCTACTAAGGTTTATTTGGAAAAAGGTGTTTTAAAGAAAAAATTTTTAAAAGGATATAGTTTAACTGTTACCTACAGTAAAATTCCTACTGAGAATATAAGTAAGTTATCCTCTGGTACAAAAATATCTGTATGGGGAAAATATGATAAAGGGAAATTTATTGCAAATGTAATTAGTATTCTCGATGAATCTAGGGAACAGCAAAAATTTTGAACCTTTTTTGTATATGATGTCTCTTAAATAATAGAGTTCTAAAAAATAAAAGGGGGATTAAAAATGAGATGAATAAATATATTTTAGCATCATTAAAGTATATAGATACGCTGAGGGATCCTGAAGGTAAAGCTTCTGCAGCTGATGATATGTATATCATTGGTATAACACAGGAAGATGTTCAAAAGTATCGTGATGAAATTCTTTCAACTACAGCAGATGATATACGAAATTATGCGCCTATGATGGATGGCATCATGAAGCAAAATAATCTGTGTGTAAGTGGAAATGAAAATATAATAAATTCAAATAAAGCATTGTTTCAAAGTATAAAAAATTTATGTAATAATTAAAAGGACTAGATAATTGGATGAGAGTATAATTAGAAGTGATATAATAGTATGTGTAATTAAAAATTATTTATATAAGGTTTATCCGTTTTTAATTGGGGGGAATTTATGTGGTTAAATCAAAAGTGTTTATACCGGTTTTAATTTCAATTATACTTGCAACCGCAGGTTCTGGATATTATATGCAAAAGGTAAAAGCTAGTGATGCAGCGGGAAATGTAAAACAGTGGACAGAGCAAAAGGATGTTAGTACAGAAAAAGTGTGGAAATTAACTTTTAAGCAGGGTTTGTTAGTTGATTGGCCATCTTTGGACAAGGCTATTACTGTAACAGATTCAAAGGGTAACATAATTGATGTAGAAATTAATGAGGCAAACTATGGCAACAGTATTTTAATATATCCTCCGAAGGATGGATATAAGGCAGGAGAAACATATTATTTGAATGTTTCTAAAGACTTAAAACTTTATAGTAAAACAGGTTCATCCACAAGTAATCTTAAGCAGCCAATTACTATGAAGTTTACGGTTAATGGTATTAAAACAATAGATATAAATAAGGATAGTTTAGTAAGTGTATCAAATAATAAGTTTGCATTTGATTTAATGAACCAATTGACAAATAAGGACAAGGATAAAAATATAATAATATCGCCCTTAAGTATAGGAACCATATTAGCTGAGACACAAAACGGAGCGGTAGGAGATACAAAAAATGAAATGTTAAGGTCTATAGGATTAAGTAATGCAGACGATAAAACTATAAATGAACAATACTATAGTTTATTGGATTATTACAATAATTTGAAATCAACAAAGCTAAAAACAGCGGATTCCATATGGGTTGATAAAGACACAATTTTAAATAAGCAATTTGTTGATACTTCACAAAAATATTATAATTCAGAAGTAAGCACGTTAGACTTCAAAGATAATAATTCAGTAGATATTATTAATAATTGGGTAGATAAAAGTACAGATGGACAAATAAAAAAGATAATAGATAATATTAATAAAGAAGATGTGGCAATTTTAATCAACTCTGTAAACTTTAAAGGAACCTGGTTAGATGAATTTCCTAAAGATAATACAAAACCAGAAGAATTTAATTTATCTAGCGGTCAAAAAATAAAAGTAGATAATATGGAAGATATACGTGTAAATAGTTATTTAAAAGGAAATAATTTTGCAGCTGTAAAAATTCCATACTATGATGGGTTAGAAATGGATTTGTTTTTACCGGATAAAGGAGTAGATATAAATAAATTTGTATCAAGCTTTAGTAAAAGTAACATGGATAAATGGATGAATGACTTCTATGATGCAAGAGTTACTATGAAAATACCTAAATTCAAGCTGGAATATGAAGAAGACAACATGGTTGATATACTTAAGAAGTTAGGTGTAGTTACAGCTTTTGATAGAAATAAAGCTGATTTTAGTGGAATTTCACAGCAAAAGCCGCTATTTATAAGTAAAATTACACACAAAACTTCTATCAATGTAGATGAAAAGGGAACGGCAGCAGCAGCAGTAACTGCTGTAGAAATGGGTGCTACAGCATCTATGCCGCCAGAATACAAGAATGTTGATTTTACTATTGACAGGCCTTTTGTTTTTGCAATAAGAGATTGTAATACAGGAGCAATAGTATTTATGGGAAAAGTTGAAAATCCACAAAAGTAGTTAAAATATATCATATATAAAAGAAGTAAGTTCGAGAGAGCTTGCTTTTTTTACGTAGACAACTTATACACTACAAGTTGTTTTAGAAATTTTTTTAAATTTGTGTAATGAAATTAGGGGTTATACGTATTAACATATGATGAATTACTTAGCTAGGTAAAAAAATCAGAGAAAGGGGTGGTTTTAAAATATATGGAACAAACTACATTAATTAATGCTTTAGATGAAAAAAAATCTAGAGATAAAGATTTTACTTATATTTTTGAAACCTACTATAAAAGAATTTACAACTATATATATTACCGGATTAATTGTAATGAAGAAGCAGAAGACTTGGCAAGTGAGATATTTGAAAAAGCAATGATTAAAATCAACACATATAGTGAAGATAAATCTCCTTTTGAAGTATGGCTTTTCGCTATAGCAAGAAACGTGATAAATGATTATTTTAGGAGATTAAAAAAGCATAAAGTGCTTTCTATGGATAAATTGCAAAAGTTAATATCTACAGAAAAGAATCCGGAAGATGTATTTGTAAAATCAGAGACTAATGATGAACTTGTAAAAGCACTAAATATTTTGAATACGAAAGAAAGAAATATTATAGCATTTAAATTTGGAGCAGATTTAAAAAATAAAGAAATTGCAGAAATTATTGGCATTACAGAAAGCAATGTGGGAGTAATACTCTATAGAACAATGAAAAAGTTAAAAAGAGAATTGGAAAGAGAGGTATAGATATGAACAAAAAAAGTATTGAGGATAAATTTTCTATGAATATGGATGCTTATCTTAATGGAATACAAAATGTTGATGAATCAAACAGTGAAGAATTCAATGAACTTTTAGAAATCGGAAAAACTTTAGCAAATAGAGATTTCAGTGAAAATAGTAATAAAGAAGCTGTTTTTAATAAAACGTTGAAAAATATAAATAAATATAAGGGAGATAATATTATGAAAAAATCAAATAGAATAAAAAAGACAGTTGCTGCAGCAGCAGTATTTTTAGTAGTAGGCGGTGTGTTTATCCAGACTTCTTTTGCTAAAGGTTTAGCAGAAAAAGTAACAAATAGAATATCTCTTGGTCATATAACAGTGGAACAAATACAAGAACCTTCGCAAGTGGTAATTCCAACCGATTTAAAAGGCAAAATCTTTGATAAAAATAAAAATCCTGTAACAGTAGTTACAAAAAATACTGGAAAATTATATACAAAATCAGGTGAAGAAATTGCTACAATTTTAAACGGAAAGATAGTAACAGTAAGTGAGGCAAAAGTTGAAGATGAAAAAATTCAGAACAATATGCTAATAGTTAAAAATTCTAGCAGTTTAAATAAATATACTTGTTTTAATGTTAAGCTGCCTGCCTATTTACCAGAAGGTTATAAATTTGATAGGGCAGAATTTTATAAAGATAACGATGGAAGCGTAAGTAAAAAATATATTGATTTATATTTTACTAATGCAAAAACAGGAAAGTATATTCACATGCAGCAAAGGTTTGCTTGCAAAGAAACTAAATATGAAGATGGAACAGATGGGAAAATTGAAAAAGTAAAAGTTAATGGAAAAGATGCAATATTATCTGATAACAAAAACATGGACTGGGAGAATAATGGGGTACTTTATAGTTTATCAGGCAGAGGAGCATTTGGAAAAACTGAATTAATAAAAATTGCAGATTCTATTAAATAAACAGGTTTTATAAGAATAAGCATAATACTGAAGTAGTTCAGTATTATGCTTATAACATTTTTAATTGAACCTTTTTTGTATAAGATGTGTCTTACATAGTAGAGTTAACAAAATAATTAAAAGTTGTGGAGGTATATAAATTGAAAAAGTTAGTTGTAATACCACTATTGTTGGTAGCTGCAGTAATAATTTACTCAGTATGTAATTTAAGTCAAGCTAAAAGTGATCATGTATACTCAAATAATCAAAGTTCAAATAAATTTTTAATTTTAGTAAATAAAAATCATCCTCTATCATCAAGTTATATACCTGAGAATTTAACAATGCTCAATGTGGAATTTTCACCAAGTGCATCTCATGAAGAAAAGATGATGCAAGATGAAGCAGCTGAACAGTTGGAAAATTTATTTAAGTATGCTCATAAAAAGGATATGAATTTATATGGTGTATCAGCTTATAGATCTTATAAGTCACAAAAACAAGTATATGATGAGAGAGTTCGACGGGTAGGCAAAAAGCAAGCTGATGAATATGTAGCACATCCTGGTACAAGTGAACATCAAACAGGTCTTGCTATAGATGTTACAAATGAAGCTGGTTTCAAAGGCATGTTAACAGTAGATTTTGGACAAACAAGAGAGGGAAAGTGGTTAAAGGCTAATGCCTATAGATTTGGATTTATTATGAGATATCCAAAAGAAAAAGAAGCTATAACAGGTTATAATTATGAGTCCTGGCATATACGATATGTTGGAGCAAAAGCAGCAAAAGAAATATATGGTAAGAATATGGTGCTGGAGGAGTATTTAGGTGAAAAATAAATTTGATATAATTGATGAATCTAGCAATAATTATTTTAATCAGTAGATTATCAATAAAAATTATACAATTTGTTGAAAAAATAGATTTGTAAACCTAAGCATAATGCTGTAAAATTACAGTGTTATGCTTATGGTATTGCTTTTAAATAAAAGGTAGACACAAAAATTGGAATAATGTAAAATAAAGAAGAGAAGTTTTCCTGAGATGTGTTTATAACTTTTTATTTGAATTAGCTATAATTTTAGAAGTTGCTATATGATTTTGAGCTGAATAAATAGTTAATATCCGTTCTTTTAGTTTATTTATTTTTTCAGTTTTATAAAATAATAATTGTTTTAATTATGAGTTTTATTACACAAAATATAATGTAGCCTTTATCTATATAAGTTAATTAATATTAAAGACTATAAAGCCTTAATTTTTAAATTTTTATTGTAATTATAGAAGGGATGGGTATTATGGAAAATGATGCAGAAAAGGAAAATGAGAAGGAGGGACAAAGTAAGCGCAATAAAATTATCAAAGGTACTATCATTTCTATTTGCATTTTACTTATTATATATTTTGGGATGGCAGCGTACTTCACAAAGCATTTTTATTTTGGATCTGAAATTAATGGTGTGAATGTTTCAGGTAAAACTGCGGAGCAATTAAATACGGAATTGATATCTCAGATAAAATCATATAAGTTAAATTTAAAAGAGCGAGGTAGTAAAAGCGAACAAATTAGTGGATCTGACATTAAGTTAAAGTATAATTCAGATGATGAATTTAGGAAACTTAAGGATAAGCAAGGCAATTATAAATGGATTATAGCATTTTTAGATACAAATGATACTAAAATGACAGCTGAAGTTTCATATGATAAGCAGATATTGGAAGATAAAATAAATAAACTGTCTTGTCTTGATAATAAAAATGTAATTGAACCTAAAAATCCTAGCTTCAAATACTCAGATAAAGGTTATAATATTGTAAGTGAAGTATATGGAAGTAAAGTAGATAAAACTGCATTATATAATAATGTAGTAAAGGCAATATCTAAAGGTCAAACTACGTTGGATTTGGAAGCAATGAATTGTTATGTAAATCCAAAGTATACTGTAAAATCAGCAAAAACTACCCAAATTAGGGATCTTCTTAATAAATATGTATCTTCTAAAATTATCTATACATTTGGAGATAAAAAAGAAACTATAGATGGTTCTAAGATAAATAATTGGCTTACAGTTAATGATAATTTCGAAGTTGAATTTGACAAAGACAAAATAAAAAATTATATGCTTGATCTTTCAAAAACTTACGATACAATTGGTAAGACAAGAAGTTTTGTTACAACTTCGGGAAGAACAATAAATGTTGGCGGCGGTGATTATGGTTGGGACATTAATTCCGCTAAGGAAACAGAAAATTTGATCACCTACATTAAACAAGGTGGAACTGTAAAAAAAGAACCAACATATAGTCAAACTGCGGCATCTCATGGAGCTAATGATATAGGAAATACCTATGTAGAAGTAGATTTGAGTGATCAACATTTATGGTTTTATAAAAATGGTTCATTAGTAGTACAAGGGGATGTTGTTACAGGTAATGTAAGTCAGGGACACCCAACACCAGAAGGCGTTTATTGGGTGAAATATAAAGAAAGACATGCTACTTTAAAAGGTGAAGGATACAGTTCACCAGTTGATTTTTGGATGCCATTTAATGGAGGTATTGGAATTCATGATGCAAGTTGGAGAAGTGAATTTGGTGGAAGTATATACATGTCAAGTGGTTCACATGGTTGTGTAAACTCACCGTATTATTTGGCAAGGACAATATTCCAGAATATTGATAAAGGTACTCCAGTTGTTTGTTATTATTAGTATAATACTATACGATTTTAGAAATATGTGTGATTAAATAATAATTTATATGATTAACATAGGATGAATTAATTGAAAAGGTGATAATTAAAAAAGTTATCACCTTTTTTAATTTTTTGATATAATGTAGTTAAAGAATTTTTGTTGTATTTTATCGAAATAAGCAGCATATAAGGGGATATTAAAATATAAATCCAATAATATTTTAATGTCAATAAATTGAGCGGAATTGTAGAATTATATTACAGATGGGGGTATAGTATGCTTGTATCAATAAGAAAAAAAATCTACTCAATTTTTAATAAAGACAATAAGTTGTGGAAATACGAAAGTATAAGAATATGTTTAATATTTTTAGGGATTAGTTTACCTTGGGTTTACTTTTCTGATAGAATTGTAATTAAATTTGCTAGTGATGATAATATGCTCCTAGCTATAAATATATATAAGGGATGTCTATATGTTGGTATAACTACATTTGTTTTATATTTATTAATAAGCAATCTTTTAAAAAAGGTTGATCTGGTAGAAAAGAAACTTAATGAAAGCTATAAAGAAATATCATTAGTTAATGAAGAACTTAAAACATATGTAAAAAAATTGATTGATTCCAAGGAAAAGTTAGGACTTCAATATAATAAAATCATTAAAAGTGAAAAGAAATTAAGTAAAAGTGAAGAAAAAAACAGGGCTATTATTAAGGCATTACCCGATGCATTATTTGTTGTTAATGATAAAGGGTATCTGATAGATTGTATGTCAAGTGATAAAAAATATGTGCTCATGCCGAAAAAAGATTTTATAGGAAAGAATATTTTAGAAATTTTTCCTAGAGGGATGTCAGAAAAACTCTATGAAAAAATGAAGGTAGTGCTTAAAAAAGGAATACTGGATAGTTTTGAATATAAGGTGTGGATTCGTAATAAGGAATATCATTTTGAAATTAGAATGGTAAAAAATAATGAAAAAGAAATACTTGCCATATCGAGAAATGTTACTGATGAAAGACGAAACGAAATGGAATTGAAATTAAGTGAAGCCACTTTTAGAAACCTCTTTGAAAACTCATCGGATGCTATATTTATAATTTCAGACGGAAAGATAGTTGATTGTAATCTAGCCATGATTAAAGCATTAGGATATGATTCAAAGACATTTATACTAGGTAAGAATCCACTTGAGTTTTATCCTGAAAAACAGCCAGATGGAGAAATAACCAGAGAAAAAGTTATTAGAATGCGTAAAAATACTATAGAAAATGGAAAATGTAAATTTGAATGGTGGTATAAAAAGGCCGATGGGAATGTATTACCAGTAGAGGTTATGTTAACAACTATTTTTCTTAATGGAAAGAAAGTTTTTCATTCCCTATGGAGGGATATTAGAGATAGAAAGGAAATGGAACTTAAATTGGAATATTTGAGTTACCGTGATCAATTAACAGGGTTGTATAATAGAAGGTTTTTTGAAGCAGAATTAAATAGACTAGATGTGGAAAGAAGTTTACCACTCACAATTGTTATGGGAGATGTAAATGGCTTAAAACTTGTGAATGATTCTCTTGGACATGTTATGGGAGATAAACTCCTTAAAAAGGTGGCAGAAGTCATAAAAAAGGGGTGTCGGAAGGAGGACATTGCTGCTAGATGGGGAGGGGATGAATTTGTAATCTTATTACCTAAAACAGATGCTTTTCAAACAGAACAAATTCTTAAACGTATTAAATCCATAGCATCAAAAGAAAAGATAGGTGCCATTGACATATCTATTTCCTTTGGATATGAAACTAAGAAGAGTAGAAAAGTAAAAATTCAAGAAACTTTCAAAAAAGCTGAAGATTACATGTACAAAAAAAAGCTTTTTGAAGGGCCAAATATGATAGGAAAAACCATAAGTGCTATAATTACTGCACTTCATGAAAAAAATAAAAGAGAAGAAGAACATTCTCATAGAGTTTCAATATTATGCGAGGATATGGGTGAGGCTCTCGGTTTACTTGAACACGAAATTAGGGAGTTAAAAACTGTTGGATTGCTTCATGACATAGGAAAAGTAGCTATAGAGGAAAATATACTTAATAAGCCTGGAAAACTTACAGATGAAGAATGGCAGGAAATAAAAAGGCATCCGGAAATAGGATATAGAATACTTAATACAGTAGATGATATGTCAGAAATGGCATACTATGTATTGGCTCATCATGAGAGGTGGGATGGAAAGGGATATCCAAAGGGTTTGAAGAAAAAAGAAATACCACTTCAATCGAGGATTATAGCTATAGCAGATTCTTATGATGCTATGACAAGCGAAAGAAGTTATCGAAGTGCTTTGCCAGAAGAAGTTGCTATAGGGGAACTAAAACTTAATGCAGGCACTCAGTTTGATCCAGAACTTATAGGTGTATTTATTGAAAAAGTATTAGATAAACTGCATTGTTAGAAGGCATAATACTAGTATGCAAATTAAAAATGATTTGTAAAAGAAGGTATGGCAATGAAAAAGGTTGTAATTTGGGGTGTAGGACAAGGCGGACAAATGATGAAAAATCTCTTAAGTCCAGATATGAAAGTTGTGGCGTATTGTGACAATAATAAAAAAATGCAAGGGACTAAGATTGACAGTGTACCTGTTATTAATGAACAGCAACTTTTGGATATAGAACCAGACTATGTTTATGTAGCAATTTTAAACAAGGATGCCTGCAAGGAAGTAAAGCTACAAATTGAAGCATTAGGACTCAAATGCAGTATTATTAGTATTACTGAATATCGACAGCAGTTAGATATTCGTCTTGCAGTTTTAAAATTGATTGCTAGAGAAGTGAATCAGAGAGATATTCGAGGGGATGTAGCAGAATTAGGAGTATATCAAGGCAAATTTGCAGCTGAAATAAATGCTTTATTTCCAAAGAGAAATATATATTTATTTGATACTTTTGAGGGATTTGATGGGCGTGATATAGAAATTGAAAAGAAAAATGAATTTTCCCGTAGCGAAATTGGGAAATTTAATGATACCAGTATTGACATGGTATCCAGTAGGCTGCCTTATAAAGAACAGGCTATATTTAAGAATGGATACTTCCCTGATACTGCACATGGAATAGACGTAAATTTTGCAGTGGTTAGCTTAGACGCAGATTTGTATCAGCCAATATATGAAGGATTAAAGTTTTTTTATCCCCGTATGAGTATAGGCGGATATATGATCATACATGACTATAATAATACTCAATTTTCTGGAGTAAGGAAGGCAGTACAACAGTTTTGTGGGGAAGAAAATGTCTTTGTAGTTCCAATATGCGATTTACATGGAACTGCTGTAATAGTTAAACAGTAGATATAAACAAATTTTATATAGAGTTCTAGGAAAAAAATAACCTTATGTTCCGAATAATTTTTACAACCACAAGTCCAGTTAAATATTTTGATAAGCCTAAGTGAAAAATTTTAAAAAATCTAAGAACTTTTGAAAACTCGTACCTCAAACAATTCAAAAATTCTAAGATTTTTATGAATTTTTCACTAAGCCTTATACACAAAATATTTAAATGTTCTTGTTTATTGTAAAAATATTTCTACACATAAGGTTATTTTTAAGCTACAAAATCCATATAAGGTTTTTTATAATTAAAACTTGAACTCATATGCAAATCTGTCTATATTCTTGCAACTAAAGTTAAAATCACTTTAAAAAGCAGCTGTCTAATATGCAAAATTGCCATTTATAAATACGGGAATTTCTCTTCCATCTTCTGTAATTCCTGTTATATCTAGATCCTCTGTTCCAACCATAAAGTCAACGTGCTCTAGAGAAGAATTTATACCTGCATTTTTTAAATCTTCTTTACTCATATTTTGACTATCTTCTAAACAGGTAGGGTAACCTTCACCTATAGCTAAATGGCAGGATGCATTCTCATCAAAAAGTGTGTTGTAAAATAATATATTTGAATTGGAAATAGGTGAATTAAAAGGTACTAATGCAACTTCACCTAGGTAATGAGAACCTTCATCTGTTTCAATAAGATTTTTTAGTGTTTCATAACCTTTTTCACAGGTAAAGCTTATAATTTTGCCATCCTTAAAGGTTAAAGAGAAATTTTCTATAAGATTTCCATTGTAATTTAGAGGTTTCGAACTTACAACTTTTCCGTTTACACCCCATTTTAATGGAAAAGTGTACACTTCTTCTGTAGGTATATTTGCCATGAATTCTATACCTTCAGGTGTAGATGATGAACCACCAAGCCATATGTGATCTTTTGAAAGTTCAATCTTTAAATCAGTACCTAGTGAATTTTTGTATATTAGATATTTAAATTTATTTTTATTGAGAAAATCCATACTTTTTTTAAGATTTGCTTTATGGGTATCCCATGCCTTTATAGGATTTGATTCATCTGCCCTTACAGTCTTAAATATAGTATCCCACAGTTTTTCAACTGCTTTTTCTTCTGAAAGGTCTTCAAAAACTTTTTTTGCCCAAGATTTAGTTGGAACTGATATAACACACCAAGAATTTTTATCTGTCATAATCCTTTCTCTATATTCAGAAAGTGCAATATTTTGGGCTTTGCTTGCTCGCATTAATCTTTTGGAATTTACGTCTTTCATAAGTTCTGGATCTTGGGCATAAATACTTAAGAATGCAGCTCCGGATTTAGCATAGGATGTATATAATTCCTTTTTCCAATTTGGAAACTCATCAAAAATTTCGTCTTTTCCATTTAAATATTTAATCTTTGTTGAAAGTTCATCACTCCAATTTATTATTACATCTCGTGCACCTTCTTTGTAGGCAGCTTCAGAAATTAATCTGGTAAATTCAGCACATTCTATTGGTGAATTTATAACTAATATTTGATTGTCTTGTATATTAAGACCTGCGTTTACAACTATTTTTGAATAATTTTCTAAGTAATTTTTATTCATGTCTATATCTCCTTTATCTTCATAATTGTTCTGAGACAATTAATTCTATAGAACTTTTTTCAATTAATTGGTTATACGCTTCAGGTGGAAATTTATCTGTTATTAAGTAATCTATATCATCTAAATTACAGTAAGTTACTAGAGAACAAATATCAAATTTTGAATAATCTGCAAGTATAAATACCTCACTGCTTTTTTTTACTGCAATTTTTTTAATTTCACTTTCAAGTGGAGAAGAATTTGTAACCCCATTAGTTAAGGATATTCCTGTGGCATTCATAAAAGCTTTATTTATATTATAATTTTTAAGCAGGTTTAAAGAATCTATTCCTGAAAAAGAGTTTGTCTTTCGATTTAATGTTCCTCCAGTTGAAATTATGTTCAAGTTAGTATATTTTAAGCAGTTTATGATAAAGTTTAGATTATTTGTTACTATAGTAAGGTTATTTTTATCCTTTAAAAAATCGCCCATATTTAAAGTTGTTGTACCTGAATCTATAAATATTATATCTCCATCTTTAACGAAACGTGAAGCAGCTTTTGCTATTAAACCATTAGTGTAGGTATTTTTTATTTGATTTTCATTAAATGGTGATAACAGTTTAGAATTTGATGCAACACCCCCGTATACTTTTTTTATGTTCCCTCTTTTAATTAGTTCCTGTATGTCTCTACGTATAGTGTTTTTGGATACATTAAAAACATCAGTTAAGGTATCTAAGGTTACAGTATTTTTATTTAACACATATTCCTCTATCTGGTTTATTCTCTTTGATTTCATAATACCATACCTTTCAAAAATCTAAATTTAATATATTCATATTCTAAATATAATTATATATAAAAATTATTAAAAGTAAATAATTGAGAAGATGTTATTTATCCGATTGCTACCATTGCTAATACACCCAGCTTCTTCAAAGTGGGGTATAAGCACTGCTACGCACCTGGATAAGTTCTTCTAAGGTTCAGATGGAGAAAAGGTATTCCTTATAAGCAAACTCCACCTGAACCTAAGAATAACTTGATAAGTTAAGCAGAATAAATCTAGTTATGAATAAATAAAAAGGATATAATGGGGAAATGTTGACTAAGTTATAAGAAAAGTGATAATATTTAATCAAAAGGTACTCAACATATAATAAATAAATGACCATTCAAAAATGATAGGAGAGATGATTTAAAATGATACAAGCTTCTAATATACAAAAATCAAGGTTTTTGAAAAAAATATCTATTATATCAACATTCGGAGGACTTTTATTTGGATATGATACAGGAGTTATAAATGGTTCACTTACTTTTATGTCAAGAAAAGATCAATTGAATTTAACAGCTGTTACCCAAGGTGCTGTTACAAGTTCTCTAACTTTAGGAGCAGCTTTAGGGGCGGTGTTTACAGGACGTTTATCTGACAAATATGGAAGAAGAAAACTGCTTAGAACACTTGCGGTAATTTTTTTCTTTGCAACTTTAGGATGTGCGCTTTCACCAACTGCATCAGTTATTATTATCTGTAGATTTATACTGGGATTAGCAGTAGGTGGAGCATCAGCTATTGTACCAACATTTTTATCAGAAATGGCTCCTTCAAGTATTAGAGGAAGTATTGTTTCACAAGATCAATTTATGATTGTATTAGGACAGCTGCTAGCTTACATATTTAATGCTATTTTAGGAAGTATTTCTGGGAATCCTGGAATATGGAGATATATGATAGCAATAGCTACTATTCCAGCAGTTATCTTATGGTTTGGAATGTTATTGGTTCCAGAAACACCAAGATGGCTTGCTGCAAAAGGAAGAACTGCTAAAGCACTTGAAGTTTTAAAAATGATTCGCGATGAAATGGAAGCACAAAAAGAACTTAAAGTAATACAAAGTAACATAAATAAAGAGGAAAATTTGAAACGAGTAACTTTTAAGGATTTAGATATTCCGTGGATTCGTCGTCTTGTATTAATTGGAATTGGCATAGGTGTAGCACAGCAGATTGCTGGAGTAAATATAGTTATGTATTATGGTACAACAATTTTAGAGAAGGCTGGATTTGGAGTTAAAGCAGCTTTAATTGCCAATATAGGAAATGGAATGGTGTCTGTTATTTCGGCATTGGTTTATATGAAATTTTTGGCAAATAGGTTTAATCGTAGGACTATGTTATTATTAGGGTATACTGCTACTACTTTATCAATGGCTGCATTGTCTATAGTTACGTTTAAGTTAACAGGATCGGCATTACTTCCTTTCATAGTTATTGCTTTAACTATGATTTTTTTGGCTTTCTTTCAAGGAACCATTGGTCCTGTAACGTGGTTAGAAATGTCTGAAATTTTCCCACTAAAAGTAAGAGGCTTAGGTATGGGAATTGCAACATTCTTTTTATGGATAGGTACGTTTTGTATTGGGTTTATGTATCCTATATTATTGAAGACAGTTGGATTAACTTGTTCATTTATTGTATTTGTAGTATTTGGCATTATTGATATATTGTTTACTTATAAATTTGTACCAGAAACGCGCGATAAATCTTTGGAAGAATTAGAAGAATCCTTTAGAAACTATAATATGAAAAATTGTAAGGAGGCATATGTACAAAGTTAATTTTTATAATTTTACAAGAAGGATTTATGGAAAAGGTTGCAATGTTTTATCAAAATATATTATAGAAAAATTGTTTTTAATGCTTATTAATTATTTTGTATAAGGGAGCATAACTTAATTTTATAACAATTTTTATTTAAGGTGTATAAAAATCCTTATCTTGTAATCCTGAATGCACCTGCTGCATATAATTATGCCAAATTTGTCCCGGGTATGTTCCACCATATAAGTTATCAACATACCTTGGTATATCATATCCAACCCATACTACTGTAGTATAGTAAGCAGAATATCCGCATAACCATCCATCCTTCTGGTTACTTGTTGTACCAGTCTTAGCAGCACTAGTAATTCCATTAAGCCTTACATTATATGCAGTACCCCAAGTATTTTCTAAAGTACCTTTTAAAATATCCGACATTAAATAACTTGCATCATAAGTATATACCCTTCTCTTTCCTAAGTTATTTTCATAAATAGTTTGTCCCTGGCTATTTACAATACTACGTATGCATGTAGGAGCAATAAATTCTCCTCCCCTTGCAAGTGTTGAATAAGCAGAGGCCATTTCTATGGGAGTTACTCCATAAGTTAAACCGCCTAATGCAGCAGATAGAGTGTAATCTTTTTTTACAATTTTATTAAAATCCATATCCCTTACGAAGGATAATCCATAAGTAGGCGTTATGTCATTAAATACTTGGTATGCAACACTATTTAATGACATTTGCACAGCTGTTCTTATAGATATATCTCCCATATAAACATCACCATCATTATGAGGACCTCCATTTATATAATGGTCATTTATAATAGTTGTGTCATCATATCCTTTTTCAAAGGCAGGGGTATAAACTGCCAAAGGTTTAAAAGATGAACCAGGCTGTCTAAAGCACTGAAATGCCCTATTCAAATAATCTTTCTCAGGACTTGTTCTACCACCCACTATTGCTATAACATATCCAGTTTCATTATCTATTGAAACAGATGAACCCTGCAGAGAATATATTCCTTTATTTTGCTCTGTAAAATCTAGGAGCCCAGTATCTAAGGAATCTTGTAAAAGTTTTTGTTTATCCATATCTATAGAAGTATAAATTTTATATCCATTAGTGCGGATGTCATTTATACATTCGTTATATACATTAGAATAATCTTTATCATAACTAGCCATATCCTGCTGTGTATCAAATGTATTTTTAAATTGGAACCCATTTAGCTTCATAAGCACCCTTGAAGCACAATTAAGGGCATAGGATTCAACCCATACATTTCCATCATATTTTTCTGGATTTAATACAATTTTATAGTTAATTGCTGTAGTGTATTGATAATCTGTAATATAATTATTTTCCCTCATTGATAATAGGATAAGATCTCTACGTTTTAATGTATTGTTTATATTCTTTATAGGGTTATAGTAAGTAGGATTATTAGGTATTGCAGCTAAAAAGCATATTTCTGATAAATTAAGTTCATTACAACTTTTGTTAAAATATCTCCTTGAAGCTCCCTCAATTCCATAAGCATTATTGGCAAAATTAATATTATTAATATAAAATTCTAGGATTTGTTGTTTAGTATATTTTTGATCTAATTTTATAGCAATTAATATTTCTTCTAATTTTCTTTTATAAGTTTTGTCAAAATTTAAAAACACAGTCCTTGCTAGCTGCTGTGTAATTGTACTTCCACCCTGTGTAATTTTTCCCTTGTTTTTTATAATAGAATATAAAACTCTAAGATTTGCTTTTATACTAAGAGCACCATGATTAAAATAATCTTTGTCCTCTATAGATATAAAGGCATTTTTTACAGCTTGAGGTATATAAAAAGATGTTAAATATAGAGAATTTTTTGAACCATATAGTTTATTTATTACAGTGTTCTTTGAATCGTACAAATAAGTTGTTTGATTTCCATGAAAAGTACTATATGATATAGAATTTACTTTAGCTGACGCATCATTATAGAGTGATACTGCTATAAATAAATACTTAATACAAAAGAGTAATATAACTATTATAAATACAGAAAAAACTTTGAGTAGTGTATGCTTTTTTACTTTATGAGTTCTTTTGCTTTTTTGCTTTTTTCGCAATTGAGTCACTTCCATTTTTAATTGTGTACTTATAATATCCCCAGTAAATTTTTTATATATACTTTATCTTGGAACTGCAATGTATTTAAAACATCTCCTTTTCTTGAACTCCTAAGCACACTAAAAGTTTAAAGTCATATACTAAAAAGGAAAGAATAAAAAAGGGGACTATGCATGACATTAATTTTATCTGCATTATTGTTTAGTTTATCCTCTAACCTAGATAATGTAGTTGTAGGTATTGCTTATGGAATAAAGAAAATAAAGATAGGAGTAGTTCCTAACCTTGCAATAGCAGTTATAACTTGTACAGGAACATTTCTATCAATGTCACTTGGGGTGTATATATCAAAATTTTTACCTCCCAATATAGCAAATGCATTAGGTTCTATAGCCATTGCTATATTGGGAGTATATTTTATAACACAAAGTATAATAAAACTTATAAATAATAAAAAATCAAATGAACTTGCTTTAAAAGACATTACTGATATGATTGAATATGCCGAAAAGTCAGATTTGGACAACTCCGGTGATATAAATATAAAAGAAGCTCTTCTTATAGCATTTGGGTTGACCTTTAACAATTTAGGTACTGGCATAGCAGCTAGTATAACAGGAGTTAGTATTCAATTTACAGTCATATTTACATTTATATTAAGTATTCTTACAATTATAATTGGTGAAGTTGTAGGTAATCATGTATTGGGTAAATTATTTGGTAAATATGCACCATTAATTTCAGGCATATTGTTAATAGCACTTGGTATAATTGAATTCTTTAATTGATATTATTTTACTAATTGTTATATAAAAGTAAATTAGAAGAATTAGATGCTGTCTCAAAATACATTTTGAGGCAGTATATTTTCTAAGTAACATATTTTTAACATTTGATTTCTTAAAAAATATTTACAACTAAGGAATATATGTATATAATAAGAAACGGATTATTACTAATTAAAAATATAATTTAATAACATTGTTAGGTGAGATTACTGTACAGACATACGCTACTGCCCAGAAATGTCGAGAGACGCCAATGGGTGAGCAGGTACTACCGGATTAAGGTTTTACTTAATGTAGCTGACAACATTCATAGAAATATGAATGCTTATGATCTAAGCTTTACAGAGTCAAAGCTCAACGAGTGAAGATGTACTATTTTTTGTCTTGGAATTTATTAAGAATCCAATCTCTTCATTTTGTTGCGAAGAGATTTTTTTATTGGATAAATTACCAAGTTAAGGAGAGTGATGAATTTAATGGACGGTGACCCGTGTCATAAATGCAATGATATAAAACTTAAAGATTTATTGGTAAAAATATTATAGGGGATGTACTTGCATTAAAAAATTTGCATTGTGCATCCTGAAAGCAAAGGAGTGTATACAATGCAATTTACAAGCGTTTATTTAAGCAGAATATTGGGTAATAAAATTTATACGACTAGTAAAGAAGTAATAGGAACTTTAAAGGATGTAGCTGTTGATGTGAATTTTCAAAATCCAAAAGTTACCATAGCTGTTGTTAAAACAAAAGAAGGAATAAAATTTATTGGTTTTGATAATATCAGTGTTTCTAAGGAAAAAGGACAGTATGTTTTAATGTGTAGTGAAGTTCAAGATAAAGATTTAGGTGACTGTATGTTACTGAAAAAGTATGTTTTGGACAAACAGATTGTTGATGTTAATGGAAGAAAGGTAGTTAGAGCTAACGATGTTAGGTTAGTTATATTACCATCAGGTATGTTTATTGCAGCAGTAGATATTGGTATGGATGGGCTATTAAGAAGGATTGGAATTGCTAAACCATTAAAGAGATTAGGATTTAAAATATCAAGTAAACTAATGTTATGGGATGATATTCAAACGGCTTTTACCTCAAAAGACATTTTACTTTCAAAAAGTTATAATAAACTATCCACAATTCATCCTTCAGATCTGGCAGATATAATTGAGGACTTTGATGTAAATACAGGTGCAATTATTTTCTCTAACTTAGATGCTGCATCAAAATATAACCTATGTTCTATACCCGTAATTGATGAACAAATGCATATCATAGGGATTGTTAATATAAATGATATTTTCTATGAAATTACTAAGTCCAATAAAAGGTATAGATAATGGAGGCACTAATGATGAATGCAAAGAGAAAAACATGGATGGCAAATTTATTAATATTTTTAAGTGTTTTAGGTCCTGGAATTATAACAGGTAGTGTAGATAATGATGCAGGTGGTATTACAACATATTCTGTAGCAGGTGCTACCTATGGTTACAAATTACTTTGGTCATTAATCCCATGCTTTATTGTGCTTCTTGTAGTGCAGGAAATGAATGCTAGAATGGGAATAGTTACAGGTAAAGGGCTGGCAGATTTAATTAGAGAAAATTTTGGTGTTAAGGTAATTTCCTTTATGTTTATTGGGCTAGTAATTGCAGATATAGGAAATACAGCTACAGAGTTTGCAGGTATAGCAGGTAGCATGCAGATTTTTGGAGTAAGTAAATATATATCGGTACCACTAGCTGCTGTTGCAGTATGGATTTTGGTAGTAAAAGGTACATATAAGACTACTGAAAAGTTATTTTTGGTTTTTAGCATATTTTTATTATCCTATGTTGGCTCTGCATTTTTCGCTAGACCAGACTGGCATGAAATAGGACATGCATTAATTCATCCTGCTATTGAAACTAATTATGACTATATAAGTACGGTTATTGGTATGGTGGGAACTACTATTGCACCCTGGATGCAGTTTTATATGCAGTCAGCAGTTATAGAAAAAGGACTTAAGATGGAAGAATTTAAATACGAATTTTGGGATGTTGTTGTTGGAAGTGTTATTACAGTAGTAGTTGCTTTCTTTATAATCGTAGCTTGTGGGGCAACACTTCATAAAAGTGGAATCCAAATAAATGAGGCTAAAGATGCTGCATTAGCGTTAAAGCCACTTGCTGGAGCCTTTGCTTCTCAAATTTTTGCTTTTGGATTATTTATAGCTTCTATTTTTTCGGCTGCAATACTACCTTTGGCTACAGCATTTTATATTTGTGAAGCTTTTGGGTTTGAAGCTGGTATAAATAAAACATTAAAAGAAGCACCACAGTTTTTTACACTGTTTACTATAATAATTATTATTGGGATTGGTATTATATTAATTCCAGGAGCACCTTTAATTCAGATAACATTATGGTCACAAATAATAAATGGTGTGTTACTTCCCGTAGTTTTAATTTGTATGATGCTTATGGTAAATAATAAAGATATTATGGGCGAATATGTAAATGGTAGAACTAAAAATGTAATAGGATGGGTAACTATTATAGTGTTAATTATATTAACAGTTATTTTAACTTTTGAACCTATTTTAACTGCTTTAAAAAAATAGAGTAAAAAAATAAAAGCCATCATTGGAGAATGGCTTTTATTTTTAAGTAATACTTACTTTTTAATTTATGCCATCTGTTTCGTTCTGTGCTGGTTAATAAGTGCGATAATGCATCCTATTGCGGCAATCAAAAATATTATTGCCAATACACCTATGCCAACAGAATAGCTGTATATGTCGCTGATCCCGCCAATAACCGGAGGACCGAAAGTTTGACCGACATCCATAAGAGTACTCATTATCCCAAGAGAGGCCCCTAGTTGTCCCTTGTGAGCAACATCTGCAGCTAGTGCACTGGTACTTGCAGTGATTAAGGCAAAACCAAGTCCATATATGAATATTAAAGGAATAATGGCAAATGTGGATTTCAAAATGGCCAGAAGAAAGAAGGATATACTGCATGTTAGCAGACCTGTAACCATCATAGGCAGACGTCCCAATTGATCTGATGCTCTGCCAAACAGTGGTTTGAACAGAATTATTCCAACTAATTGTATACCCAGCAGAATACCAATTTCACCTGTAGACATATAAAGTTGTTTTGCATATAGTGGAAATATCATTTCAAATGCACCGTAGGCAAAGTACGTACAAGCTTCAAGTATTCCCACTAGAAGAAGTGGACGATAGTTAAGCAATCTCCATAATTTTTTAAAGAAAGAAATATTTTCTGACTTATATTTTTTTACTTTAGCAGTTTCTTTATTTTCGGTATCTTTTGATTTATGAAAAAACCGAATTGCAAAGGTTAAAGCCAAAATACCTGCAATACCTGCAATAAGATAGACACTTACATATCCACCATTTTGATAGGCTGTACCACCAACAGTTGGAGCCAAGGCACGGCCAATTATTGTTGCAGAGGAATAAAGAGATAAATTTTCTCCAGTATTCTTACTGCTAAAGGCGGCAATAGTAGCCATGGCCACAGGACCAAATGCAGCTGTTGCAAAACCGTGATAGAAACGAACAACGCCAAGCTGCAAAGGATCATTCACCAGTAGATAAAGAAAAGGTGCACTGGCAAATATTAATAAGGAACCTATAAGAATTTTCTTGTATCCAAAACGATCAGCCAAATCTCCTGCGAGATAGCTTATCAAAATTCCGGGTATAGTCGATGCTGATGCAATCCAGCCAATTTGTATACCAGTTGCTCCTAAACTTTTTGCAAATATGGGTAAAATAGGAGATTTTGATATGGTAGAACTAAATATTGCCAGAGCTCCACAGCATCCAATCATAAGAATCATGCGAAGCCCGTTTGAAATGTTTTTCAAAATTCATTCCTCCTAAAATTTAATATGAAGGTATCTCCTTCTGAGTTGGTTCTAACTTATAATCCTCACGTAAATTTCAAAAAATTTTAAACTGCAGTTTTTCAATATCTCTTTGCTGTTTATAGCTGATGCGAAGAACAGCATTTTCAGGAATTCCAATATCCTTGTCTATGCCATCCCAAATATATTTTAAGTATACTACTTTCTATAGCTAAATTAAATATAAGACAGCAATTGATTGATATTTAATACACATTTAACAGTATTTAATAGTCATATAATAGTTTAATACTTAAGCCATTGATGTTACTATGATTAAATTATTATTTGTAAGTACTGTTATTAAAATTTAGTTTAAATATTGATTTATTATATCACTATGATATAATAAATAGCATAATATATCATAGTGATATAAAAACAGAGGTGAAATTAAATTGTCAAAAGTAAATAAAACAAAATATGCTATTTTGGGGGTACTTAGTCATATATCAGGATCTGGATATGATATTAAAAAATTTTGTGATTCTTCTATAAACTATTTTTGGAATGAAAATTATGGACATATATATCCTGTACTAAAGAAAATGGAAGAAGAAAAACTTATAACAAAACAAGTTGAGCAGACAGAAGGAAGACCAAGTAAAAATGTTTATTCCATTACAGAAAAGGGCAAAAAGGAACTAAAAGAGTGGATTATGCTTCCTGTGGAAAGTATTCCTAACAGGTCAGAGCTTTTGCTTAAGATATCTCTTTCAGGAAATGTACCTACACAAAATGTTATTCAAAAAATTGAGAGTGTAAAAGAAGAGTGCGAAAAAGAATTTGAGGAATATTCGAAAATTGAAGATGCATTTAACACAGGAAAGATAAAATTGGATGAAAAAAATTTAGCTTTGTGGAAGTCGACTGTTAGGTTTGGAAAATATATTGAAGAGGCAAAATTAAAGTGGTGTGATGAAACACTGAAAAGTTTAGAAAATATAAAAGATTTATAGATTAAGGAGATGTATAAAATGAAAGTGTTAGCTTTAAATGGAAGTCCAAGGGGAGAACAGGGAAATACAGAGGTTATTTTAGAAAATTTCCTTAAAGGATGCTTGAAAGCAGGAGCAGACGTAGAAACTATATATCTTAAGGATAAAAAGATAAATCACTGTAGAGGCTGCTTTACATGTTGGACAAAGACTCCTGGAAAATGTGTTTATAAGGATGATATGAGTGAATTGCTAGACAAAATAAAAGAAACAGATGTAATGGTATATGCAACTCCTCTATATTATTTTACTGTAACTGGAATAATGAAAGATTTTATGGATCGTATGCTGCCTATGAATAAGGGTGAAATGGTTAAAAAAGATGAAAAATATTCTCATATTCGTCGATTTAGAAAAGATCCAGTAAAGACTGTTTTAATCTCAAATTGTGGTTTTCCCGGCAGATATAATTTTTCCGGTTTACTTGAAACTTTTAAAGTTATGACTAAGGGAAATCTTGCAGCGGCAATTTTAAGTGATAAAGGTGGAGTACTTGCAGCTTCTAAAGATAACGATATGTTGAAAAAATTGTATGAACCTTTCTTTAAGGCTGTAGAAAAAGCTGGAGAAGAAGTTATAAAGTGTGGATATATAAAAGATGATACACAAGCTATACTTGACAGGGATGTTATTGATACTGAAATGTATTTAAAGAATGCAAATAGAAGTTGGAATGAATAAATTGGAGGTTAGCTATGCAAAAGTCATATGCCAATGGTGTGAAAAATAAAGGTTCAATATTGAAAAATATATTAAATAAGAATTTTATTGTAAGTGCTATAGTACCTGTTGTAATATTTTATGTCTTTGATAAATTTGAAATGACTCTTAGTGGAATCATATTTTCTGGTTTGTGGAGCATAGGTGTTGTTATAGTAAATTTTATTAGAACAAGAGAACTTAATGCTTTAGCAGCAATTGCGGCAGCTTTCTCAGGAATTGGTTTGGTGGGAAGTGTTATTTCTAAAAATGCTGCCTTTTATTTTGTATCTCCTTTAGTCGGAAACGCCTTGGTTTCTTTAATCTTCTTTTTGTCCTTATTGTCTAGGAAATCTTTGATTGAAGTAATAGTAGATCAAAGTTATTTAAAAAATGCTCCAGAAAAGATAAAAAATGATAAAGACCATAAATTTGTTTGGAGATTTCTTAGCGCAATATGGGGATTTGGTAATTTAGGTCAAGCAATTTTGGGAGCTGTACTTCTTAAAGTTGTATCCATGAGTTTATACTATGCTGTAATTAATATATATGGAAATATTTTAACTATTTTGCTCTTGGCATTTTCCATCACATTCCCAAAAATATATTTCAAAAAGAAAAGGCAAAAGATTTAAAAATTAGTATTGACAACGGGGAAAAAAAGCTTTAATATATAAAACAAGTTAGTAATATAAAACCTGTGAAAAGAAATAGTAAATATAGAAATTTAGTTTAAGCGAATTTGGGGTAGTGTAAGCCAAGTACTGTAGTCTGTATTGAATGGGTCTTGGAGGTGTAATGCAAAATTATAGTAGCAAAAACCGGTAGTCTACCGTTAAAAGGACAGGGTATCGAGTAAATCTGTACCTGGAAAAGATAGTTTGTATTTAGGTGGCATAACGAAATTTAACATTTCGTCCTTTAAGGATGAGATGTTTTTTATTTTTCAAAAAATTTACCATAAATAGAGGCTAATTTGGGTGGCAACGCGGTCATTTCGTCCCAGTTTAAGGATGAAATGGCCTTTTTTGTATAAATTTAAATCAAAGAGGTGGTATTTTGTGATCAATCTTAAAAAGGAAGAATTTTATTATTATAAAAATTTGAAAAAGACCTTCCCCTTATTTATAAAGATAAATGGAGATGAGATTACCCCTATAGGTATTTACTACAGCTTGGAAGGAAAAAATAAATTCTTATTTGAAAGTATATATTCTGAAAATGAAATAGGAAGATATTCTTTTGTAGGAATGAATCCCTATAGGAAGATAAAAAGCTGCGGAAATGAAATATGTGTAGAAGATGAAAGTGGAGTAAGAAACGTTCAGGGAAAAGTGTTGGATTATATAAAGAAATATTTAAATGTACCTTATGATAGCCTTGGACTTTCCATACCATTTACAGGAGGAGCTATAGGTTATGCAGGATATGATGTAATAAGACAGTATGAAAAGCTGCCAGTGGAAAATGAAGATGTTTTAAAAATACCGGAAGCATATCTCATGTTTTATAGATCTTTTGTGTGTTATGACCATTTTAAACATGAAGTTTATTTTATTTACAATGTGGCAGAAGAGGATGAAAGTTCTTACAAAAGTATTGTAGACTCTCTGGAAAGTTTGAAAGATATGATATGTACAAGTAATGTTATTCATAAACTTTCAGAAGTTAAAGAACGTAAAGAATTTGCATCAAATGTTTCAAAAGAAAAATACTGCAGTATGGTAGAAGAAGCAAAAGAATACATAAAAGCTGGAGATATATTTCAGGTAGTTTTATCACAAAGGCTGAAATTTGAAAGTACCTCAGAACCTTTTGAAGTGTACAGAAGATTAAGAGCTAAAAATCCTTCACCTTATCTTTTTTATATAGATTTTGAAGAATTTAAATTAGCAGGTTCCTCACCGGAAAGCTTAGTAAGTGTAAAGAATGGGCGGGTTATGACTAATCCTATAGCAGGTGCAAGACCTAGGGGAAAAACTTTAAAAGAGGATTTAGAATTAAAAAAGGAATTATTAGAAGATGAAAAGGAAAGAGCGGAACACGTGATGTTAGTGGATCTTGGGAGAAATGACATAGGGAAAATAAGTGAGTTTGGAAGTGTAAAACTAGATAGATTTATGGATGTAGATTTTTATTCTCATGTTATGCATATAGTTTCCAAGGTTTCAGGAGATTTGAGAAAAGATTTGGGATACTTAGATGCATTAATATCTTGTTTGCCTGTAGGAACCGTATCTGGAGCACCTAAAATAAGGGCTATGGAGATAATTGATGAGCTTGAAGACACTAAAAGAGGTATATATGCTGGTGCAGTTGGATACTTTTCACTTAATGGAAACATGGATACTTGCATTGCAATAAGAACCATACTCTTTAAAGATGGTCATGCATATGTTCAAGCTGGTGCAGGCATTGTGTATGACTCTGTTCCGGAAAGAGAATATGAAGAAACATTAAATAAAGCTATGGCTATGATAGAGGTGATATAAAATGATACTTTTAATAGATAATTATGATTCATTTACTTATAATCTTTACCAGTATATTGGTGAAATATATGAGAATATAAAAGTTTTTAGAAATGACAAAATATCACTGGATGAGATAGAGGAGTTAAAACCTGAAGGAATAATACTTTCTCCGGGACCAGGTATTCCTGAAAATGCAGGTATATGTATAGAGGTTGTAAAAAAATTTGGAGGTAAAATTCCTATTTTGGGAATATGCCTTGGTCATCAGGCTATTGGATGCGCTTACGGTGGAAAAGTAGTGAGAGCAAACAATATAATGCATGGAAAGACATCAGAAGTAAGCATAGTTCCAAATGAATTATTTAAAAATTTGGAAAATTCTATAAATGTCATGAGATATCACTCTCTTATAATAGAAAAAGCCACTTTACCAGAAGAACTTGAGGTGACTGCAGAAAGTTTGGATGACAAAGAGATAATGGCTGTGAAGCACAGAAAATATGAAGTCTATGGACTCCAATTTCATCCGGAATCAATTCTTACAGAGAAGGGAAAGCAAATAATAAAAAATTTTTTGGGGGGGATTTGTAATGTTACAGCAGACAATAGAGAGAATCATATGTAAAAGTAATTTGGAGGAAAGTGAAGCCTATGAAGCTATGAATGAAATAATGCAGGGAAATGCAGAAGATTCCCAAATAGGAGCTTTTCTAGCAGCCTTGAGAATGAAAGGTGAAACTTCAGAGGAAATAACAGGATTTGCAAGGGCGATGAGGGATAATGCGGAGGATTTAAAACTCAAGTCCGAGTATGTTATTGATACTTGTGGAACAGGAGGGGATGGAGGAAGAACATTCAATATATCAACGGCAGTATCATTTGTAGCTGCAGCTGCAGGAGTGAAAGTGGCAAAACACGGCAACAGAGCAGTATCAAGTAAAAGTGGAAGTGCAGATGTACTTGAAAAGCTGGGTTTCAATATAAACTTAGAACCAAAATATGCTTCCAATTGTATTGATAAAAATGGTATGGCATTTTTGTTTGCTCAAAAGTATCATCGTGCAATGAAAAATGTAGCCGGTCCAAGAAAACAATTGGGTATAAGAACTGTATTTAATTTACTAGGCCCTCTTACAAATCCAGCTTTTGTAAAAGGTCAGGTACTTGGAGTATATGATAAGAATTTAACTCATACAGCTGCAAAAGTGCTTTCAAACTTAGGCTGTGAAAGAGCTATGGTAGTTTGCGGAGAAGATGGACTTGATGAAATAACTACTACTTCTAATACCTATGTGAGTGAATTAAAAGATGGAAAAATATCAGATTATAAAATAAATCCAGAAGATTTTGAAATTAATGTATGCAGTATGGATGCCATAAAAGGATATACTGCTGAAGAAAATGCAGCACTTATACGCAAAATTTTTCAAGGAGAAAAAGGTGCCAGAAGAGATATTGTAGTTTTAAACAGTGCAGCAGCTTTATATGTTGGAAAAGCATGTGAAAGCATAGAAAAAGGAGTGAAGATGGCAGAAGGTATTATAGATTCTAAAAAAGCTTATGACAAAATGAATGAACTCATAAAGTGCAGTAATAATTTTTAGGAGGCATGAAAAAATGATACTTGATGAAATAGTGAAAGCTAAAAGACCTCAATTGGAACTTGAAAAACAAGATATGCCTCTTACTAAAATAATAGAAGGATGCAGTAGCAAAGTTACAAGAGATTTTAAAAAAGTACTTGGCAAAAAGGAAATGTCTATTATTGCAGAGATAAAGAAAGCATCACCTTCAAAAGGTATTATTGTAGAAGATTTTGATCCTGCCAGCATAGCTAAAATATATGAAAGCATAGATATAGATGCGGTGTCTGTACTTACAGAAAAAAATTTCTTTAAGGGAAGTGATAAATATATAAGTAAAGTAAAAGGGGTAAATTCAAAGCCCATTTTGAGAAAGGATTTTATAATTGATACCTATCAAATATATCAATCCAAATTTATAGGTGCAGATGCTATTTTGCTTATAACAGCCATCTTAAAAGATAAATTAAAAGATTATTACAATTTAGCACAAAGTATTGGACTTCAATGTCTGGTGGAAGTCCATGATGAAGAGGAACTTGAAATTGCACTTGAAGCTGGATGTTCCATTGTAGGAATTAACAATAGAAACTTAAAAGATTTTACAGAAGACTTGAAAAATACAGAAAGAATTATAAAGAAAATACCGAAGGAAGCTTTAGTAGTTTCTGAAAGTGCCATAAAGTCTCCAGAAGATATAAGATATTTAAAGGGATTAGGTGTAAATGCAGTGCTTATAGGAGAAACTTTTATGAGAAATATTAAAGATGAGTACAAGTTAAGAGATTTTGTAAAACAGTCCAAGTTTTGAAAAGGGTGAATTTATGACTTTAGTAAAGATATGTGGTATAAGGCGAATTGAAGATGTAGAAATTTTAAACAAGCTCCTTCCAGATTACGCCGGATTTGTGTTTTGTAAAAGCAAAAGGCAGGTTACTTTAAAATTAGCAGAAGAGCTTATTAAAAATTTAGATAAAAAGATAAGGCCAGTGGGAATTTTTCAAAACAATAGTTTGGAAGAAGTGAAAAATACAGCAGAAATGTTGAAGTTAGATGTAATCCAGCTTCATGGAAGGGAAGATGAAAGTTATATAAAAAGCTTGTATCCATTTAAAATATGGAAAAGTGTAAGTGTTGATGGAAAAGATATATTAGATAATGTAAAACACAAGATAGATAAAATATCAAATTATAATGTGGAAGCAGTGCTTGTAGATAGCAGTGTAGGAGGAAAGACTGGAGGAACGGGCATAAACTTTAATTGGAATGTATTGAAAAACTTAAATATAAATAAGAAATTGGTACTCGCAGGAGGTCTTAATCAAGATAACATAAATACTGCTTTAGAATGTGTAAAGCCCTATGCAGTAGATGTATCCAGCGGGGTTGAAGAAAATGGTATAAAGAGTTTTGAAAAAATAGATGAATTTATAAAGAAAGTGAGGAATTTTTAATGGATGGAAGATTTGGAAAATTTGGAGGACAGTATGTACCAGAAACAATAATGAATGCAGTTATGCAGCTTGAAAAGGAGTTTAACAAAGCAATAAAAGATGAAAAATTTATAGAGGAATATAAGTACTACCTTAAAGATTATGTGGGAAGAGAAAATCCACTGTATTTTGCAAAGAATTTTACTAAAAAATTAGGTGGAGCAAAAATATATCTTAAAAGAGAAGACTTAAATCATACGGGAGCACATAAAATAAACAATGCACTAGGACAGGTGCTCCTTGCAAAGAGAATGGGTAAAAAAAGGGTTATAGCTGAAACAGGAGCCGGACAGCATGGGGTAGCTACGGCTACGGCAGCTGCTATCTTTGGCATGGAATGTGAAGTATTTATGGGTGAAGAAGACATAAGAAGACAAGCCCTTAATGTATTTAAAATGAAAATATTAGGATCAAAAGTAACTTCTGTAACTTCGGGGACTGGAACCTTGAAGGATGCTGTAAATGAAGCTATGAGAAATTGGGTGTCAAATATAGAAGATACCTTTTATGTAATAGGTTCTGTAATGGGACCGCATCCTTATCCAACTATGGTTAGAGATTTTCAAAGGGTAATTGGAGATGAAGCTAGAAAGCAGATTTTGGAAAAGGAAGGAAAACTTCCTGATTATATCATAGCTTGTGTAGGCGGCGGGAGTAATTCTATGGGAATTTTTTATCCATTTGTAGAAGATACTTCTGTAAATTTGGTAGGGGTAGAAGCAGCAGGAAAAGGACTTGATACGGATGAACATGCAGCCACTATATCAAAGGGCTCTGTAGGGGTAATTCATGGTATGATGACTTATGTACTTCAAGATGAGGATGGTCAAATACTTCCTGCTTATTCTATATCAGCAGGACTTGATTATCCGGGAATAGGACCGGAACACGCATATTATCATGATATAAAAAGGGCAACTTATGAATCGGCCACAGATAAAGAAGCAGTGAATGCATTTACCTACTTGTCGCAGGTTGAGGGAATAATTCCAGCACTTGAAAGCTCTCATGCCCTGGCTTATGCAATGAAGCTTGCTCCAAAACTCAGCAAGGATAAAATAATCATTGTAAATTTATCTGGAAGAGGGGACAAGGATATAAATACTATAGCTAATATAATGGGGGTGGAACTATAATGAATAGAATAGACTTAAAGTTTTCAAAACTAAAGGAAAGAGGAGAAAAAGCTCTAATACCGTTTATAACTTCCGGAGATCCAGATTTAGACACTACTGTAGAATTAGTAATTGCAATGGAGGAGGCAGGAGCAGATATAATAGAACTTGGAATACCTTATTCAGATCCTCTGGCAGATGGACCTACTATACAGGCATCTTCAAATAGATCACTTAAAGGCGGAACTAAAATAGTAAATATAATGGATACGGTGAAAAGGATAAGAGAAAAAACAGAGGTACCTCTAGTGTATCTTGTTTACTATAACTCCATATTCAAGTATGGCATGGAAAAGTTTATAAGAGAGTGCAGTGAGTGCGGTGTGGATGGAATTATAATACCAGATCTTCCTATAGAAGAGAGAAAGGACATCGCAGCTATTGGAAAAAAATATAATGTACATCTTATTCCACTAGTAGCACCTACTTCAAAGGAGAGAATAGAAAAAATAGTAAAAGATGCGGGTGGGTTTGTATACTGTGTTTCCGTAAATGGTGTTACAGGTACGAGAAGCAGCATAAATACTGATATTGAGGAATATATGAATATAATTTCAAGCTATACGAATGTTCCAAAGGCACTTGGATTTGGAATATCCTCAGCAGAAATGGCTGCAAAATTCAAGCCTTATTGTGAAGGGATAATTGTGGGAAGTGCAGTAATTAAAAAAATAGAAGCTGGAAAAAGTAAAGAAGATATAATTGAAAATGTAAAAAAGTTCATTAGAGAATTAAAATTAGCTTAGAATGAAAAAAATGCTATTTTCACATTGTTAATAAATTTGACACTCAAATAACATATTTGTAATGTAAATTTAATTAGAATAAATTAGAATTAGATTATTTATATTTGCTTGGAAGAAGGTTGGTATAGTGAATAAAAAAATTAAATTTACAAGAGAAAGCATTTTTTTATCATTAATTTTAATATTATCTGCAGTGTTGAATTTTGCCAATTTGGGTATAGAAGGAAATGCAAATACTTTTTATGCTGCAGGTGTGAAAAGTATGATGATGAATTTTAAAAATTTCTTTTTTGCATCCTTTGATCCAGCAGGTTTTGTAACCATTGATAAACCACCGTTAGGCTTTTGGATTCAAACTATATCTGCAAAAATATTTGGATTTAGTGGATGGAGTATAATTCTTCCACAGGCTCTTGCAGGAGTAATTTCTGTTGCAATTATATATTATCTTGTTAAAAAATCTTTTGGAGCTTCGGCAGGACTTATTGCAGCATTGTGTCTTGCAGTAACACCAATATCTGTAGCATCAGCTAGAAACAATACTATTGATAATTTGCTTGTTATGTTTTTATTGCTAGCATGTTTAACTGCACAAATAGCTGCTGAAAGAGGCAAAATTAGTTATCTTATATTGAGTTTGGTTCTTATAGGCATAGGATTTAATATAAAAATGGTTGAAGCCTATATGGTAGCACCTGCTGTATATATAACATATCTTCTTGCTTCTACTATGAGATTTAAGAAAAAAATAAAGGATCTTATTTTAGGTACAGTTGTACTTTTAGTAGTATCACTATCCTGGGCTATAGCTGTGGATTTGGTACCAGCAAGTAATAGGCCTTATATAGGAAGCAGTACTAATAATACAGTTATGCAGCTTATAATAGGTCACAACGGCCTGGAAAGAATTGGAATAAACGAAAAGAATGCTGCTAAAGGTCAAAAACAGCAAAAAATATTAAAAAATCAATTTAATAAAAACAATACTAAAAGAACAGCAGGTTGGGATGACTTTGGAAATAGATCTAATGGATCAAATAAAAACAAGTCATATGTTAATAATGCACAAGGTGGTATGAGATCTAATTCAAAATCCGGTATTTTTAGATTATTTGGTAATGGCAATATGTCAGATCAAATATCCTGGTTTTTATTATTTGCTGTGATTGGGTTTATTGTTGCAGCAATAAAGGAAAAGTTAAAGGCTCCCTTTGATAATAAAAGAAAGTTATCATTAATATTATGGTTTATGTGGTTATTGCCTGAGTTCATATATTTTAGTTTTTCAAAAAATGTAACGCACACATACTATTTAACAACAATGGCACCGCCTATTGCAGCTTTGACTGGAATTGGATTGTCAGCTATGTGGACATTTTATAAGGAAGGTGGCTTAAAATCCTGGATTTTACCAATAGGCCTTATTTCAAATGGCTGTGCTGAGATACTCATTTTATCTTATAATTATAATAGATCAAATGGGTACAAGATTATAATTATAATAACAGGGATTTTATGCATTATATCTTCACTAATATTATGTATAATTAATTTAATTAGAAGTAAAGAGAAAAATTCAGGTTTTAGTAGTAATACAGCATTGAGTAAAATGTTGGTTAGTATTGCTTTTATAGGAATTTTAGTTGCTCCTACAGTGTGGTCATTTACTCCAATGATTTACAAAATGAATGGAAGTAGTCCATCAGCTGGATTGGAGCTTGCAAGGAGTAATCAGCAAAGAGATAAGGGTAACACCAATAACTCAAAACTCATAAAATTCTTAGAGAATAATAAAACAAATGAAAAGTATCTTGTTGTAGTGCCTTCAGCTAATTCTTATGGTTCGGATTTAATACTTAAAACTGGCCAACCTGTAATGGCACTTGGAGGATTTAGTGGATCAGATCCTATACTTACAGTAGACCAGTTCAAAAAATTAGTTAGTGATGGAGCTGTAAGGTATGCTTTGGTAAATACAGGCAATGGCAGAGGCTTTATGGGTTTCGGGGGTTCTGGAAGCAACTCGAATAATGATATTGCCAATTGGATTAAGCAAAATGGAAAGGTTGTTCCAGATAGTAAATGGAATAATTCTAATACGTCTAAGAGCAAGGCTAAAAATCAGAGAACTAATGGATTTGGTGGAGAAAACAATTCTATGAAATTATATGATTTAGGTATATGACGCAAAATAGGGACATTGCAGTAAAATAAACAGAGTTCTTGGCATAAGATAGAGTATCTATAGTATAAAATAGGTGCAGCTGTGTAAAATTAGCTGCACCTATTTTTATTATTTTTGAAAAGTTTTATATGTATAAACAATAAAAGAAAATTTTTACAAAAGTACTTGATAATATTAAGTAGTATGCCTTATAATATAGTAAAGAGCTATATTATACTATGACGTACTTTGTATGATGAACTAATTTAGTTAGGAGTGCTGTTCTAATGGAATTTGAAAAGGAATTATTAAAAGGATATATTGATATAATCGTTTTATCAGTTTTAAAACATAAAGATATGTACGGGTATGAAATTGGAAAAACAATAAAGCAGGCAAATAAAAACTTTCAGATGAAGGAAGCAACTTTATATGTATCCTTAAAAAGAATGGAAAAGAGAAATTACCTGGAAGGATACTGGAATGACGATGAAAATACTGGCGGTGGAAGAAGACGTTATTACAGAATTACACAAGAAGGTTTGAATTTTTTTAGAGAAAAAGTTCAGGAATGGATGGCTCTTAGGGAATTATTAGATCATTTTTTGGGGGTGAATATTAATGAATAAAATTGATTTGTATGTAAAACGTATTTGCAGCAAATTCAATGGATCTGACAAGGATATCCAAATACTTAAGGAGGAACTGACGTCAAACCTGAATGATGAGGTGTCAGAGCTTCAAAATCAAGGTTTCAGTGAAGAAGAAAGTATACAAATCGCTTTAAAAAATTTTGGCGAAGAAAACAATGTTATTTTAGAAATGAACAGCATATGGACAAGAAAAAGTGAGGCTACTTTGAAGATTATAAAAACAGCAATTGCCATTTTTATCATTGGCTGCATTTTTCTTGCCATTCACATCATTTTTAATAATGGCAGTTTCAATTTTCAAAACTTTATTTCTTTGCTTTTTAACATTTCTTGGATTATTGGGTGCATTGCTTTTTACCAATATATTAATATTGAGAACAAAAGCGGATTCTTAACTCTAATAGTCCTATGTGATATCATTTTTAGCGGATTTTTTGTTTCTTGTATACTTTTTCCAGAGCACATAAAAGACACCTTAATCGTTATATTCGCTATTGTATTAATTACAGTTTTAACTATGAAAGTATATTTCATTAAGAATAAACTTCAAAATCTAAATTGAAAGTATGCTAAAATAATAAAATTTAATTTTTATGGGGAGGTTTTATTATGTCTAACTTAAATCCTTTTAAAATTTTATCAAATCTTGAAAATGAAAAATCAGAAGTTAAAAAGCTGAGTATTACAGATGCAGTAGTTGCTGTAATTTCGTATATGCTTATATCGTTGTTTACTTTAGAAATCGGTTTCAGTGTGATTCGTTCATCCAGCAATAGTATATTACAATTGTTACTATCTATTTTTGCAGTAGGAGTTACTTTTTTTGCAGTCACTGCAGTATTTTATGCATATTACATTACTAATCTTAGTAAAGATAAAATCAAAGAAAGACCAGTAAAAAAATTCACTTTAATTAATGTATTACTTTTAATACTAATTGTTTTAGGTTATCTTATGTTATTTGATTCACTTCTGATGCCAATAGATAAAATTCTTCCAGGATTTAGTTCATTTACGGAAGGCATACAACTTATTAGTAAAAATCCTATATTTCTTATTGGATATTTAGGTATTATTGGACCTTTATTAACAGAGTTTGTATTTAGAGGGATTATTGTCGGTGGACTTTCAAAAAAATATTCCAGTTTAAAAGCAATACTGTTATCTTCACTTCTATCCGGGATATCTACGTTTAACCCGGCAGGATTTATGTGCATTTTTATACTTGGAATCTTATTAGGTTATCTTTATATAAAAACTCATTCATTATATTTGTGTATAATTGGAGATATATTTTATAGCGCAATTACAAGCATTTTGCTTCAATACTATCCGCAGTTTTTATTGCTAATTAGTTCAAATACTCTTATTATAGTCCTATTAACTGTCATTGGACTTTTGATAATATATTTTGGCATGAAAAAACTTTTCTCAAATATTGAAAATCAATACAAAATCAATAGTGATTTAAATAAGAAATAAGCATTGTAAAATTCTTATAAACAAAAAGATACAGGCTTTTATTAGCTGTATCTTTTTGTTTGAGTATTTCAATATTACCAAAATGTCACCTTAGATGGCAAAATGTAAGCTAATTCCATGGAATAATATACAAAAATGGATTAAAATAAGTGTATGAATACAGTTATAGAAACAAAAAACTTAAAGAGGTTCAAATTCTTGGACATATAGGGGGTATTTATGAAATTAAAGAAAAGAAAATTAGTGGTTATACTAGTAATAGCAGCTGTTATAATTGCTGCAGCAGGAATATTTGCTTACAACTTGTTTAATAGGAAAGTGAGTTCGCCTGTACTCAATAATGCAAATAGAAATGAGAAGTGGACAGCAGATTTAAAGTTTGTAAAAAATGAATTGCCTAAAAAACATAAAAATCTGTTCTTTTCAAAAAGTAAGGTCGAATTTGACAGGGATATGGATTCACTTATAAATAAAGTTGACAAATACAATGATATGCAAATTAAATGGGAACTCACAAAAATAATAAGTTCTATAAATGACAGCCACACATCTGTTGTTATGCAATCCAAATCAGCGTATCCCGTAAGCTTTTTCCAATTTGAAGATGGAATTTACCTGATAAATTCATCTTTAGCATATAAAGATTTCTGGGGTAAGAAATTAGTGGCAGTAAATGGGTATTCTATAGAACAATTACATTCAAAACTGGATCCCATTATATCTAAGGATAATAAAGCTATTTTGAAAAATCAATTTTGCAGTTTACTTAGGTTTCCTGGTGTGCTTAAATTTGCAGGAATAGCAAAAAATGATGATACAGTTTTTACTTTTGAGGGATCATCAAATACTAGTGTTACTGTAAAGTCTTTAAATAAAGAAGAATTTGATAAAACTAAATTTTTATCTGACGATCCCAAATATATAAATAATATTCCACTTTCAAAACAAAACCCAGATAAAAACTATTGGTTTAAGTACATTGAAAAAAGCAGTACCATCTATGTGAAATACAATAGTTGTTCGAATATGAAAAATTATTCATTTTCAAGTTTTACAAAGGATGTATTTAAAACTCTTGACAGTAAAAAAGCTAAAATGTTGGTTATAGATTTACGTGACAATGGTGGTGGAAATTCTAAAATGTTTGATTCTTTTCTAGATGAAATAAAAAAGAGAAGCAATATAAATAAAAAAGGAAATTTATTTGTCATCATAGGCAGAAAGACATTTTCCTCTGCAATATTGAATACTATGGATTTAAAAAACAGTACAAATGCCCTGCTTATTGGGGAACCAACTGGAGGCAAGCCAAATCATTTTGGTGAGGTTAAGGTGATACATTTATCAAATACAAATGTAGATATACAGTATTCTAGTAAATATTTTAAAACAACAAGTAAAGATACGGACTCCATTTATCCTGACGTAAATATTACTTTAAAAGCATCGTCTTATTTTAATGGTAAGGATGACTTTTTAAACTATATTTTAGATAAACAAAGTATTAAGTAAAAAAAGTGTACCTGCATTTATGAAAAATACGGGTACACTCTTTTTTAACTATTTGAGTCAAGTAAATTCACATTGAGATTATTAAACAAGTTATTATTGTAACTTTTAGTAGCTTGCTTTTGTAAATTTGCTTTCCTAATATCTTCTGCAGCTACTTGTGAGAGCATTCTATTTTCTGCTTTTCTCTGTTCCTTCAGTCTCTTTAACCTTTTTTCTAATAATTCATCAAACTGGGTCATAAGTGATGTGCTGCTTTTTGAAGATGAATTGTCAGTTGCAAGGCTACCAGCACTGCACATATCACCATTTGCATCATAATAGCTGCCAAGACTTGTCACTTTGTTACCACCCATTTTAGCTGCATTTTTCAGCCAATTTAAAGCCATAGGTTCATCGCCAAGGTTTTTCTCAAGTTCTGCTGCAACTTTTGGATCGTTTGCTGCTTTTTTTAGATAAGCTGGATCAATTGTAATGGGTGAATGATCTATGTTGGTACTTGTTGGTATCATTGCTCCCTTTGAAAAATGACCAACCATGATGTTTAAGTTTGGAAATTTAGCACAAAGCTTTTTATAATATTCGTCTACAGAATTACTTGTAGTTTTAGATGTTGAGTTAGACTCAGTAACTGATTTTGAAGCATCAGTTTTTGTATTAATATTTGATTGATTGTAATTATTTAAAGCATAATTAGTATATAGTCCTAAAGACATAAAAATTCCACCTTTCTTTTAAAAATATATCTTTAAAGTTTTTTAACATTGCAGGAAACTTTCTGTGATAGTATTAATGATTTTATGTAATCCCTTGTGCTTTTTTCATCATGGCAAATTGCTATATTTAACATTGTTTTTATGTACTCCCTCTCTTGCACTATCGAAGTAAAAAATATATACTTTAACAAAATGTAATAAATGGATATTTTTTTGTAATGAAATTGTTGATATGATATAAAAAAGTATTCAATCTATATTTAGATTGAATGCTTTTTGGGAGTTAATCGATCTGATAATTTAGCTAACAGCTTTTGAATACAATTTTATATTTTAAATTTTTGAACTAGTTCGCTTAATTTTTGAGATAATTCTGCTTGACCTTGAGCAGTTAATGCAACTTGAGATACTGCTTGTACTGTTTCATCAAGACTTACTTGTATTTCACTTGCATGTTCAGATGAAGTTTGTTCATTAGAAGCCATATTTTGCATAGCACTGCTTATTTGCTCTGTAGTAGCTGATAACTCTTCAGCCATGGATGCTATTTCTTCTGATATGCTACTTACAAATTCAGCATCACTATAATATTGATTTCCCATGTTTTCAAATGATTTAAGTTGAGGAACCACTTTTTCATTCATAAATGCCAAAACTTCATTACTATTATTTGAGAGATTTTTAAAGGCTTCATTTACTTTATCGATAGTAGTTTGAATAGAAGACACTGCATTTGAAGATTCTTCAGCAAGTTGTCTAACTTCATCAGCTACGACAGCAAATCCTTTTCCATGTTCACCGGCTCTGGCAGATTCTATTGCTGCATTTAGGGCAAGAAGGTTTGTCTGATCTGCTATACTTGCAATAGCTTTAGCCATTTCGTCTATATTTTTAACTACTTTGCCATCTTCAATAGATTTAAGTATTTTATTCTTTTTATCTATATATATTTTATTAACTGTTTCTACGGCAGATGCACTTTCCATTTTAGCAGCTTTAGCAGTACCTTTTGACTGATTTGAAGAATTACTTCCATCAGCAGCTTTTTGTGATAACTCATTTATGCTTGAATTAATTTCCTCTATGGATGCAGTTATTTCTTCTGACGAAGCAGTTGATTCCTGTATGCCGGCATTTATAGTTTTTGCTGCGTTATCCATATTTTCAGATTTTGCAGAAAGTTCGTCTGAAGTTGCAGATAATTTCTGACTGGAACCACTTAGTTCTTCTGAATTTTCCGCAATCATTTTGACTAAGTTAATTATATTTTGTTGTGATGTATTGAGAGCTTTTATGGTTTGTCCAAATTCATCTTTACGGGATGTACTTATTTTTGTAGAGATATCGAATTCTGAAAGCTTTTTTGCAAATTCCTTGATTTGGGAAAGAGGATCATTTATATGTTTTGAAATAATTATTCCTAGTAGTATAGATATTATTACGCTTAGTATAATAATTATTATTGCAAATATAATAGCTGAATTATATTTTTTAACACTAGAATTATAGTCATTTGAAGCATAGGCCATATTTAGAGCTATATCTTTATCAAGGCACTTGAACATTTCGTCTCTGCCTTTTGATGCTGCATTAAGTTTTTTTTGAGCATTTGTGTAGTCACCAGCTTGTACTAATTTAATACATTCTTCGTATGAGTTCCTCCATGTTTCCATATATTGTTTAAATTCATCAAATAGCTGTCTATCATTATCTGATATAACTGTAGAAGAACATTTAGATATAATATCATTGTTTTGCTTTTTCAATTTGTTTATGTCATCAATTTTTGTATTTAAGCTATCTTTTTTTGATGAATCTATTATGCCTAACATATCAGCTTTTATATTCATTGTATTTGTCTTTAATTCCTGTAGATAGTTTGTACCTTTTAAATCCATATTATAAATATTATTTAGATTGTTGTTTATAATTCTCATGTTATTAAGAGAAAAAATACCGACTATAGAGCAAAATAGAGCTACTATAGTAAATGATAACAATAATTTTTTTAAAATGTTTAAATTTGACAATGCTTTCATAAATTTTATCACTCCAACTATTAAATTTTGCAATGCTGATTATAACATAAGATGTATTAAAATCCAAATTTCGACAACGTTTTCAAATAAAAAATATGAAATTCAATATAAAATTACATTTTATGTAATAGATTTTTAAACTATGCTTTTGATAAAATGAAAAATTATTACCCACCAATGTTATCCCAGTGCTCGTAGGCTTCATTGAGCTCCATAAATGCATTTGCTTTGTTTCTGGTAGCAATTGCACCCTGCAGTCGTGCTACGTTCATGGTAAATGCATCAATCTCATCTTTTTCTGCACTAAATTGAACTCTAGTGACTACTTTCTTCCATGCATTTGACAATTGATCACTTTTCTTATATGCATCATCCCATTTATTATTTTTTACATCATCCATAACTAGCTGAATACACTTAGGTACGTTATCATTTTTGGTCAAAGGCTTTTTTAAAAAATTATCGCTAATCATCACTAATACAAATAAAGTTAATGTTACTATAGGAATGGTTTTAACTAAAAAATTTCTCATATAATAGCTCCTCCTTAATAAGGTCCCTTATAATCACCGATATCGGTTATCTTGACCATATGGTCATCGTATTTATCTACATAAAGAGATCCACCAGGGTTTAAAGTAGCTAGAAAAACATCAGAGATATTATTGATTTTTTGTAATTTTAATTGGTGCATAAGCCATTGCTTGGTTTTATTTAGTTGTTTAAGATTTTCTTCAATAAGTATTCCATCATAAATGAGTTCTGTACTTATACCTGATGCTTTTTTAGAAATATTCATGTCTTTAGTTGTTACAGGTTCACATTCAGGCTTTTTAAGTACAGAAAGTTGTCCGTTAGGTTCAATAATGGCAAAGTCTACATCTGATAAATCAAATACATCTTTATTTCTTAAAAGTTCCATAAGATCAGATACTGTATACTTCATCTGTCTCAAAGTATCTTCCATTATTTTGCCATTCATTATAACTATAGTGGGTTCACCGCCTATATATTTTGCCGCATATCGCCATTTTATTGTTATATACTCCATTAAATAACTTAAAGCTGCCCAACAAAATAGACCTACCCAATGAGGCCAAGCTCTGCTTGATAAGTCTGTAGTGAGGCTTGCAGCAATAGATCCTATTGTAATACCTACTACATAATCAAAAAACGTTAACTGACTTATTTGCTGTTTCCCTAATATTTTGGCAAAGATAAGTAAAGTAAAAAAAGCGATAATGGAACGTACTAAAACAACTAATCCTTCATTCAATGTTATTTTCCTCCTGTGTTACTATTGTTTATACAGTAGTTATTATCCGATATAAGTTGAATTTTATTCTGTTTCTGTGGAAAAAGGTTTATTGTATTTTAGATATAGTTGTACTCGTAATTATTAGATTAATTGTTTATTAGTTGACTTTTTTCAATATTTATCATATTATATACTTAATAGCTAACAATTAATAATTAAACTTAATTTTCAGTTAATGAGATGATTTTATGTATATGGAAAATACGGTATATGTAGTTGGAAATGCCAAAACTAATGAGGATAATGCTATTACCATTAAATTTAATTCTTTTTACATAGGTTTTGTAGTAGATTTAAGTACAGATAAAATAATTGATTTAAATTCATCTTCTACACTAAGAACTACGGATGAATTTATAAGATCTCTTTTAATAGGTAGAAACCTTAGAATATTTGATGATAAACTAAAAGAAGAAGTTATAAAAAGATATCACGGTTCATCTCAAAAAGCTATTATTGTAGCTTACAGAGATGGAGTTAAGAAATATAATGAAGTGAAAAAAAAATATTTTTAAATTACTGTTTTGTTTATGGTAAATAAGTTACCCTTATTTTAAAGTGAATGAAAGCCAGTAAAAGCAATATTAATGTGCTTTTGCGGGCTTTTTTTGTATTAATTTCAAGGAGGTTCTCTAAATGAAAATAAGAGATATAAAGATAAAAAGAATATCCGTTCCGCTGAAGACACCATTTAAAACAGCACTCCGTACTGTGGAAAGGGTAGAGGATATTATAGTTGAAATATACACAGATACAGGAAATATTGGCTTTGGAGAAGCCCCGCCTACTGGAGTCATAACAGGAGATACTACTGGATCTATAATAGGAGCCATAGAAGATCATATAAAAAAGTCTATTATAGGCATGGATATGGAAAACTTTGAGACTGTAATACAGAAATTAAATAAGTGTATTGTAAAAAATACTAGTGCAAAAGCTGCAGTGGACATAGCACTTTATGATTTATACGGTCAGTTATATAAAGCACCATTGTATAAGCTTTTGGGTGGGTTTAGAAAAGAAATAACAACAGATATAACTATAAGTGTAAATGAACCTGAAGAAATGGTAAAAGACAGTATAGATGCTATAAAAAGAGGATATAAAACTTTAAAAATAAAGGTAGGTAAAGATTCTAAAAAAGATCTGGAAAGAATGAAAGCTATAAGACAGGCTATAGGATATGATGTTGACCTTAGGATAGATGCAAATCAAGGATGGAAGCCTAAAGAAGCAGTAAAAGTATTAAGAGAAATGGAAGATGCAGGGCTTAATATTGAGTTTGTGGAGCAGCCTGTTATAGCACATGATATAGATGGATTAAAGTTTGTTACAGACAACGTATCTATACCAGTTTTAGCAGATGAGAGTATATTTTCACCAATGGATGCCCTAAATGTTCTAGAGAGAAGAGCAGCAGATTTAATAAATATAAAACTCATGAAAACAGGCGGAATATACAATGCATTAAAAATATGTTCTTTAGCAGAAATACATGGAATTGAGTGTATGATAGGGTGCATGTTAGAAGCAAAAGTAAGTGTAACAGCTGCAGTGCACCTAGCTTGTGCAAAGAGTATCATAACTAAAATCGATTTGGATGGACCTGTTTTATGCAGAGAAGATCCAATAAATGGTGGGGCAATATTCAATGAAAGCAAAATAACGCTTACAGATAAACCTGGACTTGGAATAGAATCTATCAATTATTAATAAGTTAAAATGAAGTCCTTAGGCTAAATCCCTAAGAACTTCTATATAAATATTATATTTTAATAAATTTAGGAGGGGAAAAATGGGTACAAACAATTTAAAAAAACTGTCACTTGTAGCACTAATTTTAATGATTTTTACTGAAGTGTTTGGCTTTGCTAACATGCCAAGAGCATTTCTCCTTATGGGATATTCATCTATTCCATGGTATATAATATCGGGAATAGCATTCTTTATTCCATATGCATTTATGATGGCTGAATTTGGTTCTGCATTTAAGGATGAAAAAGGTGGAATTTATTCATGGATGAATAGATCTGTAGGACCTAAATATGCTTTTGAAGCAACATTTATGTGGTATGCTTCATATGTTGTCCTAATAGTTGATATGTGTTCTCTTATATGGATTCCACTTTCAAATCTAATATTTGGGAAAGATGTAACAGCTACTTGGGGATTTTGGGGACTTAAATCTACCCAAGTTATAGGAATTTTTAGTATTATTTTTATAGTAGCCATAACATTTATAGCTAGTAAGGGATTGAAAGACATTTCAAAAGTTACCTCAATTGGAGGTACTGCAGTTATGTTGTTGAATGTTTTTTTGATTATAGGAGCTGTAATTGTGCTCATAGCAAGCCATGGACATCTTGCACAGCCTCTTAGTTTTACAGTATCTCCTAATCCCAAATATGGTAGTTCTCTTTCAATTTTATCATTTATAGTATTTGCTATATTTGCTTATGGTGGAATTGAAGTTGTAGCAGGACTTGTAGATCAGACTGAAAAACCTGAAAAAAATTTCGCAAAAGGAATGGCTATATCTGCAATAGTCATAACACTAGGATATTCTATAGGCATATTTATGTGTGGTATATTCACAAATTGGAAACAGGTACTTTCAAACCCGGATGTTCATTTAGCTAATGTTGCATATGTTATAATGCAAAACCTGGGGTACCAGTTAGGAGTTAGCTTTAATTTAAGTCAATCTGCAGCACTTACATTAGGTGCCTGGATAGCAAGATTTGTTGGACTATCAATGTTCCTTGCACTGACAGGAAGCATCATAACTGTATTATATGGTCCGCTTAAACAGATAATAGAAGGTACTCCAAAAGGGTTATTTCCTGAAAAACTGACAGAAATGAAAGATGGTATGCCTAAAAATGCAATGTGGGCGCAGTGTATTATAATCGTTTTATTTTTAATATTGCTCACAGTTGGTGGAGAAGGAGCATCCAAGTTCTTTAATATAGTTGTAAGTATGACAAACGTAGCATTGACAATTCCCTATATGTTTATAGCAGGAGCTTTTGTTCCGTTTAAGAAGAAAAAGGAAATTAATAAACCATTTATAATTTTTAAAAGCCACAGATCTTCATTGATTTGGGAAATAGTTGTTGTATTTACTATAGGTTTTGCAAATTTATTTACAATAATTGCTCCAGCATTTCAAGGTGATATGCAAAGCACCATATGGATGGTTGTAGGTCCTATATTTTTCTCAATTGTAGCATTTATACTGTACTCCAATTATGAAAAAAAGAATAAGGTTTCAAAACAAAAAGTAGAATCTTAAAGAGTTAGGAGGCATAAGACATGCTGTATGAAAAAATATTAGATGTAATAGATTTAAAAAAATTGAATTGTGCATTTGTCATAGAAAATCTTAAGACAGGAGAAAAAATTGCTTATAATGAAAATGTGGTAGTACCTTCTGCAAGTCTTATAAAGATACCTATAATGATGGAGATATTGAATCAAGTTAAAGAAGGAAAACTTTCACTTAAACAGAGAATAACGGTAAACGATAATGTAAAAGTACCTTTTAGCATACTTAATCTTTTGGAAAGTGGAAACAGCTATACTCTAAAAGACATAATAACCTTAATGATAATTCAAAGTGATAATACGGCTGCAAACATACTGATGGATCTTGCAGGTATGGACAATGTAAACAATTATGTTAAAAATTTAGAAATAAAAAATACAGTACTTCAGAGAAAGATGATGGATTCACAGGCAAGAAAAGAAGGCAGGGAAAATAAGACTACTGCTGCTGATATGGCAAAATTTTTTGAAATTATCTATAAAGGTGAAAAGGCTAAGGAATCCCACAGTGTCATTATGAAGAACATATTGACTGCTCAATTGGATAACAGTGTTATGAGACTTAATATTCCGGATGATACACTTATTGCCCATAAGACGGGGGATTTAGATGGAATAAGCCATGATGCAGGTATAGTATATCTTCCTAATGTTGATTATATTTTTTGTGGACTTACCTGGGATGCTGTTACAAATAATTTTGCTAGAGAAACAATTGGAAAGATTTCTAAAATAGCTTATGATTATTTTATATCTTTATAATAGAATGTTAAATGATAATGGACTGTCTATGAAGGCAGTCCACTTTAATTGTAAAATTTTAGTTTCTAACTACCTAATTTTCTAGCCCAGGCTATGATAAAGGAGATAGAAGGAAATAAGATTATATATGGGATAACATATATAGGATATATAGAAGACGCTACATATGCATGATCTGCTGGTGAACTGAACATGATAATTGAAAATATAATGCTTATAATTCCAACAGGAGTAACTAAAGGTTTATAAGACTGTAATTTGAAAAATTGGGCTATGGATAGAACTGTTGCATAATAAAAGATACATGTTTTTACAAATTCATTAAATAATAGTATTAGTGCAATTAATATTTCCATTCTCGTAATAATTTCTCCCACATTTATTGATCTTGCTACTTGATAAGATGGAAGAAAATGAATAGAACTTATATTCCCAAGCATTGCTATATTTCGCAAGATAACACTTAAAAAAAATATACTTCCTGCAATTAAACCTATAAAAGCATATTTTTTTACTTTTTTTATATCATTAACGTGTGGAAAAATCATTAGAAATACAACTATTTCACCAAAAGGAATAGATATCATAAGATTGGTTCCTTGAACAAATTCTTTTAAGTTTATTTGAAAAAGAGGTAAAAAATTTGATAAATGCATATCTTTAATAGTAAGTATTGTAATAAATACAGCCGTAATAATTGATACTATACCTAAGATGAAACTAACCCTAGCTATAACTTCCAATCCTTTTTTTAGAGTATATATGCAAGTTATTGTAAGTATTACTATAAATACACTAATATCTACTTCTGTAAAAAGATATGTAGAAAAAAAGTCTGCAGTAAATCTGAAATTAGCTGAGACTACATACCAAAAGTAGGAAATATATAATATAGATATAATTTTTCCTAAGCAGGGCCCATACAATACATTGTTTATCTCTATCAAATTTTTATCAGGAAATCTTTTATTTAAAGATGTATAAATTAATAAGAAAGGCAGCATTATAGTAAAGCCTGCTAATAAGACTATCCAAGTATTTATTTTTGTTATTCCGCTTATAAAAGCTGCAGTAAGTGTAGAAGCTTGAAGTAAACCAATAATTAAAAATGATAATTGGGAGCCTGATATTGTACCTTTTTCAATTTCCATGAAAAGTCACTACCTCTATAATAAAAATTAGTTTTATTTATAATTTAAATGCAATAAATCTTTCACTACAAATTCCATGCCTTTTACAGGATTAGGAATAGGTATGCCTAAGATATAGGATAGGCTTAGTATAAAAGCTATAATTAAGAATATAGAAAATATTTTTAATTCACGCCAATATTTATTTTTAATCATCTCCGGAACTTCGTAAAATGTCATACTTATAAAAATGATTATCAATAAAAATATCATTTTTTATACCTCATTATAATTAGTAATGTTAATCTTTAGACATAATGGGTTTAGTAATTCTGCCTGTTCGTCTCAATTTTGCATCTACATTTATGCTTACAGGAATGTTTTGAAAAGTTTCTTCCCAGTTTTTTTCAATCTTAGTCCAATGACCAGGATAATGTTGATATATAGCATCTCCAAAACCCAATATATCTGCATTTAATCTTCGAGATTTTTTTAATGCAAGCATTATTTCTTTTTTTATAGTATCTTCCTCACGTTTTTCAAGAATTGAAAAAGCTTTTGGATTTGATAAGTCTTCAGAAGAGAGTTGCTCTTGCAAATCTCCTTCTTGCTTAATTTTTATTTGTATACTTAGGACGCCCTCTTTTACTTGTGGAATTATTTTACCTGTTGCGTGAGTTGTTATTATGTTTACTTTGTCATTGATGTTCTTATTTGATGCATCTATACTGACAATTCCATCCTTCATTTTATTAGTACACCATAAGAGTCCCCGGGTTTCTTTTTCATTAAGGCTTCCAACCATCTTGCCTTTTTTAAATACTGCTGTTTCTGAAAGGTATGCTATTTTTCTATTATTGTCATTTGAAATTTCAACTATAGGTGCAGTGGGCGCTGTAGTTTTACTCATCAATTTAGATGAAAAGTCTTTTAAATTTACAGCTGGTATCTGAGATACTTGCTGTTGGTTTTTAATCAATTCTCCTATATTTCTTCCAGGAGTGGCTTCAAGTTCTGGTTTTACATTTAATATTTCACTAGCAGGCTGTTTAGATACTAAAATCCATGTCAAGAGACGAGTTTCACGATATCGCAAGAAGAAATCCATGTAATTTTCAATACTCTCTTCTGCAAAGTCTTTTCCGAATATAACCACTTGATTATGTGAAAAAAATAAATTACGATTTAGTTTACGATTAAAAGCTTTTGCTGTATCGGAGATACTTTTCCCCTTTTCTTTTAAATTTAAGTAACCGGTATTATTTGATCCAGCATCCTTTCCTTTTGAAGAACTTTTAATACCTGATACATTAGCTAGTTGAACAGTCATTTCTACAGGATAGCCATCTTCTTTTCCTTTGTCAATTCCCATTCCTATTACTATGGCTAATTTATTTAACTCATGGGCACTCCAACAAGAAGTTAAATTTAAAGATACCAAAATACATATAATTATTTTTATTACTGCATTTATGTATTTTTTCATTAGATTCACCTCATAAAAATGTGATGGTATTTCTAATTGCTATTTTCTTTTAATGGTGGTTCTGGTTTTGATCCTGGTTTTTGTCTTCTCAAATTGTGCCACCCTATAGTTTTAGGTCTAGTAGACATATTCCACAAGTTAGTTCTTATGAAACTATCTTTTAAGTCTTCTTTGTTTAATGGGGCAAGAGGAGCTAAATATGGGGTGCCAAAAGATCTTAAAGATGCGATGTGTACAAGTAAAATCAATATGCCAATACCAACCCCAAATATACCTAGCATTCCAGCTAATATAAGAAATATCATTCGTAAAATAGCAGCTACATCTGTATACACAGGAACTACAAAACTGGATACAGCTGTTAATGCTACTACAATAACCATAAGGCCTGATACTAATCCTGCTGTTACGGCAGCTTCACCTATTACTAAAGCACCTACAATGCTTACTGCCTGACCTACTGGACGAGGTAATCTAACGCCTGCTTCTCTTAAAATTTCAAAGGTTATTATCATAAGGCCAGCTTCCATAACTGCTGGAAAAGGAACTCCTTCACGACCTGCTGCCATAGTAAATAATAAAGTAGTAGGTATTAATTCTTGATGAAAGGTGGATAACATTACATAAGTAGCCGGAGAGAATATACTTATGAAAAAGCATAAAAATCTTAAAATTCTTAAAATACTTGCAAAATAGGTTCTAGAATAATAGTCTTCTGAACTTTGAAATCCTTCAATAAAGAGCATTGGTATAGTAAGTACAAAAGGAGTACCATCAACTAAAATAGCAGCTCTTCCTTCTAATATTTTGGCAGCTGCTGTGTCTGGTTTTTCCGAATTGCCTATAGTAGGGAAAATGGAATAAGGGGCATCTTCTATAAATTGCTCAATATATCCTGACTCCAAAATAGCATCTGTATTAATTTTATTTAATCTTTGCTTTATTTCTTTTATAAGCTTAGGATTAACAATTCCCTTTAAGTAAACAATGCATATACTGGTGTTTGTTTGAGTTCCAATTTCCATTGTTTCAAAGGTTAAATTAGGATTTTTGATTTTACGCCGCAAAAGTGTCATATTTGTGGCCATAGTTTCACAAAAACCTTCCCTAGGCCCTCTTACTACAGCTTCAGTTTTAGGTTCTTCTACACCGCGGGTTTCCCATCCCTTTGAATGAATAACTAAAGCTTCTTCACAGCCGTCCATCAGAAATATGGTATCACCAGATAAACAACCATCTATTATTTGATTTACTAATGCAACTTGTTTAACATTTCCAACAGAAAGCATACAGTTTTTTATAACGCTCATACTGTCTAGCTTTAATTTATTTTCTAAATTGCACAGCTTGCTGTCGTACATAAAAGGTTTAATTATAAGTTCATTTATAGTTGCTTTTTCTGTCATACCTTCTAAAAATATAATTGCAGCATTTATTTGAAGTTTAGAACCAAAGGAAAATTGACGGTAAATTATATCACTGCTTGAACCTAAAATATTTTTTAAAACATTTAGATTATCTTCAAGGCTAGTAGAAAGTTTTGGTTGTGGAATTTTCCCCTTTGAATTTTCACCGCTTACATTAGTATTTTTAAGCTGCATGAATTTAAACTTTTTATATATATAATTAAACACTTTATTTACCTCTATTTTTATTTTATAGCATTAGTATTTGTTTACTGACAGGACATTATTCATTGTTCCTTTTTCTTCTCAGATGTCTCTTTGCCGAAGGTATCATTATTGTATTTTATTCCTAAGAGGTAGAGAAAAAGCTGGCAAAGTAATATTCCTACTACCACAACAGTATACGACCAAGAAAGTATAACCATTAAGGTAGGATAAAACCCTCTTCCTTCTAATGCTTTTTTAAAAAATTCTATAATCCACATATTTTTACCACCTTGAAATAATATTTATACTTATAATTTAGCTCTTTTCTTTTTTATCCAATAAATCATTAATAGCAGAAGTGGAAATATATTAGAATAAATTATGGTAAAATAATGAACATCAAAGGGAAACATCCATATATGATAGGCATAACTAGGTTCAAATGCAACAGAAAACCAGAGCAAAAAAATACTAAATAAAATAAGAGTTAATTTATAAGTTTTTAGTTTAAATATAGTAGTTAACATTGTAATAATGGCATATAGGTATATAGACATTTTGAAAAATCCCCCAAAAAATATAATAATTATACCTATAGTATCTATATTGGTTATTATATTTCCTATATTAATTAACCTTAAGGTTTCTACAAAAGGTATGGTTGCAATGGAAGTAAACTTAGGACCCAATACTGTAATATCGATTATTAAAGAAAAGCAAAGAAGCATTCCTGAATATAAAACTGCTTTTGCTGTAGTTTTTCGTACAGAACTTTTATCATTAGAATAATGCCAATACATTAAGAAGATAAAGATTTCTCCAAAGGGGAACATTACTACGCTGGGTAGGGTTTGCAAAATAGGTTTAATGCCATTTCCTAAAACTGGTGCTAATTTTTTAAAATCTACATCTCCTGATATATAAATCAATATGTATATACTTAGCATAAATATTATAAGAATAGGAAATATTATTTCACTTGCACGAGCTAAAGTTTCAACCCCTTTTAATAGAGTATATACACTAACAGACAGGAATAGAGAAAGTATAATCCATAATGGAGTTTCAGGAAGAGTTGTCAAATTTATTAGTTCACCAAATTCTCTAAGATTACGAGCTGTATGCCAAAGGCAATCTAATATGTAAAATAAAATAAGAGGTATGCCAAAAGATTTCCCTAATATGGAGATAATTATTTCAGCATAATTTTTATCAGGAAATGCATTTTGAAGTTCTGTGTAGATCCATACAAATACTAAGCCAATCAATAATGCAATTAAAATGACAATCCATGCATCTTGTTTTGCATTGATACCTAGAGCAAAGAGCGTAGTACTTCCCACTTCAAATATAAACATTAATGTAAATAGTTGGTGGTTACTTAAGTTTGTCATGGTAACTCCTCTAAAAAAATTCTTCATATTACATGTTTTTAGTTATATATATCTTAACCAATGAAATTTTTAGTATGTATAATAAACAGAATTCTAAGCATCAGATGGAGTTTTAACTCCACCTGACGCTTAGAAATCGTTATCCAGGGACGTAGCTGCTCTTTACTCCCACTTGGAGAAGTGGGAGTATTAGAGCAGCTAGTCATCGGATAAAGTGCTTTTTAAGTATTTTTGATATTGTATTTTTAAATTAAGTGAACTGAACCTATATTATAAGTCCAGTTCACTTAATTTAAATCTATATAATAGCTAAATTATAGAGGTTCCTCCCACCAGCCTAAGGCAACATCAGTTTTAATATGCTGACTACCAGGAGAATGCAGATATACGATGAGTGATCCTCCTGAAGGTATGACAATTTTACCATAATAATTTCCCACTACTGTGGAATTTGCTTCCACAATTCTGTTAAATAAACTTATTCCACTGGAAGGTGAGTGTTTTACATGCTGCGCAAAACTCAATAAAATGTTTTCATTTTCCATAAATATGACCTCCTAGCATTTAGTATTATTTTATGTGAATATAGCTGTAGGAGTGTAACATTTGTGCAAGATTTCCATAAACGGTGTAATGTATTTATTTCTTTTAGGATAAAAAGTGCAAAAAATATGAACAAAAGTAGAGTTCCTATGTATTAAATTGTAAGATATCCACTAAAAAATAAAATTATAATAAAAAAATGCAAAAAAATAATTGACAAGATATAAATAATTATGCATAATTATATCATGATAACAATTAGTTAAGCATAATTACATATATATGAATATAATATGACATCTTAGAAGCATATCTTTCGTTAGTAATAATATAATTTCCTTTAGAAGAAAATGATTTATTTAAAATAAATAGTGTAATGTTTTTATAATTTTCGGAAAATTCCCAAATTTAGCATACTAGGCACGGTAAAAATAGCTGGAATAAGTGCCTACTATTATTTATTGATACATAGAGAATTCCGCTCTTTGCATTTTATCTAACATCAAGGGGTTTATTTGTCACAAAAAATGTAAAAATAAAACAAAGATGTAAGGAAATTCTATGATATAAATTTTGTAAACATAATAAATTGACTTTGATAAGATTGGAAGAATGATAGTTAATACTTAGAACTGCTAAAAATTAGAAAAGAGGTGTCGTTAATTAATGAAAGTTACAAACGTGGAAGAATTAATGAAAAGACTAGAAGAGATAAAGGATGCTCAAAAGAAATTTGCTACATATACTCAAGAACAAGTGGATGAAATTTTTAGACAAGCAGCTATGGCAGCCAATAGTGCTAGAATAGAACTAGCTAAAATGGCAGTGGAAGAAAGCGGAATGGGAATTGTAGAAGACAAGGTTATTAAAAATCACTTTGCCTCAGAATATATATATAACAAATATAAGGATGAAAAGACCTGTGGAGTTTTAGAAAGAGATGCAGGCTTTGGTATAGTTAGAATTGCGGAACCTGTAGGGGTTATTGCAGCAGTAGTTCCAACAACTAATCCAACATCTACAGCAATCTTTAAATCACTAATAGCTTTAAAAACTAGAAATGGTATAATTTTTTCACCGCATCCAAGGGCAAAGAAATCAACTATTGCAGCAGCTAAAATAGTACTTGATGCTGCAGTTAAAGCTGGTGCTCCCGAAGGAATTATAGGATGGATAGATGAACCTTCCATTGAACTTTCACAGGTGGTAATGGGAGAAGCAAATTTAATTCTTGCAACTGGTGGCCCGGGTATGGTTAAGGCTGCCTATTCTTCAGGAAAACCTGCTGTAGGAGTTGGCCCAGGTAATACACCTGCTATAATTGATGAAAGTGCCGATATTAAAATGGCAGTAAATTCAATATTACTCTCAAAAACTTTTGATAATGGTATGATTTGTGCCTCAGAGCAGTCAGTAATAGTTTTAGACTCAATATATGAGGAAGTTAAAAAAGAATTTGCTTATAGGGGAGCTTATATATTGAGTGAGGATGAAACAGATAAGGTTGGAAAAATAATTTTAAAAAATGGAGCCTTAAATGCTGGTATTGTAGGACAAAGTGCTTTTAAAATAGCACAGCTGGCAGGAGTGAACGTACCAGAAAAAGCTAAAGTACTTATAGGAGAGGTAGAATCAGTAGAACTTGAAGAACCATTTTCTCATGAAAAGTTATCTCCAGTTTTAGCTATGTACAGGGCAAGAGATTTTGAGGATGCCATTGCAAAAACTGATAAACTGGTTAGGGCAGGTGGATTTGGACATACATCTTCATTATATGTAAATCCAATGACAGAAAAAGCAAAAGTAGAAAAATTTAGTACTATGATGAAAACATCAAGAACTATAATTAACACACCTTCATCTCAAGGTGGTATAGGTGACATATATAACTTTAAGCTAGCTCCTTCGCTGACGCTAGGCTGCGGATCTTGGGGAGGAAACTCTGTATCCGAAAATGTTGGGCCTAAACATTTATTAAACATAAAAAGTGTTGCTGAGAGGAGAGAAAATATGCTTTGGTTTAGAGTGCCTGAAAAGGTTTATTTCAAATACGGTAGTCTTGGAGTTGCATTAAAAGAATTAAAAGTTATGAATAAGAAGAAAGTATTTATAGTAACAGATAAAGTCCTTTATCAATTAGGTTATGTGGACAAAGTTACAAAAGTTCTTGAGGAACTAAAAATTTCCTATAAAGTATTTACAGATGTAGAACCAGATCCAACCCTTGCTACAGCTAAAAAAGGTGCAGCAGAATTGCTGTCATATGAACCGGATACAATTATATCAGTTGGTGGTGGTTCAGCAATGGATGCAGCCAAGATTATGTGGGTAATGTATGAGCATCCAGAAGTAAAATTTGAAGATTTAGCTATGAGATTTATGGATATAAGAAAGAGAGTATATGTTTTCCCTAAGATGGGAGAAAAAGCAATGATGATTTCAGTAGCAACATCCGCAGGTACAGGATCAGAAGTTACTCCATTTGCAGTAATTACAGATGAAAAAACAGGAGCTAAATATCCATTAGCTGATTATGAGTTAACTCCAAACATGGCTATAGTTGATGCAGAACTTATGATGGGAATGCCAAGAGGACTTACGGCAGCGTCAGGTATAGATGCATTAACTCATGCACTGGAAGCTTATGTATCAATAATGGCTACAGAATTTACCAATGGATTAGCCCTTGAAGCAGTAAAGTTGATATTTGAATATTTACCAAAAGCTTATACAGAAGGTACAACTAATGTAAAGGCAAGAGAAAAAATGGCTCATGCTTCATGTATTGCTGGTATGGCTTTTGCAAATGCATTCTTAGGGGTATGCCACTCTATGGCACATAAATTAGGAGCACAGCACCACATACCACATGGAATTGCTAATGCACTTATGATAGATGAAGTTATAAAATTCAATGCTGTAGATGATCCAATAAAACAAGCTGCATTTCCTCAATACGAGTATCCAAATGCCAAGTATAGATATGCTCAGATAGCTGATTGTCTCAACTTAGGAGGAAATACAGAAGATGAAAAGGTGCAATTATTAATAAATGCTATAGATGATCTAAAAGCTAAGTTAAATATTCCAGAAACGATTAAAGAAGCAGGAGTTTCAGAAGAAAAATTCTATACTACTTTAGATAAAATGTCAGAATTAGCTTTTGATGATCAATGTACAGGAGCTAACCCAAGGTATCCACTAATAAGTGAAATAAAACAAATGTATATAAATGTTTTTGATAAAACTGAACCAATTGTAGAAGATGAAGAAAAGTAATTATTAAATAAGATAGAAATGGTGTTCAAATAAAATTTGAACACCATTTTTATTTTTAAAGAGCAATTATGAATAATAATAACATAGAAACAAACAATAAAAGTGAGAATCTTGTTTATCCGATGACTACTCGCTCTAATACTCCCACTTCTGCAAGTGGGAGTAAAGAGCGACTACGTCCCTGGATAACGATTTTTCCTAAAGGATAACGTCTTCTAAGTGCTGAAGCACTAAGAATACTGTTAATAAGCATCAGGTGGAGTTAAAACTCCATCTGATGCCAAGAAATCTGTTTATATTTAACAGCATGAAAAATAAGAAAGAGGTGTCATTAATGAAGGTAACTAAGGTAACTAACGTTGAAGAATTAATGAAAAAGTTAGATGAAGTAACGGCTGCTCAAAAAAAATTCTCTAGTTATAGTCAGGAACAAGTGGATGAGATCTTTAGGCAGGCAGCTATGGCAGCCAATAGTGCTAGAATAGATCTAGCTAAAATGGCAGTGGAAGAAAGCGGAATGGGAATTGTAGAAGACAAGGTTATTAAAAATCATTTTGTTTCAGAATATATATATAACAAATATAAGGATGAAAAGACCTGTGGAGTTTTAGAAGAAGACCAAGGTTTTGGTATGGTTAGAATTGCGGAACCTGTAGGGGTTATAGCAGCAGTAGTTCCAACAACTAATCCAACATCCACAGCAATCTTTAAATCTTTAATAGCTTTGAAAACTAGAAATGGTATAGTTTTTTCACCACATCCAAGAGCAAAAAAATCAACTATTGCAGCAGCTAAGATAGTACTTGATGCAGCAGTTAAAGCTGGTGCTCCTGAAGGAATTATAGGATGGATAGATGAACCTTCCATTGAACTCTCACAGGTGGTAATGAAAGAAGCAGATTTAATTCTTGCAACTGGTGGCCCGGGTATGGTTAAGGCTGCCTATTCTTCAGGAAAGCCTGCTATAGGAGTTGGCCCAGGTAACACACCTGCTGTAATTGATGAAAGTGCTGATATTAAAATGGCAGTAAATTCAATACTCCTTTCAAAAACTTTTGATAATGGTATGATTTGTGCTTCAGAGCAGTCAGTAGTAGTTGTAAGCTCAATATACGATGAAGTCAAGAAAGAATTTGCAGATAGAGGAGCGTATATATTAAGTAAGGATGAAACAGATAAGGTTGGAAAAACAATTATGATTAATGGCGCTCTAAATGCTGGCATTGTAGGGCAAAGTGCTTTTAAAATAGCACAGATGGCAGGAGTGAGTGTACCAGAGGATGCTAAAGTACTTATAGGAGAAGTTAAATCAGTAGAACCTGAAGAAGAGCCCTTTGCTCATGAAAAGCTGTCTCCAGTTTTAGCTATGTACAAAGCAAAAGATTTTGATGAAGCACTTCTAAAGGCTGGAAGATTAGTTGAACGAGGTGGAATTGGGCATACATCTGTATTATATGTAAATTCAATGACGGAAAAAGTAAAAGTAGAAAAGTTCAGAGAAACTATGAAGACTGGTAGAACATTGATAAATATGCCTTCAGCACAAGGTGCTATAGGAGATATATATAACTTTAAACTAGCTCCTTCTTTGACGCTAGGATGTGGTTCCTGGGGAGGAAACTCTGTATCAGAAAATGTTGGACCTAAACATTTATTAAACATAAAAAGTGTTGCTGAGAGGAGAGAAAATATGCTTTGGTTTAGAGTACCTGAAAAAGTTTATTTCAAATATGGTAGTCTTGGAGTTGCATTAAAGGAATTGAGAACTTTGGAGAAGAAAAAGGCATTTATAGTAACGGATAAGGTTCTTTATCAATTAGGTTATGTAGATAAAATTACAAAAAATCTCGATGAATTAAGAGTTTCATATAAAATATTTACAGATGTAGAACCAGATCCAACCCTTGCTACAGCTAAAAAAGGTGCATCAGAACTGCTTTCCTATGAACCAGATACAATTATAGCAGTTGGTGGTGGTTCGGCAATGGATGCAGCCAAGATCATGTGGGTAATGTATGAGCATCCAGAAGTAAGATTTGAAGATTTGGCTATGAGATTTATGGATATAAGAAAGAGAGTATATGTTTTTCCTAAGATGGGTGAAAAAGCAATGATGATTTCAGTAGCAACATCCGCAGGAACAGGATCTGAAGTTACTCCATTTGCAGTAATTACGGATGAAAGAACAGGAGCTAAATATCCACTGGCTGATTATGAATTGACTCCAAACATGGCTATAATTGATGCAGAACTTATGATGGGAATGCCAAAAGGGCTTACAGCAGCTTCGGGTATAGATGCATTAACCCATGCACTGGAGGCGTATGTATCAATAATGGCTTCAGAATATACCAATGGATTGGCTCTTGAAGCAACAAGATTAGTATTTAAATATTTGCCAATAGCTTATACAGAAGGTACAACTAATGTAAAGGCAAGAGAAAAAATGGCTCATGCTTCAACTATAGCAGGTATGGCTTTTGCCAATGCATTCTTAGGGGTATGTCACTCTATGGCACATAAATTGGGAGCACAGCACCATATACCACATGGAATTGCCAATGCGCTTATGATAGATGAAGTTATAAAATTCAATGCTGTAGAGGCTCCAAGGAAACAAGCGGCATTTCCACAATATAAGTACCCAAATGTTAAAAGAAGATATGCTAGAATAGCTGATTACTTAAATTTAGGAGGAAGCACAGATGATGAAAAAGTACAATTGCTAATAAATGCTATAGATGACTTAAAAACTAAGTTAAATATTCCAAAGACTATTAAAGAGGCAGGAGTTTCAGAAGATAAATTCTATGCTACTTTAGACACAATGTCAGAACTGGCTTTTGATGATCAATGTACAGGAGCTAATCCAAGATATCCACTAATAGGAGAAATAAAACAAATGTATATAAATGCATTTGATACACCAAAGGCAACTGTGGAGAAGAAAACAAAAAAGAAAAAATAAACATATAATAAATTGAATATAGTAAACTAAAAAGGACATATTTATAATATGTTCTTTTTAGTTTAATACTCAATTTTTGCACATAAGAAATTAACTTAATATAAAAAAATTTGCGAAGCAATAGTTTTAATTAATAGTTAAAAATGAAGAATTAATAGTTAATGTGGATTTTTTCCGTTACACTACAAAAAATCTTTGATTAAGCTTTTCACCACTCGTTTTGCTAAAGCGAAACATTGTTGATTTATATAAATTTAAAGATTTTTGCGAGAGCTAAAAATCATCCTTTACTATTAATTTTTCATTATTAATTCTTAACTTGCGAAGCTTAACTTCGCAGTTTAATATTGTTTAGGTGGTTAAATTATGAATCTGGAAATGTTAAAAATAGAGTTTAAGTATTTGAGAGATAAAATACTTGAAAGGCAATATGAACATCTTGATCCTATGCAAAGAAAAGCGGTTTTAAATGGTGAAAATAACTGTATTGTCATTGCTTGTCCTGGAGCAGGAAAGACCCAGACTATTATTAATAGAGTGGACTACTTGTGTAGATTGGGACCTATATATAATACAGATTATGTTCCCAATTGTATAAAGACTGATGATTTACAGATTATGAAGAAATATTTAAAGGATGGTTCCTTTAAAGACGTGACTGCAGTAAACAAAATTGAGCATTTGTTAAATGGCAATAAAATAAATCCACAGAACATAATTGTTATAACTTTTACTAGGGCAGCGGCCCTCAATATGAAAAGCAGATACATATCTATAGGAAATAAAGAAAAATCACCTTTTTTTGGAACATTTCACTCCCTATTTTATAATATATTGAAAAAACACAATAAAGAAATAAATATTATAGATCCTTACAAGGCACATGAGATAGTTAAAAGTGCACTTATGTATTATCTGGACTTTATAGGAGAAGAGAAAGTAAAGGAAGTTTTAAATGACATATCTCTTTTAAAAAATAGTGAAACTAACATAGATTTATTTAAAAGTAAAATTGACAAAAGTGTATTTTTAAAATGTTTTAATGAATATGAAAATTATAAAGCTAGAAATAAGCTTATGGATTTTGATGATTTACAGTTAAAAGTTAAAGATATGTTTCTAAATCAAAAATGTATTCTAGAGAGTTATCAGAATTTGTTCAAGTATATTTTAGTTGACGAATTTCAGGACTCGGATAACCTCCAAATAGAACTTTTACAACTAATAGGAAGTAAGGGCTTTATATTTGCAGTAGGAGATGAAGATCAGTGCATATATTCTTTTAGGGGATCTAAGCCAGAGTGCATGGTAAATTTTGATAATTATTTTAAAGATGGAAGAAAAATTTACCTAAAAATAAATTACAGAAGTGTTAAAAATATAGTTGAATTGTCCAAAAAGATTATATGTAATAATAAAAATAGGAATGTAAAACTTATTGAAAATAACAAAAAAAATGAAGGAAATATAAGGTTTAAGATATTTGAAAGAGAAAAAGAACAGGCCGTTTTTGTATCAAATTTAATCAAAGAAATTATAAACAAAGGAAAATATCAATATAGTCACATAGCTGTATTTTATAGAACTAATCTAGAATCAAGAAGTATAATAGATGCTTTTTTAAAATACAATATAAAGTTTAAACTTTTGGATGGTCAGTATAACTTCTACGAACATTTTATATGTAAGGATTTAATAGCATATCTTAAATTGGCTGTAAATATGTGTGATAAGAACAGTTTTATGAGAATAATAAATAAGCCTTTTAGATATATTGGGAAAGTAAATATAAAAAAAGTTATAGATAATAGAATAAAAGAAAATTGCTTTGATATTTTAAGGCAAGTAGGTGATTTACCCATTTTTCAGCTTAAAAATATAACTGTGCTTGAAAGAAATATTAAAAAATTAAACAGGATGAAGAAGCAGGATAGAGTAGATTATATATTGGACAAATTAGATTACATGGATTATTTAAAAAATTACTGCATGAAATTAAATAGGGATATGGATGAACTTCAAGATATTATAGGAGAGTTTAAGGAAGCTTGTGAGGAATTTGATAGTATAGAATTATTTCTAGATAATATTGAAAAGGTGGGGCAAACTTTAGAGAAAGTTGAGAAGAAAGATAATGCAGTTACTTTGAGTACTATTCACGGCGTGAAAGGTATGGAGTTTGAGAATGTGTTCATAATAAACTGCAGCGAAGGATTAATTCCTCATGCAAATAGCATACAAAATAATCTGGAAGAAGAAAGACGGCTTTTTTATGTAGGGGTTACAAGAGCCATAGATAATTTGACTTTATGTTATTCAAGTACTATTAGGAAAAAGGCAGTAGATGTATCCAGATTTATAAATGAATGTGATTTGCTAAATTCGGGAGAGCTTATGAAAAATTGTGGTTTAGAAGTAGGGGATTATGTGGTGCACAAAGTATTTGGAAGTGGAAAAATAATAGATAAGGGAGATAATTGCTTAAAAGTATTATTTTCAGATAATAGAGAGATAGGATTTGACTTTTCTGTTCTTTATAATGGACAGTTGATGAAGGATGCTGCTAGAAAATGTTTGTGATTAAAGGTAAATGTATCCTAAATAATTCGTTCCATACACGTAACTACTAAAAAAATGGTTGGGGGTATGGAATAAAAATGGCTAAATTAAAGTTAAAAAACATTAAAAAAACAACAAATAAAAATATAAGGGAAATATATAAAGATTATTTAGAATATTGCATAAGCATAGGTCAAAGGGAAATGACAATCAAATCTAAACAAAGATTTGGAACATATGTACTAAATAAAGTTGTTAATTTAGAAGATAAAATAGAAACATTAACAAAAGATAAAATAGAAAATTATGTGAATAAAATGCGTAGAGAAGGATATAAAGGGAATACTTATCAATCTTTTGTAATAAAAACGAGAGCTTTTTTAACTTATTGTTTTAATCAGAATTATTTAAAAAGATTTGATGTAAAAATACCAAATATTTTATTAGAAAAAAAGCAAATTTATATGGAAGAGGAAATATTAAAATTATTAAAAAAACCTAATATAAATGATTGCTTAGTAGGGGATTTTAGGTCATGGGCTGAAATAAGCTTTCTATTAGGTACAGGATGTAGAGCTGAAACTTTATTAAATGTACATGTAGAAGATGTAGATTTTAACACAGATAGTATATTATTTAGGCATATGAAAACAAAAAGGCAAATTACAGTACCATTGTCTAATACTTTAAAAGTAACGTTAATAGAATATATACAAAGAACAGGGTTAAAAAAAGAAGATTACTTATTTCCGCTACTAAATGGAGAAAAAATGAATTATGATACTTGCCATCAGAATTTGCTTAATTATTTTAAACATAGAAAGGTAAAATTTCATGGTATTAATACTTTTAGGAATACCTTTGCTACTATGTTCATTAAGAACGGCGGCGATATCTACCGATTAAAAATTATATTAGGTCATTCTGAGATAAAAACCACAGAAAGATATATAAATCTATTGCCCCTAGAAGTAAAAAATGATATACAAAAATTTAATCCTCTCGATGTCCTTTCTAAAAAAAATATAAGAATGTCCGTTATGAGAGGAGGTAAAAGATAATGATTAATTATACGGTTATTGATAATGCTACTATTACCTCTAGCATCTCGGATAACAGTTTTAGAATTTATAATTTTCTTTTATCTATGTGCTATGGAAAAGACAAGGATTATTGTTATCCATCTCAAAAATATATTGCTGAAGAGCTCCATAAAAGCGTCAGAACCATACAAAGAGGTATACAGGAACTAGTCAAAGCCAAACTTATTAAAGTACGTAGAAGGGGCAGCATATCTAATGTATATACTATGCTGAAGAAAGCATTGCTTAATACTATAGATAAAGCAAAATCTGCCGTAAATAAGATTAAAAAGAATTATTCTAGTAAAAAGAAAAGTTTGTTCAATGACTATCCACAAAGAAACTACAATGTTAATGAGTTAGAAAGTCAGCTACTTGGGAAATCTGGTTATGATCCTGAAAAATTATTAATAGAATAAAATGAAAAGTAAAAGTCCCTCAAATATCTTGCAGGATATTTAAAGGACTAACAAATAAAGATCAAGAATTACTATCTACTTATATTGTACACCCAAATTTTGAAAATATAAATATATTGGGTTTATTAAAGTCACACTTTTTTAGATGCTTTTTTAGATGGATATTTTTGTAGGGCAATTAATTATTAAATCATTTTACAAAAATATCTTATTTTTTATATTCACAATTCTAAATTGAACCAATGGATATCAAATACATAGGTTAATACGACAAATCAAAAATTTCTAATACGAAATTAATAACAATTCTTAAACGACATGAATTATTTACAAATAAATACAATATAAGAAATATAAACTTAATAATATATATTTGAAAATTTTATATAAATAATTTACATTTTAAATATTAGATATTGATTCAAATATAGAATTATATGGATGCTTTTTTCTTATATTTTCAGCATTACCTTTCTGTTTAATCTCATCTTTTAAATAATCATCTATTGTTGATAAAGATAAACCAGTGAATTTTACAAGATCTTCAATCTTAATACCATTATGAAATAACTTTTTAATTAAAGACCATTTTATAAAAGAAGGAGTTAGCATTTTTTTCCTTTCATCAGATATCTCTTTTATATTATTAAATTGTTTACTTATTAAGTTATTAAATCCAGATTGATCCATTGATGAATATTCATCATGATATTTGCAGCAAATTAGATAGTTACTTTTAATATTTTCCTTTTTCCTTTTATCAATATATTGTTTAATAAGTTTAGATAGATTTTCATGTATGGGTATACACCTATCTTTAATACAAATTTGAGATTTCTCAAAATTTATATTTTGGATCTCAAGTTGTTGTATCTCTTTCAAATCTAATCCAGTATAAACGAGTAAAAGTAAAATTATTTCATTTCGTAAATAATTACGTTTATTTTTATAGCTTTTTAATAGTAAATATATTTCTTCTTTTGTTAAAGGTTCAATACTTTTATTATGTTCTATTTTTTTTAGTTCAAGGTTTAAGTCACATAATATACTTTCTTTATTTAATGACTTAAATGGATTTATATTATTTCCTTTAGCTAAAATCTTATCATAAAATCCTCGTATATAAGCATATTTATTAGTAAGTGTTGTAAGATAGTTTAAATTTCTTTTGCAATTATCAACTTTTTTCTTCTTAATTGTTTCTATTATAAACTTTTTAAAAGTGTTAGGTCTTATATTTGCTAGGTCAAAATCAATACCTTGCTCAGATAAATAATCAAAGTAATTATATAAAACGCTGTCATACTGTCTAAAGGAGTGAAAATTATCAAAAGTTAATCTATATTGTTTTAAATATCTAAAGTAATTAGTAACTTTTGTTTTAAATAAATATTTGTAAGAAAAGTACTTCAAATTATTTTTATTTCTAATTTTTGAATAATGTTCATCTTTTTTAATGGGTTGAAATAAATAGAATCTTAGAACTTCTTTTTGGTAACAATCACCATCTATATTATTATTATATAAAATGAATAAAGTTCCGTTTGTAAGTATACCCCATTCTATATTTTTACTATGCATATAAGATGTTAGTTGGGAACAATTTATATCTGTTAATTTATCATAACCATTTTTAACTTCTATATAAAATAATTTTTTGAAATTTTTATTTATATATATTGATATGTCTATTTTTTCTCTTGTCTTTTTATTGGCATTATCCTCATTTTTAATCCAATCTTTTTTATAACCTAATCCTTCTAAAAGTGGAAGCACAATTTGATGTCTTATATCTTCATGTCCTTTACTTAACATATTATTGTAATCATTTTTTACAACCTTTAAAGTTTGTTCTAACATATATATCAAGTCCTTTCTGTAATAATTTTTATTGATAAGCTATAGTATATTTGAATTTAAGATAAATTATGTATTTTATCGAAAAATAATTAGTGGAAATGTAGTTAAATATATGTAAAAGTATGTAGAGGATTTTTTCTGTGATTTGTAGAATAATTACAGAATGAAGAAGATGTTTTTATGGAATTAAAATTTAACAGCTTAGATGATATAAATAACTATTATAAAACCTTAAATATAAAACCTTATTGGGTAGAAGAATCGCTAGGATTCAATATTATAAGAGAGATAATATTAATATTTAATGATTTACATAATATATATCCTGATGTTGTAATTAAAGAAATTGGAGATTGTTATTCTTATGATAAAATTAGTAATCGGATTTGTATAAATAATATAAAAAATGTTATAGACAATGATAAATTATCAGATACTTATGAAAATGATACTGATGCAAAATTAAAAGCTAAGGAATATTTACTAAAGCAATTATCTATATATACTAACGTTAGAATTACAAAAAATTTGATGAAAATGGAAACAAATATTATGATTTGGGATATTGTGCTGTATATCATGCAGATAAGCAGAGTATAATTTTCAATCATGCAACATTATGAGATCATAAAGAAGATACTATACACGAATTTAGTTATGCATATTTGGTATATACTAGGTCGCCAAATTATGCAGTTTACAATTGCCGAAAACAGGGCGGTGCTTATAAGTGAATAGGTGGCTTCTTTATTGTGAACCGATAGTTTCAATAATATGAACAACCTATGGTTCTAATGGAGCGTAATATTCAATAGTCAAGTGTTTAATCAAAATTTAGTAATAATTCCTTAATAAATTTATTAGAAATCAAAGTAGCAAATCTGATATAGGTATAGTTGGTATATTGGATGGTTAGTGTAATGACTTTATATGAACTATTGTAAAAATTAATTATGTAGTATGTACATGAATTGTAAATCAAGGTAAAATAATAATTACAAGGATATCTATTATATTTTATACAAGGTTTAGAAAAAATTTAATTGGAGAAATATAAATGACTATAAAAAATAAATTGTTACAAATAAGATTACAAAAGGGATACAAGAAACAGAAAGATTTTGCAGAGTTTTTAAGTTTAGACAGTAATGATTATAATAGAATTGAGAATAATAAAAAGCAAGTGAATTTAGAAACAGCTTTTAATATTGCGCAAAAACTAAATATGAAAATAGAAGATATATTTTATAAGTCCCAAGACGAGAATTAGGGCTTATTTTTTATTATAAAAAAACTTAATATAAATACAATTTTACATAGTACAAATAAAGTTTTGCTTTATGGACATGCAATATTTAATATCTTACACATATATTTATATTATAAGAAACAGGTATATGTAGGAGGTATTAAAAATGGTACAAAAGATTATCAATCTATTATTAAGAAAGGTTGTTCCAAAACCAACAGACAGTAGGTATGTGGAGGACATTTTATATAATCAAATGGTTTACCCTATTTATTCAGAAGTCCAACATAAGCTTATTTATTGTTTAAAAAACAAACAAATTACAAGAGATCAATTAATAACTTTTAAGAACATGCTAAATGCGTGTGTCAGAAATCCTTATACTTATAAAGATAGAGATTGGAAAAATGATGCTCATGAAATATTTACAAAACTTAAAAGTCATTATATCAAACCAAAAGAAATGAAAAAGCTACTGAAATATATCAACCAATTTTACGCTGATATTCCAGAGCCAATACAAGAATTCAAAACAGTACCTTATTTAAAGGTAATTAAGTAAGCATATCATAGCTTATTGTTATTGAGGAAGAACATAGATTATAATATTGCATATCATAGCTTTATTTTTCTGTTCTTTCTCTTTATCTCTACATAGTATAAACAATTTCAGGGAGGTTTATTCAATGCTAGAAATTTTAGATTATTATTTATTTTATTCAGATCGATTATTAATTAATTTTCTTATACAGCATATATCAGCACAACAATTTTTTATGGGAACATTATTTGTTTCATTAGCAATGGATTGTACTTTAGGAAATAGTAATAAAAAGAAGAAGGTAAGTAAATAATGTTTGTAGAAATGGGTTTAATTGGTGGAGGTTGGTATTGTTACGATAGGATAAAAAATAAAGATATATATTATGTAAAAAGTAAAATTAAAAAAATGTTTGAAAAGAATAATATTGGTTATTACCCTATTTATAAAGTTAATCGTAAATTACCTTGGGGATATGAAGTATTAATAACATTAGGTGAACATGGATTTAATAAATTAAATAATTTGCAAGATGAAATACAAACTTCTATAGGCTATCCAATTATTATAGAACAAAGCTTAAATTATGAGTTGGGAATTATAAAAGTAATTGTAAATCAACCTGATACAGAGACAGTATTTGTACCAGTTAAAGTAAAACCTTATGAAATATTTGTATCTTTAAATAATACTAATCAAAATCTTATCGTTAATCTACAAAAATTCCCTCATGTCTTGGTTAGTGGGCAAACTGGTTGTGGCAAAACCGAAGAAATTAGATCTATACTTACTAATTCAATTTATTTTCATACTGCAAGAGATTTAAATTTATATTTTGCAGATTTAAGTGATATGTGTGATTTTGATATATTTAAGAATTGTAAACAGACAAAAGGTTATGTAAAAAATATTAATGACTCGTTAAAACTATTTGAATATTTAGATCATATGTACACTAAGAGATTAAATATATTCGAGAAAAATAATTGTAAAAATATCCAAGAATACAATAGTAGATTTTATGGTAAAAGAATGGCTTACAATTTTATCGTACTAGATGAATTTGCAGATTACTTTCCAACGACAAAGTTAGATAAGAATTATGAACAGAAGGTATTGTGTTACAACTATTTAAAGGAATTCTCACGTAAGTTTAGGAAAGTAGGTAGTTTCCTAATTATAGGAATACAAAGACCAGATACAACAGTTCTTGATCCAAATTTAAGAAGCTGCTTATGTACAAAACTAGGATTCTCACAAAATTCAGATGCTTCAAGTTTAACTGTATGTGACACCGCAGAATTAACCAATATAGAGAATAGGAAAGGATTATTGATGTATGGTAATAAGAGAGAATGGTTTTATAGTTTAGCTATAGATGATAATTTAATAAAAGAAAATATTAAAAATAGCATACTTGAGAATAGGAGTTCTTATACAGATTACAATAAATTTTTAAATACAAATAATAATGTAGTACCAATGAAAACCAAAAAATGTGAAAAGGATGATAATCCAGGTATTAAGAAAGATAGACCTAAAACTAAAATAAAGTTAAAGGTGAAAAAGAATGTTAAGTAAGCATAAAAGGGAAATATTAAATTTTATACAAGAGGAAGGAAGCATAACCATTCACCAATGTGCTAAAATTATATATCATGGACGGAAATATGGCTACGACATGGCAAGAAAAACACTAAGAAGTTTATATCAAGATAAAGCAATTGCACGTTATAGATATAATATGACAGCAGAAACAATTTATTATATTAACCAACGGTTAGGTATTCATGCACTGAAACTGTTAGATGTATATGCAGAATTTATTAATTTAGGTTGTACAATTGAAACTTTTAAAAAGAAATATAGAATTTATACTAATGGTAAAAAGTATAGAGAAATTGATGCACTACTAGAATTGAATTACCAGGAATATTTTATACCAATTATATTAGAAATAGATTATAGTCATATGACTTCAATTGAAAAATTAAAAGAGATATATAATTGTAGATATTTTCAAGAATTATATAAGCAGCAAATAGGAGAAAGTATATATCCACTAACTATAATTGTACGACCAGTTGTGGAAAATAGATTATTAAATGATAATGATTTTTCAATTTTGTACAGTGATTTTGATTTACCCAATTTGGCAAAAGCATTAGAGTAGACAAGTGTCTTTCAGTTCGGGTTGCCACCTCACTATTACATCTCATTTCATTATTTTATTGTCTTGTAAGAATCTCATAAAATCAATAAGTTAGAGTGTTAAAAAGTACCTTAGTAATAGTAATTACATTGGTACTTTTTTTAGGTATTATATTTAGTATAAAATAAATAGAATTTACCCATAATGTTTAATAAGAGGTGGTAAAATGTTTTTAGTAGATATATTATTTTTTATTATAGATAATTTTACTTTAATATTAATTGGTATTGGATTAATAATAATAATATATAGTTGGATTACCATATTTGTAAATAAAGATTATAAGTTTATAGCAGATTACAGTAGAAAGTATAAAAATAGAGTTTTAACTATAAAGGACTTAGATAAAATTAAACATGAAATTGAATATATGGAAGGTAGACAATTTGAGAGATTTTCTGAATGGCTATTTAAAAATATAGGCAAATATAAATCTGTTACTCTAACGCCAGCAGCGAATGATAAAGGCAGAGATTTAATTTTAATTGATGCTGACGATAACACTATATTTGTTGAGTGCAAAAGGTATACAGAAAATGCAACAGTTACAGAAGATTTTATGATTGGTAGAGAGATATGCCAAAAGTTAGTTGGAGCAATGGTTGCAGATACTATAAAGCGAGGAATTATAATTACTACAGGAAATATACATCAAAATGCATGGGATTATATAGTTAAATTAGAGAAGAATAGTGATATTAGAATAGAAATTATAACGTTAAATGATATTATGAGAATGATTAAAAAAATAAACAGTCCAGAAGTTTTACATGTTGTCGGGGCTTGAATATTAATTTTATTTTATAGATATTTAATAAAAGGTAGCGGGATCACCGAATGACCAATACAGCAAATCTATAATAGATTCTATAGCAGGTTCTTCTTTACATAGGAATGTAAAATATCCATTTTTATATCTGTTATATATAAATTTTGCATATTCATAATAACAAACATAATTAATATTACATTGTGATAGAAGTTTATATAACTCTTTATCATTTTTCTGAATATTTTCTTTAAGAATAAAATCGTTTAACATGGTAGCTTCTAAAAAGGGCATTGTTTGTTTTTTAGTAAATGTTCTTGGTCTACAAATATCTTCTTTTAATAAGAAACTATTACATGGCATAATATTATCTCCTTTAAATTGATCTTATAGCATTTTATGTTTAAAAGGATAAATTATTCAAAATTATTCAGTTGTTTAGCAGAGGAGTCTCCCTTAATTTATAGAATATTTACAGTAAAAAGGGAAGATGAGAACATGGAAGACGAGATAATTAAATTATTGAAGGAAATTAGTAGTAAATTAGATGATATTAAAAGTGAATGCACCAGTATTAACCTGAATACGTATGATATTGACAAAATTAAAGAAACTACAGAAAAGATTCAAGAAAAAGTAAAACATCTTTAAGAATTAATGGAACATAAAAAGTAAGGTAGAGGATTATTCTTCTACCTTTTCTTCTACAAATTCAACTAGGTTTTCTACTTTACAATTAAAAAATTTGCACAATATATCTAAATGTTCTCTAGATATCATTTTAAATGTGTTGTTGCAATAAGCAGAAATAGTTGCCTGTCGTATTCTTGTTAACTGAGATAATTCTCTTTGAGATAGGTTTTTTTCAACCATCTTTGAAAGTAGATTCATTTTTATCAATAGTATCACCTCCTGCAAATATTATACTATAGATGATACGAAAATAGTATTGACATTGTGATACGAAAATAGTATCATAAAATTATAAGATAAATAAAAAAGTACCTAACCCGAAGGTGAGATACTAACTTAGACAATTAGATTATATCACTTTTATGGTTGGAAAATCAATAATAGGAGGCGAAATTATGTGTTTGGCATTAGAGTATACAGAACAAATCACTAATATATTACGAGATGCTTCAAATGAAAAAAAGCGACTATATAATCTTGTACACAAATGTGATTTAAAAACTTGTGATTTACTGCATGAAATAGAATTAACTGATATAAAGGGAATGTATCATGCATGGCTAATTATCAAGGAAATTAAACAAGTTCGTAAAATTAGGAGAAAAGCTAAAGATGACCTTGAAATTATAAGTCAAATAGATTCTTTTACACGTTCTCAAAAGAAGAAATTTGAACATATGGCGGGAAGTATCAATAATAAAATTAAAAAGTTGGAGAAAAGGCAGTATCACGTAAGGGTTCAAGAAAAAATACAAGATTATGTTTAGGGAGGAGGAGTAATATGAGCAATATATTTGAAGTTAAAAAAGAGCAGTTACAGGACAAGCTTGGAGAAATTGTACCGTTTGATTATGTACCGCAACAAGGAGAGGATAAGCAGCACGTATTTACTGCTTACATTGAGGGAACAATACCTGTAAGGGTAAGAAGTAAGCTAACCTATGAAGAATTTTGTAGAATATGTTAATTGAATAATAAGAGGAGGAATTATTTAAATGAATGCAGTGATGAATAAAGTTAGAGAGTATGCTGAAAATGAAAAAAATGAATTTAAGGATATAAAGGTATATGAGGCAACACAGAGAGTACAAGTAGAAATTAATAGAAAAGAATTAAAAAAACAACTAAAAAAGTTTGAAGGTAAAGATGTAATGGTTGATCTAATTGGAGAGGTTTCAATTCCGTTATTTATGAATGAATTAGAGATAGGAGAATTTAAGGATATAAAAGGTAACTATAGAATGGAATTATCATCTATAGATGAAAAACCTTATACTTTTATAGATGTAGAGGACGTTTACTGTATATATGAAAACCTGTTACTTGGTGGAGTAAGCGTATTTTTTAGAAGTGGAACTGAATTGGATATAGCTGTAAATGAATAAAACTAACAATATGACAAAATAATAGTTATTGAGCTAAAGTAGTAGCATTTTATGAAAATAAGATAGAAATTAGAAAAAATGTGTTGACATGGATATGATTAGGTAATATAATAATAACCGTTAAGTAAATAAAGAAATTATTGCCATGTGGCGTTTTTATAGTCGTAAGTGCTATTACATAGAGAAAAATAGAATAGTTTCGTGATTAGAATTAATTTGATGTTAATTCTATTAGGTGAACTATTTATATTATCTCTATATAATAGCACTTTTTTTACTTAAAATTGAATAGGAGGGAGATAAACAATATAAAAAATACCAATAAAATAATTTTTGAAATATTTTCTGAAACAATATTGACTGAAACAATATATCGTGGTAATATTTAATTAAACAATAAATATTGTTTGAAACAATACAGGAGGAATGAATTAGGTTGATAGGATTAGAATATATTTTAAATCTTTATAATATGCAACATCAAGAATTGGCAAAAAAATTAGGTATAAAAAAGCAAAATATTAATCTGTGGATTAAAGGAAAACAAAATGTATCTAAAAAATATTTACCTGTTCTTTCAAAAATATTTAATATTCCAGAAAAATATTTTCAAAAGGAACTGGATGAAATAGATAGAATGGAAATTCAAAATATAAAATTGAATAGTGAACTTAAAAATTCGGAATATGAATATGAGGACACAATTACAGATCCAGACACAGGAGAAGAAATAATTGTAACACAAACTAGTATAGATGAAGGTGCATTATTTGATTTTAGCTTAAATAGTTACAATTTGAATCAAAAAAAACTTTTAATAGCTATAAAAGATTCAATGGATAGGCAATTTGAAGAAAATAATGATGAATATAGGGATTATGGATTAGGTCACGCTAATGAAATATTAGAATTATATGAAAGGTTTTTAAAATTAGTGAATAATACAGATATAGATAATAACACTATAAAAAGAGTATTAATGGGTGTACAACTTGCTTATGGAAAAATTTTTGATTCCGAGAAATTTGTTAGAAAAATTGCTAAAGATATAAAAGAATATAATAAGGAAAGTAAAACATGGTGAAGGTTAAAAAATATATGCATTGAAAGAAGGTGAAAAATTATGGATAGAAAAGTAAAAAGGCATGGAAAAATACCATACCCCCAATAAAAATATAATTTTAAATGTAGAGTTGAGTTTGGCGACACTACTCTACTATATGTAATTTAAAAATCATTTATATTATATCACAATAACTAAGTTTTAAACACAAAATTAAAGATGAAATTCAAGGAGGAAAATGAGTATGAAAAAAGTAAGTGTAAGTGGATATGCAGTATGCGAGGTAATACAAAAGGTAGAAGTAGAGGACAATGCAACCGAACAGGAAATAAGGGAAAAGGCAGAAGAAGAATTTAAAGGATTAGAAGAATATAGCGATGGTAGTGTAGGTGTCTCTGGTAATGCAACAATACATGATATAAGTGATGGAGAAGTAAATTTTACAGAAAGTTATAACGAACTTGTACCTGCACCAATGATATTAGATGATGCTGATTTTGATATTAAAACTAAGTATAAGAGTAAAGAAGCAAGGGAGCATTTTTATATTAATAGTTGGAAAAAGCAATATCCAGGGCGACAGTATCCAACAACATCCAAAACTGCAACTTTAGGCCAAGCTATTAAGTGGAATAAAGATTATATATTGCAATTGGTACATCTTGTACAGAAGGAATATAAGGATTATCCAGAAGGATGGTATTGCCAAATTTGCATAGATAATCAGAACCATGATATATACTCTACAACTTTTATAAAAGAAGGTACTGATATAAAGGTATTTTATAAAAAAGCTACAGAAATTATGAAATTGTATACGGAACAATTAGAACATATTACTGATGAAAATGTTGAGAAGCAGATAAACCATGTATTGGATGAAGTACATTAATTACTTATAAAAATATTAAGAAAGAGAACATATTATGAAGATGTAGCAGGGAGTGAAGATTATCTTCATTTCCTTACTACAACAAAATTAGAGAGTATACAGGAGGACTTTATATGGGGCGAAATAAAAATTTTTTCTTTCAAAACCGTTATTTCATTTCAGGTGTTAGATTTTCGACGGCTTTGGAAAAACCTGAGAATATGGGGAAAACTGCAATAAGTATAACTAAAGAATATGGAATTGATAGCAATATAAGTTGGAGGTTTAAAAAACCCAATAAAGATCAAAATGAAAAAGGAAATCTGCAAATTGATTTAAGTAAGGTAAATGTATCAAATTCAAATACTGAACCAATATGGATGGATGTAGATCTTAAAATAATACAAATTACAAAACAAATGATAAATGAAGGTATGAGTGATGAAGAAATATCTAGTAAAATTTATTCAAGATTAGTGGAAGGTGGGGTAAATATGGAAAATAAAAAAATAACTAAAAATATAAGTGCAGATATTGGAAATAACTATGCAAAGGGAAGTATAGATGATAAGGTTCTTAGTTTTGTAAATAAAGTAAGAAAAGAAAGACAAGTTAATAAATTAGCAGATAATGATTACATTCAATTAAGTGATGAACAAGGATATTATGTTATAGCTAATGATGATGATAAATTTGAAGAAAGTCAATCTAAGAAGGATAAAAATTTTATACCAACTCTTTACTATTTGATTTGCAGAGCTTTATTTTTAGATAAAATAGATGCAGATGAAGTTGATGTGAATTTATCTATGCTTACACCAATTAACCAAGCTAATGAAACGCAAGAATATATTAACAAAATAAAGGAAAAAGATAGCTACATGTGTACTTATAGAATAGATAAAAATGAAAATACTTTAATCATAAATATAAAAAATGTAGAAATGTTTTTAGAAGGAGTTGCAAGTATACCATTAATTGAAAATCACAATGGAATGCAAAGTATCTGTGACGTGGGATCTAAAACGATAAACCTGATAAAAACAAGGAATAATCGTATTCTTACAGTAGATACAATAGATGATTTAGGTACTTTTGAATATTATGACAAGCTTATAAACAAGATTGATAACAGAACGGTAAACATATCTAATATACAACAATTAATAGAAGATGGGATTTGCAGTCATGATAAAAGTTTATTAAAAGAATATCTAAAAAAAGTATTAAGTGAAACAAATAAGGTTGTAAAATTTGATACTTGTGTCAATGTTAATTTTACAGGTGGTGCTATGGAATTATTTAAATCACAAGGGCTTAATTTTGAAAAAGGTAATATTAAAGTAATGGAAGATCCAGTATTTACAAACGTAAGAGGTTCTAAGAAGTTTTTAGATACTAAATATAAAATAGCAGCAGGTGAATAATAATGGCTGATGATAGAAGAGTTAATATGTATTTTTCTGAAAGAAAATTTATTGATGATGCTATATATCAGTATTTTAAAGATATGCCAAATAAACAAGATATTATGAAGATGGTTTTATATGAGTATGTTAAAAGTAAAAATGCTGCATCTCAAAATTCCGTTACGGAAACTACAAAAAAAGTACATGAAAATAGCACTAATACTACACATAAAAGTGTAAATCCAGTTACTAATAATTCACGTAAAAAACACAAAGATGTTACGAAAGAGACACAAGAATCACACAATAGTGTTACTAAAGATACACCAATTAGTGAAAATATGGTTACTGACAATACACAAAATAAACACAAAAAGGAAATTAAATCTACCCAAACTGGTGATAAGTTTAATGCTGCCGATCTTATAACTGAAGAAGAAGTTGAGAATAAAGATATAAATAATAATGAAGTTGATTTAATGGCTATATGGAAATCACAAGATAGTTTTATGAATAAGTAAATTATTAGAAAATTGAAAGGTTAAAAGGTGAAAAATTATGAATGGATTAATAAAATTAAAGGAAATTGGATTAAATTCAAATGAGATTGTTATTGCTGATGCACCTAGATGTAAAAATGATGATGCGTCAATGGTTTTAATGGGTAGTAACTTTAAATCAAAAGATGATTGCATAGGATGGGCAATTAGTACATGCAATGATTTTAGTGATCCGAATAGATTTTTCTTTATCAAGTGGAAAGATAATACAATTACTGTAGGAATTAATAATCCAATTTTTAAAGAAGAACCAGAATATAAATGGAAAATATACAATTGGGACAATACGAAAACAAAGTATGTGAAAGAACTTAATGAAAAGTATATTGATGTACATTATGCATTAGTTATTCAAGAAAATGAAGATGGAGATTTTAATTTAATTACAGAATAATACAAGAAGGTCATAGAGGGACAAACTATCTTGTCCTTCCTGAATCTTATTATAAAAATGGGTTAAAAAATTTAAAGGGGGATAATGAATGGCAGAAGATAAAATGTATAAAATTTTAAGATTAAAACTAAAGAATTGTAAGAGAATGGTTAATAAAGAAGGAAAGCAAACAGGTGTAGAAATTAGAATTAATGAGAATAAGTTAAAGAAGTCATTTACATTAGTAAAAGAACCTGAAACAATTAGAATTATTAAAATTTTAGCACCTGATAGAAATAGTCAAGATTTGAGTGGATTTACTTATGTTAAAGATTTAATTACTATGTCAGTTAATATTGATAAATATAGAGATATTATAAAATCTGATTCTGGATTGGTTAATATAATATTTACACGAAAACCGAAGCTAAATTATAAAAAATTTAACGGCAAAATTAAAAATAATAAGTTTAATCGTACACGCAATAAATCTTTAGAAAAATACAAATATAATATGGATATAGAATATAAAAATGAATTGTTTAAAAGGTTAATGGCTAGTTCAGGTAACGTTAGGAATAAAAAAGTGGTATTTATAAGAGAAGGATTATTTGATAAGATGAATAAAATTCTATTGTGCGGTCTTCCAGAAGATATGGAGCATCCTGCATTTAGTAAATTTAATTCTTATTATGCTATGGCTTCTACAGACAGTACACCAGTTATAACTCCCAATTTTGTTGTTATAGATGATTATGCAAGGAAAATTGAAGAAGTTTTTGATTATGTTAAAGAAAAGGAGAAAGTAAATAATAAAGATAATTATGAAATTGAAGAAGGTACTGAAAAAAGTAAAATTGAAATAACTCCTTTTGATGGTGCGGGATTGGTTGATGTACGTTTAGCTGAACAGTGGAAGGAAAATTTAGGACTTGATTATTTACCCTCTAGTTGGCAATTTAGAGCTATCCCAGGGATTAAAGGCAATGTATATACTTTTGATTTGAAGAAGTTTGCAAAGGAATTCAAAAGCGAAATTAAAGACGTATTTGGACATACATGGGACTTATTTAAAGATAATATTAGCATGATTCTGACTAAGAGCCAGTTTAAATTTTATAAGCAGTATGATGAAAATTTTGGTCAAGAAGAAGCTTTTACAATATGGAAAAGTAACTTTGATAAAGAATTACATGGATATAAAAGGACGTTTAATATATCTAAATATTCAGAAAAAAATTTAAAGCATGAAGTTTTATTGAGTTATCAACCAATTCAATCATTAGAATTATCAGACGATGATATTAAAAATTTATGCAGTAGAACGGCTAAAAAGATTAAAGAGATAAGTACGGATGTAAATGAATTTTTAAAGTATAGAGGTGTAATTAATTCTCAAGAAAATGAAATAGGAGAACTTATATGTCAGAAAAGGATACCTCCATATTATAAGGCATTAAATGAAAATAAAGATTTATTTTATGATAATTATATTCAACAAAAAATCAAAGAGGATATAAAAGGTTTTAAAAAAAGAACACTTAAAGGATGTATTTTTGTGCCAGGTAATTATCAAACTTTAATACCAGATGTGTTTGCACTAGCACAATATGCTTTTGGACTAGAAGTTACAGGTGGATTAAAAGCTAATACAATATATTCTAAATATTGGGTTAATGAGTATATAAATTATTTTACTAAAAAATTAAATGATAAAAAAGAAAATATGAAATGTGGATATGATTATAATAAATATTTATCAATGAAAGAAAAACTTAAAGAATTAAATATGAAGATTGATGTTATAAGATTTCCTCATGTTAGCAATGAGCATTTTCCAGTTACCGTTGTAGAGCAACCTAATGACTATTACAAATATATGACTGAAGGAATAGTTACTTCTATGTATGATAGTTTAGCTTTACATATTGGGGGAGCTGACTATGATAACGACCATGTACTTAGTACAAATGATAAAACACTTGTAAGATGTTCAGTAGAGCAAAAAACAAATACTATAGTCCCAATATCATTAAAAGATCAAGAAAATGATGAAAATAAGATGCATAAAATAACTGATATGGATGAAATAATAGATACAGATATTAGGGGTATGAGCAATAATATAGGAAAAGCCGTAAATAAAATAACTAAGTTATGGAGTGTAGTTCCTAAAGATGATAATGAAAGAACTAAAGTAAGAAGATATATTAAAATTATGAGTGTTGTATGCAGTAAAATAATAGATTTTGCGAAAACTGGTAAAGCTGCAACTATCCCTTGTGAAATTGAAGAATATTTAAAAAATATTCAAAAGCCATATTTTCAAAGATATATATACAACCATGAAGTTAGTAGAGAAAAAATAATGAATGAAAATAGAGAGCTATATGGTGAAGATAAGAAGTTTATATTTTCTGATACCAATTGTGTAATGAATAGATTATGTCACTATATGGAAAAGGAAATAGCTAATATAGATGATGAATTAAAAAAGAATAAAGAAGAACAACTTGAAGAAAAAGCAGAAGATATTACTTGTTTCTATAGTGAGGAAAATACAGAGCAATTTAAAGATAAAAAATATGATAATAGTGTGTCATACACAAAATATATAAAACCTTTGTTAAAAGATTTAAAGAAAGAATATGATGAAATATCTAAGTATAATAGTCAGGAAAATAATAATATATTTTGTAGCAGCGATATAAAACAAGAACACGATGATAGATATAAAATATTTTATACTTATGCAAAGATGGAACTGATGAATATTTTAGAACATAAAGAATTAAAATTGACTAAAGAAAAGTTACTTGATTTTATTGTATTTGCTTTTTACAGAGATAAGGATTTTAATAAATTAGATAAATCTCTATTATGGAATTGTTTTGGTAGTGAACTATCTCGCAGGATAAAAGGAAAATCTCTTGTAGTAAAAAAATCTAAATTAGGTTATGAAGATAGAAAAGAGAAAATATCAAAACTTAAGAAGATCAATAATAAAAAGAATAAAATTTATATTAGTATATTTAAGAATGAAGAAAAAGATAAACAAGTAGAAATTTTTGATAGTGAATTAGATGTTTTCAAAAATATAGGAAATAAAGATGAAAGAAATCTTCTTAAAGCATTATATATTATAAGCAAATTCAATAAGGTCTTTAAGGGAGAATTTTGTTTTGAAATTGAGCAAAATAAGAAGGGTGCAATTACTAAAATACATATATGTAAGTTGGCAGATATTGATAGTAGAAAATATTTTGATATATTAAAAAAAGTTATTATTAATCACAATGATATTATTACTGTAGAACATAGTACAGATTTTTCAAAAATTATTTGTAAATTTAAAAGAGGCAAATTCAAAGAGGAAGGTCAGAGTAAGAAATATATGGATATTAATGAATGTAGAAATAGGTTTAAATAGTACCCTAAAAAACGTTGGAATGTAAAACTTAAACAAGCCCTTTAATATTAGGGGTTTGATGGGATATTTGCAAATATTACTATAGGAGATAGGTACACCCTATACTATCAATATTATACACCTATAATTATATAATATCAAGTGATTTTGTACTTTTATTTTTTTACAACTAAAAATAGATATGAATTCTAAGAAAATAAGTAAATGAGAGGTGATGAAAAGTGCTAAAAAATGAGCTTATAAAACAAATTAAATATTTAAAAAATTTCAAGGGTATAACGTATACTTGGATTGGTAAACAGGTAGGGCTTACAGGAACACAAGTATCACATTTTATAGGTGGAGGTTATTTGTCTAAAGAAAAAGCAAATAATTTAAATGAGTTTATTGAAGGATTTTTATATGAAATAAACTCAATAAATAAAAAATTAAATTAAGGAGAGTGAACATTTTGAAGTTAGAAGAAAAAAGAAAAGCAAGAGAAGAAGAATTAAAAAAGAAGCCGACAGATGAATTATATGATTATGTTTTTAAGAAAAAGTATACTGAAAGCCAACTGGATTTATATTTTGACATAATTGAAAATCAAAAATACTTTATTAATGAACTAAACAATGTTTGCAATGAAGAAAATAAGATGATAAGAGATATTTTTGATGCTAAACATTGTCAGGATAATATACTTGAAGCTGAAGCAAAAGCCGAAAATATTCAAGCAAAATTGCAAGAGATTTCGAATGAAATGAATAACAGAGAAGGAGAGGAATAATTTTGAAAATAAGTGATTTTAATCAGGATAGAGAACTTCAATTTTACATTGATAAACAAGGTAAGGAACAATCAAAAATAGTGGAACCTGGATTAATAGGTAAAATTAAATTTCATACTTTAAGTAAAGAACTACTAAATAAAGTAAGTGCTGTAATTAATACGGGGAAAGCAATTGAATATGATGAGTTGACTTATAAGGTAATTCCCATAATTACTAATGTAGAAATGGATATATCACTTCAGGATTTTAAAGCATTATTAAGTTTGCCACCCAACAACCTATTTATCCAATTTATAGATCAGATTAACAATCAGTTTATAAATTTAGTTCAAAGAGTCAATAAATTTAAACAAGATATAAGCAAGGTAAATAATGAAATTAATGAAAGTATCAAGAATTTACCAAAAGATATTAAAGATAAAGTTGAGGAAGCACAAATGACTGATGAGGATAAACTTAAAAAGTTGGAACAATTATATTCTGAAGAAAAAGATTCTAAAAAGAAGCATGATCTATTATTGCAAGTAGCTAAGTTGCAGCTTCTCATAGAAAATAAAGATAAAAAAGAATAACTTATGGAAGGAAGAAATTATATGAAAAATTATGGTACATATGATTTAAATGGTAATAATGCAATTTTTGAAGATAAGAATGGTAATACATTAAATATTAGAACAAAACATGCAAAAGGAGATGATTGGATATCTATTGATGAAGCAGAAAAATTAGCATACTGGGCTATTAAAAATGGAAATCCAAAGGGATACAATCTACTGGAGATAGTTACTAAATCACGAATTAAATATAATTGTAAAAAGAAATAAAAGGATCTTAGTTTAAGGATTATAAAGATTATAGGAGGTTTTGGAGTAATGAGAGATATTAGAGGAAGTACAAAATTGAAATATGAAAGGGATGAAAAGATGGGAAATAATACATAAATCTACTCTTCTTTAGAGTAGATGAGAGTAGATTTAAGAAATAATATATAACTAAGAAAAAATTATGAGTAAAATACAGAAGAGTTAGAGAATGTAATATATTCCTTAACGAAAATGAACAAATACATAGAACAAATACCTAAATGGTGGACTGAAGAAGGTGAGTATGACCTTTGTCTTTCGGATGATATTGACAGTTTAATGTCTTGTTATTATTTATCTTTATATAAAAAATGGAATATTAAATATTTTTATGATTTTTATAAAACATATAAAAGCAAAGATTATACAGGTGATAAATTAATCGGTGTAGACATGGATATTTTAAAAGGTCGTTGTCTTGGAAACCACGTAGTCTACAATGATAATGAAAATTGTATTAATTTGAATAGGTTTGCAGGAATTGGATTTACAAACTATACAAAGAAATTTGCTGGAAACAGCATTATCACTGTCTTATCATTATTAAATATCAGTGCAGATAATTTTACACAGGAGCAATTAGAAATATTATTAGCAATAGATACCATGTTCAAAAGCTATTATTTTGATAAAGACATAGCAAAATACTACATAAGCGATGTCCTAGGTTATCCACAATTAATCCATATACTAGAAAAACATACACAAGAATATTTTTATAGGATAATGGATGAATACTCTTTGTATTCAGATATTAAATGCAAAGATGGATACCTACATACAAATATAAAACTAAAAGAATTAAAAAAAATATTTAATATTCGTTTAGAACTCCCTAAGCAGGAGTTTTTTGTTTGCCAAGAATTCAAACAAGGCAAAGGAATACCAATAAATAATACAAATTTATTTAGTTTTGCACGTACATATCGGAACAGTGGTATATACAGCTACTACATATAAAATTTAAATTAAAATATAGAAAAAGGAGAGATTTATATATTATGAAAAAGAAATTAAATGATGTATTACAAAATATGATGGGTGCTATAAATATAGGACAGCAGATTTATCTAGGAGAAGAAGGTTTAGATGTAACTGAATTATCACAAAACAACGGATATATTGTATTGAAAATAACAGATGGTGAGGACAAATACCAGTATACATATAAATTAAAGCAAGACGATACAGAGGAAACAATTATTCGTGGCCTTATTGATTCAGTATATCAGCAGAATTTGTTGCCCCTAAAACGTGAAATAAAGAAAGCAAAAAAATATCTCAATAGGAAAATACAAGAAATATATCAATGTGAATATAAACTGGAAAATTTACGAAACAACCAAGATTATGATCTAGTGAAAAAATCACAATTATTGGCTGAAGAAGATGTAATCAATCATGAGATATATCTTAAATATAGAGAATTAGATTCAAATAAAGTTGATATGGAACAATTTAGCATATATAAAAACATATTATTTGAATCTCTTAAGGAATTAAAGAGGGCTGCATAAATACATATAAAGGAATAAGGATATTGGAGGGGGATGGCCAATAGATAAAGGTTATTCTCCTCTAGTACATAAGGAGATGATTTTAATGAATGCAACTTATAACATACAGAAAAAATATATGGCTCAAGCAATGAGCTATTTGGGATATAGATATTATAAATTCAATACAGAAAATGGAGTTATCTATTCATTTGAAAGAACTCCAGAATTTATGGATGCATTGCATGAACTGGTTAATTTAAAGAAAAATTATGGAAATAAGTATGAAGGATAAATTACGAAAGGGTGTATAGATTATGAAAACAATAACTGATTTAGTAAAAGAAGATTATAAAAACTGGAAATTTGGACAAGGTGCAATTATATTAGATGGTGCTACAGGTAGCGGAAAAACGTCCTTTATACTAAATACCTTAGCAAAATATTTGCAATCAAGAAATGAAAGAATTTTATATTTAGTTAGTAGAAAAAAATTGCAGGATGATTTATTAAGATTTGTAGATAATTTAGATTTAGATGATACCATATACGTTACTACATATCAATCAATTCAAACAAGATTAATAAAGCATAAACCGCTTCAGTATAATTATAAATATATTGTTTATGATGAATGCCATTATTTCACATCAGATGGCTGGAACCGCTATACTGATAAAATATTTGATTTTTTTAAAATGGAACAAAATAGTGCTGTCAATATATTTATGTCTGGTACTGGAGAAAATATATTTAATTGGTTAAAAAATAAAGGATTTACTACTAGAAAAGAAAACATATATACTATTCCATATAACTATGATTATGTTGAAAAAGTAGTATTTTATTATGATGATAGTACAGTTGAAGACATATTTAATAATTTAAAGGATAACGAAAAATGCATATATTTCAGTAAAACATTAGATAGAGCTAAAAAATTGTTTGATAAATATAAGAATAAAGCAAATTTTATTTGTAGCAGGTTTTGTAGATATAGAAAATACAATCAGGATTGTATAAAAACCTATAGTAGGGATTTAATAACTTTTGAAAAACCTATATTAATTACTACTACAGCACTAGATGTTGGAGTATCCCTTATAGATAGAAATATCAAATACATAATAACTGACTTAAATAATATAGACCAGTTACAACAATGTTTAGGAAGAAAAAGGATTATTGATACTACAGATACCTGTATATTTTATATTAAAAATCATAGTAAAAAAAGTTTGAATGGTTCTATACGTACAATTAAAAATGCAGTACTGGAAGATGCTAATAAATATTACTATGACCGAGAAAATTTTGTTAAAGATCATACTAGAGACATAGAAAACAACCCTTGCTTCTATTATGCTAGACCAGAAGAAATTGATAATACTCAAGAACAGAATAGTAAAGCAGGAAATTTAATGTTTAATTATTATACATATATTTACTATTTGATACAGCTTAAGAATTTAAAGAAAGCGGAAAAGATTGGATTTGATGAATTTGTATTAGAACACTTAGGTTCAACTATTAGAAAAATTGAATATCTTGAAGAAATTGAAAAACAACAGAAACAAGATGAATTATTAGTGTATTTAGATAGTATTGTAGGTGAGAGATTATTTAAAGATAAGCAAAAAGAATTAATTAAATTAATAGGATTAAAAGATAGTAGAGGTAGGATACAAAAATCTATTAAACAATTTAATGCTTATTTTGAAGCAAATAAGATGGATTATATTATTAAAAGTAAGAGAGTTAAAGTTGAAGGAAAATTACATACTGTATGGATAATTGGTAAAATTGATTATGATAATAGCAGCGGTATCAAAAATGTGGAGTGACCTATATTATATAGGATAATCCACAAAAGTGATACCGCTTTAATATAGCTTTAAATAATCAAAATAGATTTAAAAAAATAAAAAATAATCTATATGGAGGACGCTAGTCCGACAAAAGGTGAATTGCGGTTCTTTGCAATTTACCTTTGCTCTTGATCTTCAACTCAATATAAAAATAATATTTATTATTGTCTCCGACGGTTTTTTCGATTTATTAAACTTTATTCAAGTTCCACGCCTTTAAGGGCGTTCCACTTTCACAAAGATTTAATAAATCGAGGATAGAATTTTTTGATTTTTATAGAAAATTACACTAATATTATATGTGTAAATATTTTCTATAATAGATGGAGATGAATTATGAATACAATAACAAGTAATGATGATTTACAAAAATATAATTATACAAAAATATTCTGTGTAATTGAACTTAAAAATAATATAAATAATAATTGTGAAAATTATAAATCGTATTTTGATATATGTATTGATAAATTTCAACAGGAAAATTGTTATATTGGACTTATACACATCGAAAAATTTAATATGGAAAAAATAAAAAAACTTAATATAGAAAAAAAAGATTATTCACAATGGAATTTAGAGATAGCGATTAATGAAGCTATTAAATGGACTAAATGCTATGATCTTGTTTGTGATTATTGTAAATGTTTATCTTTCTTTACTTCTTTAGAATTAGATATTAATAACTCTGGAACGGCAATATTTACTTGTGATTATTTTAATTTAGATGTTTCATATGGTATAAATGAAGGAATATTTATAGCAAAAGCTTTATGTGAATATGCGAAAATATATGGATCTGAAACTCTTACAATCAAGCAAGTAAACACTACATTACCTAAACAACAATTTGATATTGATAATATTTCATTTTTTATAGAAGCCACTTCTAAGCATGATGACATATCTAAATACATATTGCTTTATTATTTCTTTGAAAAAATTTATGAATCTAAAGATTTTAAAAAAGCAAAGTGTGATTTGGAAAAAAAATTAGGACATGAATTAAAAGTAACTAAATATAGGGCAAAAATATTATTTTATTATCTACAATCAAAACGTATTTATGATTATAAATGTCATTTTCAGACAAAAAACATATGTGAAAAAGATATAGAAGATATAATTATCACAAGAAATAATATTGTACATGATTTAAATACTAAAGAAATGCATACTGTGTTATATGAAAAGTTGTTACCGATTATTAAAGCAATTTTAGAAAATTCATTTCAACATAATTTATAAAGGATAAGTTTAAAATTTTATATTAAATATAGGAAGTGTAGAATATATGAGAAATTATTTGTTTTATACTAAAGGAGATTTACGCAGTACAATTGAAGCACATAAGCAAAATATTAAGAAAGATATAGAAGGCCAGGAATCTAATTATATATTAAATGTTAATGAGGATGATTATATTGATTATTTATATAATAAATATATAATTAACCAATTAATTTTGCATGATGAACAAATAAGCATAGTTGATCAAAAAGAAAGGAATATAGATGTTTCACATGAATGGGATCGAGTAATATTTGATAGAAGTCAACCTTATTATGTGAAGGGAAATTCTATTACTATTGGAATACCTTATGAAGGAGATAGAGATTTATTTTATTTAAGACCTTCTACATTTTCAACTGTTTTTCCTATAGGAGTTATTACAAATAGTGATTTGTTACTTGTTTATGAAGGAGCAAATTTAACAAGTAAGGGAATAAAAGATAATTTAAATAGTGACATTAGAACAATAAAAGATTATATATCATGGACTAATACAGATATAAAACCTTTTAATGATAATTTAAAAAGTTACTTGCAAGAATTATTTACTAATAGGAAAAATAAGTTATTAAAAGATTTAAATTTAGTATCATCGTTAGGGATTCCTTTAAGAAAGAATACTGAATACGTACAAACATATGTGATTCCAACAAATAAGAAAACTGTAAAAATAGCAAAACCTTTAGTAAATAAAAAGACATTTGTACCTGAACCAAGTATTGATATGTCAACATATGAAGATATTCTTGGTACGTTGAATAATATGAGTATGGTTATGGAAAGGTGTCCTGAAGCATTTAGTAAAATGGATGAGGAATCTTTAAGGCAGCATTTTTTAGTTCAATTAAATGGTATATATGAGGGCAAAGCTACGGGAGAGACATTTAATGCAAATGGTAAGACAGATATATTGCTACGAGAAAATGGTAAAAATGTATTTATAGGAGAATGTAAGTTCTGGAAGGGCGATAAAGTATTTATTGACACTATAAATCAAATTTTAAGTTACATGTGTTGGAGAGATACTAAAGGAGCTATACTAATATTCAATAGAAATAAGAATTTAAGCAATATTTTAAACAAAATACCTAAATTAGTACAAGCACATCCTAATTTTAAAAAAGTAGTTAACATACAGCGAGAAACACAGTTCAGATATATTTTTACTCAACCAAGTGATAATAATAGAGAAATATTATTATCTATAATGGTATTTGATATTCCTGCAAAAAATGAAATTTAGAAGATTATATAAAATTTGAATTTTATTGCAACTTATCTACTACATATGGTATATGGATTATAACATACATACAATATATAGTATGTTTTTACTGTAAATTAAATTTACATTTGTAGTTGACAATAGAGAAGATACTCCAAAATAAGCGTACAGGCATACCAGTAGATTTTAAATCGACTACTTATATTTATATTATCTATACATTCAAAGTACTGTAGTAGCTTTATATGTTTAATATAACCATATATCTATGTGAAAGGGTAATTATATAAGAGATAGGTATATTAGAAGTTCCATGTAATATAGTACATTATCCTGAATTTGATGAAAAGACAGGAACTCCAAGAGAGGATATGATATTAGAAGATTTAATAAGTACAAATATCATGCAACGTGGAATAGGGAACTGCAATCCTATGAAAATGGCTAAATGTATTATGGAGCTTGAAAGGATTTATGGAATTAGACAAGGTAGTGCATCTGATGGAAGTAATCAATATATAAAAAAAGCTGACCCGAATAATTCGGCTGAGCAAAAATCTCAAGAACAATTAGCAAAACAAATAGGTATTAGCGTGGATACATTACAAAATTATAAAAAACTTACAACATTAATACCAGAATTACAATCAATGGTTGAACATAATGCTTTAAAATCAACTACAGCATATAAGATATGGGCTAAATTATCTCAAGAAGAACAAGAAAATTTTTTTAATATACCTCTATACGGCTTATATAAGTGTTTTAAGATGTTTTATCACGTAAAGGTATAATTTTTAGTATAATATAGAATTATGTGGCTTATTAATGGATAACTATAACGTGTCGCTGATATCGTTACACCTGAGAGTATTACAAATATATAATAGTAAGGTTCTCAAAAGGACATTATTAAATACAGCGTTCCCTTGCCATGGGTTTGCATATAAAATTAACTGGTATTCATTTAAAGGTCAGTTATAGGTATATTCATAATAAGGATACCTAAGTTTGGTAATCTATTAAAGCATATTGCCAAAATGGCATCACGTTTAAAACAGGTCGGTTCAAACGGTATGTTTTCTTATAAGAATAATCCCCAGAGTTGGGGAAAACAGGTGATATTTATAGGGAGTATTACTACCTAAGTTTAATTTAGTCAGTTTTTTATCATCCTAATTTGATATCATTTTCAGTGATAACGGATTTTAAATCTATCAGTAGTGTCATAAGTTTAATTTAGGATATAGGAAAATTAATTATATTCGTTACCGTTCCAAACGTTAACGAATACCTAAGCATATTAAATGCAGCGGAACTTCTCAACATATCAGGAGAAAAAAATGGATGTCCTTCTCAGGGATAACCAATTATATGTTATCACAGAGTCAACAGCTTCTAATGGTTCATGCAGGATAATCACTATGTGTGATCCTAATTCCCTATAGGGGGAATTTTCACTTATCCAATTAATTTTGATAAGCAATCATTGAGTATGAGATATTTATTAATCGGGGGACGAAATTTAGTCCTCCCTACAAAAGGTGGAAGTATAATATGAATACCTACAGTCATTATGGCTATACCTTTAATTGTAAATATCAAGTTGACGAGTACAAATTAGTGTCCCACTCTAGGACATAAGAATATAGAGTTGTCCATGGGTGGAAATTATTTGATCTCATGTCAAATTTACCATAATCCAAAATTGGATTGGGATAGAAACTATCCACTTCATGAAGCAAAATTAACCCGTTACATTTTGTGACACTTAGTTGCATAGAGGTACTTAATGTCCTATCATATAGCATCCTCTATATTTACATTTAAATTAATCTACAATGTTATTATGTATAATTAGTCATATACTGCATATAGGATTGATTTATTTGATGATATAGGAATTAAAGTGACTAAAACCCTTATATATCAATGGCTATAGAGGTTTTATCTATAAGAGCGGAAAGTGTTGGTATATAAGGACTTTGAAGATGTTATAAATTTAGTAGATAAATTATCAAGTAACGGTAACAAATGGGTTAGTTATTTTTACTTAATATTGTGCTCAGGTATGATAATATCTAGTTTCAGAGTGAAGTTTTTTCCTTCACATTTCTTTTTCTATGTGCTATAATAAAGAAAATTAAAAGAAAAAATTAAAAAAAATTCCATAAATTTTTAAAAAAATTTTGTTGAATTTGTAAATGAATTTAAAAGATTTATTTAGAATATAAAATAATTTAAAAAGTAAAAATGTATTAAAAGTAAATTATATTCTATCACGTATTTTTTATATGGACAATAAACATTAAAGATATTTAATGGAGGTGTTGATATGAGTAAGGTTATTAAATTAGATGAATTTAAAAGATGTAATTATAATAATAAATTAATATCAGATATGAAAAATGAGCGTGAAAATACTAATATAACAATTAATAAAGATAAAGTTGAGATATATGAAAAAGATATTTTTTTTGATGATGATGATTTCATATCAAAATTTTATTCAAAAGAAATGTAAGGTGAGAAATTTGGAATTGGATGAAATAAAAAATTATAGTGTTGTTCTAAATGGTTTTCAATTTATTGAGAAAAATCCATTGGGCTTTTTTGAATTTGACGATTATGATGATCTAGATAAATGTTTTGAACAGAGTAAAAAAATTAATGGTTTTCAATCCACAGGTAAAATAGTTGTAAAAAGTAATGGATTTATTCCTAGCAGAAATGAAAATGGAGATAATAAAGCGAAAAAAGATTTGTTTGTTGTAACTAGGGCTAAAACAAGGCCAGTGTTGATATTTCAAGACATGGAGTTTTGTAAGCAATATCATAATAACGTATTTATAATACCAATGGAAAGCTTAAAAAAGCCAGAGAGAGAAAAATTTAATACAGATGAAGAATACAATGAAAGAGTGCAATATTACAATAATATTAAGGCAAGATCAAAAAAAATACCACATCGATATTATGTAAAAACTACTGTTGATGATAAAAAGACAGATAGTGTTTTATTTTTAGATGATGCTAGATTTGTTCATGTATCAACTTTATTTGGACAAGTAAAAGAAGATGCAATTGATAAAAGGGATTTATGTGAAATTATTAATAGATTAAGTAGAATGCTAAATATAAAAAATATACATGAATGTAAGGATTGTGAATATTTAAATATGTTTAATTCAATCAAAAAAATTATGGGGAGAGTTGAACGTTTAGAAAAAACACCTTAATTAATAATGACTATTAAAATAAAAAATATTGTTTAATTTTTTTACATAGATAAGTATGAAAAAATATGTATTATAAAGTAGGAGCTTATAGAAATATAAGTTCTTTTTTTATGCAAAAATTAGGGGGAATTATATGGGTAAAAATAATAAAGATGTGTTAAAAAGTGTTAATTATAATATGGAAATTATTAAAAAAATAAAGGAGAATCAACCTTTTACAATAGATCAAAAAGAAGAAATGTTAAATGTTTATACAGGAATAAGCAAGGATAATAATAGTTATTTCACGCCTTATGAAATATGCAATTTTATAAAACAATTATTAGATATAAGAAAAAGTAAAGTTACTGATTTAAGTGCAGGTATAGGGAATATGGTAAGACCTTTTATTAAAGAATATGGAAAGCTAGATGATGAAATCCAATTTGATTGTTTTGAATTGGATGAGAATAATTCTTTAGTTGGTTCTACAGCATGGGAAGATTATAAACAAGTTAATTTTCATACTAATTTTAATAGTTTAGATAGAGCGGATGAAATTCAAGATAATTATTATGATTTTATTATTGGTAATCCGCCATTTACAGGTACTACAAAGTATATGTGTGAATGGAATAATAACAAGGGTAAAGCTAAAAATAATAAATTGGTTGATTGTTTTGTTGATTTATGTATTAAGAAATGTAAGAATAAAGGATTTATAGCATTAGTGCTTCCAGGAGGACATTTATTCAACGGCAATGGTACTGCAAAATTAAGACAATGGATGAGAAGTAAAGTGGCCTTAAAAGGATTATTTCCTTTAGATTCTAAAACCTTTGAAAATGCTGGTATATTAGGTACAAGTGTTGGCACAAACTTGATTGTATTTCAAAAAGGTGTGAAGCAAGAAACAATATTTGTTGGTGAATTAACTGATAAAGATGATATAAAGCTTGAAATGAAAAGTTTAGCAATGCAATTCAGGTTATTTTTAAGTGGGGACTATCACTTAAATACTCTAAGTGATAGTTATAATGGACTTCATGCTTTACTGAAAGAAGGTGCTGCTTAATTGAAATGCTATTGTTGTGATAAAGAAATAAATAATGGTGAATATTCAGAATATCAATTAAAGGAGGATAAGAGTAAAGTTTATGTTTGCTTTGAATGTGAAAATACTTATGAATATTACCTTGATAAAATTAAAAGAAACTGCTTAATTGATGGTAAAGTATATGAAGTAAGCAAGAAAGATGAAAAGGTAATTGAAAAAGAAAGATCTTTAAGAATTGAAGAAGAAGAGGAAATAAGATTAATGGATTGTAACAAGTCCATTTTTTATTTTACAAATAAACAAGGTAGAGTAGCTGGAATTTATGATAATAATTATCAACTATTAAGATATTGCAATGAATTTTTAGGTGTAGATGATAATTTTAATAATGACAATATACAAAGGTTTACCTTTAATTTTAGTATTAATAAGCACTGGATTATTCCTGAAGATTGGGATAAAAGTTTAGGCAGAATTGATATATACATAGATGATTTAAAAAAAGATACATATAAATCAAAAATACATAATGAAAAGAATTGGAATGAAAAAACACGTTTATGGTGGTATGGAAGAATTGTTTGTAAAGAAGAATTCTATAATACCACTTTTTCTTTTTGTACGGAAAATAACATATTTGACAGAGTGTATGTAGATTACAGTTTCATATGTAGTAAAAGTTACAAGCTGGAAAGAAAAATTGAAGAATTATTAATAAAAGATAATTTTAAAAAATTAGAGGGGAGTAAATAGTATATGGCAGATGGTATAAAAATTGGATGGAAACTTGAAAACATCCAACAAATGATAAATCAGATTGAAGAAATAAAAGCTAAAGTCACAGCAGATAAAGTAAATATATCTGTAAATAAAGATGCGGTACTTAATCAGCTAGATAGTATGTTAACTGGAATCAAAAGTATACAGAAGGAAGCTTCAAAACCAATTAATTTACAAATAAATACAATACAAAGTAAGCAGGATTTAGCGGGAATAAAGGGTAGTTTTGAAGATATAATTAATACATATAAGCAACTAGGTCAGATTAATGTAACTCCAACTTTTGATAGTAATGGTATGTTGAAGGATTTCGCAATTCAACTTCAACAGGTCAACGGGCTAATAGAGAAAGTAAAATATTCAGCTAAAGATTTTGTAGATGGAAAAGATTCAATGACTCCATTGACCTTTAAGGTAGACAATATCAAAGAAATTAACAATCTTGATAAAACTATAGATAAATTAGAAAATTTCAAAAATAAATATAATGATGCAATTAAAGATTTACAAAATAATGGCAACATTAAAGACAATTCTATAAGTGAATTCCAGAAACAATTAGATTCTTTAAACATAACTAATTTCAAAGAAAAAGTTAACGAAATAAAAAATACATATAGTAGTTTATTGAATGAGCAGAAACAATATACTAATGAGTTAAAACAACAGGAACAATTAAGTAATTTTGTTACTGCTCAGAAGAATAAATTAAATAATACAAGAAGTGGATATAACGGTAAATTAGATATTGGCAGTACACAGTATCTTGAATTAGAAGTTACATATGGAAAATTAATAGAGGAATTAAATACATATAAAAAAGCAGGAAAGGCACTTACTACAGAGGAAGCCAATGATATTAAAGGGAGAATAAATAATTTTGGCAGAGAAAAGAATTCTATTATTGAAGTTACAAATACTATAAAACAGCAGGAGAACGCTTTAGATGGATTAAAAAATAAATTTGGTAATATTATACCTACTATCAAAATAAATCAAATAAAAGAAGCGTTACAAAGTTTATATAAGTCAAACGATTTAAAAGGAGATAGCAATGTTATTTCCCAAGAAATAGAAAAATTAAAACAATTAGCAAATGGAGTTCAAAGAGTAAAAGGATTTGGTTCTAATGTAGGTACTTTTAGTGGTACAGGAATAAATATGGGTTCTAGCATACAAGACATAGAACAATTTATTCAAAAGACAGTAAGTGCTAAAGCTAGTATAGATAATATAAAAGAAAGTATGGATTCTTTAGGAAATAAGGTTAAGACGGTTAATTATAGTGTTAATGAGGGTAATGGAGCAATCAGTAAACATAAAATGACAATAGATAGTGATACAAGCTCTCTATATAATTTGACTACTGGATTACAAAATGCAAGTTCAAAAAATAGTTCTTTTAGTTCTAGTATAGGAAATGCAGTTAAGAATTTAGCACTCTACGCAACGGGAGCAGGGCTTGCTTATGAAGCTATCAATAAAATTAAAGATGCTATCGACAACGTTAATAGTGTAAATAAATCACAGGCAAATTTGCAGATGGTAACTGGAATGAATCAAGATCAGGTTAAAGGGCTTACTAAACAATATACAGATTTAGCAAATCAGCTTCATGTTACCCAAAGTCAAGTGTTATCAAGTGCTGAGAATTTCCTTAGAGCAGGTCATAGTGTACAAGAATCTATGGGACTAATAAAAGCTACCAATATAGGGGCAGCATTAAGTGGTCAAGACGCAAAGGATGTAGCAGATCAATTAATAGCTATTTCCAATGGATTTAGGATGGATACATCTAATGCAAAAGAATTAAATGATGTAGTTAGCAAACTCACCGTTGCAGATAATGAAAGTGCTACCAGTTTTAAGGAAATAGCAACAGCAATGCAGGGATCAAGTAATATGGCACAATCTGTAAAAGTAGATTTTAATCATCTATTAAGTTATATAAGTACAGTATCTAGTGTTAGTAGGAGAAATGCAAGTAGTATAGGTCAATCTTTTGCTGCTCAATTCGCAAGATATCAAAATGTAAAGGGCGGACAAAAATTTGATGCTGACAATCAGGACTTATCAAATGTAGAAAGAGATTTACATAAATATGCTGATATAAATTTAAGGTCTGATTCTAAAACTTTTAAATCATATGAAACGGTTATAGATGAGCTAACTAAGAAGTGGGGAAAACTCGATGAAGTGTCTAGGGCTGCCATATCAAAAGCCATGGCGGGAACGACACATGCTGAAGATTTTCAGGTATTGATGAACAATATGGATAAAGTCAATGGTATGATGAAAGATTTAGGTACTGCTTCAGGTTATGCAGAAAAACAATATGAAAAAGTATTTGCTAAAAGTACACAAGCAAGAATTAATGATTTTAAAAATAGTGTTTCTAATTTATATCAATCAATGATTTCTAGTGAATCTATAAATAAGGGTTTAAATGCTTTAACAGGTTTTATAAAAACATTGGATACATTAGCAACTACGAGTAAAGGTTCTGGTGTTGCATTAGCTGGATTAGCAGCAAGTATGGTATTAATAATAACTAAAGGAAAAGCTATTACAGGATTATTTACACAAATAGGAATAGTATTAAGTAATTTTATGATCGTAGCTAGTAAAGCAGGAATAGTGACTGGATTAGCAGATACATTCAATATATTGGCAACTTCTATAAAAGGTGTAACATTAGCACTACTTACTAATCCACTGACTTATGTTGCAGTAGGAATCGGAATAGCGACAGCAGCAATAATAAAGCATGTGGAACATCAAAAAGAATTAAAAGAACAAACAGATAGTTTGAGGGATTCTTATGTTACGTTAACTCAAGCAATGAAAGATAATGATAGTGCTAGTATAAGTTCATCTTCTAAAAATTTACAATCTTCACAGGAACAGTTACAAAATTTAATTAAACAAAGAAATGAATTACAAAAACAAATGAATAGTTCTCCTAATACAGGAGATCCAAGGGTAGATGCTCCAATAAAAAATATGAATGATAATCAGTTGGATGATGTAAATAAAAAAATAAAAGAACAGGAGCAAGTATTAACTGATGCAGGAGTAGCTTTTAATAAAACCACTGGAGAAGTAATGGCTTTAACTGTTGCAGAAAGTAGAATAGAAACAAATGATGTTGTAGATAAAATTAAAGATACTACTCAAGCTGAAATAGACCATAAAGCCGAAATTATAAAATTAGGTAACGAATATAATAATTTAGCTCAAATACAAAAACCTAATATAGATCAACAGCAACAAATGAGCGATTTAGCACAAACTTTAAGTACTGATGTTTCTGGATTAACAACAGTAAAGGATAAAGATGGTAATATAACTATAAAGAATAGTGGTTTATTAAATGCTGAAATAGGTATATTAGGCGATGAAGGAGTTTCTGTAAATAAATTAAAGCAAATTAAATTAGATGCTGCGAAATCCAATGAACAGGTACAAATTGGAGAAACAACTACTACATATGAACAAGCTAAAGCAAGAGTTCAAATATTAAATGATGAAGCAAAATCATGGGCTGGTGCTGCAAATATGTCTGGACTACCAGATGCTACAAAAAATATGTTTAAAAATTGGAGCAAAAATAGCACACAGCAAGCTAATGATATACAGGGTACTATAAATAATATTGATAATACTTATAATAAAGCCATGAGTGATGCTACCTCTTCGACTCAAGCATTAACAGATGAAAATAATAATGGTTATACTCCTAGTGAAGATGGAGCTACTAAAGCAACTGAGGGGAATACAGAAGCTCAAAAGGCACAAAAAGCAATAATAGATGAAGTAAAAGAAAAAACTAAAGAATATGAAACTGAACTTAAAAATCTTGATAATATTCAAAATAAATTAGAAGTTGACCTTAAACATATGGATAAAACATCAGAAGAGTATCGTCAAGGATTACAACAAGAAATAGATTTATTAAAACAAAAGAATGGTTTCCTTCAAAAAGGAGTAGATTTAAATAATTCTAGCATGGGGGCATTAGGAGGATATGCTAGTGGAGCAGGTTCTCAAATGGGAGAAGAAGTAGCACAATTAGCAGAACAATATCAAGGCGTACCATATGTAAGGGGAGGAGCAGATCCTTCAGGTTTTGATTGTTCAGGATTAGTTCAATATGTATATTCACAACTTGGAATATCACTTCCTAGAACATCAGAAGAACAATTTACAGTAGGAACGCCAGTAGATAAAGATAATTTACAACCTGGAGATTTAGTATTTTTTGAAGGTAGTTCTCCAGGACATGTCGCAATTTATACTGGAGGCGGAGATATTGTAGCAGCGACACATAGTGGAAGTGATGTAAAAGTAGAATCTTTAGATGATGTATCTAATGCAGATGGATATAGTGGTGCTAGAAGGATTGTTTCAGGGGGTGGTTCTAGTACAGAAACATCTGTACCAAGTTCAATGACATATAAAGAGATTGTAGATGCAGCAGCTTCAAAATATGGTGTAGATCCTAATCTTATAGCAGCAGTAATAGAACAAGAAAGTACATGGGATGCAAGTCAAGTAACAGGTAGTGCAGTAGGATTAATGCAACTTGAACCAGATACAGCAGAATCTATGGGATTACCAAGAGATCAAAGGACAGATCCGTTAAAGAATGTAATGGCAGGAACTCAATATCTAGCTGGATTAATTGATAAATATGGTGAAGAAAAAGGAGTTGCTTTATATAATACTGGTGAAAATGGTGGAGGTAATTACGGATATGCTAATTCGGTAGAAAATAAAAAATCTGCATATGCTAGTGGTAGTAAATCTATTCCAGATAGTAGTGCTGATGTAAGTAATGATACTGATGTATTATCTGAAATGGATGATTTAAATTCAAAAACAGCAGATTATCAAAAACAGATGATAGATAACCAAAGTACTATATTAGATTTATATACTGAAAAGTATAATTCTCAATTAGATGCTTTTAAAGCGCAAATAGATAATTATACTAAATTACAAGATTATAATAAACAGCAGTATGATTTATTAAGAGAAACTGATTCTGCATCAGCAGATAAATATGCAAAAGCTGAATTAACAGATGAAAATGATATATATGGTGCATTATCACAAAAAGAAACATTTATTAGGTCACAAATGACACAAACAGTATTTGATAAAGCTACTCTTGCTCAAATGAAAAATGATTTATTAGATACCCAAGAACAAGAAGTAGAAACAATAAATAAATTACATACAGATTTTACAGAATGGCAGGATAATGCTTTAACTGATTCTACTAAGCAATATACAGATCAGTTAACTGAAATAAAAGCTCAATTAGATTTAATTGACACTGAAGACAAATCTAATTATCAAGATGAATTAGATTTAAATAAACAGGAATTATTACAGCAAGAAGAAATTAAGGCAAGGACGGAAGAAAGATTACAAACAATAAAAGAATTGATTGATACCGAAAAGAATGATACCACAAGACAAATAGAAATAGACGAATATAATAAGATAAATAATGAATTATTAGCCACAAATAAAGAAATAGTAACAATTAATAATAGTATTGATGATTTAAATCTTCAAAATAAATTAAAGCCATATGTAGATGATATAAAATCTGTTAATGATGAAATGGATGTATTAAATGATAAAACCGATTCTTCAAAGGCAAATGGAGAAACTATTGAGGATTTTGATAAAAAATTAGGATATTATAATCAGATTAATGATGATTTGCAAAAACAAAATGATATCTATACACAACAGATTAAATTATGGCAAGATTTACGTAGTGAATTTGAACAAGGTTCTGAATTGTGGACAGAGTATAATGATAAAATAGATGATGCTCAAGAAAAGCAATCGGAATTACAAAAAAGTCAAATTGATAATGCTAAGAAAATGGAAGAATTAGCTGAGAATCAAGTTCTTGATATAGCAGAGAATGCTATATATGGTGGTGAAACTCAACAACAATTTGAAGATAATGCTAAAGCTAGAGAAAATGCCATTGATGAACAACTTAAATTAATGGATAAGCAGGAACAGAATCTTGAAGAGCAGGAAACTAGAAATAAGAATTTGTTAGATCTTGAAGAAGCTAGAGTAAAATTGCAAGAAGACCAAGCAAATAAAAGTGTACAGCAATTAACTAAAGATAAAAATGGTAATTGGCAATTTACATATGTAGCAAATCAAGATACTGTTGACCAAGATGAAAAAGATATGCGTGATAAAGCACAATCTAATAATGATTGGGAAAGACAGACAAAGCAAAAACATGACCAAGATTCATTAAATGACGAAAAAGACGAATTAGAACAAGAAGTATCAATGCGTCAAGAAGCTATGGATAGAATTAAAACTAATATTGAAAATGCTTTTAATGACCAAAAAAATTTATTTAAAAATGGTCAAACTGATATTAGTACAATTGTAGAAAATAGTTTGTCACAAATATCTAACTTATATAGTAGTACATTCCCTGAAATCACAAATATTATAACAGAAAACGTTGAAGCACAAATAGCTGAAATGAATAAATTAAATCCTAATTTTGTTAATGCTCAAAATAATATTACAGGAATTACAAATCCTCAAACACCAGCAATTACACAGCACGTGGTGTATGGAAGTGGAATTGACATCGATAATGCAAAGCAAATGTTTGGTACTGATGGAATTACATATGTGAACATAGACAAAGATCATATGACAGATGAACAACGTAAAAAAATTAAATTAGGGGATAATGATTTACTTCTTGGTGGTGCAGGTGTTACTTATGGAATTACAGAAAATCAGAATGGTGGTACTGGTACTAGATTATGGGGACAAGATAGATATGCTACAAATGAAAAGATGGCAAATTGGTCAGAAGAAAATCAAGAAACTAAGCATTTTGTATTTGCAGAGGGGGAAGATCTAATAAGTGCAAAGGCAATTTATGGTGATGCCTATACATATATACCTACAGATAGATGGACAGAAAAAGAATGGTCTGAATTACATACAAAAGCAGGAGATAAAGTGATAGGTTCACAAGACCGTACACCTGGATTAGTATTAAATGGTGCTACTCGTATATATGGACAAGATAGAAGTGATACAGCAAATAAAATTGAAAATAATGCTTTAGATAAAGGTGTTATTGCTAAAAGAAATGTGTATGCTGGTGGAAAAGATTATGAAAGTGCTAAACAAGTACTTGATAGTACATATTATAATCTTATAGATATATCTTCTAAGGATTTTGATGCTTCTAAAGTGAATTTAACTGGTGATGATTGGGTTCTAGGAGGGGAAGCAGTAACTAGTTCACTTAACAATCAAATATCTCAGTCAAGAGCAAGAAGAATTTATGGACAGACCGCAGATGATACTAAAAAGGCATTAGAAAAAGCTAGAGATGATGATTTGGCAAATGTTCAAAAATATAATCAAAATGTCACTAAAAATATAAAACAAAGCACTCAGAAACAAACAGTGTTAATACAGGATGCTCAAACTAAGGAAAGTTATTCAATTGAAGTTGGGGCAAATACTAATTTAGATACAGTTATTGCAAGCATGGGTAATATTTATGATGTAACTAACGATGGCATGGGTAGAGTGGTTGTAACTGTAAATGACCATGTACAAGAGGCAATAGAATCATTTAATAAATTATTGGAGGCAGAGGCAGCAGCAGGAATTCAAGTTAGTTCATATACTCCAACAAAAATTGGTGATGTTGATACAAGACCAGTTGAGTATGCCACAGGTGCAGATGCTAAGATTTTGGAAGTCCAATATGGTGAAACTATTAGAATTTTACCTGGTACTGGATTTAGCCGAAGACCTGGCTCAACGAGATATGATACTAATAGATTATATCAAGAAGATTTAGCAAGAAAAGGATATCTACCTATTCATGATGCAGGTGATTTATATAAATATGCAGATGGAGGAAAGATTGATTATACTGGACTTGCAATAGTAGATGGAACTCCAAGTAAACCAGAAATGGTATTAAATCCAGATGATACATCTAAATATTTAGAAGCTTCAAAATTAATAAGAGATGTTGATTTAGATAAATCACTTAATGCATATCAATATATTCCAGATTTAATGCCGAATTTAATGAAATCTATACCTATGGATAATTTAATAAAGAATAATTTTAGAAATCAACCTACAAAAGTAAGTAATACTTTTCATTTTGATAAGGTAGAATTACCAAATGTGGTTGATGGTGAAAGTTTCATAAAAGAAATGGGTAATTTTGGAGTAAAGCAATATACAAGTAGTTATGTAAATGGATATTAATAGTTAATTGGAGAGTTGAAATATACTCTCCTTTTTATTTAAAAAAATTTAATGAAAGGTAGATGAGATAAATAATGTTAAAAGATAATGGTAGAGTAAAAATGGCAATGAGTCATTTTAAGGAAGAATTATTGAAAGCAGTAGAAAAGATGATTGAAGAAAAAAGGAAGAGAATAGATTATTGTAGGACGGTTTATGGAATAGTAAGGCAATGCAATATAGATGGTACATATGACGTAGAAATAAATAGTTGTACACAAAAAATATATAGTATGGATAATGCAAAATATTCGGTAGGAAACGTAGTGGTGTGTTTAGTTCTTGATAATAGAAACTATTCAAACAAGATAATTTTATGTAAAAAACCTACAGTAATATAATATGAAATAATACTACAAAAGTGTATAATTAAGTTAATTAATGAAAGCGTGAGGCGGTGGTATTATGGAAATTTGGGTAGGTTTAATTTTACTTTGCTGTATTGGTTTTATTATGTCTTGCTTTAGTCAAAGTCAACGAATATCAGATGAACATATAGTATTAGAAGAACAAATTATTCATTTAGCTGGACAACCATATTTTAAATCTAATCAGAAAATTCTTTTTCAAATAAAAAGTGAAAGCCCTAATCATAATAGATTATATATTCAAAATAAACTAATTAATACAAAAGATATAATAAGATGTGAGTTATTGACAAAAGAACAGATTTCAAAAGATGTAACATTTTCCAGATTGTTAACTTTAGGTATTTTTGCAATTGCGTTTAAGAAGAAACGAACTGTTACAGAAACATTTATGGCATTTTCATATAAAGTGGAAGGTGTTCAGGTAGATTGCTTATTTAAAGGAATTCTTACACAGCAACTTTCTAAATTAACATTTCAAATCAAAAAATTGATGTTAAATGCTAATAGTGGAATCAAAAAAGTAATTGAAATTAATTTATTGATGTGGAGTATTTGATAAAATATATGTTTTAAGTTGTTATTTGCATATAAATGTGTTGACTATAATACTAAAAAGATAGTTAAATTAAGCTAAAATTGAAGGAAATTATCTCCTCCTGTAGAAATATTATACGAGGGAGGTAAAAGAAATATGACAAAAAAGAAATTGCAAATATTTATTTCATCAACTTATATAGATTTACAAGAAGAAAGACAAGCAGCAGTAGAAGCTATTTTAGGATCGAAACATATACCTGCTGGTATGGAATTATTTAGAGCAGGAAATGTATCACAATTAGAAACAATTAAAAAATGGATTAATGAATCAGATATATATATGTTAATTTTAGGTGGCAGATATGGGAGTATAGAATCTAGTTCAGGTAAAAGTTATACTGAAATTGAATATAGATATGCGATTGATAAAAAGATTCCTGTATTTGCAGTTGTATTAACTGAATCATTTTTACATAAAAAAGCCGCTAATGGGTTAGATGTATTTGAAAAAGATAACAAAGATAAATATAATAATTTTAAAGAATTTGTAATGACTAAAATAGTAAAACAAGTAGATGATTGTAAAGATATAAAATTGGCTATAAAAGATTCAATTACTGAATTAGAAGAACAATATAATTTATATGGTTGGGTAAAAGGTTCTGAAATTGATGATAATACAGAAATAATAAAAGAAAATAGTAAATTATTAAAAGAGAACAATAAATTAAAAGGACAGCTTCAAAAACTTAAAGAGAAAGATAAAATAGGAAATTTTGAATATGAAAAGCTGAAAAAGGTATTGAGTAAAAAGACGTTAACAATATCAAAAAATTTTTTTGAGGATAGTAAAAAAGATAAAACTATGACTTATTTACATTTCTTTAAAATATTTAAAAATATTTTTGTTACAGGATTTACCAATTGTCCTGGTATCGATAAGTTGCAAAGTTATATTTTTAATGATATAAGTCCATTTCTTATTGAATTTGGTTTATTAGAAATAAATAGAGTTCCAGGAACTAAATATGAAAAAATACATATGTCAAAAAATGGATTGAATTTTATAGCTAGATTAGAGCTTGAAGATGTTAATAATTAAAGTTGTTATGTGAAATATATATAAGATGAAGATAAAAATTGATGAGGTTCAAATTTAATTAAATCTGTAATCTTTGTACACATAAAATTAATTTAATGATTTAAGAGTATATATAAAAAAACCACATGTACTCACACCGCAGAGTGATTTTTTCATGGATACGATAACATTGGGGTGAAAAGTGGCTGTAACCGTTGATATTAGTAAGTTTACCCGATACACACTTTTTAGTGGTTATCGGTGTTTATCGAGAAAAGATAGTTATATCAATGGTTGTAGCTATTTATAGAAACTTAAAAGTAGTTTCTTAATGAAAGGAAATGATGATATGAGTTCACTAAGTATAAAAATAGATAATTTATATTATTCAACAATCGAAAGAGAAATTTCTGATTTCTATGATATGGGAATGATTGACAGCTCGAATCTTCCTATAGAATGTTTAGAAGATACTTGTGATACATATATTTTGATTGGAAGTAAAAAGGAAGGAGAATTTAATATCAGAATTGCTAAACAAGCCGATGGTAAATATTGGCTATTTGCATCTCCAGTAGAAAAAATAAAGCAAAAATAACTTATTTTGTGTAAGTGAAAGTTTTTCTGCAAATAGTTCTCTATTAATTTTGTTTTCAAAATATATTTTTTTAAATACTACCTTTCTTTATATAATAACTGTTTATTTAAAGTATACTCTAAATAAATAAGCAAAATATATTTAAAAGTGTTTGTATAGGATTGCTTCTACAATTTATAAACATTTGTTTATCATAGTCCTTGACTTCAAACAAACAAGTTGATATAATATAGATAAGAAGTTAAGGGAAGGAAGTAATAATATGAATATAGCTTATGTAAGAGTAAGTACAGTTGAACAGAATGAGGAAAGGCAGATTGAAGCATTAAAGCCACATAATATTGATAAGTGGTTTACTGAAAAAGTTAGTGCTAAAAATATAGATAGACCACAATTGAAAGCAATGATAGAATTTGCACGTGAAGGTGATACAATATATATCCATAGTTTAGATAGATTGGCAAGAAGTACGAAAGATTTATTGAATATAGTAGAAGAATTACAAGCAAAGGGAATACATCTGGTAAGCAATAAAGAGAATATAGATACGTCTACAGCAACAGGAAAATTAATGTTAACTATGATTGGAGCAATAGCAGAGTTTGAACGTGCGAACCTATTAGAAAGACAAAAGGAAGGCATTGCAATAGCAAAAAAAGAAGGTAAATTTAAGGGCAGAAAAGAAATCCAATATCCAAGCAACTGGAAAGAAGTTTATACAAAATGGAAGAATAGAGAATTAAAAGGCAATCAAGCTATGGAACAGTTAGGACTTAAAAGAAATACATTTTATAAATTAGTCAAAGAGTATGAGAAGGTAAGGGAATAATACCTTCTTTTTTTTATAACTATATAGTGGTAGGGGGGTATTTTACAATTTTTTAGCAGTTAAATTTGTGTAAAACCGCTCTAGTACATTAACTCACACATCAGAGTAAAAAATGGTAATGTCTTTATGTTCTGAAATTTGATGCTTTTATTTGTGCATTTATAAATTAATACTATATAATATGGAATTTTAGGAGGAATTAGTTATAAATTGTAGAATACTGATAATATGAATAAAGTGTGAATAGACATAAGTATATGAGGAGGATCATATTCTATGAAAAATAAACTTGCTAAATTTACCAATGCATTACTAGTGATATTTACTATAGCATTTATAATATTTGCTCCAATGTTTAATTATCTAAAAAATAATAGTTCAAATATTGCTTTGCTTAATAATAAGGTATTTATAATTACATTACTAGTATTAGGGTGTATTTTGGCACTAACTGGTTTAATGCTAATATTAACTGGATTATGTTATATTAGAAATTCTTTATCAACAAAACAAAATTTTAAATTTAAAAAGAAACAAGTTATAGCAGGATTAATTATTATAGGTATAATTGCAATTATAGTTGTTGGTAATTTTAGTCACAAAGAAAATTCTCAAGTTGATAAAAATACTACATCTCAAGTGGCTACACAAAATGATAATAGTAGTACAAGTACTGATCAAGATAATGATACTACCTCTGAAAGTGATAATAATACGTCGGTTAATACATCTACACAAACGGAAACGGTGCAGCATCCTAATACTTCAGGTAAATTAACATCTGATGATGCGATGTTAGAATTGGAAAATGATTATTGTTCAGATGGGCATGTGTGTGGTACTATAAAAAATTTATCAAATGATTCTTATAGCTATGTTGAGGTAGATATAAATTTATATGATGCAAGTGGTAATCAAGTGGAGAGCACATTAGCGAATATTAATAATTTAGAAGGAAATACAAGTTGGAACTTTAAAGCACCAGTTATAAATCAAGATAGAGTTTCTAAATATAAAGTGGTTGGCATAAAAGAAAGTAAGTAAGATGGGAGATGTTTATTATGATTTGTCCAAATTGTTCAAGTGAAATTGAAGATGATAGTTTATTTTGTAGTGTATGTGGAAGTGATTTAAGAATAAAAGATAAACAGAAATCTATGATGGAAGATGAATCACATATTAATAAAACAAGCAATGATAATAAGGTTAAAGAAATATCATCAAATAATGCTCAAAATAATATATCCAAAATATTTATTGCTTTAGCAATTATAGGATGTGCATTATTTTTTATTTCAGCAGAACATATAAGTAAAGCTGGAGATGATATGATAACGCTTCGATCTGAAGCTGGTACATCACTAGCGGAAGTATATTATCAAGATGTTGGGAGAGCTTTAAAAGGTTTTGCTATATTTACTAGGGGATTAGGTGTAAGCATTTTAGCTATAGTATTTTCAACTGTTTTCAAAAAATATAAAAATAATTAATTAAAGTTTTGAGAGTGAGGTAAATTTAAATGTTTTGTCCTAATTGTGGAAAAGAAATATCAGATAACAGTGTATATTGCAATAAATGTGGAGCAAAAATAAATAATGATGAAATAACTCCAATTATGAATGATGATATTGAAGATCCAACAATAATATCTAATTCTGGAAAAGTAAAGAAAATAATTATAGGTTTGATTGTGATAGTAGTTATATGTTGTGCAGGATTTGGTGGATATAAATATGTACAAGCCAAGGAATTTAATAATTTAGTTAAAACAGCTAATCAAAAATTGAATGCAGGAAATTATGATGAAGCAATACAATTATATAATAAAGCATTAACGTATAGAAGCGATAGCAACGTTCAAAAAGAGCTTACAGAAGCACAAAAATATAAACAATACCAAAGTATATATAATCAAGGTTTAAAGCTAATGAGCAATAAGAAATATTCAGAAGCTATACAGAAATTTAGTAGTATAAATCAAAGTGTAGTGCAAATATATAATAATGCACAAAGTAAAATATCACAATGTAAAAAGAATGTTATAAATGATGATATTCAAGCTGCTGATAATGCAATTGAAAATGGAGATTATGATAATGCAAATAAATATATTAATGATATATTGAAGATAGATGCTAATAGTAGTGATGCTAAACGATTAAAAGCTAAAATTGTACAGGCACAAGGAAAATCTAAAGCAGAAGGAAATATCAAAGAACAGCAACAAGCAATAAATACTTCTATTATAATAAAATATTCAATAGATGAGAGAGGATATATAATGGCCACAAATTATCCCAATGGCTCAAGTATACAATTAAAAGTAGGTCAAGAAATTAATTTAATAGGGAATGTTTCCTCAAAATCTTCACAGAGAGTTCTATTTGATGGTACTGTTATGAAGTCAGTATCACCAACAGCTATAAAAACTACTACTGTAGGTGGTGGAGACATAAATATTATTCCTAATGGTTATGATTGGGATAAAGCTTATAAATATCACATTATTGTAACTAGTTAGCATTAGTGAGTTTTTAAAATAGTATTACTACATGGTAGGATTTATATTTACTCAAGAAAAAATTTAAAATGGAAGAATGAAGATCTATGAAGAAAATAAGTGTACTCCTAGATAAATTTTTAAAATAGAATGGGGAGATTAATATGGATAAAATTAAACTGTTTTTAAAGAAACATAAGTTTCCAATTTTTATATTAGTAATAGTAGTATTAGTGGGTATAGGATTTGGTACATATAATTATAACAAAGTACAAGCATATAATAATTTAATAACTACAGCAAATAAGTATATGAGTCAGGATGATTATGATAAAGCTGAAGCTTTATTTGAGCAGTCATTAAAATATAAAGAAGATTCTTTAGTTGAGAAAAATATAAAATTGGCTGTGACTTTAAAGAAGTTTAAAGAAATTTATGATGATGGAATGAAGTTAGCAAATGATAAAAAATATTTGGAAGCTATAGAAAAGTTTAAGACGATAGATAAAAGCGGTTTGAAGTGGTATTCCAATGCTCAAAAAGAAATTAATGAGTGTAAAAAGCAATTTATAGCACAAAATATGCAATTAGCAAATGATTCTGCAAAAAATGGTAAGTATGATGATGCAAATAAATATTTAAATGATATATTAAAGATTGATAGTAATAATGAAGATGCCAAGAATTTAAAGGATTCAATTGACGAAGCTATGAATCAAAAACAGGAAAATTCTAAGCCAATGGAAGAAACTAAACAAGTGGCACAAAATAATACAGAGCAATCCAATGTGAAAAATAATAGTAATTTGAATAATGATAAAGGTAATGAATATTCTGGTAAAATGAAAGAAATAGACAATGAGATATATGCAATAGAATCTCAAAAGAAAGGTATGTATAAGGGCAGTGAAGAATACAGGCAGGCATTACAACAACAAATTGATTTACTTAAACAAAAAAATGATTTGATAGATCAAATGCAAAAGTAAATCATTAGAGATATATGAAAGATAATATAAGGTTTGAATAATTTATATAATAATTAAGAGTATCACAGAAATGTGGTGCTTTTTTATATGCCTAAATTAAATTTACTTTTAAAATATTATGTTAATAGAAATAAATGTAAACTTGAAAATCTATAATTGAATTTAATGCAAATATAGTATAAGTCCTTGATAAAAAATTAGAAACTATTTTTATATAAAAATAAATATTAAAAGATAGATAAGCAAAAAAATCAGAAAAATATTTTTAAAAGCTATACATATATGGTAATTATTACATCATACTGAATTAATTAAATGGAAGTAGTATAATATAACTATGTGAATGGAACGGATTATAAAATTTAATAATGAAATCACAGATACTAGCCAATTAAAACATATCAAATTTTCATATTCACGGCGTGAAAGGTATGGAGTTTGAGAATGTGTTCATAATAAACTGCAGCGAAGGATTAATTCCTCATGCAAATAGCATACAAAATAACCTGGAAGAAGAAAGGCGGCTTTTTTATGTAGGAGTTACAAGAGCCATAGATAATTTGACTTTATGTTATTCAAGTACTATTAGGAAAAAGGCAGTAGATGTATCCAGGTTTATAGAGGAATGTGACTTGTTAAATTCGGGAGAACTTATGAAAAATTGCGGTTTAGAAGTAGGAGACTATGTAGTTCACAAAGTGTTTGGAAGTGGGAAAATAATAGATAAGGGAGATAATTGCTTAAAAGTATTATTTTCAGATAATAGAGAGATAGGATTTGACTTTTCTGTTCTTTATAATGGACAGTTGATGAAGGATGCTGCCAGAAAATGTTTGTGATTAAAGGTAAGTGTAGCCTAGTTTATAAGTAAGTTTCTATTAATTTCATATATAACCAGTAATAAATACTAGATGAAATAATTTAAATATTATATATTTGTTATGTAAGAAATATACATCACATATATGCTGTTTTAATAACAGCAGCCCATTTAATCATTTGAGGTCAGTATGAAAATACTGACCTCATTTCACTTGTCAAGAAAACCACCGGTAATGCCGGTGGATAAAAGGGCTTAAGCTCTGAACAATAAAAAACCCCCTATGATATAATTTGAACGACTGACAATCGCAAAAATTAAAATATCATAGGGAGGTGTCGTTATGGGAAACGACATAGAAAGCTTATCACATAGTGTGTCCTGAATGCAAAAGACAATGAAAAAAGAGAAAAATGTCAAAGACAATGCTTTTCAAAAGATGGAAGTAGGCCTTCCATGGTCGGTATACAGGTGCAGATCATAAACCACCCATGGGTGCTGTAATCAAAAGTTATGGTGCTGAGCGCATGAGGAAAAGGCAGCGGAAAACTGTCAGGTGTATGCCATGAAGCTGAACGAAAGTGAAGAGCTGATTAAGCATCGTTAAGACTTTAAAGTATAGTCGAAACTGAGGTATTGTGTGGACTTCAGGATAAGTCTGACGGGAACCTGTTTACTGGTCAGATGGCTATCGGTGTAGAGGCTACAGGAGCATGGTATAGGCTTTTGAAAGGAACAGGAGAATCTTGAATATCTATGTTAATCGAAAAATTTGAGTTGCCAAAGTACGAGAGTGAAAGTAGAAAAGAGATGTTCAGGTGCGGAAGAATTCGTAGTAGTGATGAAATTGCTGTAATGGGAATGGAGCAAAGGAATTCTATTATCTTAACTTCTGAAATATAACAACCAGAAATGGGAGGATTAAATTGATAGAAGGGAAATCATTTAGAATCACGAAAAAGGAAGTGTTAATGGCATACAAGCGTGTGAAAGCGAACAAAGGTGTCGGGGGAATTGATGGTGTAAGCTTCGAAGAATTTGATAAAGATTTTAAAAACAATATGTATAAACTATGGAATAGAATGGCATCTGGAAGTTACTTTCCTAAGGCTGTTAGAGGAGTTGAAATACCTAAAAAGAATGGGAAAGCAAGGCTTTTAGGAATACCAACAATTGAGGATAGGATAGCACAAATGGTTGTAAGGAGTAGATTTGAACCAAAAGTAGAAAAGATATTTTTAAAAGAATCTTTTGGGTATAGACCTTATAAATCTGCACTAGATGCTGTAGGGATGGCAAGGAAAAGATGTTTTAGAATGCCTTGGGTTATTGAATTTGACATAGTTGGCTTGTTTGACAATATTAGTCATGAGAAACTGATGAAAGCAGTCAAGATGCATACGCAGGAAAAGTGGATAATTTTATATATAGAGAGATTCTTGAAAGCACCAATACAAATGCCTAATGGAGATATTAAGGATAGAAAATCTGGAACTCCGCAAGGTGGAGTCATAAGTTCAGTTTTGGCAAATCTGTTTATGCATTATGCTTTTGATATATGGATGGCTAAAGAATTTCCAAGGAACCCCTGGGAAAGGTATGCAGATGATGGAGTAATACACTGCCTTAGCAAAAAACAGGCACTATACATAATGGATAGTTTATCAAAAAGAATGAAAGAATGTGAATTAGAAATACATCCAGATAAAACCAGAATAGTCTACTGTAGAAGTGAAAATTTTAATGAGCATTATAGAAATGAGTCATTTAACTTTCTAGGATATACATTCCGAAGTAGATGCTGTAAGAGCCGTACTGGTGAATATTTTACTGGCTTTACGCCAGCAGTTGGCAAAGAAGCAGGAAAGAGTTTCCGAAATAAAATACGAGAAGCAATAATAAATGCTAATACAACATCAATTGAAATCTTGTCTGAAATATTGAATCCAATTATACGAGGATGGATGAACTATTTCTTGAAATACAATCCAAGTGAAGCATTTAGGCAAGGAATTAACTACGTGAATCTAAGACTGGCGAGATGGTTAAGAAGAACTCACAAGAAAGTGAAAAATGGGATTCATAAAGCACAGATATTGTTGAAGAGAATCGCAAAAGTGATGCCGAATTTATTTTACCATTGGTCAGTGGGCTATATGCCAGTGACTTGATAATAAGAGCCGTATGATGGGAGACTATCAAGTACGGTTCTGTGAGAGACTAGGGGTGAGAATCCTCTTGCCTACTCGACCAAAATGGAGGTGTCAATATCATATAGTGTTTGCACCAAAATATAGAAGGCAAATAATATATGGGAAATATAAGGTACAAATAGGGAAAATATTAAGAGAGATATGTATAAGAAATAATGTAGAGATAATAGAAGCAAATGCATGTATAGATCACATACATATGCTTGTAACAATTCCACCCAAAATAAGTGTATCAAAGTTTATGGGAATACTTAAAGGAAAAAGTAGCTTAATGATATTTGATAGATTTGCAAATTTGAAATATAAATATGGAAATCGTCATTTTTGGTGTAGAGGTTATTATGTAGACACAGTTGGAAGAAATAAAACAGCAATAACAAAGTATATACAAAATCAATTACAAGAAGATCAAATTGTGGAACAAATAAGTATAAAAGAATATATAGATCCGTTTACAGGTGAGCAAGTAAAAAGAAGAAAATAAGCAGCCACCAAGGGTGGCCGCTGGAAATGTTTTGCGATTGGCGGTCTATTCAGGGCGCGAGTAGCGCTTGCCAGTACCATGCCCTTATAGGGCTTAATCAAGCCACCAGCTTAGCTGGTGGTACTTGACTATAAGTAGAACAACATATGATGATTTAAGTGATTCATCAAATTTAACGAATGGCTGAAATACAATACCCGCAGCATCATTACCCAAGTTAAATTTAGTATAACGCTTAAAGAGTATTACAAATATGTACAGGTCGTTTAAAACGTCTTGGAAATTTAAATCACATAAATGAAATGTAGTTTATGGAATAGTAAGACAATATTGACTCATAATTAAATTGATAAACACATATGAGATAGATATAATAAACAATATGGAGGGAATAAAATGAATCGGAACTATTTTATAAGAGAAATTCAATTAGATACAAAAAAAGTAAATTCGTTTTCTGAATATCCATATTGTTTACCAGTAATAAAAAATTTATCAACTATAAAATTTCACCCTAAAGTAACATATATAATAGGTGAAAATGGGACTGGAAAATCTACCATACTTGAAGCAATTGCTATAGCATGTGGTTTCAATCCTGAAGGTGGGTCTAGAAATTTTAACTTTTCAACAAGAGATACCCACTCTGATTTGTGGCAAAATTTAAAATTGATTAGAGAAACTAAAATACCTAAAGACGGTTTTTTCTTAAGAGCAGAAAGTTTCTACAATTTAGCTTCAAATATTGATGATATAGATGTTACTGATTCATATGGTGGGAATTCATTACATTCACAATCTCATGGAGAATCTTTTATGTCATTAATTATGAATAGATTTAGAGGAAATGGTTTATATATTTTAGATGAACCAGAAGCTGCTTTGTCTCCAACAAGACAAATGGTTCTAGTTTCAAGAATGCATGATTTAATTAAAAATAATTCTCAATTCATAATTGCTACTCATTCGCCAATAGTATTGTCTTATCCAGATTCTATAATTTATCAATTGGATGATAGATTAAGAAAAGTTAATTATGAAGATACCGAGACTTATCAGATAATGAAATCATTTGTTAATAATCCTAAAAAAATGTTGGATATACTTGGAGTAATGGCAAAGTAATTTTTATATGTTATAAAGTAATTGAAATTAATTTATTGATGTGAAGTATTTATACTTGATGTTTTATGCTGCATTAGACATATTAAATGGACAAGACCAATGTTTAATAAGGAGATGTGTATTATGGAAGTCGATCGAAAAACATTAATAAAGGATATTGTTAATATGGGGCCTAGGGCAATAGAAATATTAAAGAATTTTGGTATGGGTTGTATTGAATGCCCTTCATCTCAAAATGAGAGTATAGAAGATGCTGCTGCAACTCATGGAATCGACGTAGAGAATTTAATTCAAAGTTTGAATAAAATTCCATTAAGGGAGAAAATAAAATGGAAAATAGAAAAGAAGATTGAGGATGTTATGAAGTCACGATACAATATTAAATAATGCAATTGTAGAGATTAGTTATTTTAGATTTTTGATATCTTCTATAAGATAAACAGAGTTCTTGGCATCAGATGGGGTTTTGACTCCACACCTGATGCTTATTAACAGTATTCTTAGTGCTTCAGTACTTAGAGACGTTATCCTTTAGGAAAAATTGTTATCCAGGGACGTAGCTGCTCGCAACGTACACTTGGAGAAAAGCAGATATCCCAAATCTTTGATTTGGTGATAGTCGCTTTCGCTGTGTGCAAGCAGATATCCCAAATCTTTGATTTGGTGATAGTCGCTTTCACAGGGTGCGTGGGAGTATTAGAGTAGGTGGTCATCGGATAAAAATAAAACCAACACTTTAGCACAATATCATAAATTTAAGGAAACCTGATCAACATTTTTGTTTATCAGGTTTCCTTAAGTTTATCCGATAATTCATCGAATCCGCGTTAAATTATGTAATTATTTGAAAATTTTTATATGTTTTTTAGCTAATAAATGGTATAATAATAGTAAAGCATTTTTATTGGAGAAAATATTAATATGTAATTGTATTTCAAAACTAAAATAAATTAGTACAATATGTTAGATAAGGTAAAACGTTGAACTAATAATAAAGCATAATAATTGGACTTGCTTATATAGAGAGTCCCTAAAAATAGATTTAATCAATTAAATTGGAGGGGTATAAAATGGAATTAAAGGGAAGCAAAACAGAAAAAAATTTGTTGTCTGCATTTGCAGGTGAATCTCAAGCAAGAAATAAGTATACATATTTTTCTTCAGCTGCTAAAAAAGAGGGATATGAACAGATTGGTGAAATATTTCAACTTACAGCTGATAATGAAAAAGAGCATGCAAAGATTTGGTTTAAACTTTTAAATGGTATAGGTAATACTTCAGAAAATCTGAAATCTGCAGCTGGTGGAGAGAATTATGAATGGACTGAAATGTATAAAAAATTTGCAGAAGAAGCTAAGCAAGAGGGTTTTAGTGATATCTCTAGATTATTTAGTATGGTAGCAGAAATTGAGAAACATCATGAAGAAAGATATAATGAACTTTTAAAGAATATAGAAGAAAACAAGGTTTTTAGTAAAAGTGCGAAAAAGGTTTGGATATGTCGTAACTGTGGATATGTTTACATTGGTGAAAACGCACCTAAAAAATGTCCTGTATGCTCACATCCTGAATCATACTTTGAAATAGAAAGTAAAAATTGGTAGTAGTATAGTACTAAAAAACATCGTATTATTCAATTGAATTTTACGGTGTTTTTATATTTGTAAAACAAAAATATACATTTCAGGAGATGTTACATTAATGAATAAAAGGATTATGAAAATAATTGTATTTGCAGCAGCTTTTTTATTTATAGCACCTTTGTATAGAGTTTCTGCACAATCTTCAAAGTATTACAATGTTACTAGAATATGTGGACAAGATAGATATGAAACTTCTATTAATATCGCAGGCCAATTTAATCCTACAGTAACGGATAATATAATAATAGCTGACGGTAAGAGTTTTCCAGATGCATTAGTTGGAGCGCCGCTTTCAAAAAAATTAAATGCACCTATTTTGCTTGCAGATGATTTTAATAATGGATGTGAATATGAAAGCTTAGATTACATAAGTAAACATTTATCAAAAGGTGGAACTATTTATTTACTTGGTGGGGAGGGTTCAATAAGTAGTAATATAGTAAATGAGCTTAAGCAATATGGATATAAGAATATTAATAGATTGGGTGGCACAAATAGATTTGATACTAATAATATTATAGTAAATGAATTGAATGTTGCAAAAGGCACACCTGTAGTTATAGTTAATGGATTTGATTTTCCTGATGCACTTAGTATATCAGGTATAGCAGCATCTAATGGGTATCCTATATTTATGAGCCAAAATAACAGTATACCAGAAAACATAATTGATAAGATATCTTCTATAAGTCCTTCTAAGGTCTATATAGTTGGTGGCAGTGGAGTATTAAGTGATGATATTAAGAGTCAATTAAAAAATAATGTACCTAATATGAATGATGAAAATATTATAAGAATTAGTGGAAAGAATAGATATGATACATCCTTGAAGGTAGCGAATTATTTTAAGCTAGATTCCAAATATGCAGTACTTGCAAATGGAGAAAATTTTCCTGATGCTCTGTCAGGAAGCACGTTAGCTTCAAAATTAAACGCACCAATAGTACTTACAGATGGTCAAAATGCTGACATCCAAAAAAGTTATATAGATTCTTTGAATTGTAATAATGTTGTCATTTTAGGTGGACAAGGGGCTATATCTTCAAATATAGAAAATAGTTTTAATGGTATAAAGTTGGATGTTGGTGGAATTTTTCAAGGAGAAAAGATTATTGATTTAAAAACTGTAGATATAAATAATGACGGGAAACTTGAGAACATTATACTTACCAATAATATAAATGATAGTGGTAAAGTTAAATTATATGTACAAGATACTTCAAATGGTAATGTACTTGCATCAAAAGTTGTAGGTGATAGTGATTGCGGACATGGGCAAATTATGCTGGCAGATATGACAGGGGATGGATCACCTGAAATAATATCTATAGCGTTAGAAGGGGGAAGTAGTGGAGGCGAAACTTGCGATGTTGAAACTATGGATGGAAATAATTTGACTAAAATAGATAATTATAATGATGGTGAAAAGCCAGGATTACAGATTGGAAGTATGAGCGAGGATAATTTTTCATTTCAATTAAATGGATATGATACTTTTGGTATGTATTCAAAAAATTTCAATAAAAGTTGTTCAGTGAATTTAGAGAATGACAGACAAATGCAAAATGCTAAAGTATATGGAAGAGGAGTACAAGCTTGGATGGGACATGGACCGGTATATTATTTATATAATATAGATAATAGTGGTACTTATGGACTAAAGGTTTATGAAGATGTATCTGGTAGTTGTCATGCTGATGTACTAGGAGGATTTAATGCTTATTATAAATATGAAGATGGTATTATGAAACTTACTAATTTAGATTTTAATAGTCCATATTCTATGACAGAAACTAATTAAATGATATATATTTTTAAATTTAAGAACTTATAGAAATATAGGTTCTTTTTTGTACAAAAAATTGGAAGTATGACTAAAACAATTTAAATATTAAAATATTTTCTCATACTTATATTTAAAACTAAGGCTAATGAGATAAAATTAGCTAAACTAGAACTCCCTCCATAACTTACAAAGGGAAGAGTTATTCCTGCAATAGGCATAATTCCAATAGTCATACTGATATTTTGAAATACAGAGAAAATGAGAGAAGCTGCTATACCTATACATATAAATCTTCCTAGAGAATCTTTTGATTCTTTTGCTGACTTTATGATTCTATATATTAATATGCCATATGCTGCTAAAAGTATTGTAGATCCAATGAGTCCCCATTCCTCTCCAATGACAGAGAATATAAAATCCGTATGTACTTCGGGAATGTATCCACCAGATACTTGAGCACCTTTTAGAAATCCTGCTCCATGTAATCCTCCAGAACCTACTGCTATTAAGGATTGTGTAAGCTGGAAACTAACATCCTGTTGGTATGCTCCAGGGTTGATAAAAGAGGTTATTCTCTGCTTTTGATATTCCTTTAGAATTCCGCTAAACCAGATAATAATGCATAAGGGTATTGAAGAAGCAAATCCTATTATTATAGACTTTAAATTTAGACCAGCAATGAAAAAGATACAAAAAACTATAAATAAGTATATTAGTGCCATACCTAAGTTAGGTTGTATTATTATTAAGAAAATTGGTATAAAGGCATAAAAACACAGTATTAAAAAATTTTTTAAGTTATTTATATTGCAATCTATTTCTTCTAATTTTTTTGCAATAATTAATATTAATCCTATTTTTACAAATTCAGCCGGTTCTAGAGCTCTATTTCCGATTCTTATCCATGAAGAAGCACCTTTTATTGCCTTACTGGTTACATCATTAAATAGTAGAACTCCCACACCACCCCAATATATTAAATTGGCATATTGAACTATAGTTCTATAATCAATAAGTAAGATTAGAAAAATTACTACTGTACTCAATATAACCCATAATAACTGTAGTTTGGTATAATAATAATTAGACTGATTATATGTGGCACTATAAATGTTCATTATGCCAAAAAAGGATATTGCGATTGCAACTAACAGCGTAGTTACATCTAAATTTTTATATATTTTTTTATTTATTAAAAGCTTGTACATTTTATCACCCGTAGAATATTGCATAAATTTTCAACAAAAACAATATTATTCTAACATATAATTGTTAAAATAAGATGTAATAATCATTATATTTTAATGAAGGAAAAGTTTTGAATATTTAATAAAATAGGGAGATTATTATGAATACAAATATTGAGGCAATTTTATTTGATTCTGGACGTGTGTTAAATTATCCTCAGTCTGGCAATTGGTTTATAACACCTAATTTTTTTAAATATGTTGATAAAAACGTATTTAACAGCATTTCAAGGCATAGAAAGAAACTCTCATTTAAAAAAGCATATGATTATATAAATTCGTGCAAGTTAATTAAAACGCAAGAAGAAGAATGTAGGCATTTCGTTGAATATTATAATATATTTTTTAAAGGATTTCCTGAATTAAATTTAAGTACGGATGATGTGGAAAGTGTTGCTAAAGACTTAGTGTACAACCCCAAAAAGTATGTGTTCTTTGATGAAGTAGCAGGTGTAATTAGTATGCTGAGTAAAAAATATAAATTAGGAGTAGTATCTGATGCATGGCCATCTTTAAATAGTGTATTTGAAGCAGTAAAATTGCGAAAATACTTTTCTACATTTATTATTTCGTCAATGCTAGGAGTTACTAAACCTGATAGTATTATGTATCAAACTGCATTGGATGAATTGGGTGTGCTGCCTCAAAATACAATATTTGTTGATGATAACTTAAAAAACTGTATTGGTGCAAATAAACTTGGTATTCATTCAGTTTTGTTATGTAGGAATAAGCGTGAGTATATTTTAAATAAAGTATTAAGTATAGGAAAAAAATACGATGTTGTAAATAACCTTCAGCAACTAAATACACTAAAATATATGAGAAATTAATTAAAAAATGGCTATTTGTAGCCTGAGTAAAGGAGAAATGTTATGCAGCAATTTTTAATAAATGAATTTGGCAAGAACTTAGGTAATAAGATCTATAGTATTCAACAGAAAGAATTACAAACAATACTTGCTTTTGCTATAGGAAAAAGTAGTAATCAGTTAAAAACTCTTGAAAAGACAATTTTACCAAGGATTGTATTGTATAAGGCCTTACAAAAAGAATTAGAAGATCAGAAAAAGGCGTATGATACAGTTGAGAAATATATGTTTATTATTGTAGGACGAAAAATTAATAAACAATATTTAGCATTTGAATCTATACCTGGATTTTTTTATATCTTTAGAAAAATAATGATTGGAACAATTAGTAGAAGTGATAATTGGATAACTGAAGTGATAAAAAATGATAGCGTATCAGTAGAATATAACATAACAAAATGTCTTTGGTATGATGCCTGTAAGGAAAACAATTGTCTCGAACTTTGCAAAATTTTCTGTGATACAGATCATGTAATTTATGATTCAATGAAGAAAATAGAATTTATTCGGAAAGGAACATTGGGTACAGGACATAAATGTTGTGATTTTTGTTTCTTAAATAAAAAGAAATGCTAATAGTATAAAAATAATGTGGTAGATGTAACTAAGGCTTAATTTTTATCTATAAACAAGGTTCCATCACTTTGAATTTCAGCATAGAAAACGTCCTCTATAGAGGTAATATTTTGTTGCTTAAGTTGTTTCTTTAACCAGTTTTTATGTAAATTCAGTTCTTCTAAGTTATGGTCTATTATTTTACCATCAACAATTATCTCAGAAGGAATATATTTACTAGTATTCTTGCTAGGGTTAATAGCACTATGAACGTTACTGTTGTTTTAAGTAGTAATTGAAATACATCTATAATTCCAAGAGTCATCGGCGGTACCTCCTTAACACTAACTCTATATAAAAGTAGAGAGTTTATGTAATCAATGAAAAATATAATATCAATTTTATATTTTCCCAATATATCTGGCTTATTCATATTAGAGAAAGGAAAATAGTGTATAAAAAGATAAGTCATATATTAAAAATAGATATTGAGTACATTTTTGAAAAACAAGACGATAATTAATTATGGTGATAGTTTTTTTTGATATTAATCGAATTATCAATGAATCTTACTTAATGGGAGTGTTACAGTAGGTAGCCATCAGATAAAATGTGAAGGAGTTTAATATGAATGATGATTATATATTGAGAATAATAGAATCTATAGGGGAGTTTGCTGGAAAAGTATTGTTCAACAAACAGAGTAAGGAATTTAAAAATATAGATGTACAATCAATGACTATACAAGATGTGTTACCAATATTATTAAAAAAACTTGTTTTTCAGGGTAAATATAATGAGGCAGAAAATTTGCTATTTGAAGAACTGGAAAAGAATCCTTCAAATGATTTAATTAAAATAGGAAAAGATTTTTATAATATATTACTTTTAAAAAGTGATGAAGATCTTACCAAAGCAAATTTTTCGAGAGAGGAAATATTTCAAGGATTAAATGATATGAAAAAATTTACTTGTGAGCTTATTCAGGTGACTAACAATTCGCATCTTGAATAAGCTCTTTTTTGATATACTATAGATACGTTAAATAAATGTGCTAAACATTGATTTACAATTTATATTTAGAAATACTTATAGATTATGATGATATGAAAACCTGCTGCCGTGCAGTTCTTTCCAGACTTCATCACATTGCGAAAGAATTTCATTAGATAGCGGCCCCTTTTCTAAATATGCTAAATTCTGTTTCAAGTGCTCCAGGCGGCTTACTCCAATAATTACACTGTTCACGTAGCTATAAGAAATACACCAGCGCAATGCAAGTTCAAGCAGCTTCATGCCATGGCTTTGTGCAATCTGAGTTAGCTTTTCCATTGCTTGAAAACTGTCATCATTCCAATATCTTTGATAATATCCACCTAAATCGGAAAAACGTGAATTTTCAACAGGATGATCCTTGCTGTGCTTGCCGGAAAGTAATCCGCCTGCTATTGGATTATATATAACCAGGCCTACCTTGTTTTGCTTAATGCAAGGTACTAGCTCGGACTCTATACCCCTTGTAATTGAGTTATAAACGTTTTCTGTTACACTTGGCGTTATCAAGTTACGCTTGTCGCAAGTCCATAAGGCATCCATTAGTTGCCATGCAGCAAAGTTGCTGATTCCAATATAACGAATCTTCCCTGATTTAACAAGAGAAGTCATTGCTTCCATTGTTTCTTCAAATGGCGTTAGAGGATCAGGTGCATGCATATAATAAATATCTAGGTAGTCTGTATTTAATCGTTTTAAGCTATTTTCCACAGACGAAATAATATGTTTTCTGCTGAGACCTTTGTCGTTTGGCCCTGAACCCGATGGCCCTCCGACCTTACTTGCTAGAATTACATTTTCCCTGCAACCTTTAATACCTTTACCTGTAATTATTTCACTTTGTCCACCGTTATAAATGTCTGCAGTGTCTATAAAGTTGATTCCATTATCCAATGCATGCTTAATAACTTTAATGCTATCCTGTTCGTTTAACTGTCCACTAAATGTCATTGTTCCAAGACAAACTCTTGATACATTTAAACCTGTCCCTGCTAAATTTGTATATTCCATATACAAAACCTCCTAGTATATGTTTAATTTCATATTTTAATCTTCTTCATAATGAAGATATTAGCAATATAATGATTAGAAATCTAACAATTAGGTTTCTAACATTAATAGTATACTTTGCTAAATTTAATGTCAACTCAAATTATTATTTAAGGTTTTATTAAAATGATAGCCATTAGATAAAAATAGTTTCCATGGGTTTCATATTTATCCAATGACAAGCACTAGACGGAATGATTTATATGGTATACATTTATATTATAGAAATATATATTAAAGTACCATATTATTTTTTAACGGCGATAAACCCATTTAATTATTTGAAGTTAGTATTCCCCAATATTGACTTCTTTTTTTTATTAGAAAAGTTGGTTAATATACAGTTCGGTGCCATATTAGAAAACAAAAGGTCAATTTTCACTATATAGTGAACTAATTGGCCTTTTATTTTTTATCAAGTGGTAGTCGCTTTCATTGTGTGGTGGGAGTGTTATGGATGGTAGACAGCTAATAAAATTATTGTCTATATTCTCTTGGGTGAAGGCGGCTGCTATTATCTCTTAAAATAGGTCTTGGAAAATTATCCAATCTTTGTCTAGAAGTTAAGCTTAAATTTGTTGTTGTTGTAAATGACTCACCATCTGTTCCAATTGTAGAAGGATAAATTACAACATTTTCATTACTTGATTCCATTGCAACAGGATTAACATTGTTACTTGAAGCATTCAATAAAGTACCGTTTACCATAGCTGACTGGTATTTTATCGTACCCATATCTGCTAAAGGATATAGTTGATTGCTATCGTTAGAAGGATCCTCACTGATCCATTCTGCTGATGTTCCAATGCCTTGTTCATAGGAAGAATCTAATGTTGTTGATATAGTTTTAGTTTGTGTCTGGCCACCAGATGTAGTTACAGTAAATGTTAAGTTCCATGTTGAATTGGATGATTTAGATATACTAACATTGATAGTTGAATTAATTGGAACACTAATGATGTTTTGAGCAACATCAGGCAGCTTTTCCCAAAAAACTTCTGCCACAGCTTGTCCATTTTCTACTTCTTCTAAGGTTCCCATTTGAAGAAGATCTGAAGAACTTGCTCCACCTAAACCAATCCACTGTGCAGCTACTGTATTTTGCTTATTTGTTGGAATATTAGGGATTGTCCAACTACCAGAAATACTAGTATAGCTGCCACTTTTAGAAGTAGGTGTATCTATGTATCCTGCCCAATTACTAGACTTTTCAGTATTAGCAGGAAGATTTATTGTAGATATACTATTTTTCAGCTGATGAATTGGTAGTTGCTGCTGAGTTGGTAGTGAATGAACTAAATTCCGTCTGGGAAAGTAATTAGATAGAACATATTTATTATTGGTGGCATTTTGAGGTCCATTTTCAATTATAGTGGAGCCGGTTCCGAATCCAACTAATAGTGTTAATAATATAAGTGGAATTTTTTTGAATATAGTTTTCACTTTTCTTTCCTCCTTCCATAACATCTTAAAGATACATTTATGTTTTTTGATATTATAGAAATTTATTCTATAATATACTAATTTCTCATTTGTATGTGATGGATATGTGATGAAATAATTACAATAGTATTAATAAAGTATAAATTTACTGTAAACTAAAAAATATAACTAGTATACTGACTGGTTATTTCTTTGAAAATGCCTTATATAGAAGTAATTAGGACAAACAAATCGTATAAGTTGGAATTTTCCCTAATATCCTTAAAATATAAAAGCTAATTAGTGATTAACTTTAAAAATGATGTCAATAATATAGACAAGTATAAACTTTTATAAAAGTTCACGAAATAAGAAGTAGAGAGTTTGAGCTGGAGGTAGTGATGGTATGGGATACAATATTATAGATATAATTAATAAGTCAATAAATATTGCAGTTAGAAGAAAAGCTGAATATGAGGACATAGGAAAAAGGTGCAATAAGCAATCTATAAAAATAATGTCAGTTGTTTTAGTGAAACAATTAGATAAAAGTATTCAATATTATGAGAAGCTAAAAAAAGTAATAAGTGGTATGGAATTTGAAGAAATTGATTTTGTAATATATGATAAAATGTCTTTTTTAATAGATGAGTTTAACAGGAAAGTATATAAACCTGAAATCAACAATGTTAGAGACTATTTGAAATCTTTTCTTGACTTAGAGAAAGACGTGTATTCTTTACTTGTTGATGTACAAGGTAGATTTGTGAAAAATACAAGTGATGTAAGTACAAAAACATATACAATATTGTCCCATATTATTAATAATGAGGCTAGCCATATTTCAACTCTTGAAAAAATGCTAAAATAAAATTTATATTAAAATACATTTCCTTATCTTATGGCTGCCTACGATAATACTCACTTCCACTAAGCAAGATTCATTGATAGACATAATGCATCAGGTGCTGTTTAGAAAACTTCACCTAATGCATTTTAAAGTATATTTATTTAGTAGGAGGATCATCATTGATGATTCTATTTGCTTCTTCCTCCGAAAGGTCATAATTTAAAAACGTTTTATAAAAATTTCTAGTTTCTTTAACTATATCTATGTTAGAAAATTTATCCGGGTGTATTATTTTTGCTGCCCATTGTATTTGCAATGCTTCTTCTGCACTGTATCTATCCCAGTAAAAAGCTCCATCTGGATTGAAGTATACTTTTGAATTCTTAACGGCATTTACTTTTTGCCAGGAAGGATCCTTTAATAAATTGTTTATATTTTTTTTACCATTACTTACTTTCATTAATGTATTGCTGCTTAATATTACAACATCTGGATTCCATTTTAATATTTGTTCCATGGATACTTGCTTATTATTTCCTTTTACTTCTGAAGCTGCATTTACTCCACCAGCTGCTTCTATCCAGGAATTAATTATTGTATTGTTTCCATCTACGGTTATTGGTGAAAGTGAAGTTACATGGAGAACTTTAGGTCTTTGGTCCTTAGGCATTTTAGATGTTATGCTGGTTATAGTATTGAGCTTGCCATCTAAATAGTATATATATTCATCTGCTTTTTTCTTTGAGTCTGCTCCTAAAATATCACCTGTAAGTTTAACACATTTTTTTAAACTATTAAAATCAGTAAAGTTTAATTCTACAGTTGGAATTCCTGAGTCTGATATTTTATTTACATTTTTATCATTTAAAGGTGTAAATACAATGTCAGGTTTTGCTTTTATAAGTTCTTCTGTATTGACACCGTCTGAAGTAAATGCTGTCACTGCATTTTTCATTTGAGGATTTACTTTGTAGAGCCAGGGCCTTCCTTTTTCTGTGAGAATGGTGGCAACAATTTTATTCCCTTGGCCTAAAATACATAGAACTTCATTATGAGCTTGCCAGGAATCTCCTATCTTTTTAATATTTAGAGGCACGTCCACTTTTCGCCCAGCAGTATCGGTAATCGTTTTCGTCTGCGTGCTTTTTTCACTTGCTTTTTTTGATGTATCACCATTATTACATCCCGTTATTAAAAAAATAATTGCAAAAACAGTGATAAGCATGAATTTTAGTTTTTTCATGAGTTAACACATCCTTCTTAAAATATTTACCTATAGCTGAGTACCATAAAAATTCATTATAATATGTATTAATTTATAGAATATAGTCAACTTTTGGGTGAAATATGGATTTAATGGTACAATAATCTACTACATTCATTATAATATAATAATCTTTATTATACAATTGATTTTAAGACTAAACAGTATAAAATATAACATAATATACTTAAAACAAAATATAAAATATACTTTATATTATATTTTGTTATGTTTTATTGCAAACTTGATGAGAATATAATATAATATAATTATGTTAAAATTGTAATAAATGTTATTACGTAACTGGCAAAATAGAAATTCACCACATGGAGTGCGATATTAAGTTAAGACAGAGCCGAGCGCCTGGGCTATAAAATGTCTAGGCGCTTTTGTTTTATCCGATGACTACCTGCTCTAATACCCCCACTTCTTCTTCAAGTGGGAGTAAAGAGCAGCTACGTCCCTGGATAACGATTTTCCCTAAAGGATAACGCCTTCTAAGTGCTGAAGCACTAAGAATCCTGTTAATAAGTATCAGATGGAGTTAAAACTCCATCTGATGCCAAGAACTCTGTTTATCAAATACTTACATAAATTATGATAGTAATGGGGGATGGTAAGTAATGAAAAGTGAAAATGAGGAACATATATCACTACCTGGAAATGAGGCTCTAAAGAGAATAATGGAAAGGTGTAACCTAAAATCACGAATAGAAAAAGTATCTCTAATTGACGGATTAGGAAGAGTGTGTGCTTATGACATTGCATCTATGAATACACTTCCTAATAGTCTTACTAGTAGGCTAGATGGCATAGCTATATATTACCATGATTTTGAGAATGGAATACCTGATACTTCTAGTTGGAAAAGAGGAGTACAATATGACTTTGCAAATACTGGAATTGCTATTAAAAAGGATTATGATACCGTTATCAAAATAGAAGAAGTCGAAATAGACAAATCAGGTAACATAAAAATACTAAAGGCACCCTCAGCAAAAGGAGAGCTCACTCAGCCTGCAGGACAAAAAATGAAAAAAGGTGATGTACTTGTAAAGTCCCATACGTTACTTACACCATCTCATCTTGAAATACTTGCTATGGGGGGAATTGATAAGATTGATGTGCTGCAAAAACCTGTAGTAGCTATTATACCTACAGGTAATGAATTGGTTCCTGTAGGAAAACCATTACCATTAGGTAAAAATGTTGAGTCTAATAGTATAATGATGAGAACAAAAGTTGTTCTTTGGGGAGGACAGCCGCTAGTTTATGATATCGTTCCCGATGATCCTAAAAAAATTATAAATACACTTCTTGATGCTTTAAAAAAGGCGGATATTATAATAATCAATGGGGGATCATCAAAAGGTACTGAGGACTATAATATAAAAATGTTAGGAGAAGTAGGAGAAGTACTAGCTCATGAAGTAGAGCATGGACCAGGTAAACACACTTCATTTACTGTGGCTTATGGAAAACCTGTAATTGGCATCGTAGGCCCGCCAATTGGAGCTGAATATACAGTAGATTGGTATGTTATGCCCCTTATCAATAAATATCTTTTTCAACCAACCATAAAGCCGCAAAGGTTACAAGTAGTTCTTACAAAGCCAATTGTATCAAAGCGCCCATTCGATTTTTATGTACGTATTATTGTAAAATATGAGGACGGGCAGTATAAAGGTACGCCAGTAATTGGCCGTGACAAACTTGTTGTTGAAGGATTGATTCATGCAAATGCTCATTTATGTATACCGGGAGATGTTGATGGATATGAAGCAGGAGATAAGGTTGAAGTTGAGCTGCGCTGTCCCATAGAACTTATAACAAGGAATTAAATACTAAATAATAAAGGACAACTTTGTAAGGTGGCTAATTATAGTTTAAAAGGAGGACAAGTATATGCTAGAAGAAATGAAACTGGCTAATTCGTCTGAAAAATCTATATCACAATCAAAGAAGAAAAAATTAAAGACAACTTATATTATGATAATTATTGTCTTGTTACCAATACTTTCTTTTTTCATTTCATTAGCTATAGGCAGATATCCTATATCAGTATCACAATTTTTTAATGTTATATTATCAAATGTTTCAGGGATGGGTAATTCAAAATATGAAACTATTAGCACAGTTTTATTTAATGTCAGGATTCCTAGGATTTTGTCGGCATTACTGGTTGGAGCAGGCTTAGCTATAGCTGGTTCTGCATATCAGGGCTTATTTAAAAATCCAATGGTATCTCCAGATATACTTGGAGCTTCTTCTGGTGCGGGATTTGGTGCGGCATTTGGAATACTTTTATCATTTAACAGCTTTGGTGTACAGATTTCAGCATTTCTATTTGGACTTGCAGCAGTTAGTATAACCTATTTAATAAGTTTAATCATAGGAAGAGGTAATAATGCTACATTAGTACTTGTGCTTACAGGTATGGTAGTTTCAGCTTTATTCTCTTCTTTTATTTCTATAACAAAATATGTGGCTGATCCCTATGACAAACTTCCGGCTATAACTTTCTATTTGATGGGAGGATTGTCTTCTGTCACTATGAAAGACATCAAAATATTATCGGTACCATTTATAATAGGAATTATACCGTTAATTTTATTGAGGTGGAAACTTAATGTACTTTCCTTTGGTGATGAAGAATCAAAATCTTTAGGCGTAGATACTTCAAAGTTAAGAATAGTTATAATACTTTGTTCAACTCTAATTACTGCAGGAGCTGTATCAATCAGTGGTATTATTGGCTGGATAGGACTTGTAATACCTCATATAGCAAGAATGTTTGTGGGACCTAATTTTAAAGCTTTATTACCTGCTTCCTTATTGATTGGAGGTACATTCCTTTTGTTAGTTGATGACATAGCTAGATGTGCTTTTTCTATGGAGATTCCCTTAGGAATTCTCACATCATTAATTGGAGCACCATTTTTTATTTATCTTTTGATTAAAGGAAGGAGAGGATGGATATGAAAAAAATTTTTTTTACTGGTGAGAAGGGGATAGGTAAATCTACATTATTAGAAAAAGTTATTGAAAATATAGATTGTTCTATAGGCGGATTTATTCAAGAAAAAGAGTTTGCAGAAGGAATGAAAATTTTTAAAGTTATTTCACTTTATAACCCGGATGATAATTATATTATGGGCAGATATGATATGAAAAAAGAAAAAATGCATATGGATATGGATATATTCAATGTTATAGCTAATGATGTACTTTTAAAAAGCTTATATAGCAGAGATTTAATAGTACTTGATGAATTAGGTTTTATGGAAGAAAATGCACCATTATTCAAAGATACCATTTTTAAAATACTTAATAGTGATAAGCATGTTATAGGAGTATTAAAAGAATGTGATGGAGATTTCGTACAGAAAATAGCAAAGAGAGAAGATGTACAAGTAATTAGAATTGATAAAAATAATAGAAATTTTATGGAAGGTAAAATTCTTCAGATTTTACAAGAAAATGATGTAAGGTTGAAGGAAAAATTGATAGTTGAAAGTTAATTACTCAACTTTCACAGTTTAAGAAAATTGCGAAACAATTTTCTTAAAGAACAAAGAACAAAGTTCAAATATCAAATAAGGATAATTTTCTTCCTAACGTCAGAAAATATTAAAATTATAGATTTCCTGAGGTACGATGAAAATCATCTTTATCTGTTCTTTGTTATTTGAACTTTGTTATTTTTAAAAGGCTTTGCTTCGCAAAGTTTTTATATTAAGTCAAAATTTATACGTGCGAAAGTTGAATTAATTATAAATAACTTTGAAAAACCATGGGGGGAAGAAAAAATGAAAAAAATATCTAAAATTTTAATTCTATTACTAATAGTATGTACCTTTGGAGCTTGTGGAAAAAGCACAACTTCTACAAGTACAACTAATGCAGATAATAATAAAAAAATTACGGTTACTGATGGATTAGGAAGAAAAGTAGAGCTATCCAAGCCAGCTGAAAAGGTACTAAGTGATTATCCTATAGCAACACAGATATTATGTGCTTTAGGGGAACAAAATAATATTTTAGGTGCAGATGGGAAAGTTATGAAAAACCCATTAAGCTTTTCACCAAAAGCAGGTGCAAGTAAATTAGCTGCTTCTAAAGGCAACAATGAGTTAAATGTGGAACAAGTAGTAGCTGCTAAACCAGATATTGTTTTTATACAAAAAAAGAGTAAACAAGTCATACCAAATCTTGAAAAATCAAATATTAAGGTTTTTGTTGTAAATGCAGAGAACCTTGATGAATTAAAATCTACTGTGAAAAATTTAGGAATAGTTACTGGTAAAGAAAAGAAAGCAGATGAATTTATAGATTATTATACAAAAAAGTTAGCTTCTATTAATAATAAATTTAAAAGTGTAGATCAAAAAAATAAGCCTAAAGTATATATGGCAGGAGGAAGTATGTATTTAACCCCAGGAAAGAATATGTTTCAAAATTCATTTATTGAATTAGGCGGCGGAATAAATGTGGCAGGTTCTTTAAGTAAAAGTGCTAAGTGGAGTGAAATATCTGCAGAGCAGTTAATTAGCTGGAACCCTGATATAATAATTCTTACACAATATTCTGGAGTAAAACCTCAGGATGTACTTAATAATGCTGGCTTAAAAGATATAAATGCTGTGAAAAATAAAAAAGTTTATTTGATACCTTCAAAAATGAGTTCATGGGATATGCCTTGTCCACAGACAATTTTGGGAATAATGTGGTTAAGTACAAAAACAAATCCTGAAGTATTTAAAGATACAAACATAACAAAAGAAGTAGATGATTTTTATCAAAAGTTTTATGGAACTACTTATACAAAGCTTGGTGGTACTTTAGACTAAAATAGAAGCGTCCTAAATGTCATAATTTGATAAAAGGGAGGAGAGGACGGATATGAAGTTAGAAGTAAAAAATGTTAGTTGTGGTTATAGTACAAAAGTTGTTGTAAAAGATATATCTATGAGTGTGAGTTCAGGAGAAATATTGTGTTTACTGGGGCCAAATGGTGTAGGCAAAACTACTTTTTTTAAGACTATATTGGGTTTCTTAAAGCTTAAAGGTGGGGAAATACTCTTGGATGGACAAAATATACATAACTGGTCTAGAAAACAGTTGGCTAAAAATATTGGGTATGTACCACAGGCTCATACACCTCCTTTTCCCTACAAAGTTTTTGATGTAGTATTGATGGGCAGAACTGCCCATCTTTCAATGTTCTCCTCTCCTTCAAAAGAGGATAAAGATATTGCTGAGGAGGCTATAGATGTCTTAAATATATCCTATTTAAAAGATAAGATATATACGGAAATAAGCGGTGGGGAGAGACAGATGGTTTTAATTGCCAGGGCACTTGCACAATGTCCTAAAATGCTCATAATGGATGAGCCAACTTCTAATTTAGACTTCGGAAATCAAATTAGAGTATTAGATCAAATAAAAAAGCTTTCTAAAAGAGGACTAGCAGTTGTTATGACTTCACATTATCCTAACCATGCATTTATATGCTCTACGAAAGTGGCGTTTATGCAAAGAAACAATGTATTTACAGTAGGTAATGTAGATGAAGTTGTTACAGAGGATATGCTTAAAGAAGCATATGGTATTGATGTAAAGATTATTAGCATACCCAATTCAAATGGAGGACAGATGAAAGCTTGTGTACCTGTGATCAATTAATTGAAGAACAAGAAAATGGAATTTTTAAGTGCACTGCATATGAAATAGTTAAATAACAAAAAACATTATTTCAAAAATAGGAATGGACATTGATTTGTATAAAAAACAAATCAATGTCCATTCCTATTTTTGTATGGTCCATGGGAAAGTTTAGATAATAGTTTTAAATAAGTAATAAGAAAATTTAGAATAAAACGTAACATAAAGAAATATTATTTAATTAAAACATAAAATATTATAAAGTTTTATTATGTTATATTACGTTTTATTGCAAATAGAAAATAAATACATTATAATATATTTATGATATGTTTATATATATTTGTAACAAATGTCATTATATGCCCTAAAAAGTCATAATTAGCCATACACAATGTAATACTAAGTATGCTAAAGGTGGTGAGATGAAAGTGAACTATTATAAATTTAAATATAGATTCAAACAAGTTTTAATTTATATAATATTTTTTGCGATTTTTTTCACTAGTTTTGGAACTAATCCTATAGGTAACATTGCTAAAGCTGATCCATCAGCAGATTTTGTACTCAGAGTTAATATGAATGGAAAAATGGTTCCAATTAAAAGCTATAGTGTTAATGAATTAGAGGCATTGACACAGGTGAAACAAGTTTATTCATCTATAGATTATATGCCTTCACCAAATATTATTCTCGCTCAAGGAGTATTGATCAAGGATTTGTTAGCTCAAGCTAATATTAATGTTAGTGATGTACAGAGTTTGAAATTGTATTCCACGGATGGATGGAGTCACAATTATTCTAGGTCATACCTTTTTGGATCCCAGCGTAGTTATTATCCTGATATAGTTGCTAAATGGAATAAAGGCTCAGCTAATCCTACTGCTTCCTTATCGGATGCTGAGAAAAATAAAAGTGCAGTAGAGCCGATACTGGCTTTGCAATCCTATCAGGAGCGTTTTGGAAGTGAAAAAAATTGGGATAAATTACAGAAAAATCAACCAATTAGTTTTTTCTTTGGACAAACTAGTGTTAATGAAAGTACTTATGTTAATTTCGGTAAATTCATAAATAAAATGGATGTCATTTTAAATGATGATACTTCGTTAATAAGCCTTGACTCACCGAAGGAAGGACAAAAATGTGAATCTGGAACTCCTATAAATTTAAGTGGTACAGCTAAAAATGTAATTGGAGTAAAGTTTCACATCAATGACCCCAGTGGGAAAAACATTTTTAATTCACAAAACCTTACATTGACCAACAACACTTTCACATCAAGCTTTAAATTAGATGCAAATGCTGCTGAAGGAAAATATAATATTGTTTTTGAGGCAGAAAATCCAAAAAATTATGCAGCAAAATTTAATTTCACAGTTGGTAAAGAAAACCCAGCAGATAATAATAAAAATAAAGAACCAACAGAAGATAATCCACCTACAAATAGATTAAGCACAGGAACCGGTATCAAAGGAGCAGCAGCAGATACACTGACAATTAAAGTAGGGTATTATGGAGGACCTTATTATGTAAAAAAGGTTTATTCGCTAAAAGATTTACAAGCATTTCCGCAAGTGGCACAGACTTATACTTTTATAGATAATATGCCTGCAGTAGTTTTAGAGTCTGCTAGGGGGGTTAAATTAACTGATTTATTGTCAAATGCAGGTATTGACATGAATTCAATAGAAGAATTTCATTTTTATTGCACTGATGTTAAAGTTGGTTGGTATCAATCGATTCCAAAGTCGTATTTGTTGGATACAACTCGTTATTATTATCCGAATCTTCCGACTCATTGGGATGATGATACGGGATCAGCTTTGTCAAGAGCAGCAGATAAACCAGTTAAAGTCAATGCAATTATAGCTTATGAGGATAACTGGAAACGTTTTGCTACTTCCCCTGATTTTACTGATATGCAAACTGATACTCGCTATAGATTGGTTTTTGGACAAACTGATACGAGTACTCATAATGCATTCAAATCTGCAAAATGGATACATGCTATTGAAGTTATGCTAGGAGGCAAGCCTCCAGCAGGAGTTACTTTAAATCAAAATATAGCAAATCTTAAAGTAGGAAGTACTTTTAATTTAACGGCAAATGTAAGTGGTGGTAAAGATTCGGATAAAAGACTAAATTGGAGTTCAAGCAATACTGATGTTGCTAAAGTAGATGAAAATGGAAAAGTTACGATTGTTGGAAATGGAACTGCTAATATCACTGTAAGCACAAAAGTTGGAGGTAAAACAGATGTTTGTACTATAAATACTTTAGATAAGACAGGAAGTAAATCTCTAAGCAGTGCAGCAAATAACAAAAACAGTAATAAATCAACTAAGAAAAATGATAATAAAGAAATGTCACAAAAATCATCTAATGCTGGATCAAGTTATCTCACAGGAAAAGATGTAAAATCAGGTGCAGACGAAGTTTCTGAATCCCAACAGGAAGCAGGTGATCAGCCATGGCGTGCTTATGAAATGTCAGAAGATGCATCTCCTTTGCAAATGCAAAAGGAAGATGAAAGCTCAAGAATTTGTGTAGCGGTGATAAGTGTACTCTTATTACTTTTTGGATCAATCAGAAGATATTTAAAATATGTTAAGGGGGTAACAAAGTGATAGATTTTTCATTAATATCTGTAAAAAGCGTGCTGCATGCAATAACTAGTGCACTGTTAATACCTACTATTGCTATTTTGTTTTTATTTATGGCTTTAACGATAGTAGAGCTTGGAAGTTTAATAGTAGAAATTATTGTGGAGAGGCGTAAGGTAAAAATAAATATACCAGAACTGGTTGCGGATTTTCAAGGTAAGGATTCTGAATACATTATGGATAAAATTGAGCATAGTTCCTTATTTAAACGTCAAAAAGCAGTATTTAGCGAATGGGTAAAATACAGCTATTTGCCAATTGGTTCCTTGCAGGCTTTGGCAAGTAAATTGCTCATAAGAGAAGAACTACATTATGACAAAATAACTTCCAAAACAGATATAGTAGTACGTCTTGGACCGATGTTTGGCTTGATGGCTACCCTTATACCTCTTGGACCAGGACTTATTGCCCTTGGGCAGGGCGACACTAAGACATTGGCAGATTCTTTGCTTACTGCTTTTGATGCTACAGTATCTGGCTTGGCATCAGCAGGTGTTGCTTTTTTTATCTCCAAGTTAAGAAAAGGATGGTATGAGGATTATGTAAGCTCGGTTGAATCTTTAATGGAATGTTTGTTGGAGGTGTTTGAACATGAACGGGAGATTAAGAAATAGAAGAAGGCTTAGGATAGAAGAGGTTGATCCTCTTCAAGGTGTCATAAATATTGTAGATGCTATGCTGGTGTTTGCCTGTGGATTAATGCTTTCCTTGATTATGCATTGGAATGTAGATTTAGATCAGCCAAAGGAGCATATTAATTTAAACAAAGGAAAAGATGTTACACAAAACCAAAATATACGACGTGACCTAAAAGAAAGCAAACAGAAAGGAAAGCTTTATAAAAAGATGGGCAGTGTATACAAGGATCCTGCTACGGGAAAGTTGTTTATGATAAGTGATAAATGATGAGGTAAATATATATGAAGTTGTGGAAAAAATTTATAACCCGGTTTACCATATTTGAGTTAGCTTTAATAGCATTGATTTCTGCTTTGGGAATTGCGGCAAAACCGGTGGTAGCATCTTTAGGACATGTACTTACAGCTCCTTTGCTTATTCCTGGTGGATCTGTAATAGGAGGATTATATATGATGTGGATTGTTCTTGGTGCAGGATTAGTTACTAAATCAGGAGCAGGTACATTAATTGGACTTACCCAGGGAATGTTGATCATGTTTTTAGGCTTCTTTGGAAATCATGGGGCTTTTAGTTTAGTAACTTATGCATTGCCGGGAGTTAGCGTAGATTTAGTATTGAAATTTATGGGACATAGAGTATGCTGTCCTTTATGCAGTTTTTTAAGCGGAGCTGCAGCTAATATAACAGGAACTTTCTTGGTGTCTAGCATTTTTTTTAACTTGCCGTGGATTGCCCTATTTCTTTGCCTTTCTGTTTCTATGTTATCAGGGGGTTTAGGAGGAATATTAGCTTATTTAATTTTAAAGAAATTACGTAAAGTTAATATTGGTACCTTAAATTACAACCAAGAGAATAAGAAAAATGGAGGAGATATTTATAAATAAAAGAAATCGCAATATTTTATTTGTTTTAATAATGGCTTTGCTATTAATCATAGGAATTCTTGCTTATTTTAATCACAGTCAGATGACTTTAAAGGATACTTCAGGAGAAAAAATTGCTTTAAAAGACGGAAAAAAAGTTATTGCAACTTTGAATAAAGAAATAATTGTGAGTATGCAGGCTGAAAATTTTTCAGCTGTGATACATGCGGGAGGACGGCCTCCTGAAAAGCATAGCTATAAAGGAATTTCTATGAGAAAGGTTTTGGAACGACAAGATAAAAATATATTAAATGGAAAAAAGCAAGTAGTTCTAAGAGGAGTTGATGGGTATGCGGTATCATTTTCCGTAGAGGAAGTAAAAGAAAAGGATAATGTGTATTTAGTCTACAAAGAAGATGGAAAATTGTTAAAGAACAGGAAACAAGGGGGAAAAGGACCATATATGGTTGTACCTCGTAAGGATGCATTTGGGCAACGTTGGTGCAAGTATCTTAGTGAGGTGGATGTAGAGTGAGTACAGCTGTTACCGTTAATAAATTGACATTTTCTTATTCTGGTAGAGAAAAAAAGATATTAAAGAATGTTTCTTTTTCTGTGCAGGAAGGAGAAAGTGTTGGCATTGTAGGCTTAAGTGGATGTGGAAAAAGCACTTTATGTTTAATTTTGTGTGGTGCTATTCCCTCTAGGATTTCAGGAAATTTGGAAGGTGAAGTTACTATTTTAGGAAAATCTATTAAAAATTATACACTGTCACAAGTTGGGACTAAAGTAGGTATTGTATTTCAAAATGCCGATTGGCAGCTTTTAACTAATCGAGTTGAAGATGAGATTGCATTCCCTTTGGAAAATCTATGCTGGCAGCCTGAAAAAATTAAAACTAGGGTAAAAGAAATTATGGATAAGGTAGAAATTACACATCTAGCTTTTAGGGCACCTAAGCAGCTTTCAGGAGGGGAAAAACATCTAGTAGCTTTGGCAGCAGTAATGAGTATGAATCCACCTATTATTATTTTAGATGAGGTAATGAGTAACCTGGATAAAAAATCTTGCCAGCGAGTGCAGCAAATATTAGAAGTGTGGAAAAAAGAAGGAAAAACTATTATAGTGATTGATCATCAAGTGGAAAGGCTTAGATATATGGATAATTTGTACTTAATGCAGGAGGGAAGGTTACTTCCTGCTGAAGTAAATATGATTGAACACTACTATGCAAAACTAATTAGAAATTTTTTTAAAGGAGCAAAAGATCATGACTTTGCTTAAAGTGGAGCAGATTTCTTTCCAATACTCTACAGAAAAAATGTTAATTGACAAGCTTTCCTTTGAAGTACTTGAGGGTGAAAGTCTCGGAATTATAGGCCCTAATGGATGTGGTAAAACTACACTGCTTAAATTGATATTAGGCATTCTTAAACCAATTAAAGGAATAATTTATCTAGAAGGAATGGATATTTCAAAAATGACACTAGGTAAAATAGGCGAGTCAATTGGCTATGTGATGCAAAATCCTGAACGACAGCTGTTTATGCCAAGCGTTGCCGAGGAAATAACTTATGCCTTGCATATTCGAGGGTGGAAGAAAAAGATGATTCAAAATAAATTAGAAGAAATGATAGATTTCTTTGATTTAAAAGAACTAGAACATGTGTCTCCTTTCACTTTGAGTGGAGGTGAAAAGCAAATACTAGCATTAGCTGCTGTATCTGTCTTAAAGCCTAGGTTATTAATTTTAGATGAACCAACTACAGGACTTGACCCATTGAGAAAGGCTAAATTAGGGTATTTCCTTAAAAAATTGCAAAAAAACGGTTTAGGATTAATTTTAGTAAGTCATGATTTATCTTTTGTAAAGAATTTTTGCAGTGATACATTGTCTTTTTATTCTGCCTATAGGAGTATATAAAAAATGAAAATTTCTTCTATTGATCCTAGAGTACCTTTAATATTAGTTTTAACTATATCAACTTTAGCAGTCATCTTCCGCAGCATTCCCTGGTTATTGGCACTAACTGTTTTAACTTTTGGATTTTTGATATATTTTAAGATACCTTTTTATAAAAAATGCAAAAATCTTATTCCACTGTTTTTAATTTTTCCAACGATGACTTTTTTACAAAGCTTATTGCAGCCGCAAGGAAGAATTTTGTGGCATATACATAACACTGTTCTTTTAACTGATAAAGGACTATTTATGGGACTAGCTATTTTTTTACGAATGTTAATTATTGTTTATTCTGTATTTCTATTAGCAGCATTAAATGAGAGAAAGCTTATACAGGGATTACAGCAGTGGGGTATGCCCTATGAAATTGCATTTATGATTAAAATGGCACTGGAATTTTTCCCTTTGTTAAAAGAGGAGATTCAAGATGTTTATGCAGCTCTACAATTGAGAGGTATTAGGACTGAAAAATTGTCCATTAAAGAAAAAGTCTCAATTTATAGTTCTTTTATATTACCAATCCTTGTGAGAATTATACAAAAAACTCAAGAAATTGCTCTTGTTATGGAACTACGGGGATTTGGTATAGGGGATAAGAGAACATCTTACTATCATGTAGAATTAAGCAGCAAAGAAAAATGGATGCTAAAAGGATGTCTGGTTTTAGGAGTTATTTCACTTATATTGTATTTTGCATATTCTTATAGATAATTTTTAGATAATGAATTCTAAATGTAAAGAAGGGTTAATGTTATGCATAAATTTAAGAAATTATACTTATTAGCAGTGATAATTTTGATTTTGATAGGTATTGTAGTTTGTAAAAATCTAATAAATCCATTATCTGAAGGTAAAAATACCACATTATCTTATGACAATCAAAAAATACTAATACATGGACTTAAAGATACAGATTTTGAAGTTAGCATAAAAGATTTAAGACAATTGGACACAGTTACGAAACGTGGTGAAGCAACAAGATCTAATGGTGAAGAGGTCAGTCTTAAAGCTACAGGGCCTTTACTTGACACATTTTTATCTAAATATGGTAAGAAACAAAAAAATTTTACTACAATACGTTTTATAGCTAAAGACAATTATTCAATTGCTGTTCCATCAGACATATTAAACAGCCGTCAGATAATTATGGCATATATTATTGATGGAAAACCCTTAAAAGAAGATCAGCCTCTCCATATTGTTATTCCAGGGGAAAGGGCTATGTATTGGGTAAAAATGCTGAAGCAAGTTGATTTTGAAACTGGTGAAAATGTAAAGTCATGTAGAAAAGTAGTTTTCTTAGAAACAGCTTCAAGTAATATGTCTCAAGAAGATTACAAATATTATGACAGTATTGATAAAGCTATAAAAACGAAGGATCTAATTAAAAAATATGCAAACATTAATGATTCTACAGTAAAAAATGTTTCTATGGTAGCAGGGGATGGACTTAGAAAAAATGAAACAAAAGAAAACTTTTTAAGTGCATATATAAAAATAACTGGCAAAGATGCACCCAAATTTATGGCTCCACAATTTCCACAAGGAATGCATGTTAGGGATTTGATGTTTATTAACTATGGTGATGCAGCGGTATTTTCTATATCTCAAGGAAATAAGGTTTTAAAACAAACAGGCATTGACGATATACATGGAATTGATTTTTCAGAAATTATTAAACAAGTAGGGATGACCAATGCGAAGGGTTATAAATTGACTAATTTAAACGGAACTAGCATTCAATTAACACCTGATGAGTTATCAGAAGGAGTTATTTATTTAAAAGAAGGAAAAACAGTTGCATTTTCTACAGGAGTGAATGGAAAGAACAATATGGATAACTTGTTGTCTATTGAAGCAATTCAGTAAATGTGGCCTATATAAGGCTTATTGAAAGGGGATGTAATAATTGAATAAGAAAAAATTGCTTTTGGGCTTAGGAGTTCTACTGATAGGCTTTATATTAGGGATAGCTGCAGTTGATATTCAAAAAAGCAATCAAACTTCATTCATTCCTACTTTAAGCATTATTGGAGATGTTCCAAACAGTATAACCTTTCATAGCTTAAAAGATATAGGCAAACTTGAGGAGATAAAATTTCAAGGTACAAAGTATAAGGTTACTAAATTAGCAAATATTTTAAATAAGTTAAAGCCATTAGATAAAACTTTTCAACTTTATTTAGAGGGAAGCGATGGGTTTACCTCTATTATTAAATCTGAACAGATTGAGGATTGTTTTATTTCATTTACCTCTAAAAATGGATGGGAAGTAATATGTACCAAGCACCCTGTAAATGCTAATGCTAAATCTATTCAAAATATAGTGGTTGTGTCAGAAGGTAATTCAGATAAATATGATTTTAACATTATAAATTGTAACAGAAGATTAGTTAAAACTACTCCGGGAAAACTTTACGCAGGTACCATAACCGAATATCCATATTTTGAAGGAGAGGCATCTTTGAAAGATGGAGGAAAAACTTATGAGTCTAAGGTGTATACAAGGAGGAAAGTTTTTAAGTTGGGGGATTTAACAGGTGTAAATGTCTCAGGTAAGATATTACTTTTAGGAGAAAAAGGTGAATGGAGTCAGGTGGACAATCAGGGATATTTTCAATTGAAAGGCAGCAATATTGATTATATTCAGCCGGATACACGTGAAGTCATTAATAGAGTAAAAGGTGTTGTGGTTGATCCACCTTCTGCGACTATTATGGATACTTACTATGATACGATGCATTATCTTGAAGATGGCAAAAAGGTTTTGGTAATAATACTGGATGGATTTAATTACAAACAGTATGAATATGCCATAAAAAATGGATATGCACCATTTTTGGCTAAAAACAATAAGGCAGTTCAATCTATAGGAGTTTATCCTATAAAGTCAAATGTATGGTTTGCATCTATGATTACCGGACAGGCACCTTGTGATAACGGCATTATATCATCTAATAATAAGGAACTGAAGTTGCCGTCAATTTTCACAGAAGCTAGCAAGCTGAAAAAAAAAGCTCTTTTTATTGATTCAGGAAAAGAACTTATAAAAACTGGAGCAAAGCAGATTTTAGTTGCTGATAAGAATAAAAGTGGCAGTGCAGATGATGAATTGGACAATGTAGTACTAACTACAGGGATAGATAACGGATATGACCTTCTATGTATAAAATTCCACAATATAAATGACGTCACAAATCATTATGGTCAGTTAAGTAGTCAAGCTATGCAGTCAGTTACTGTAGTTGATAATTATATAGCTGAAATTGAAAAAAAATGGCCTGGAAAGGTTATTATCACAGGCAGTCAAGGAGAACAGACAGATTTAGGGAGAGATCTGTCATGCGATAGAATGATTATTCCCTATGTGATATTAAATAATAATAGCTAGAATTAAATAAAACAAAATACAATACTTAACAAATATCAAGTGATTCTAAGGTTCAGGTGGAGTTTGCTTATAAGGAATGCATTTTCTCCATCTGAACCTTAGAAGAACTTATCCAGGCGCGTAGCAGTGCTTATCCCCCACTTTGAAGAAAAGCAGATATCCCAAATCTTTGATTTGGTGATAGTCGCTTTCACAGAGTGCGATGGGGGTGTTAGCAATGATAGCGATCGGATAAATTGATTGTTATATAGAGTAATGTTAGCGAGGTCTATATTGCGGGAAAGTTATCATATGAGGCTGACAATAATCTCACAATATTACAATACAAAAAGTAACGAAGGGGATGATGATTTATAAGCATAAATTGGGTTAAAAACCTGATTATTTTAACTTAGCCTCAAATATATAAATCAATAATATGATAATCAAAAAGGGGGATAAAATATGCAGATAATCAAAACAAACTTTAACTTTAAGAAGATAACCAGTTGGATTTTAAGTGTATTTATGATATTGAGTTTGATTACCTTTGTCGGTCCGTCTTCAGCAGTTTCAGCTAAGACAGATCATTCTGATCCAGCAACAGATTTTGCAGTTTATATTGTTAAAAATGGACAAACCATACCACTGCATGAATACTCTATGGCAGAAATGAGGGCTCTTCAGACACCTGATCCGGTATATTACTCTTCTATTGATGCTATGCCAGCGGCAGTTGGTACTAAGGCACAAGGAGTTTTATTGACCACATTAATAAATGATTTGGCAAAGAACTATAATACAGATGCAGCTAATTATAGTGCGGTTAAGCTTTATTGTACAGATACAAAGCCCAATCCTTATAGAACATATTTGAGAAGTTTTTTATATGGCTCTAAAAGATACTATTTTCCAAATCTATATGCTAATTTTTCTGTAGATCCTGATACTGGAGATCCTAAAACTACCAGTGGAGCACTTGATAATCCTACAGAAGTAGAGCCAATGTTTGCTGTAAATTCTTTTCAAGATAGATACTTTAATTTCGTTACAACACCAGGTAGTACAGGAGAAAGTGAGTTAAAGAGTAAGACAATGACTGGTGTTGAAACATTTCGTTTCTGTTATGGACAGACCATAAAAAATGTTACAAATTGTGATTCAATGACAAATGGATATGCGAGATGGACATATCGTGTAGATATTATTTTACCTCAGGCACCAGCCATGACAGCAGATACAGCTGGGAAAACAGCAGGACAATCAGTTGATTTTAGTTTTACAGATGACGCAGCATGGAGAGGTGCTGTAACAGGAGTTACTGTAAATGGAACTGCATTAGACAGCAGCAAGTACAGCATATCAGCAGGAAAGATAACAATAGACGGCAGTGAATTTACAGCAGCAGGAGATTATAAGATAGCAGTACAAGCTAAAGGATATAATGATGCAGCAGTAACACAGACAATAAAGGCAGCACCAGTTGCAGCACCACCATCTATGACAGCAGACAGCAGTAATAACACAGCAGGTCAGTCAATAGATTTAACATTTACAGATGATGCAGCATGGAGAAATGCTGTAACAGGAATTACTGTAAATGGAAAGGCATTAGACAGCAGCAAGTACAACATAACAGCAGGAAAGATAACAATAGACGGCAGTGAATTTACAGCAGCAGGAGATTATAAAATAGCAGTACAAGCCACAGGCTATAGTGATGCGGAAGTGACACAAACAATACAGAAAGCACCAGCACCAGCATTGACAGCAGATAGCAGTAATAACACAGCAGGTCAGTCAATAGATTTAGCATTTACAGATGATGCAGCATGGAGAAATGCTGTAACAGGAATTACTGTAAATGGAACTGCATTAGACAGCAGTAAGTACAGTATAACAGCAGGAAAGATCACAATAAACGGCAGCGTGTTTACAGCAGCAGGAGATTATAAGATAGCAGTACAAGCTAAAGGCTATAGTGATGCGGAAGTGACACAGACAATACAGAAAGCACCAGCACCGATTCCAACAACACCAATTTATAAGATTACTCCAGTGGAGGATGCTGCATGTAAGGTTGGATCAGATGACAAAGGAATAACTACATTAACTGTTAACAGCGGTGTTTCTGGATTAAAATATTTTTCCACAAAAGTTGCTCCTGTTAAATCTCATCAAGGTAATGAAACAGTAGTTTTTGCTAAATATAGTAAGGGTGTGCTAATAGATATGAATGCTACTACAGCAGATTTTGATATGGTATCTTCTGCTGGGGCAGGTTTTAATGTTAATGAAGGTGATGTTATAAAGATATACGTAGTAGATCAGCTGACAAATGATACTAATGTCAATCCAGTAGTATTTCAGTAGTAATTTGTTAGTAGAATTTTGCAGCTGACTGCAAAATTCTACTAATAAAAATATCAAAATTGAACTAAATAAAAATATAATTAAGAAGATTAAAAATCAGGAGGTAACTTATGGAAAGTAACACAAGTAGAAAAATATTATGTATTTTGTTTTCCGTATTAATTTTATTTGCTTCAAGTATAGGCTTACCGGAAAAAAATAAAAATGTAAAAGCTGCTAGCTCGACTCCACAAAATGTAACAATAAAAAATTCTAGTGGTGCAGCTCTAACTGATGTCAAGCCAGACGATCAAGTAACAGTTTCTGGAACATACACTGCTGATACGTGGGTAAGTATTAAAATAGTGGATGACACTAAAGCCATCGTATTTTATGATGCAGTTAAGTCAGGATCAGATGGCAGTTTCAAAGACACGCTAAAAATACCTGAGAATACAGGAAAATTATTGACTGTAGTAACAGGATCAGGATCTGAGGTGGTTACTTCTACACTTAATGTAGTTAAGAATACTTCACAAGTTAAAGTGACAGGATTGGACTTAGATAAATGCAGTACTAAAGTGGAAATTGGAAAAACCGTTACTTTAGTTGCAACAGTACTGCCGCAAAATGCAACAGATAAAAAGGTAATATGGAGTTCAAGTGATACAAGTGTAGCAACAGTAGATCAGACAGGAAATGTTAAAGGTATAAAAGAAGGAAAAGCTACGATAACTGCAACTACTGAGGATGGAAATATATCAAAAAAATGTGAAGTAAAAGTAATAATTGATGAGTGCTTTATAGCAACAGCTGCATATGGGTCAAAGTTTCAGCCGTCAGTTGTACTATTAAGACACTTTAGAGATGATTACTTACTCACAAATAGTTTAGGAACAGGGTTTGTTAAATTTTATTACAGACATTCACCACCTATAGCAAACTTTATAGCCCATAATGTAGTATTAAAAAATACTGTAAAAGTATTATTAGCTCCTTTTGTAGGATGTGTTTATGGGATGTATCACCCAATATGTGCAGCTGCAATTTTAGGGGTAATAACCTTAACAATTTTAGCAAAGAGGAGACAGTGGGCTTACAGCAAACTATAGTATTTTTATACGTAAATATCTAAATTATCTATGTAAAAAAGGACGAGGACCTGGTGGATTTAGATATGTTGTTAAAGTGATGACACGGGTTCTTGACCTTTATAACAGTAAAAAACTTTAAGAATAGAGGGGATTAGTTATGTTTACAAAAAAACATAGTCCTTTATTAATAATTCTAGTGATTGTGGCCATGATTTTTACAATGTTACCAACTACAACCATGGCAGCCGGGGGGACAGGAAGTTCTGCTGCCGCCTATGAAAGTGGGACAAAGTCTGCAGTCAGCAGCACACAGTCTGATAATCAGGACTTAGTATTATACACGGCAGATGATTTATTTGCCTTTGCTAAAGATGTAAATAGCGGCAATAATTACAGTGGGAAAGTGGTACGTCTGGGGGCGGATATTGACCTGAAAGATGCTCCCTGGACCCCTATAGGTTACGTATATAGCAGCTCATTTTATAACACTACTAAAAATCATCCTTTTTCAGGAACCTTTGACGGTGACGGATATACTATCAAGGGCTTATTGATAAATGTCAAAGATACTAAAAGTGGTGGTAAGGGGCTTTTTGGACTGATCAGCTTTGCTGCAGTAAAAAATGTCACTGTAGAGGGCAGTGTTACAGCTGATGATTACAACGAAGCAGGTGGTATAGTAGGTTACGCAGACAATTCCGATGTAATTAACTGTGTCAATAATGCCAGCGTCAGTGGTAGTGGTTATGTTGGTGGAATCGTAGGTGGGCAAACTGGGGGGACCTATGGTGTTTACAGCTGTACAAACAATGGAAATGTTACAGAAAGTAGTAATTCAAAGGTACTTCCTGATCAATGTGGCGGCGGTATAGCCGGATGGTCCACTCATATTGCCTGCAGTACTAACCATGGTACAGTATCTGGCGGGGAAAATTATGAAAGTAATTGTTACATAGGGGGAATTGCAGGAGGTTCAGATACCTCTGTTAATTCCTATAGCATAGACCGCTGCTATAATACAGGAGCTGTTAATGCAAATGGACAATATGTTGGAGGTATTAGTGGATACCTGCGCTATGCTACCGTTAGTAACTGTTATAACATGGGACCTGTTAGCAGTGCATATGATTATGGTAATGCCGTAAACCCGGGTTATGTAGGAGGAATTGTTGGAGGACTTACGCCCTTCTCTGGTACTGACACTAGTACTTTATGCAACTGTTACAACAGGGGAGATTTAAATACTACAGGCAAGGGATTATTTACAACAGGACAAGTTTATGGAGCCCTGTGGGAAAGTACTGCAACTAACAACTACGGCAGTACTGATGCGGTTACTGCTGCCAAACTAGGCAAAGAGTATGCTGAGGACACCGCTCCCCAGATTAATGGCGGATGCCCTGTGCTTGCATGGCAGAAGGAAAATCCAAGTTATACAATTACTTTTGCTACAGATAAAGGTGCCTCCATCACGGTGAAAAACAGCACAGGAGAGACAGTTAATGCTTCTGCACATGGAACTTACTCCCTGACCTCTGGCAGATACAGCTATACAGCGGCTAATGGTAGTGCCACCGCCAGCGGTACTTTCAATGTAGTTAAGGATAACAAGACCATTGCTGCATACCTTACCAGCGGTTCCAAAGTTACTTTTGCTGCCGTGCCGCAGAATGCAGATGTGACGGTAAAGAATAGCACAGGACAGACGATGACACCCAAGTCGGATGGTAGTTATGCACTAATCAATGGAACCTATACTTATACTGCCAGTGCCGGGGGCTGTAACACTGCCAGCGGTAGTTTTGTTGTGGAAAATGGAACACGAAATATCCCGGTTGTTTTGGTGGAAAGCAGCAAAATTTATAATGTAACAGAGGATAGTTCAATTACCGGCGGTACTGTTAAAGTAGATCCATTAAGCGGTACAGCAGGTACTCCAGTTACAGTCACAGTGGCACCGGATAAGGGTAAACGTCTGGTTGAAAACAGCCTTAAATACACTACGGACAGTGGCAGCAGTGGATATACAGCCATTACCCAAACCAATGGTGTGTACAGCTTTATACTCCCAGGGGCCAATGTTACGATAACAGCTCAATTTGAGAAAATTCCTACTAAAAGTTACGCTGTTACCCTGGCGCCGGTTCCAGATAAAATTTGGACTGTAACCTCTGACAGGACATCTGCAGAAGAGGGTGATACTGTAACTGTTACCGTATCCGATACCTCTGTTAGCTCCTGGGCTACTGGTTTAGTAGTAACTGGAGCATCCGGCAAGAAATATGATTTTACTACCGTAAAGGCTGCTACTGGTAATGCAAATAATGTAAATGGGCCTGGAATTTACAGCTTTGTTATGCCTGGGGAACCTGTTACTGTGAACTTCACGGCAGATTACACCCCATTGGATGTCTATGTGAAGATTGGCAGCGGCCAGGAGACTTTAGTGCACTCTTATACTAGAGCAGAAATGGAGAAACTTGCAGCGGCAAATACCAGTCCGTGCTATTACGCAATGTGGGACAGGCTGCCAGCTGCGTTTATGGGAAAGGCAGTCCACTATGTTACCATACCACAGCTTGCAGCTAGTGCTAGCACTTATAACAGTGCAGTGCACTTCAATGACTCCAGCTGTACCATGAAGGGATTAAGTTTGGACGGTTGGACCACAAATCTCACCTGGGATTATTTGATGGGTACCACCCGTAAATACTATGCAGCTTTAGGAGATCCATATCTGGAAGCGGAAAATAGGACTGGAAAGGATAGAGAGGTACCTCCAGTTCTAACAATTACAGCCTGGGCAGGAAGGCAGGTGCATGTAGATAACCAGCCTTATGATACCCTTAATGCCTACCGTTTATTTTATGGACTGTCAGCATCAGAATATGGAGATGGAAGTCTCCCAACAGCTGATGAGATGGACAAAAGATGTACGGCAAATAACACTGCCAAGTTCATTAATAAGCTTGTTTTTATGGTTCCCCAAAGTTATAGCGCAGCAGTGGATAGCTCTATTAAAGGCGGCAGTTTGAAAATGATCCCAAGCAGCGGTACTGAAGGTACCCAGGTTACAGTTTCTGTTACACCAGACAGCGGTAAAAAGTTGGTAAGTGGCAGTCTTAAATATACTGCGGATGGCGGTAAAAGCTATACACCAATTACTGCAGCAAATGGTGTATACAGTTTCAAGCTTCCTGCAGCAAATGTTACTGTGACTGCACAGTTTGCGGATGCCGGTGCTTCAAACTATAGTGCGACATCAGACAGCAGCATTAAAGGCGGCAGCCTGTCAATTAGTCCTGGCAGCGGCACTGCTGGTACTACAGTTACAGTTTCCGTGTCACCAGACAGCGGCAAACGTCTTGTATACGGCAGCCTAAAGTACACGAAAGATGGTGGAAAGACTTACAATGATATTAATGCAGATGGAGGTGCATGCAGCTTTACTCTCCCGGCTGCAAACGTAATAGTAACTGCTAAATTTGAAAATATACCAGCTGCTGTTTATACAGTTATTCCGCAAATCAATGATGATTATACCATAGGCAGTACTTCAGATGGCATTAAGACTATGACAGTGAAAAGCGGGATAAACGGTTTAAAATATTTTAGAGTCAATATTGATCCAGTTATAGCCCACAGCGGATTGGAAACCGCAGTTTTTGTGCATGAGCGGGCTGGTGAGCAGCTTGAAATTAATTCTACAGAAGGAGATTTCGATCTTGTCAGCAGTGCTTCTGCAGGTTTTAATGTGCAGGAGGGAGATGTGGTTAAAGTGTATGTAGTAGATAAATTGACTAATGATCCTAATTCTAACCCCATTATTTTTCAGTAGTTTAATTGACAATGGAAAAATAAATTAAAGCATGTGGAGGTATAGAAAATGCAAAGATTTCGGGTTGTTATGAAAAAAAGTATAAGTTGCTTGTGTATATTGGTTATGTTGTTTTCTGCTTTTTTAGTTGGCAGTCCGCTTACGGTTGAGGCTAAGACTGCTAATAACCCACCGGCTACGGGCGGACTGCAGGTTGATGTAGTGAAAAATGGGAGTCCTGAGCAAGCAGCAAGTTTTAGTATTGAAGACTTGCAGGGATGGTCCCAGCATGAAGAGAAATACTCTTCCATAGATTCTATGCCTGCACCTGTTGGAACTCTGGCTTCTGGAATTTACTTAAGCCAGGTGCTTCAAGCTTCGGGAATTCAAAATACGTCGGATGTCGCCAGTATTAAGTTGTATGCGGCGGATGGGTGGAGCCATGTGTTTAGTTCAGACTATCTCTTTGGAAATCCGAGATATTATTATCCTAATTTAATTTCCAGTTGGGATACTGATAATCAGAAACCCGGCAGCGGGGCAGGCAGCAATGGTGTGGAAGTTCAGCCAATGTTTGCCCTTAATTCCTATCAGGATCGATATCTGGATTTGACAAGTCAGAATGCAGTTGATGAAGTGAAAGCAAAAATGAATGGAGCAAGTATGCTGCGTTTCTGTTTAGGTGAAAAAGCATCGGACGTTGAAGGAAATGGAACTGTTACAACGAATTTGATTGGAAAATGGATATATCGAATGGACGTAACTTTAAATAATGGAGTGACTCCGCCGCCGACTAATACTTTGCCCATGCAGTCACCAATTCTGTCAGCTTCCTATACTTCTCAAGGTACTGTAACGGGTACTGTAGGACAGTCTAGTCCCATTAATATCACTTTTAGTGATAATGCAGATTGGCGCAATGCAATTACTGGAATAGAGGTTAATGAAAAATCTTTAACTAGCGATCAGTATACAGCTTCACCAGGCCAGATTACCATATCTGCCAGTGCTTTTCCAGCAGCAGGGACATATTCGGTTGTGATACAGGCTAAGAATTATACGGATGACTGTGCTACACAGATTATGACAGTTCCATCATCTTTGGAAGCCCCGGTACCGGTACTAAATGGAGAAATTTTGAGCTGGAAAGCAGTTGCCGGTGCTTCCGGGTACAAGGTTAGTATTTCCCCTGCTGTAGGTAAGGCCATTACTAAAACTACAGCAGATACTAGTTTTGATTTGAGCGGTTTGGCTTTAGAATCAGGTAGCTATAGTATTACAGTAACGGCACAGGCTCCGGCAGGAAGCACACAGTGCAGCGATTCACAGGCTTCGGCTGCCTTGACATATACAGTAGGAAGCGGTAAAACAGGACCTATTTTTACTGCGGAGGGCACAGGTAATATTGTTGGAAAAGCCGTGACTATTACCTATAGTCCTTCAGATACTTCTTATAATCAGTCCATTAGTTCTGTAACTGTAAATGGTGTTACCGTTGATGCCGGTAAATATGACAAAACGGTGGGCGGACAATTGACTATTGACGGCAGTCTATTTCCCAAAGCTGGAGATTATGTGATTAAAGTAATGGCATCAGGTTATCAAGACACTGCAGTAATACAGTCTGTTTTTGATTCAACGAAAGCATTGGCCACTTTAAATTTAAGTGGAAGTCCTTCTTTGATCTACAACGGGGAACCCTTGCATTTTGTTTTGAGTAATCTTACCCTGGTTGGCAAAAACCAGTATGGTGATTCATATGACATTAGCGGGAAGCCGGTAATTTGGAAGGTAGAATCCGGACCTGCTACGGTGTTAGGCAGCACTCTGACCATAAATGGTTCCGGTAAAGTAACAGTTAGTGCATCTATAGGTCAGATTGTGAGCAACGAGCTAAAGCTGCGTGTGGGCAATTCAGGAGGAATTGACAATCCCGGATATCCTGATGAAATCCTTCTTTCCTGGAAGGAAGACCCTAAAACTACCCAGACGGTAACCTGGAGGACGGGAGTAGATACTACACAGAACCAGATCCAGTACATGCCTGCACAGAATTACAGCGGCAGTTTTAGTGGAGGCCAGTCAGCTACTGCACTGCAAAGCGATCTTTATGATAAGAATTACCATTTTGAAGTTACCTTACGGGGGCTGACCCAAGGAACCAAATATGTTTATCGTGTTGGTAGGGAAGGGGCCTGGAGCCAGCCAGCCTATTTTACCACCGGCGGCAGAGATAAAGATTTTTCTTTCCTATATATGGGGGATGTTCAGGAAGGTATTGAACCCTGGACAGATCTCCTTAAAGATGTTTATACGCAGAATCCCAATTTGAAATTTGGACTTATGGGAGGTGATTTAATTAATGTTGCCAATAGTACCAGTGAATGGGAACATTTGTTGAATGGGATGTCTCCAGTTTTCAACCAGATTCCTGTGATGCCTACGGTAGGTAATCACGAAGAACCAACGCCTGGTGACCTTAAGGATTATCCTCTGTACTGGAATTCCTTTGATTTTCCGGATAACGGTCCCGAGGGATATAAGAAACAATTTTATTCTTTTGACTATGGAAACTGCCATGTTGCCGTGCTGGACAGCAATATTATGGGAACTACAACTCCAGGGAGTAATGATTATAACAAGATAAGCCTCTGGCTTCAAAATGATTTGAACAGCAGTAATCAAACCTGGAAAATTCTCGTATTTCATCATCCACCTTATCCAGTAGTAGCTGATGCCTACTGCGCTAATATTCAGAAAAACTGGGCTCCACTGTTTGAAAAATGCGGAGTCGATGTAGCTTTTGTAGGACATCAGCATGTATATATGAGGACAAAACCTATGTATAATGGTCAAGTTCAAACAGACCCGCAGAAAGGAACAGTCTATATAATAGGAGATGCAGGAAGCAAGTTTTATCCTCCTGGACTTGATAAGAAATATCAATATTATATTGATAAGCAAATACCTTATAAAAGTAACTACCAATTGGTTAATATTAATGGTAATACCATGACGATAGTAACAAAAGATTCTCAAGGACAGGAAATAGACCGCTATTCCATTGAAAAATCTCCCGCAGTTTATACCGTTACTCCTATGGCCAATGAAGATGTCTATGAAACTGGTACTACAAGTGATGGAATCAATACCATGACCGTTAAGCCTGGTGTTTCTGGAATGAAATATTTTAGTGCCAAAGTAACGCCGGTTAAAGAGCATAGAGGAGAGGAATCTGCAGTATTTGTTCAAATAAGAAACGGTGTGCAGGTAAGGAGCAGTGTGGCAAAAGCTAATTTTGATGTTGTATCCTCTGCCCAGGCAGGCTTTAATGTGCAGGCCGGTGATGTTGTAAAGGTATATATGGTTGATGATTTGACCAATGATCTTGACTTGAATCCTGCGGTTCTGCAGTGATTAGGTATATATTAAGAGCATCTAGTAGGGGGTGGTAGAAGGTTAAAAGTAAAATTGGAAAGGGGTGATAAAAATAAATTTATTTAGAAGTTAAATAATATTAAAAAAAGGAGAGATATGACAATGTTTAATAAAAAACACTTACCGGTGTTGCTGTGTTTCATATTTGCATTTATGCTTTGTATAACATCGCCTAATCTAGTTTTTGCCGCAAGCACCTGGAATGGTACTAGTTCAAGTACAACCTGGTCTGGCAGCGGAAACTCTGGTGATCCTTATATAATCAGTACTGCTGATCAGCTAAAGGGGCTTGCAGACAGTGTAAATAACGGGACGTCCTATAGTGGAGACTACTTTAAGTTAGGTGACGACATCAATTTAGGTAACTATGCGTGGACACCAATTGGAGGCGCTTGCAGCATCTTAAACGGTGTTCCTACAGGTAAATATTTTGCCGGTGTTTTTGATGGCAATAATAAGACCATCAGCGGCATAAATATTTCTAATCCTGCTGCTTCCACTGGAGCCTATGGTTTATTCGGCTATGTTAACGGCGGTGTCATCGGCAACTTAAAGGTGGCAGGTTCACTAAATATGGGGACCAGTGCTATTAACGAAATTGGAGCCGTAGTGGGATACACCAACGGCAGCATCTATAACTGCCATAGTGCAATGAATGTCTGTGTAAACAATGCTAGTGCTTCTCAGGCTGGAGGTATTGCAGGTGTAGTAGAGAATACCAATACTAGTAAAATATTAAATGTACAATATTGCTCCAATACTGGAACTGTTACTGGCAGAGGCAGAGTTGGAGGTATTGTAGGTGCTGTGTATTGTGTAAGCAACGGTGGTGTAGTTGTTGACGAATGTTACAACACTGGAAACCTAACTACTGTAGGAACTTCAACAAAGTCTTATGTCGGTGGAATAGTGGGTTATTGTAGAGGATACATTACCAGCTGCTATAACCAGGGTAATTTATCAACTTATGGTGGACATTACCAGGGCGGCATTGTAGGCATTCTGCAGGGATCAAACCCTACTGCTCGTATGTCTTACTGCTACAACACAGGTATTTTTAGTGGTGCTTCTACAAGCTACGATCAGGCACTGTGGGCTTCAGCTGACCGTAGTTTTTCAGTAACTATTACAGATTGCATATATTCAGATAAGGTTACAACAGATAGCAATGTTCGAATTACTCAGTCAGCTGATCGTACATGGGGTAATTGCCACGGTGTTATAAATCTTGCAGATACTGACATGCAGGGAGAAAAAGCACTTGAATCCCTTAATGCTACAGCTAATGGTACTAAGTATGGATTTGCACAGTCAGGTGGATATCCAATTCTTGTTTGGCAGTCAAATCCAGACTGGATAGTAAATGACCTTGGCAGCAGTACTACTCCAACTGCTTCTGGTACAGATACAGATGAAGCTGGTGCTGTATTCCTGGACGGTACTGCACAGACAAATGGTAATGGAACAAAGAGCAGTCCATACAACAATTTTGCAGATGCTGAAAAAGCAGTGGCAACTGCCTCAAACAAAACTATATACATCACCGGTCAGGTTACTGTGTCCGATTCACAAACATGGTCTCTATCTGGTGCTGAGATTAAGAGAAGCTATACTTACAATGGATATTTAGTAAATGTAGCTGATGGTGATTCTTTGACCTTGAAAGACATTACCATTGACGGAAACAATTATAATGCTAAAACTAATCCAAAGGGGCTTACTATCTCTAATGGTTCCTTGATTAATGTAACAGGCGGCACATTGAATGTGGGAACTGGCGCTATTTTGCAAAACAACTATGGAAACAGCGGCGGTGCAATTCGTATCAGCGGCGGTAATACTACCATGACAGGCGGTACTATTAATGGCAACACTGCAGCAAGCAATGGAGCAGGAGTAGCTGTATATGGTGGAACCTTTACCATTACTCCTAGTAAGGCTACTGACGCTTTCAATTTGGTTGACTCTATCTATTTAGGTACTGGCCAGAAATTGTCTGTAGGTGCAACTTTGGAAAACATTACAGGAACCCTGAATGTTCAGGCAGCTGATCCTGCTTCAGGACGTGTTATTGCCCAAGTAGCCGGTGCATATCCAAAGCTTACTGATGAGGACCTTGGAGAAGTTGTTTATAGCGGAAAGACCCTTGTTTTGAATGGTAATAGTAATCAAATCCAGATACAATAGTCTTTGTTTATTAAAAGAAAATTGTATAAGATTATATATAGACAAGAAGAAAATACTATGAAAAATGCCACCAGGCATTTTATAATGCCTGGTGGTTGTTTGATAAACCTCCTCGATTTTAACTCTATTATTATTTCAACAAAATTTAAGAAGTCCAGATGATTTAATCTGGACTTCAGTTTAATATGTGTATTTAAAAAGATATATGTATTTTTATAATATTTGCAAAAAATCTACAGAAGCTTACATAATTACCCTGTAATAGAGCATAATGCTGTGGAATTAGTGTGATGTTGTTAAGGTCTATATTAAAAGAATATGAAATAGGAGGTAATTTATGAAAATTAGCAGAAATAAAAAAATATTAGGTATTAAGTTTTTTGTGTTAATTTTATTTGTTTTAAGTATAGCATTACCACAAAAAAGTGAAATTGTAAAAGCTGAAACAAACACTGCAGGTGCAGGAATTATTACAAAAGTTGCAGGTACTGGAGCCAAAGGTTATTCCGGAGACGGAGGAGATGCATTAAAGGCCGATATTGCTTTCAGCAGAATTGCTGTTGATGGTGCAGGTAATATATATATAACAGATTCACTTCACAAGCGTATCCGTGAGGTGGCAGCAGTGACAGGTATGCAGTACGGTATATCTATGACAGCAGGAAACATCTATACTATTGCAGGTACTGGAACCAAGGGTTATTCCGGAGATGGGGGACCAGCAGTTAAAGCAGAATTGCGTCAAGCCGCTGGAATAGCTGTTGATAATGCAGGAAATATTTATTTTAATGATTCAGGTAACTATAGAATTCGAAAGATAGATTCCAGCGGCATTATTACAACATTTGCAGGAAATGGAATAGGTGCTGATTATGGAGATGATGAAGGGGAAGATGTACCGGCTGTGCAGGCTAAAATATCTGGTGATGGTTGTTTTTGTTTTTTAGTAGATAATAAAGGTAATCTTTATTTTACTGAAGATGACAATGCGAAAGTTCGAGAGGTAGCAGCCGTAACAGGTATGCAGTATGGCATATCAATGAAAGCGGGAAACATTTATACTATTGCAGGTAATGGAACTTATGGTTATTCTGGCGATGGAGGATCGGCTGCCAGTGCTAAGTTATACTGCCCTGATGGTATAGCATTAGATAGAGCCGGTAACCTCTACATTGCTGATGATGATAATTATAGAGTTCGTAAGGTTGACAACACAAGTGGTATTATTACAACTGCTGCAGGAAATGGAACTAAAGGCTATACAGGTGATGGGGCATCTGCTGTTAATGCCACAATGTGTGAGCCTAACAGTGTAGTCTTTGACAGAGACGACAATCTTCTTATTTCAGATTGGCTTAATTACTGTATTCGAAAAGTGGATTCCAAAGGTATTATTTCTACCATAGCCGGCGGAAATGGTGCAGGATCATCAGGTGACGGTGGACCGGCTGCCAGTGCTAAATTCAAAGCCAATAACATTGTAATGGATAATAAAAACAATCTTTATATTGCTGATTATATTGGCAATACTATAAGGTGCATAACATTAGGACAGTCATCACCAGTTACAACAGCACCAGCATTGACAGCAGACAGCAGTAATAACACAGTTGGACAGTCTGTAGATTTGACATTTAAAGATGATACAGCATGGAGAGGTGCTGTAACAGGAGTTACTGTAAATGGAAAGTCAGTAGACAGCGGCAAGTACAGCACAGCAGCAGGAAAAATAACAATAGACGGCAGCGTGTTTACAGCAGCAGGAGATTATAAGATAGCAGTACAAGCCACAGGCTATAATGATGCAGAAGTAACACAGACAATACAGGCAGCACCAGTTACAACAACACCAATTTATAAGATTACTCCAGTGGAGGATGCTTCATATCAGGTTGGATCAGATGCAGGAATAACTACTTTAACTGTTAACAGCGGTGTTTCTGGATTAAAATATTTTTCCACAAAAGTTGCTCCTGTTAAATCTCATCAAGGTAATGAAACAGTAGTTTTTGCTAAATATAGTAAGGGTATGCTAATAGATATGAACGCTACTACAGCAGATTTTGATACGGTATCTTCTGCTGAGTCAGGTTTTAATGTTAATGAAGGTGATGTTATAAAGATATACGTAGTAGATCAGCTGACAAATGATACTAATGTCAATCCAGTAGTATTTCAGCAGTAATTTCGCTACTACTGCAAGTTAAATAAAATGTAGTTTCAAGTAGTGTTAAAAGTTTACAACAAAATGATATGTAAGAAAATTTAAAAAATTGGGGAGGAAGAAATATGGATTTAGTTAAGTTCAAACCTAGAAAAATTTTGACCTGTATAATAATATTGTTTATACTATTTGGCATTAAGGAGATGGTTAATCCCTTTAAAGTCAGTGCAAAAACTGAAAGTTCAGCAGTTGCTGATTCTTTAACTATTAGAGTAACCGATTCTAATGGATCTTTTAAAGTAGCAAAGGTTTTTACTGATAGTGATTTTTCAAGTGCAGTAAATCAGTCCTATTCATTTATGGACAGTATGCCTTCTCCCGGCATGGATGCAGCCATAGGGTTACCCTTAAGTGATTTGCTTTCTAAATCTAATATAAACCTGGATGATGTTCAGTCCTTGGAATTTTATACAACGGATGTTTCTGGTAGGCCATATAAAACTATGAAAAAATCATTTCTCTATTCAACGAGATACTATTATCCGCATATTATGGAATATTGGGATGCGGGAACTCAGAGCTTTACTGATAATGACAAAGCAGTAAGTGACAAGGAAATAGTTGAACCTATGATAGCCGTATCCGATAATTGGGTTAGGGGTGCTATGAAACCAGATTTTAGCACGCAAGCTCATGATCAAAAGTATAGGCTGCTTATGGGACAGACAAGTGATCCAACTGAAATTACAGCATTTAATAGTGCTAAATGGATATATCAGATTGATGTAACATTGGCGAGTACAACTCCTGTTGCAAATGTTCCTGTAACCGGAGTAACCCTTAATAAAAATAGTACAACAATATTAGCTGGCAATACGGAACGACTAATAGCAGCAGTGGATCCGAGCAATGTGACAAATAGTGATGTAACATGGAGCTCCGATGACAGCAGTGTGGCAAAAGTAGATAACAACGGTTTAGTAACTGCTGTATCAAAAGGAACCACTACGATAACTGTAAGAACTAAGGATGGCGGAAAAACTGCAGAATGTAATGTAACTGTAGATGGAGGTGGAACAACCCCTGTTATAAGTGTTCCTGTAACCGGGGTAATTCTCAATAAAAATAGTACAACAATATTGAATGGCAGTATAGAACAGCTGACAGCAACAGTAAGCCCAAATGATGCCACAGATAAAGATGTAACATGGAGTTCTAGTGATAGCAGTGTAGCAAAAGTAAATAAAAATGGTTTAGTAACTGCTGTAGGAGAAGGAACTGCTACGATAACCGTAAAAACTGAGGATGGTGCAAAAACTGCAGAGTGTGATGTAACTGTAAATGAAAGTGAAACACCAGTACAGCCAGCAGTAAAAAGATTATTTGGACAAAGTAGAATAGACACGGCAATTGCAATAGCAAAAGCAACTTATCCAAACAAGATTTCAAATGTTATACTTACGGCTTCAGACAATTATCCAGATGCATTAGCAGGAAGTGTACTTGCATATAAGCTTAAAGCACCAATATTATTGGTTGGAAGAAATAATGAAGATCAAGAAAAAATAATAGATTATATGAAGTCAAATATGGATCCTTTAGGGACAGTTTACATTTTAGGAGGAAATGGCTCAGTAAGCAAAGACATGGAAGCGAGAGCAAATGAAGCTGGGTTTAAAAATATTAATAGAATAGGAGGAGCAGATAGGTATCAAACTGCAGTAAAAATTTCTGATACAGTTGGTGCAAAAGAAGGAACACCATTAGTTATTGTATCTGGAAAAAGCTATCCTGATGCACTTTCAGTAAGCAGTGCCGCAGCAGTAAAACAGTATCCTATATTAATGGTTGAAAAAGATGAGATTCCAGATGCAATAAAGAAAGAAATTTCAATTTTAAAACCAAGCAAAGTATTTATTATAGGATTACAGGGAGCTGTAAGTACAGAAGTTGAAGATCAGCTTTCTCAAATAGCAGCAATAGATAAAACAAATATTGTGAGAATAGGTGGAGAAAATAGATTTGAAACTTCACTTGAAGTAGCAAAGTATTTTAATTTATCAGGGAGCAAGGTATGCGTTTCATCAGGAAATAACTTTCCAGATGCATTAGCAGGAAGTAGTTATGCAGCAAATAACAATGCACCAATCATTTTATGTAACACTGCTCTTTCAGATGACATAATGAATTATCTAAAAACAAAAAATATATCAGAGGGTACGATATTTGGAGGAGAATCTGTGATAAGTAAAGAAGTAGGAGAGGAACTTTTAGAGCTAACTACTAAATAAAAAGTTTCATGCTATTTCAAAATTTAATAATGCATAAGACAACATAACATAAATTAATGTGATAAATTGCACTAATTTATGTTATGTTTTACTATGCTATGTTGCAAATTTAACAAAGATATAATATAATATAAATATGTTATATATGTAATAATATTTATTACACAACTGGCGATAATAAAATTGACCAGAAATAATGTGATAGTAATTTAAGATAAATAAGAGCGCCTGGACCATATAACGTCTAGGTGCTTTTGTTATATGAAAATACTTATATAAATTATGATGAAAAAGGACTTCAAATTAATGAACTGAAGGAAAATAATAAATTTTATTATAGGGAGTGAATGTGGGCAAAAATGCGCTTTATATTATTTCCCTTATGCCAGATGAGCAGAAAGTAAAGGTTTAACTATTGTGAGAGAAGGATGTAATTATGTTTAAAAAATTAAAAACAAACAATCTAATTATATTATTAGTTATTTTATGCACGATTTTAGTTACAGGTCTTACAGGTTGTGAAAATAAGAGTTCATCTTCAAGTGTAAGTTCAAATAAACAATCACAAAGCACTAAAACTATTGTGGACATGGATGGAAATTCAGTTAAGGTTCCTGCGAAGGTTACTAAAGTTGCAACTTCTTGGCCTGGATTTTGCAATGCACTTTTTACAGTTAGTGGCAAAAATAATAAAATAGTTGCAACATCTCCGGCTATCAAAAAATATTATCCTTGGGCTATTAAATTGTATCCACAACTTAAAAATATATCTTATCCATTTAATGGACAAACGACTAATGTTGAACAATTAGTAAAGTCTAAACCAGATGTAGCATTTTTACGTAAAGGCGACAGTATACAAAAAGTTAAAGAAGCAGGTATACCTGTAGTTATGATTGATTATAAACATAATAGCATAGAAGACATAATAAATAGTGTTGTTATAACAGGTAAAGTGCTAGGAGAAAATGAATATAAGAAAGCAGAACAGTATAAAGATTATTTTAACAAAAATATAAGTAAAGTATCTTCTATAACTTCTAAAATACCTGAAAATGAAAGACCTAAGGTAATTTATCTATCTGTGCAAAATGAAAGTATTTCAGTATGGGGTAAAAACATGCCTCAAAATGAAACTATAAATATGGTAGGAGCAATAAATGAAGCAGCTAATGAAGTAGATGGATATAAAGAAGTTTCCATGGAGCAAATGCTTAAGTGGAATCCAGATGAGATAATAGTAGATGGTAATCTTAAAAAAAGTAAAGTAGCAAAAAATCCTTCATGGAACCAATTAAAGGCAGTAAAAGACAATAAAGTATTTGTAAGTCCTAGCGGTGTTTTTTCATGGGCAAGACTTGGAACAGAATCAGCACTGCAATTATTATGGATGGCTAAGAACATATATCCACAGAAATTTGAAGATGTTGATATTGCAAAAGAAACAAAATATTTTTACAAAAATTTCTTTGGATATGAATTAAAGGATAATGAAGTTAAAGAAATACTAAATTGTGAAAATCCAATTTAAATGAGTATTGAAACAAAAGTAAATATTTTAACTAATGTAAAAATAAATTAAAAATGGGGGAGAGATTATGTGGGAGATATATGATGAGTTAATAGAATTAATACCTAAGGATTTGGTTATAAAGGATTTTGTAGCAGGATTAAACTGGTTTTTAGTGGAATCTGTTGGCACTGGGATGGCAATGACGCCTAAAGAGGGAAATTCTTATTTGCAAATGGCGGGTAATTTGGTTGGAATGAAAGTTTGTGAAGTAGCAAAATTTATAAAATCTTGGAGTAATTATGAAGCGGCTTTAGGATTAGCAGCAATTAATTCTGTAATTAATACTCCTTATAATGTAGAAACATTTAGTGGCATTAAGATAAGTGAACAGCCTAATATTAATGACTTTGAATACATGAAAGATAAAATAAAGGGAAAAAAGGTAGCCGTTATAGGGCATTTTCCAGATCTTGAGCCTTTGGCTGAGATATGTGAACTTTCTATACTTGAAAGAATTCCACAAAAGGGAGATTTCCCAGATCCATCCTGTGAATATTTATTACCCCAGCAGGAATTTGTGTTTATAACAGGAACTACTTTAATAAATAAAACCTTACCAAGACTTCTTCAGCTTAGTAAAAATGCTTACGTTACAGTTGTAGGACCTAGTACACCTATGACTAAGTGCTTATATAAGTATGGTATTAATATGCTTGCAGGGACTGTAGTTACAGAACGTAATAAAGTATGGAAGTTAATTAGGGAAGGTGGTAGACATGAGTTTTTTAATAACGGGGCACTCATGGTTAAAATACCTGAAGATAAAGTAAAATAAATGAAGGAATTTGTCTTGATTTAGGCTGTGACCATATTGGAATTTAGATGGCATAGATAATAAAAGAGTCTGACAAACAATACTTTTTAATACATGAAAATTGACACCAAAAATGGGGGAGCAATTATGTGGGAGATATATAATAACCTTATTTCAAGAATACCAGAAAATATAAAAATAAAAAGATGTTTAATGGGAGTAAATTGGTTTTTAGTGGAGTCTGAGGGAATTGGCATGGCAATGAGACCTTTAGAAGTGTATGGTAAGGTGAGTATTCCTGAGCATATAGCAGGAATGAAGGTTTGTGAAATAGCTAGGTACATAAAGTCCTGGAATAATTACGAGGCTGCACTTGGATTGGCAGCAATAAATTCTGTAATAAATACTGAAAGTAATGTTTCTAAAATTTATCCCGGTGATATAAATGGACAACCTAATGAATCTTCATTTATATCGCTAAAGGAAGAAATAATAGGAAAAAATGTCACAGTAATTGGGCATTTTCCGAGAGTAGAATCACTTAGAAGAATATGTAAGCTGTCAATACTAGAAAGAAAACCTGACGAGGGAGATTATCCTGACCCAGCCTGTGAGTATATTTTACCTTATCAGGATTATGTTTTTATAACAGGAACAACGATTATAAATAAAACTCTTCCAAGGCTTCTTGAATTGAGTAAAAATGCAAATGTAATATTGGTTGGACCAAGTGTTCCTATGACTGAAATGCTGTTTAGTTATGGGGTTGACGTATTAGCTGGTACAGTTATCGTTGAAAAGGAAAGAGCCTGGGACGTTATACAAGAAGGCAATCCAACAAAATTTTTTAAACGTGGTGCCAGAAGGGTTAACATAAGTTTTGAAGATTATAAAAATGTACAATGGAGAGATGAAATTCAGTTAAGTAAGAAAGATATTTGAAACATTAAGTTGGCGAGGAGCAGAAGATAAATCTACTCCTCACAAAATCTAAATAATTTAAACCATTTTTGTTTCTTTTGTTTCTTTCTCTCCTTTCGGCTGATATATTCAGATTGATTATTTTGAATTTGTTCAACTAATTCTTTAGTATCTGTAATAGAATTAAATAAGGAATTTTTGTCATTTAATATCTTAGATAAATTATCATTAATTAAAGAACTGCTTTTTTCAATATCACTTTTAATGATGTTTGTATTGTTTTGCATAATATCTGAAACAGATTGTCTAATAATAGTTTCTATTTCAGGTTTTATCAAATTGGATATTGCTTGTGCTGCAAATTCTAAATCTTTTTGATTACTAAATAGGGAAGAATCATTATCTAAGAAATATTGTTTAATTTGTTGTGTTGTATAATGTTTTTCTTTGGATAAGTATTGAATCATTTTTAATTTGTTAATATCATCTTCAGTAAAATTTCTATATTTACAGTGATGATTGGAGTTTAAATAGTCTTTGAAGGTAAGGCAGTAATTTCTAATTGCTTGAGTGCTAGTGTTTAATAATTTTGCAACATCCTTTGTCTTGTAAGTATTTATTTTGAAATCGCTTATGTTTATTGATTTGTTTTCCATAGTTACCACTCCTTTTACAATATTATACAATTAATTGGAAATATTATCAAGATAATTTTTATATAAAATGTTTATTCTAAATGAAGTTCTTGACATGGGAAAACTCTGTAAGATGATTTTATCCGATGACTACCTGCTCTAATACTCCCACTTCTCCAAGTTGGAGTAAAACTCCATCTGATGCCAAGAACTCTGTTTATTTAATTAATTTATGATATAATATTTTTAAGGATATTTTTTACTAAATTACAATATTTTATATTGAAGAGCAATTATATTATATCATTTTCAAAAAAATTTATCATATTAAACTGTGGAAAATCTTTATCCGATCGCTACCATTGCTACCCCCCATCTTTTATCAAAGTGGGGTATAAGCACTGCTACGCCCCTGGATAACGATTTTCCCTAAAGGATAACGCCTTCTAAGTGCTAAAGCACTAAGAATCCTGTTAATAAGTTTCAGATGGAGAAAAAACTCCACCTGAAACCAAGAACTCTGTTTATCTTTTCAGAAGGCGGAAATGCCTAAATTTGAAGAAAGGAATATAAGAATATGAAAAGTATACTAACTACTTGCCCTTATTGTGGAACAGGATGCACATTTTTCTTAAATGTAAGAGATGGAAAAATTGTTAGTGTAACCCCGGATGATAATGCAAATTCAGTAAACCAAGGGAAGCTCTGCTCAAAAGGCCGTTTTGGTTTTGACTTTGTACATCATAAAGATCGTTTAACTAACCCTTTGATCAGAAAAGAAGGAAAGCTGGTCGAGGTTACATGGGAGGAAGCAATTGGCTTTATTGTTTCTAAAATCAAAAAAACTGTAAAAGAATATGGTTCTGACAGTGTTGCAGCTTTTAGTTCCGCACGATGTACTAATGAAGAAAACTATCTTA
>NZ_LROS01000056.1 GCF_001675165.1 Clostridium ragsdalei P11
GTGGATTAGCGGCGGACGGGTGAGTAACACGTGGGTAACCTACCTCAAAGAGGGGGATAGCCTCCCGAAAGGGAGATTAATACCGCATAATAATCAGTTTTCACATGGAGATTGATTTAAAGGAGTAATCCGCTTTGAGATGGACCCGCGGCGCATTAGCTAGTTGGTAGGGTAACGGCCTACCAAGGCGACGATGCGTAGCCGACCTGAGAGGGTGATCGGCCACATTGGAACTGAGAGACGGTCCAGACTCCTACGGGAGGCAGCAGTGGGGAATATTGCACAATGGGCGAAAGCCTGATGCAGCAACGCCGCGTGAGTGAAGAAGGTTTTCGGATTGTAAAGCTCTGTCTTTGGGGACGATAATGACGGTACCCAAGGAGGAAGCCACGGCTAACTACGTGCCAGCAGCCGCGGTAATACGTAGGTGGCGAGCGTTGTCCGGAATTACTGGGCGTAAAGAGTGCGTAGGCGGATATTTAAGTGAGATGTGAAATACCCGGGCTTAACCCGGGCACTGCATTTCAAACTGGATATCTAGAGTGCGGGAGAGGAGAATGGAATTCCTAGTGTAGCGGTGAAATGCGTAGAGATTAGGAAGAACACCAGTGGCGAAGGCGATTCTCTGGACCGTAACTGACGCTGAGGCACGAAAGCGTGGGTAGCAAACAGGATTAGATACCCTGGTAGTCCACGCCGTAAACGATGAGTACTAGGTGTAGGAGGTATCGACCCCTTCTGTGCCGCAGTAAACACAATAAGTACTCCGCCTGGGAAGTACGATCGCAAGATTAAAACTCAAAGGAATTGACGGGGGCCCGCACAAGCAGCGGAGCATGTGGTTTAATTCGAAGCAACGCGAAGAACCTTACCTGGACTTGACATACCCTGAATATCTTAGAGATAAGAGAAGCCCTTCGGGGCAGGGATACAGGTGGTGCATGGTTGTCGTCAGCTCGTGTCGTGAGATGTTAGGTTAAGTCCTGCAACGAGCGCAACCCCTGTTGTTAGTTGCTAACATTTAGTTGAGCACTCTAGCAAGACTGCCGCGGTTAACGCGGAGGAAGGTGGGGATGACGTCAAATCATCATGCCCCTTATGTCCAGGGCAACACACGTGCTACAATGGGCAGTACAGAGAGAAGCAAGACCGCGAGGTGGAGCAAACCTCAAAAACTGCCCCCAGTTCGGATTGTAGGCTGAAACTCGCCTACATGAAGTTGGAGTTGCTAGTAATCGCGAATCAGAATGTCGCGGTGAATACGTTCCCGGGCCTTGTACACACCGCCCGTCACACCATGAGAGCTGGCAACACCCGAAGTCCGTAGTCTAACTTAGGAGGACGCGGCCGAAGGTGGGGTTAGTAATTGGGGTGAAGTCGTAACAAGGTAGCCGTAGGAGAACCTGCGGCTGGATCACCTCCTTTCTAGGGAGTCGAAAGATAGAGTATAATCTATCTTATAAATTGATGGTTTAAGTAAGTTA
>NZ_LROS01000057.1 GCF_001675165.1 Clostridium ragsdalei P11
TCGGATTGGCCCCCGCAAATGGGAATAATTCATTCAAATACTAGCTAATTCTTAAAATTTCATTTTTGATATGGTGCTGATTTTCAGTACCATATCAATTATTATAATCTCACAACTAAGCTATCTTTAAAACTAGAATTTTTTAGAGTATAAAAAGCATCAGGTGTTCTATAGCCTATTGCTGAATGTATACGCTTAGTATTATATCCATTAACATAGTTTATAATGATTTCCTCAGCTTCTTCAAAGTTTTTAAATAGTTTTCCTGCAAGACACTCATCTTGAAAATATCTATGATATGATTCTATATGAGCGTTGTAATTAGGACTTTTAGCAGGTATTCTCTCATGTGTTATTTTTTCATTAATACATAGTTTTTCAAAATCATGTGCAATAAATTGTGACCCATTATCAGTGCGGATTGTTAAGTTTTTCGATTTTCCTTTTATTTTGCGTGAATACAAGGCTTTTAACAATGCTTCTTTAGCACTTTCCGAGTTAGGTGATAAAGATAATACACATGAAATAATACTTCTGTCGAAGATGTCTATTATCGATGCTAAATAGGCTACTTGACGTGTTTCGGCTATATAAATGTACTTTGTATCCATTTCCCACAAAACATTTGAAGCTTTTATTTCATGGTTTTTACATATACGCTTATACTGCTTTATATGCTTTCTTTCTGACTTTAAAACACCCATTAAAGCCATTAGTCTATACACTTTCTTTTTGTTTATTTTTAGATTGTACTTTTCCCTTAATACTGCTGTAATTTTCTTATATCCATAAAACTTTCCATATTCATCATTTAGAATGTCCTTAATGTATTTTTGAATATAAATGTCATAGACCTTTTTAAAGGGTTTGTCATTCATATAACTAAATCCAGGTATGACTCCTTCATTCCTTTTAATTGGTTTGAGTGATTGATCTATCAGGCTTCGCCAACGGTAATATGTTGATGATTTTAATCCAACAATATTAAGCAACATTAAAGTTGGAGCTCCTGTAGAAATCCAGTCATTTACAAAGATAAATGGATCAAATATATTTAAATCTTTTTTTTTAACATGTCTTTTAACACAGCAATTTCTAGCTCTAGCTCCTTTTTTTCCTTCGCAAGTAATGCACATTGCTTTTTGTAATCAGGTATTGGACTATCAAGTTCTTTAGACTTTTTTTGCATTAATGTTTGCCCATACTTACGATAACAAGACTTCCACCTAGAAAGTAGTACAGGGTTAATATTATGTTTAGCAGCTACCAAAGAATTACTACCATATTGAAGAGCCTCTTCTACCATTTTCACTCTTTCTTCTTCTGTATATTTTCTTATGAAATTCATAAAAACCCCCTCTCAAAACTCTAAATTAATTTTAAATTAACTGAGTTAATTATTCCAGCTTTATGAGGGGGCCTATGAG
>NZ_LROS01000058.1 GCF_001675165.1 Clostridium ragsdalei P11
ACCCCGATTTTCAACGTAGACGTATTACCCATGAGCACAGCAGATTGTTGCACCACTAAGAAGTGGATAGCACGTGTAGCAAAGTTCCTATTATCTCGGGTAATTCTCCTGCTAATTTTTTATAGGGGACGATTATATGAATGACTTATTAGAACGCTGTTGTGGACTAGATGTTCACAAGGATATTATTGTGGCCTATATACTAAATGGACCTGTTGGTAAACCAGCAAAGAGTGAGATTCGAGAATTTAGCACATTAATTACTGGAATGCGGGATCTCAAAGCATGGATAGTATCTGAAGATTGTCATTTTGTAGCAATGGAAAGCACCGGGATATACTGGAAGCCAATTTATGAAACTCTTGAAGATTCATTTGATGGCGACATTTCATTGCTGGTTGTAAATGCAAGGCACATGAAGAATGTACCAGGTAAAAAAACCGACATGAAAGATGCCGAATGGATTGCCACATTACTCCGTGCTGGATTACTTAACGGTAGTTTTATTCCAGCTAAGGAAATTCGAGAGTTTCGTGACCTCACTCGTTACCGCAAAAGTGTGATTCGCGATATTACTTCCCAGAAGAATAGAATTGAGAAATTTTTGCAAAGTTCAGGTTTTCGACTTTCCACCTTTATCTCTGATATATTTGGTGCATCCGGACGAAATATTATAAACTGTCTCATTGATCATGGACAAATTAATAAATCACAACTTAATGAATGCCTAAAAACAAAGACACGCAAAAGGATAGATGAAATTCTCATTGCAGTGAATGGAACTCTATCTGTGCACCAAAGAAATTTCTTAAAAATGCTAGTATCTCACTTAGATGTTTTGAACTCGCACCTGAAAGACGTTGAAGCATCAATCATTGCAGAGATAAATCAATTTTCCTCTGCAATAGCAACTTTATGCAGTATTCCAGGTATTGCTGAAACCGCCGCAGCTTCTATTATTGCTGAAATTGGAGTAGACATGAGCTGCTTCAAGACAGCTGAACATATTTGTTCTTGGGCAGGGCTTAGCCCTGGTAATAATGAAAGTGCCGGTAAAAAAAAAAGACTTCTGTAACCAAAGGTAATCCTTATATAAAAAGTATGCTTTGCGAAGTTGCATGGGTTATCGCTGGTAAAAGGAATACTTATCTTTCATCATGGTATTGGAGATTGAAGCAAAACAAAGGTGCCAAAAAATCCACTATTGCTTTAGCCCGAAAGCTGCTTGTAATTATCTATACGATGCTAAAATCAGGTACAGTTTATGATGACTCTAATTTTGATCAGCGTAGAAAAAATTGTGAACAAAA
>NZ_LROS01000059.1 GCF_001675165.1 Clostridium ragsdalei P11
GCAAAAGATGCAGAATTTATAAGAAATCTTGCAATAAAGCAAACAGAAGCAGGTGCAGATTTTATTGATGTTTGTGCTTCAGTGGATGATGATATCGAACTGGAAACAATGAAATGGCTTATAGACATCGTACAGGATGCAACCGATGTGCCTATTGCAGTGGATAGTCCTAATCCCCACACATGCGTAGAAGCCATGAAATACTGTAAGAAGCCAGGCCTTTTCAATTCCGTGTCAATGGAAGGGGACAAGATTGATGTAGCATTCCCTGCAATAGCTGATACAAAATGGGAGTGTGTTGCTCTCTTGAACAGCGACAAAGGAATCCCAAAGACTGCTAAAGACCGTTTGGATGTATTTGCAGAGTTAATGGCAAAAGTAAAAGAATACAACATTGATCCGTCCAGAATGCATATTGATCCCTTGATTGAAATGCTGTGTACATCAGAAGAAGGGATTACAATGGTAACCGAAGTTATGAAGAAAATCAAAGAATTGTATCCTACGATTCATGTTGTTGGAGCTGTTAGTAATATCTCCTTTAATATTCCAGCCAGGAAAATTGTAAATCAGGCATTTGCAGTATTGGCTATGAATGCAGGAATGGACAGCTTTATTCTTGATCCATTAAATCAGGATTTAATAGGGATGTTGTTTGCAACAGAAGCACTATTAGGTGAAGACGAGTACTGCATGGAATATATTAGAGCATACAGAGAAGGAATATTTGGTAAAAAGAAATAATTATAAAACAATAAGGAGGAAAAAGTAATGTCTAAAATTGAAGAAGTAAAAGTTAATTTAGAGGCAGGTAAAACTAAACTTATTAAAGGATTGGTGCAGGAAGCACTAGATGAGGGAAGCAAAGCAGAAGATATACTTCAGGCTATGATTGACTCAATGGGTGTTGTAGGAGATAAATTCTCCACAGGAGAAATATTCGTACCTGAAATGTTAATAGCAGCAAAAGCAATGTCAAGAGGTGTAGAAGTGCTTAAACCTCATCTTGCAAGCGGGGCTTCAACTTCTTTAGGCACATGTATTATTGGAACAGTTGCAGGCGATTTACATGATATTGGGAAAAATCTGGTTTCAATGATGATGGAAAGTACTGGATTCAAAATGGTAGACCTTGGTGTAGATGTACCTGCTGATAAATTCGTTGAAGCAGTTAAGGCAAATGAAAATGTAAAAATAGTAGCATGTTCAGCACTTCTTACTACAACAATGGCAGCTTTGAAGAAAACAGTT
>NZ_LROS01000060.1 GCF_001675165.1 Clostridium ragsdalei P11
GAGGTTACATGGGAGGAAGCAATTGGCTTTATTGTTTCTAAAATCAAAAAAACTGTAAAAGAATATGGTTCTGACAGTGTTGCAGCTTTTAGTTCCGCACGATGTACTAATGAAGAAAACTATCTTATGCAAAAATTAATGCGTGCAGTAATTGGCACTAATAACGTCGATCATTGTGCCCGCTTGTGACATGCTCCTACAGTGTCTGGTCTAGGCACAGCATTTGGTAGTGGAGCAATGACAAACTCAATATATGAACTTGATGAAATGGGACCTAAAGATGCTATTTTTGCCATTGGTACAAATACCACAGAATGTCATCCTATAATTGGCATTAAAATGCTAAAAGCTAAAGAGCGCGGTACTAAACTCGTAGTGGCTGATCCCCGCAAAACCGATGTGGCACTACATGCTGATATTTGGCTGCGGCATAAACCAGGTACAGATGTAGCACTTCTAAATGGAATGTCATATTGACAGAAGGACTAGCTGATGAAGCCTTTATTGCTGAAAGAACTGAGAACTTTGAGGCTTTCAAAGAAGTCGCACTGAGATTTAACCCGGAATATACAGCCAGCATAACTAAAGTTCCAGCGAAAAAGATAATAGAAGCGGCAAGAATTATTGCTAAGGCTGATGCTGCTGCTTTGTATTATACTATGGGTATTACGCAGCATACTACTGGTGTTGATAATGTACTATCTACAGCAAATATTATGATGCTTACTGGCAATATTGGTAAGCCTAAAGGAGGAGTTAACCCACTGCGTGGTCAGAATAATGTACAAGGAGCATGTGACATGGGAGCTTTGCCTAATGTCTACACTGGTTACCAATCAGTAACTAATCCTGATGTGAAAGCGAAATTCGAAAAAGCATGGAATGCAAAGTTAAGCGATAAAGTCGGACTTAATATTCCGTCTATCTTGAATGCAATTGAAAAAGATAAGGTGAAAATGCTTTATGTGTTTGGTGAAAATCCAATGCGCAGTGACCCGGATATAAATCATGTGGAACATTGTTTAAAACATTTGGATTTTTTGATTGTTCAAGATATTTTCTTAACTGAAACAGCTGAAGTTGCTGATGTTGTTCTTCCAGGTGTATCCTATGCTGAAAAAGATGGAACTTTTAGTAGTACTGATCGTACAGTGCAGCGTATTCGTAAGGCTGTAGAACCAATAGGTAATAGTCTTCCAGATTGGCAAATACTCCGGGA
>NZ_LROS01000061.1 GCF_001675165.1 Clostridium ragsdalei P11
GCAACACTGTCAGAACCATATTCTTTTACAGTTTTTTTGATTTTAGAAACAATAAAGCCAATTGCTTCCTCCCATGTAACCTCAACCAGCTTTCCTTCTTTTCTAATCAAAGGATTAGTTAGACGATCTTTATGATGTACAAAATCAAAACCAAAACGTCCTTTTGAACAAAGCTTCCCTTGGTTTACTGAATTTACATTATCATCTGGGGTTACACTAACAATTTTTCCATCTCTTACATTTAAGAAAAATGTGCATCCTGTTCCACAATAAGGACAAGTAGTTAGTATACTTTTCATATTCTTACACTCCTTTCTTTAAGTTTAAGTATTGTAGTTCTTTTTACCTGTGTTTCCACACAATTTAATATTATGACTAAAACATAGGCTGTTTCTTTTTAATGAAATTATAAATTTTTTAATGAAATTATAAATTTTTTAATTTTAGACTAAATTTGCGATATAATAATATGATAAATTTATTTTGAATTTTAGTAGAAACTATCTGTGTGAATATTATATCACAAAATAATCTAAGTGAAAATGGTTTCATAAAGCTTGCATTTTTATAATATTCGAACACTTTTCAAAGATATAAAGTAACATTGCTCTTTATTTGAGCATTTTATTAGTATAAAATAATACATTGTTCTTTATTTGATCATTTTGTTAATATAGAATAATATATTGTTTTTCATCTCAAATAGCAATGCTATTATTGCTGCATTTACTATCAGTACTTAATAATCAGTATATCATATATGTTCTGGTTATTAAGTATTTTTTATAAATATGTTTGGTACAATTTATGCTTTAAATATATATAATTGGGTAAATAGGATATACCTATAGAAGAAACATTAAATAAATTCTGTTTTTAAGGAGGTGTGAATTTGAAAATAGAAGTTAGACTATTTGCTTATTTTAGAGAAAATAGAGATAAAAAATTATTTTTAAAATTTAACGAGCCCGTAACACCTGCGGATATATTTAAAAAGATAAATATTAAGGAAGAAGAAGTAGCTATTTTACTTATAAATGGTAGGGATGGTAAAGCAAATACAGAACTTAATGACAATGATGTATTGTCATTGTTCCCACCAGTAGGAGGCGGTTAAATTTGGAACGTTATGTTAGAAATATGAAAACCCTGTCAAAAGAAGAAAATGATAGCTTAAAGAAATTTAAAGTTTGTGTTGTAGGCTGTGGAGGAAT
>NZ_LROS01000062.1 GCF_001675165.1 Clostridium ragsdalei P11
GACAATTTTCAAGTGTCCAATCCGGGAAATCAATCAAACCGCTGTGGAGTCCTCCCATAAAGGATATTTTTCCACCATATTGCTTGATTAGTTCAGGAATGTTATTAGTGTTCATAACGCCTTGCCATATATCGATGCCCATTTCGATCATATATGGGACCAGGTTAGCGGCATAAGAATCGCTGTGATGAACAATCAATTCAACACCATTGGCTTTATAGTAACCATAGATTTTTTTATAAGCCGGAAGAAAGAACTCTTCAAACATTTTAGGAGCCACAAAAGAGTTTTTTTGACTTCCCCAATCATCATGATGGAAAATGCAATCCGGATGAAGTTTTTCAACTATCACTTTTGCAACATCCAGCTCATGCTGCGTAAGTGCATCAATTAACTCATGCATAGCTTCAGGTTCTTCATATAAACCCATTAACGCATCTTCCATACCCATAAGATGATGTGTCATTTCAAAGACACCTGGGGCATAGAAAGGTGCCACAAATTCCTCATTACGGTCAACAGAATTGGCATGAGCAATAGCTGGAGCCCAAGCTTCATCCGAAGTCTCGACTTCAGGAATTTTAACATATTTCTTCCATTCAGTAACATCTTTTAAAACTCTGTGTTCGTCATCATGAACAGGGAACGCACCAAGTTGACCTTCTGGCCATTGCCATGTTATCCCCCAATTATCTTTCCAAGTACAACCGTAGTTAGATCTACTTCCCAAAGGCATTTCCATGATCATATTCAAAAATTCATATTGATTAACAAAACGATCTGGATTTCCACCTTTAATAGTTTCAAGTAAATTCTGTCTTTTAGTTAACATACAACAATACCTCCTTATATTATTTATGATATATTTATGCCGTTGCCAATTCTTTAGCCTTAACTGCAGCACTACCTGCATCAGGTGTATATGCATCTGCCCCTATTGAAGCCGCAAATTCAGCTGTTACAGGAGCACCACCAACCATTATCTTGAATCCTTTTAATCCACTTTCTCTTAAAACCTTAACTGTTTTCTTCAAAGCTGCCATTGTTGTAGTAAGAAGTGCTGAACATGCTACTATTTTTACATTTTCATTTGCCTTAACTGCTTCAACAAATTTAGCATCAGGTACATCTACGCCAAGGTCTACC
>NZ_LROS01000063.1 GCF_001675165.1 Clostridium ragsdalei P11
CCTGTAAAAGCTCCTTCTTCATATCCAAAAAGCTCTGACTCTATAAGTTGTTTAGGAATAGCCCCACAATTTAAAGCTACAAATGGCCCATCTACTCTGCTGCTGTAATTATGAATTGATTGTGCAAACACTTCTTTTCCCGTACCACTTTCTCCCATTATAAGTATAGTTGATTTACTATCTGAAATCTTTTTTGCATAATTTATTACTTTTGTAAAGTTTTCATCCTGCCCCATTATTTTACCAAAAGTATAGTAAGCCTGGCCATTATTTTTTTTATTTACCTTTTTAAATTTTTCAAAAACATAAACTATCTCAATATTATCATCATCACAATTGTATATTGAACTAGTAGTTACTTGATACTGAATCTTATTTCTTAGTGCAACCATAATTGTCTCTTTTGAAGTACTTTCTCCTAAATATATAGATGTTTTTATATTACTCCAATTTTCTATAATATCTTCCATATTGTTTGTCTCTAACTTATTACCTCTTATGCCAAACATATCTTGTGCTTTTTTATTGCAAATTTTTATCTTACCATTTATATCAGAAGTTATTATAGCAACGGGACTGGAATTAAATATATTTTTTATATGCTTGTAATTAGTATTTTGAATCTTATTGTACTCTTCTACTTTAAGCATTTCTTCTATAGCATTTGACGCTGCTATAACCATGCCAAGGGTATGGGAATGTACAAATTCAATATATCCAGTAAGATTCAATACTCCTATAAGTTTTCCTTTATTATCTTTTATAGGTGCCGCAGAACATGTCCACCTATGATATGCATTAATAAAATGATCATCTCCAGAAATTTGAACTGGCAGCTTACTTTTTATAACTACACTCATAGCATTTGTTCCAATATTTTCTTCATTCATAAAAGCTCCCGGTACCATTTTTAAAGAAAAGGCTTCTTCGAGTATTTTTTCATCACCTAATGCATTTAATATACACCCTTCTCCATCTGTAAGTAATACAAAAAAATTAAACCCCTTTACAAAATTAATTAGCTGCTCCATATAAGGTGCTGCAGTCAATATTAAATTTCTGTTAGCTGCAAATCTTTTCTGTAATTCAGCATCGTGTATTATTTTTTTACTAAAGACCTGGTGTGAATCAATACTGAAC
>NZ_LROS01000064.1 GCF_001675165.1 Clostridium ragsdalei P11
ATTTGAAATAGAATCACTGTATGATTATAAAATTGAAGATTTAATTGAGCTAAAAAACACTACGAATTCTAAATTTACTAGATTAGTATTAGCTGTGGTTACTATGAGATATCGAGGATGCTCAAATAGAGATATTATGATAGAAACAGGTCTAAGTAAAGTATCTATAGTTAAACATATTAAAAATTGGAACGAAGTTGGCATCAAAGCTATAAAAGATCATCGTGGCGGTAGTGAAGCTAAATTAGAACCAGAAATAGTTGATGATCTTATAGACGTAGTTCTAAAAAAATCCCCTATAGATTTTGATTTTACATGTCATACTTGGACTTTAGCGCTTTTAGCTCTATATGTTGAAAAAACATATGGAGTAAAAGTTTGTAATGAAACTATCAGATCCATTTTAATATCTCATAATATATCTTATAAAAGATCTCAACCTAAACCTACAAAAGCTGATAAAGATGAACAAGAAGCTTTTAAAAAAAATGCCAAAACTGCTAGATACTTTAGAGTCTTCATCTGATACTATTGTATATGCATTAGATGAGACTGGTATCAGCATAGAGTCGGACAACTATTCATCTTGGAGCCCTGTAGGTAATCCCCCTATACTAGAGAAGAATGCTTCGCATAAAGGGGTAAATATTGTAGGGTCTACTTCAATTTTAAATAATTTTCATACTGTCAATGATGTTTATTCTTCCCAAGAATCTATAACATCTGAAAAAATTAAGTCGCATATAGAATATCTGATGGAACTTAATCCTAATAAAAAAATTGTAATATTTATGGATAATGCTAAAACCCATACAAGTAAGCTAATGCAAAGCTTTTACTATGATAACAAAGATAAATTGAAGGTAGTACTTCTACCAAGGTATTCCCCATATATGAACCCTCAAGAAAATATGTGGAGAAACCTAAAAGCAAAGTTGTTTAAACCATCTGCTAGAAGTTGTATATGGGAATTAGTATCAGATATTAAAATTCTTTTTGACGAACTTAATTCTAATTTTGCTAAGATTCATTCATTAGCTTATGCTAGAAGTTTCCTAGTATAAGTTAAATTATCACTTAGAAACCCTATA
>NZ_LROS01000065.1 GCF_001675165.1 Clostridium ragsdalei P11
TTATTATCTTTTATAGGTGACGCAGAACATGTCCACTTATGATATGCATTAATAAAATGATCATCTCCAGAGATTTGAACTGGCAACTTACTCTTTATAACCATGCTCATAGCATTTGTCCCAATATTTTCTTCATTCATAAAAGCTCCTGGCACCATTTTCAAAGAAAAAGCTTCTGAAAGTATTTTTTCATCACCTAACGCATTTAATATACATCCTTCTTCGTCTGTAAGTAATACAAAAAAGTTAAATTTTCTTAGAAAATTTACTAAATGTTCCATATAAGGTGCTGCAGTCAATATTAAATTTCTGTTAGCTGCAAATCTTTTTTGTAATTCAACATCATATATTATTTTTTTACTAAATACCTGATGTGGGTCAATAAGGAACTTTTTGCACCTTTTATGCGAAAGTTCTATATCTGATTTGGATACAACTACATTGCCTAATTTGCAAATAGCTGCATTCATTATAATTCCTCCAATCATAACAACAATTCCAATTCCACTTTCCATTATTATAGGAAAATTCATCTAAACTTAGTAGGAGAAACAAAATTCTAAAGAGAAAGCGATTCACTTTAAATCAAAGATTTGGGATATCTGCTTGCACACAGCGAAAGCGACTATCACCAAATCAAAGATTTGGGATATCTGCTTTTCCCACTAAACTAAGTAAGATTCATTGATAAATTTTTACCCAAGTGGAACTATGTCATACTCAGTTGAGAGAAGATCTATAAAGACCATCTTTTTTCTTAAAAGTTCTCCTCTCCCTAAAAGAATCTTTATTACTTCACTTACTTCAATTGAGGCTGCTAAAGCTGGTGTAAATGATGGATTACCCATTTCCTTTTCGATTCCTTTGGCTGTTCGCTTATCTACATTATAAATCTTGTTTAAGGTATCATCTCCTGGGAATATAGTAGTAACTTGAGCATACCATCCTGCTATAGCTCCATAAACCATTGGTATATTAAGTTTTTTACAGCTGCGTTGAAGTAACAATCTTACTGGTATGCTGTCAAGAGCATCTACTACTACATCGTGATTACTTAAAATACTGCA
>NZ_LROS01000066.1 GCF_001675165.1 Clostridium ragsdalei P11
TACTCCTTTAAATCAATCTCCATGTGAAAACTGATTATTATGCGGTATTAATCTCCCTTTCGGGAGGCTATCCCCCTCTTTGAGGTAGGTTACCCACGTGTTACTCACCCGTCCGCCGCTAATCCACTCCCGAAGGAGCTTCATCGCTCGACTTGCATGTGTTAAGCACGCCGCCAGCGTTCGTCCTGAGCCAGGATCAAACTCTTAATTTAAAAGTTTATATGGCTCTATAGAAAATCAATACTAACTTCGCATTTCTGCGTCAAACCTTTCGCTGTGGTGCTCATTTACTTAAGTAAACTCCGCTCCTCGCTCGAGGTTTTCCTTGAACTACTCGTTATTATTGATTTTAGAAAATTGCTATTAGCTTCACAATACTGCGTCAAAGCTTTCATTTCGGTGCTCATTTACTTAAGTAAACTCCGCTCCTCATTCAAACTTTTCCTTGTCTTGCTCGCTACTACCAATTTTTAATATATTACATTTCAGCTTGTTAGCAAAATATAATACACAAAATTACGAAATTACTTTTTTAGCTGCTCTCGCAGCTCAAAAGAATTGCTGGTTTATTCTAAATAAGTTATACTTATATCTTCCTCTGTTTAATTTTCAAGGATCATTTTGCTGTCTCACTTCAACAACTTTTATAGTATATCATGTGTTTTTTATTTTGTCAATATTATTTTAAAATTAATTTTTATAAATCCATTTTGAAATAATTGAACCTTGCTGTCATGTTCCAACGGAACAAAAATTATTATATCATATAAAGTAATAAATACAGAACATATATTCTTCACTTAAATAAATTATCTAACTTTTCCATTCGTTTTTAATACATTTCTACAAATATCATGCCTAGATACACCTGGATAAGTTTTTAATAACATATTTAATATCTAATATGAAAAATTTGTTCAGCCTCTAAGAAATTAGAGATGATCTCATATTTTCTCTACAATTATTCATATTTCTATAATGTAAATAAATTAACTTGTCCAATTCCTGACTTAGCCTTAATACTTCTCCCCTACACAAATCATTACTTAAAATAACTAATTCATTTAATTCTTTTCTAATTTTTTCCATTTGTTCCATAAATCTACCATCCCCGTGAAAATTTTTTACCAACATTTTTTATTGTATTACTTTCTTTAATAAATTACAATACTTGTTAAAAATATATTTTTATATAAATTGCTATAAAATATGGTACTTATATTGAAAAATTTTATTAATAATGGTATTATAATATAAAATTTCCATAAATATTCCAATAAAATAAAAAATAGGAGGGCACTAATGAACTTAAATAAACTTATTAAACTTATTCCAAAAACAGATCTCCATTGTCATTTAGATGGCAGTATACGACCTGAAACCATTTTGGATATTGCAAAAAAAGAACATATTCCTACTATAAATGATGATTTAAATAGCTTTCAGAAAGAAGTTAAAATATTAGGCAAATGTAATTCCTTAAAAGAATATTTGAATAAGTTCTATTTACCTATAAAAATAATGCAGAAAAAAGAATACATATATAGAGTTACTCTAGAATTATTAGAAGATGCGTTAAAAGAAAATATAAAGTACATTGAAATAAGATTTGCTCCCTTAAACCATTTAGATGGTGGATTAACTTTAGATGAAGTTATAGAAACTGTGATTTCTGCTATGAATTATGGAAGAAGTAACCTACATATCATGTCAAATTTAATTATATGTGCTTTAAGACATGAACCTGTAGAAAAAGCCATAAAACTTATCAATTCAGCCAAAAAATATGCAGGTAAAGGAGTAGTTGCTCTGGATTTAGCAGGAAACGAAGCAGACTTCCCACCTGAAATACACACAAAGCCTTTTGATTTGGCTAAGGACTATAATATTCACCGTACTGTACATGCTGGTGAAACGGGTATAGTAGAAAATATAATGAAATCTATAAAATTATTGCATGCTGAAAGAATAGGCCATGGAACTTATGCCTATAAAGATAAAAATACCCTCGTATATCTGGCAAAAAATAAAATTCCATTAGAAATGTGTATAACTAGTAATGTAAATACTTCTGCTGTAAATTCTTATGAAGAACATCCTATAAAAAAATATTTAGACTATGGACTTGCTGTAACAGTAAATACAGATAATACAACTGTATCAAATACTACTATAACTAAGGAATTTGAATATCTTGTAAAATATCAAAATTTTGATCTTGAAGATATTAAAAAAGTTACGGAAAATGGAATAAACTTTTCTTTTGCAAGTGCAGAGGATAAATTAAAATTGCATGCTGAATATTCCTCATTTATCAAGAGATTCTTAGGTTCAGGTGGAGTTTGCTACTAAGGAATACTTTTCTCCATCTGGACCTTATTAACAGTATTCTTAGTGTCTTTAGCACTTAGAATACGTTATCCTTTAGGGGAAGAGCTTATCCAGGCGCATAGCAGTGCTTATACCCCACTTTGAAGAAAAGCGACTATCACAGAGTGCGATGGGGGGGTTAGCAATGGTAGCGATCGGATAAATAACCTATAGAGTCTCTAATCAAAAAAATCAACTTATACTATGGATATTTTTTACAACCTTCAGCTCGTTAAATATTTTGATAAGGCTAAGAAAAAAACTTTGAAAAAATACTGAGAACTTTTGAAAACTCGTACCTCAAACAATTCAAAAGTTCTAGATTTTTCAAAAATTTTTACCTAAGCCTTATATACAAAATATTTAAAAGAGCTTCATTATTGTAAAAATATGCCTGCGTATAAGTTGATTTTTAAGTTAGTATACCCATACGGTTTCCAATTGAAATTTAAACTTATACATAAAATGTAATGACAAAATTGAAAGCACATTTGAAAACTTTTCCATAAGTCTTAGCGAGGTATTTTAGAAAATCTTAGGAACTTAGATATGTTTGAAGTATGAGTTTAGCTAAGGTTCTTAGATTTTCAAAATACCGAGCTTTAGACTTATTAAAGTTTTTAACGTGATGAAATTTGTCATTACATGATTCGTATAAATTAACTTTCAAGCTGTAAACCTTATATAGATCTCAATGTTAGCCTAGTTTCTTACATTTTTGTTTATTTTCATACATTTTTGCATCTGCCCTTTGTATAATTTCATCAATACTTAAACTATTACCATAATCCACTTGAAATATTCCATAACTAAATGAAACAGAATAAGGCTTCAGCTTCTTTTCATTTTCTGAATTTATGTCAAAATTAATTCTTTCTATAGCTTTTTCTACATTTTCCTTTTTGCTATTTGAAAAAATAATTAAAAATTCATCTCCTCCTAATCTACATAAAATATCATTACTTCTTATAACTTTTTTTATAAATCTACAAACCATTACAAGAAGTTCATCGCCTTCAAAGTGTCCAAAATTATCATTTACATATTTCAATCCATTTACATCTATATAACATATGGAAAAGAAACTCTTATTTCTCTTTACAGCATTCAATTCATTATCTAAAAATGCTAATCCCATACCTCTATTATAGCATCCCGTAAGTGAATCTATAGCTGCAAAATATTTTAGTTTTTCTTCTGCTCTTATTCTATCTTCAATTTCCTTTTTTAAATCACCTTGAATTCTATGAAGGTATTCTTGTTGACCATCACTAATTTTTATTATCTTTTCCACATCTCTTATGAGTTTATCAAACTGTTCAGTAAGAATAGTAAAACTTTTCAATAAAGTTTCTTTATCACACTTTTTACCATTAATTAATTCTCGGGCTTCTTTAATCAATGCTTTTTCAGCTTCGAAAAAATCAGAATCACCTGACATTACTTTCCCCCCCACATCTATAGTTATTTTACTTTAAATGCAAAAACAGTAATATCATCTCTCTGTTCTTTGCTTCCCATGTAATTCTTAAATGTTGTTTCAAATTCAATTTTCATTGAATCCAAATCTTGAGCTTCACATTTTTGTATCATGTTATACAAACGTTTCTTCCCAAAAGGATAGTTTTTTGACCCTCCATTCTGATGTATAAAACCATCAGTACTAACAATAAGTATATCTCCTTCCTCGGCTGATATAACCTCACTACATAGAGATTGGTTTAATTCTATATAATCATATCCTACTCCTCTAGTTTGAGGTTTAACAATTTTTACTTCTTTATCACGCTTAATATATAAATCCAAATTAGCACCACAATACGTCACATTAGATTTTTTATCTATACAAAATAATGCTATATCCAGTCCATCATCTACACTTTGAGGATTAGAGCTTTTATTTAAAGTTTCTTTAAGGTCGGCATGAAGTTCTTTTAATATTATGCTAGGATCATCACTATTTATAGTAGTTACTATATTATGTAATATTGCATTTACAGTCATAGTCATAAGTGCACCTGGAACACCATGTCCTGTACAATCCCCTACTGCTAATATAATCATATCATCAATTTCTCTTAGCCAGAAAAAGTCTCCTCCAACTATATCCCTAGGTTTCCAAATCACAAAACTATCCTTAAAGACTCTTTTCATTTCCTTATCTAAAGGTAATATGGACTCCTGCAGCCTTTTAGCATATTCAATGCTATCTTTTACCTTTTCATTAGACTCTTTTAACTCTTGAGTCCTTACATTAACCTTATTTTCAAGTTCCTCATTAATCAGCATAGCTTGCTTATATGGATTGGCAATTTTTTTAGAAATAAAGTAATATAGAAGCATAAAAAATAACAAAACTAAAATTACAGTTATTATAGTATTAATTCTTAATGAGTCAATAAGCGAAATGCTTTCTTTTCTGGGGATTTCATAAAATAAAGTCCAATCCGTGGAGTTTAACTTACAGTAAGCATAGTCCATAATTTCATTATTAGAATCATAATATTGTGCTACTTTAACATTTATAGGTCGATTTTGGATCTGCTTAACAACATCTTTTGGTAAAAACTCTTCAACTTTTTTTCCTACATCTTCTCTTTTATCAGACAGTTTAATTACACCTTTTTCATTTACCATCCATAGGTTGCTTTTTTTACCTACTTTAAATTCTTTAAATTCCTTTGTTATGTTGTTGAGACTTAAAGCAACACCTGTTATACCAACAGGACTTTCTACACTTCCCATAATTGTATTTACAAAAAGGAAAGTATCATCCATTACACGATCATAATTTACATTAAAACTCATTTGCTTTTTAGATTTAAGAGTTTCAAAAAACCATCTGTCCTCAGGGTTGTTTTCCGACAACACTATAAAATTTTTATCGTTTTTATTTAAACTTTGCCTAAAATAATAATTTTTTGTTTTTACTCCTGCTATAAAAAAATAATTGTAATCATAGGAGGTTGCAATACTGCCCAAATTACTTAGAACCAATTTTCCAACCTTTTGATCCTTTTCTTCTCCATTCACCCACTCTACATTCAAGGGATCTCTTGCAAAAATATAAGAAGTTTCAACAGCTCTGCTAATACGTCCATCTATCTTAGATGCCATTGATTTTACCATAAAAACAATATCTTGAGACTTAGCTTTAGCTATAAGAGAATTTTTTATATTTATATATCCTAAAAAGGCTGTAGCAATTACTGCAAAAGATATAATTATACCAGATATAAAAATTATTCTAAAAATATTTTTTATATAAGATCGGCTAAATTCTTTAGGTGACTCTTTTTTCTTCATTTCTTATTCCTCATCATTAACTGCAATAAAGTTAAAAGGAATATCTATATCCATTTTAAAGTCTTGTCCCATATCATAATCAAAACCATTATCTTCATCATAATACCAGTTTATAATAATTTCTTTTCCATTTTTATAATTAGTATTGAGCTTATCAAACAATATAATTAAACACTTTATACTGCTAGTATTGATATAAGAAAGTTGAAAATTTACAGTTAACTTTTGAAAATTAATAAAATATTCATCCATTAATTTATAAATGGGTTCATAAAAGCTATATGCATTTTCTGGATAAGACTCTCCTTTAAAAATCAGTTCATTATATTCTGAACTAAACTCTACATAGGGAGTACTTTTTGTACTTTTAACCATAAAATTATTCATTTTTCACCTCATACTGTAACAGTTAATGTGTAATAAGAGTAACTGTCATCTATTCTCTCAAAGTTATACTCAACTTTTTTAGTGGCTTTTCTTGCAATTTAAATCAAACCAAGCCCGCACCTTCCCCTATTCATATCGACTTCTCTTCTTGATACTTCTCTAAAATAATTAGTAAGCTCTTCATCATTCATAGATATTATTTTATCTAGCTTTTCTTTCAAACTTGAAATATCTCTGTTTAATATAGTATTACCTGAGTTTACACAATATCCTGAATCAGTTTTTGAAATAGCTATTACACCAGATCCAACTATAGCCAAAAAATCTTCTGTATTTTCTTTTGATACCTCATATTGTTTAATATTTTGTGTTTGTTCAACAAAAGTAAAAAAAGCCGAGCTAATCTTCCTCTTTTTAGCTTGCTGAAGCTGCATTCTCTGTTTTAGAGCCATTCCAAGTTCTTCTATTAGTCCTTGAGAAAATGTTCCCGAAAATATAAATTCAATATTTGATTGTTTTAACTTTTTCTGAAGCATGTATATTGCATTTTCCAATACGCCCACTCCCCTTAATTAATAATTTAAATTGTTTACCCTATAGCCTTCAATCTATACCGTTCTTTAAATAACTTAATTTCTAAGTAATATTTTCTTTATGCAAAATTAAGTCAGAAAAATTTTTTAATTTATTATATCATACTTTATCATAAACCTATATAAGTATTTCTCATAATACTGTAGTTTTTTAAGCACCTAAATATAGGGGAAATACTAAAGTCTATATATAATCCTCCATTTTTTCAGTTTCAAGTTTAAGTCCATTTACAACCATATCATCTTTTAATTCAATAAGTAGGCACTTTCTGCCATTCCTATTTACTACCTGTTTTACACTTCCTAAGTCGTGAGGATTTATAGTTATACTTGTATCTTCATTTTCTATCTTTATAGATTTGCTTTTAAAATCAGGAATTATATTTCTAACCTTAAATTCATAGTCTCCTCCACATACTTCCTCAAATGCACTTTTTACAACTTGTGGATTTTCTATACCGCTTTCTCCAAGTACTTCCGTCACTTGTTTCATATCTAAGGTAGTTTCTTCCTCATCCTCTTCTTCTTCACTTAGTTTTTCATTCATTTTTTCATATATTTCCTGCATGGTATCGGAATTTATTTTGCCCCCTGCTGCTGTACCTAATATAGCATTAAAACTTTCTTTTTCTTCTACTGCTGTAGGCTTTATAGTACAATTTAATACTTGTTGTACAAAAGAACTGTTTATTTGTTTTGCCTTTTGAGAATAATATATCACTTTATTTACATCTACATACTGGGAAGAAAAACTTGGAAACATAAATCCATCTAGCGGTGAATTTAAATTTATAACCATATCCAGTGCAGAATTTGGTTTAAATCTCATTTCAGCATAATCAAATTTTAATACCTTTTTAGGAATTTCCACCTTATTTACACTACACAATATAAATTCTATAGCATGTACATATTCCTCTGGAGAATCCTCGTTTCCCTTTTTCTTATCTGCATTATAATATTCTGCTTTTACAAAATTTATAACTACATCTGTATCATAAGTGTAATTTTTAGAAACTTTATCCACTATTTTATCTCCAAATTCAGCTATACTTTGTCCAGAATTTAGTGCTTGATATAATATATTTTGAGTGTGCTCACCATCTTCATCGCCTCTGCTTTCTTTAAAGTCCAATTCAAATATTTTAGAATCCAGAGTTCCCGTAAGCACTTTTTTAAAATTATTCAAATATAACTCTCTTTTTTCCACTTCCATCATCTCAAAATGCTCCAGTTCCCTAGTTATTATTTCTCCATTATCCTTTTTTAAATATACGCTATATACCTCTTTAATAGGAAGTACATAACTTCCTAGTTTAAACTCTTTCCTTATGCTTGCCAAATCCTTTTTATTCATACTTATCTCTCCAATTCATTAAAAGTTAAATTTGAATTATTACAAGTTATATTTTATCACAATTTTTAATGGTACAAATTTAAGATTTTTGATACAATGAGTATACAAAATATAATTTTAAGAGAGGTTTTTTATATGGATTTTTTAAAAATAAGTGATATAGCCTACCAGGAATTCAAAAAATTTTTAGATGAGAATAACGCAACTTCTGGTGCAATAAGAATATATTTGGCTGGCATGACCTGCCACGGACCATCTTTTAACATATCTGTAGATGAAAAAAAAGATCATGATTTGATTCAAAAAGTAAAAGACATAACTTTTATCGTAGATAGTGATCTGTTTGTACAATTTAGCGGTTTTATATTGCTGTGTGGAAGTGAAAATGGACTTGGAGGATTTACTTTAGAACCTGTATTCAAGCCCCAGACTTCAAGTTGCAGCAGCTGTGACAGCTGTCATGGATGCGAAGAATAATTTAAAAAGAAGGTACAGCCCCTATAAACAGAGTTCTTGGCATCAGATGGAGTTTTAAACTCCACCTGATGCTTAGAAATCGTTATCCAGGGACGTAGCCGCTCTTTACTCCCATACATTCTGTGAAAGCGACTATCACAGAATGTATGGGAGTATTAGAGCGGGTAGTCATCGGACAATAGGTAAAGCTGTCCTCCTTTTTTTAATTGAAAAGTTCCGTATTTTTAACTGCTTCTTCTACCAAGCTTTCTATATCCAAAACACTTTCAGCCTTTCTTATTTCGGAAACTCTAGGCTTAGTTTTTGGATGCTTTGGCACAAATATAGTGCAGCAATCTTCATAAGGAAGTATTGAAGTTTCATAAGTACCAATTTTTCTTGCTTCATCCATTATGTCTACTTTGTCCATGGCAATGAGAGGCCTGAAGACTGGTCTATCTGCTACATCATTGCTTACAATTAAGCCTTCCATAGTTTGACTTGCCACCTGACCCACGCTTTCACCTGTAGTTACCGAATCAACATTGTATTTCTCCGCTAACTTGCAAGCTATTCTCATCATGAATCTTCTCATTATTATAGTAAGTTCATCTTCTCTGCAATTTTTAATTATCTGCATCTGTATTTCTGTAAAAGGAGCTACATAAAGATTTATGCTACCCGTATACCCCTTTAATATCCTAGCTAATTCCTTGACTTTTTCCTTAGCTCTTTCACTAGTATAAGGATGGCTGTGGAAGTATACACAATTTAGCCTAACTCCCCTTCTAGCCATCATATATCCAGCTACTGGTGAATCTATTCCTCCTGAAAGCATAAGCATTGTGCTTCCATTTGTTCCATAAGGCATTCCACCTATGGCTTTTATCCTTTTTGAATATACATAAGCACTATCTCTTATCTCTACATTTACAAAAAAATCTGGTTTTCTTACATCTACTGTTAAATTTTCAGTATTTTTTAAAATATGAGCTCCAACTTCCCTACTTACCTCCATAGAATTAAGAGGGAATTTTTTATTTGCCCTTTTAGTCACTACTTTAAAGGTTCCTCCTGAATTTTGCTGTATACTTTTAAGGCATTGTTCCTTTATACTATCCATATCTGGTTCTACTTCATCTACTATACAAATTTCAGCTATTCCAAATACCTTTTTTAATTTTGCAATAGCTTCATCCATATCATCGCAGCCTATAAACCATCTTCCCTCATCTACCACAAAATCGTATTTGGTTTTCCCAAGAACATTTTTTATATTATCCCTTAACTTCTTCTCGAATTTGCCTTTATTTAATCCCTTTAAAAATATTTCTGAGGCATATTTTAAAAGTAGTAATTTTCTCATTTACCCACACTCCTTAAAAATTTTAAAGATTCGTCCAGTACATTTAAGGTGTAATCAACTTCATCTTTTGAATTATCTTCATCAAAGCTAAATCTTATAGTTCCCTTAGTTTCTTCCTTCTTCAATCCCAGAGCTTTAAGTACATGACTATCTTCGTTATTTTTAGCAGAACATGCAGACCCTGTGGATACATATATACCTTTTTCTTCTAGCAAGTGTAGTAATACTTCTCCTCTTACGCCTATAAAAGATACACTTAATACATAAGGTGAATAGTCATTTCCATCACTATTTATTTTAATGTTAGATATAACTTTAAGTTTTTCTATAAAATAATTTTTTACACATGTTACTTTACTAAAACTTTCTTTTCTATTTTTGTATACTTTCTCTGCTGCTTCTGAAAATCCAACAACAGCTGCCAAATTTTCAGTGCCCGATCTAAACCCTTTTTCCTGTCCCCCTCCATATATAAGCGGTTCAGGTCTAAGGCCTTTTTTTACATAAGCAATGCCTATTCCTCTTGGTCCATGTATTTTGTGTCCACTTGCAGATAACAAATCTATATTGCACTTTTTAACATCAATATCATACTTTCCATAGGCTTGAACTGCATCTACATGGAACTTTACCCCACTATTTTTTTCTTTTATAATCTTTCCTATAGTTTCTATATCCTGTACCGTTCCAATTTCATTGTTAGTGTGCATTATACTCACTACTCTAGTTTCTTTATTAATGCTTCTTTTAAGTTCTTCAAGATCTATTTTCCCACTGTCATCTACATCCAAATAAACAACCTTTATTCCTTCTCTTTCAAGAGCTTTACAGGTATTTAAGACACTGGGATGTTCTATCTTTGTAGTTATAATTTGCTGCCCAGGTTTTATAAAACCCCTTATTAAAAAGTTATTGCTTTCACTACCACCGGAAGTAAATATTATTTCATCTCTACTACAATTTAGGGTATGTGCCACTATATCTCTACTTTCATTCATCTTTAACTCTGCTTTCAATCCTAGAGAATAAGAAGAAGAGGGATTTCCATAATAATTTTTCATAGTTTCTGCCATTGAATTTATTATTTCATCGTAAGGTCTAGTTGTTGCACTGTTGTCAAAATAAACTTCCACTATCTTTCACCTCGTATACATAAAAATAATTAAAATATCATAAAAAGCCAATATAACATATATTATCACACTTATATGCTATAGACAAAATCTATTTTTACAACTTTCCTCTTATAAACTTATCAAGTGATTCTTAGGTACAGCTGGAGCTTGCTTATAAGAATAACTTTCTCCAGCTAAACCTTATTAACAGTATTCTTAGTGTCTTTAGCACTTAGAATACGTTATCCTTTAGGGGAAGAACTTATCCAGGCGCGTAGCAGTGCTTATCACCCATTTTGATGAAAAATGGGTGTGTTAGCAATGATAGCGAACGGATAAAAAATTTATAAGAACACATACTATTATGTATAAGAACTAGGAATAGAAGGGACATTTTAATGAAAGTTAAATATTTTTTATTAACCATATTCTATATTTTATGTATAAGCTTAAATTCTACAGTTTCTGCATCTTCACCGAACACCTCAAAAGAGATTTCCTGCAATAAAACAATATACCTTACTTTCGATGATGGGCCAAGTACGGAAGTTACACCAAAAATACTTGATATTTTAAAAGAAGAAAACGTAAAGGCCACTTTTTTTCTAATAGGCTGTAAAATTCAAGGAAAAGAGGATATAGTAAAAAGAATATTCAATGAAGGTAACAGTATAGGTCTCCATACATATACTCATAAATCAAGTAAAATATATTCGAATTCTGATTCTTTTATCGATGAAATGAATAAAACTGGCATCGAAATTGAAAAAGTAGTAGGATTTGCACCTAAAATAATAAGATTTCCAACGGGAAGTAATGGTCACTTAACCAATTCACTTCTTGAAAAACTTCATTCTTCAGGCTATAAGATATATGATTGGAATTTGTCTTTGTCCGACGGCATTGACTACAATACATCAATTGACAAGTTATACAGAGAAGGTACTGGAAAGTGCGTCAATCCAAATAAAATATTTTTGCTTGCTCATTGTGACGCTCAAAATAAAAACACCTGTGTGGTACTCTCTAAAATAATAAAACACTACAAAGAATTGGGATATGAATTCAAAGCAATTACAGAAAACACCCCTGAATATCACTTTAGGGTGAAGCGATAGTGAATTATACATTAAAATAAGCTGCTAGGAAGCTAACTATTAGTTAACTTTCCAGCAGCTTATTTTCAACTTGTTACACAGAGAGTAAAATAATTCTTTATTATTGCTGTCCAAAGCTCCATCTATCAAAATATACAAAATTTCAGTATACAGCTTTCTTTTCTCCATGCTAGTTATAGGATTCATAGTAGGATTTTTATAAGCATTAAAAGAGTTGTCCAGATTTTCCCTATGGATTTTCTTTAAAATCCATATATAATATTCTAATTCTTCTTTTGATATAGTAAAAAATAATCTATTACAGCCATTTGTTGAAGATATTTTTATCATATCACTCTGCAAATACGTCAATTCTATTTCTCCAAAATTGCGTACTTTAAACTTGCTGCTTTTAAAACTAGAACTCTTAAATTTACTTAAAAATTCTATATAACTTAAAAAATCTTTTTCTCCAAGTTTAAAATCATTTAGTACAGTATTGAAGCCGCATCTTTTTTGAAAGGAAATTTTATAATTGCTGCATCCTCCTATATTGCTAACATTAGAAATGAAAATGCTATCTACAAATTTGTCCATTGCACGTTTTGGTATTAGCTTTATCCCATATTCAAAGTCCCCGTTTTTATGCTCCTTCAAAACAACAAAGTTACTTATATCCATATTTTTATCCCCTTTTTCGTAATACACCTGATTTATTATACATGAAAAAAGTGATTTTTTATGTTTATACGCAATATTGTGAAATTTCACAATATAGTACTCAAAACCCTACCTATAAGCCCATTATCCATAATAAATATATTTATTTCCATATATTACTGTCCATAAATTTTTTGATTATTGCAAAGATAATTAAATTCACAAAACTTACAATGGGATGAGTAAAGTTTAGTATTAGCACTATAAAAATCATAGGAGTTTATATTTCTTATTATTTTACTCAAGTACTTTTCATTTTCAATATGAGCATTTTTGCTATACTCTATAGTTATAATATTATTTTCATATTGAGGCTGCCAAAAGTTCATTGTTATATCTTCCTGTTTACATTCAAAGCCAAAAATATTTTCAACATTTTCAGCTAATACATACATATATACTAAAGTTTGAACTCTTTTTTTCATCTCATCTATAGATAATTTTCTATTTTCCGTCTTCCAATCCCATATTTCAATTTTTTTATCCGGTGTTACTATTATCAAATCGTACTTTGCCTGAAGTCTCACAGCTTCTTTTGTCATTTTTACCTCATATTCTACTAAATAACGATTTCTTTTATCTATTTTAAACGTGTCCTTTAAGGAATTTACCTTTTTTACTAAATCATCATTTAATTTCCCCAGTGGAATCCCTGCAAAATATCTTTCACATATTAAGTGAAAATCCAGTCCCTGCTTTATATTCTCATAATAATTCTCTTCTATGGAGCCTTCCCTCTTCCAAGATAAGTTTTCCAAATACTTCAACCTAAACTTAAGAGGACACTTTATAAATGTATTTATAGAATTTTGACTGTAATAAAAATATTCTAATTTTCTTATATCCAAAACTTTCACCACTTATACATTCTAAATTTTATCCGATGACTACCTGCTCTAATACTCCCACTTTTCCAAGTGGAAGTAAAGAGCAGCTACGTCCCTGGATAACAATTTTTCCTAAAGGATAACGCCTTCTAAGTGCTGAAGCACTAAGAAGCCTGTTAATAAGCATCAGCTGGAGTCAAAACTCCATCTGATGCTAAGAACTCTGTTTATTTTCACAAATGAACTTTTTTATGATTTCAAAATACTTAGATGGACAATCTTTTTTGTTTTCATCATAGTGGGCCATGAGCATTAAGTACTTCTTTGCCCTTGTTATAGCCACATATAAAAGTCGTATTTTTTCACATATCACTTCTTCCCTAGCCTTTATAATAGGATTGTAGCAAAAGTTATTTTGAAGTAGTTTTTGTACTTCTGCTTTTCCTATAGCTGTGGGATTTTTAAATTCATCTTTAAAGTAATAGTGTTCTGATCTAAATTTTCCTTTAATACTATAGGGATATATATAATTATTTAAGTATAATAAAAATACACAGTCCCATTCTAATCCTTTTGATTTATGATAAGTTGTAACTGTAACCTTTTCTGGAACTGGCTCATATCCTCTAATATCATAAATTACATTACATATATGTGCAAATGCAGAACTTTTTACATCTAGAAGTTCTTCTGAAATTTCATTCAAAGTCATAGGATTATTTCCATAATTTTTGTACCTTACATAAGATGCTATATATTGAAAAATAGCTTTGTCTTCACTTTTTAACTTAAGTTCACAACCTATATATAGAATCAATTCTTGCAAAGGCATATTTAAATTGTCTAATATATCTTTTACTATTCTTAATTTACATATAAAATCTTCAAATATATTCTTGTCTATCTCCTCTAATTTACAAACAGATGTAGTCTTAAATACACTTTCTTTTAGTATATCCTCAATTTTAAAACTTGTAATATTATTTATTATAACATTCTTTTTTTCATTGTCTCCCTCTATAATTTCATACATCAAATCTCTAAATTTCACGATGCTGTCCGGTTCTCCTAAAAAGCTTAATATTTTTCCCAAAATATTTATGATTTTAAGCCTCTCTGAAGATATGCTTGATAGTTCATCACATTCTATTTTATTTTTTCTAAGCTCTTCTGCTATTTCTTTTACGTGGCTGTTAAAGGGAATTAATATGGCAAGCGTCATATCTGGATGCTTTCTTCTAAAACTTTTTACTGCTCCTATAGTCCTTCTCTTTACATCTTCCCAGGAACTCATGCTGTATGCATAGATGCCATATCCATCAACTTCGGGGTTTTTCAAATCTTCTATATCTTCTACAGGATGTATTTTTTGATATCTAAGTGCCTCTCTACATCTTTCCTCTGGATGATTTTTTACGGTGTATTCAACTAAAAAATTAGCTAGATTCATTATCTCCACTGTGCTTCTGCCTGCTCTGTTCATTACATAGTTTTTATCTGCTTTTCTTAGGAATTGTTTAAAATACATGGGATTTGAAGATGTAAAGCTTCCCATTATACTTTGATTTAAATCTCCTACCCGAACCAAATTACATTCTCTTTTCTTATTATCTTCACCTATCCTTTCAGAAATAATGGACAGTATATCGCACTGCACTAAATTTGAATCCTGGCATTCGTCTTCAAATACAAAACTATATTTTTGTTGAAACTTTTTTCTCAAATCCTCATCTGAAATAAGTACCTTATAAGCAAGTACAAGTATGTCATTATAGTCCACATATCCATTTAGGTTCAACATTTTCTCATATTTTGAATAAATATAATTTAAAATATAAATTATGCTATTGTTTCCTAAAGGCTCTCTGTTTTCTTCTACTTTTTCAGGAGTTATTCCATTTAATTTTAATTCACTTATAAGCACGTCTGATATTTGTAAAAAATCTTTCCACCATCTCTCACTTTTTTCATCATATTTTTTAGTACCATACTCACTTAAAAGACTTCTGTATATCTTTTCTCCTCCCAGTTTTCTCCACACCTTTACAGCATTATCTAAATAGAAGATCTTCTGTAAATCATCTATGACCTTAAAATTTTCATCTAATCCTGCTGCATCCGGCCTCTCCTGTAATACTTTCATTGCAAGACCGTGTATTGTCATAACTTCATAGTCATTATTTGAATCTATTCCTCTCTCCTCAAGCATGTGAGAAATTCTATTTTTAAAGTTATTTACAGCACTATTCATGTATGTAACTACAAGTACTTTTCCAGGCTTGTTTAATTTTTCTTCTATTATTTTGCAAACAAGCTGCGCTGTAATAAAGGTTTTCCCTGCCCCAGGCACTGCAGAAACTGCCATAGTACCACCTTTATATTTCATTATAGGCAGCTGATCATCTCTAAATTTCATATATCCATATATCCTCCATTTTGCTCATATCCCATTTCAGAATATTCACTTCCATACAAATATATTCTACCACTACACTTCCTTAAAAGTGCTTTGGCTACACTATATAAATTTTTCCTTCGATTTCTTGTTTCTATTTCCTCTGTATACACAACATTTTCATTCCAACTCTTCTTTAACACACAGTCATTTGAAAACTTTTTTATATTTCTAGGACTCCACAAATTACTCGTCACATCAGTCCAAATTTGTACAGAACTTTTTATATTACTGGTTAGAAAATTAAAGGCACTGCTCAAAATTATATCTCTTTTTTCAAAATACATATTTTCTATGTCTCTAAAGGGACAAAAACTTTCAGCCTCATTTATTATAAAATCTACAAATTTTTGTGATGAATTATCTATAGTTTTAAATTTATCAAGAGTATTTATAAATCTATCTGCCAATTCACTTAAATTTTCACATATGCCTATATTTTCTCTTGAACCTGGGAGTTCTATCATAACATTTAAAAATATTAGTCTTATAAGCTCTGGCATATCTATACTGTCACTTCTAATATTTTTGCTACAGTTTCTTATCCACTTTACAATATAGTTATATTTAGAGGCTCTTTCTTCTCCCATAATATTCTTTTGGGTATCCATTAAATCCCCTAGCTTTCGAAAATTTACAACTTCCTTGGATAAAATCCATGAAGTTTTTGCATCTGTCAGCAAAAGCGTTGAAAAAAGTTTTCTATAATCATCCATTGTAAAGTCATATTCTATATCTTCAATACACATGCATATAATCATCATAATACAGTGAACATACGCATTATCCATCAGTTTGCTTTTCTTTCCTAAATTGTTGATTTCAAAAGGTGCATCTTTAAACCTACTTCGTAATTCATAACTCAATACAAAATCATTTATAGGACATATAATAGCTATATCTTCCGGAGGTGTCCCATCATCTATAAGTTCCTTTAATTTATTTCCTATTTTTTCAATCATTTCACTTCTTAAAGAGGACCCTATATCAATATAAATGTTATCTGAGTATTTGAATTTATTGGGACTTTCTAAAATGTGACAAAACTCAGAACTACATAAAAAATGTTCCTCTAAATTTATAAGTTCACCGCTTAAAAATTTACTTTTCTTTATAAAATCTATATCTGAACCATAGGAATTACAAAACCCTGCCTCCATATTAGAAAAAAAGTAACACTTATGTGCATTTTCAGAAATTATTTCTACTAAATTAAGTTCAGCAGCACACATTTCATCCATATCATCTACCAGCACATATTTTATATCCTCAAGCTTTTTTAAATAACCTTCATCTTTAAGTAAATATTTGTTATAAAGCTGTATTGCCATAGCTATATCAATAGTTCCTGAATTCAAAAAACTTTTTGCGTAATGCATTATTACTTCATCCATCTTATCGAAGTTTTGGGCATTTACATTTTTCTTCAATTTTAAAGAATTATATAACCTGTCTCCTATTTTATCCATATCAATTAATGAACATGCAGCTTGATTCATGTTTGAAATAAAAGTCCCAGCAACTTTTTTAGACTCTACAGTTATATCTAAAAAATATCCTTTTCTTTTTCTATAGTAATCAATTAGCATTTCCATCATGTACTTTGAAGTATCATAATTTACAAATTCAGGCCTTATTTCACTTTTTCTTATCAGCTTACAGTTTTTTTCAATAATTGGCCAATATTTTATAACTTCTTCTTTTACAAAGTTAGCATAAGTTTTTATTTTACACTGGCCACAAAAATTAAAAGAAAGATTCCTCTTCCATGCCATTACCTGATTTAAATTCATAACAAATACTAAAATCTCTTCACTTTTAATTTTTTGAGATTCAATCATATGTCTGTATTTTTCTTGTGCTAAAGAGGTTTTACCACTGCCGCTTATTCCATCTATAACAAGACTATTTCCTTGAAACTCATCTTTAAAAAGCATTTCTCTTATTTCTTTATATTTTATTTTCATCACCCACTTTTTCAAATTAAATTTTTTAATGAGTAATTATGCCATTTAAAAAATCAGGGTCTACAACCCTGATTTTACAATAATTCTAATCTTCATACAAATATTTTCTTGTCATTGGTAGTTCATTGTTAAGTCCTTTTGTAAATACAAACTGATGTATGTCTACTACCCCATAATGAAATGAAGCAGCACAGGCATTTAGGTAAAGTCTCCACATTCTTATAAATCTAGTATCCTTCATTTTTTTAACTTCATCCATAGTACCTTCAAAGTTTTCAGCCCAACATTTTAGTGTTTTAAAATAATGCAATCTCAAACTTTCTACATCCACAAGGTGAAGATCATTATCTGCCATTAAACTGACTAGTTCCCTTATAGATGGTATATAACCTCCCGGGAATATGTATTTCTTTATCCATTCATTCACTTCTCCTTCTGTTTGTGCAGTAATACAATGAAGAAGTGACACTCCTCCTGGATTTAACATATTTTTTACATCTTCCATATAAGTAGACAGATTTTTTCTTCCTACATGTTCAATCATTCCTACACTTACTATTCTATCAAACTTTTCTTTTTTATCTGCAATTTCTCTATAATCCGCAAGTTTAACTTCAACTTTTCCCTGTAAATTATTTTCTTCTATTCTTTCATTTGCTTTTTTTAACTGTTCCTTACTTAAAGTTATGCCTACAGCCTTTACTCCATATTTTTTTGCAGCCATGAGAACGAGTTCTCCCCATCCACATCCTATATCTAAAAGTGTTTGTCCCTCTTTTAAATTAAGCTTTTTCAATATATGATCTACCTTATTCAATTGTGCCTGATAAAGGGAATCATTTTCATGCTTAAAATATGCACAAGAGTAACTCATTGTTTTATCAAGCCATAAACTGTAGAAATCATTTCCCTGATCATAGTGATACTGTACATCCGTTTTACTTCTCTTTAAAGTATTGGGAAGTATTTTGTACACTTTGGAAAATATATCAGCCTTATTTAAAAAACTTTCTCTATTCTTATATACTGATTCTATTACTTCTCTAATATTCCCCTCAAAGTCAAGAACTCCATCCATATAAGCTTCTCCTAGAGTAAGAAAAGGATCTCTCAATATGTCTTTTTCAGAAATGGGCTTATTCATACATACTTTAAATTTTATGTCTCCCTCTCCATACTTTTCTTCAGAACCATCCCAATACTTAACTGATACAGTGTCTGAAAAAGCACCCTGTAAAAATTTTTTAAAAAATATTTTATTCAATCCCATATCTTCATATCTTCCTCTCTTGAAAAATAAAACTATATTTAAAATAGATACATAAAATACCTATATACTACACAACAATTACACATTTAATTTTCATTACTATGACTTTCATTTGGAATATATATCTTTAAGCTCTCTATTCTCTTCTCATCTACTTTTTCTACTTTAAAAATTATATTTTCATATTCAGCGGTATTTTCTTCTCCTTCTTTAGGAATGCTTCCTAAGAGTTCTACTACAAAACCACCTATAGTATCTGAATTATCTGACTCCAATTCCAAATTCAAAAATTCATTTACTTCATCTATTGATACTAATCCACTTACTAAATAAGTATCCTGATCAATTTTATTTATATACTGGTCATTATCATCATACTCATCAAATATATTTCCCATTACCTCTTCAATCAAATCTTCTATAGTTACAATTCCAGAAAATCCACCATATTCATCAATTAAAATTGCCATATGATTTTTAGTACTTTGGAGTTCTTTAAAAAGTACGTCTATATTTTTATTTTCCGGTATAAAATAGGGAGTTCTGAGTAGTGGTTCTATATCTATATTGTCCGCAGAAGTTTTCATAAGCTTCACAAACAGATCCTTAACATACAATATACCTACTATATTGTCTATATCATCTCTATAGACAGGTATTCTAGAGTATTTTTCTTCAATAATACTTTCAATAGTACCTGAATCTATGTCATTTATATCTATAACAAATACTTCTGTTCTGGGAGTCATAACTTCTTTTGCTAGTTTATCATCAAACTTAAATATTCCCTCTATCATTTTCTTTTCAGATTGATTAAAAACGCCTGTTTCCTGTCCAAGTTCTATCATGGATCTAATTTCTTCTTCAGATACTTCGTCTTCAGTATTTTCTGTACTTATATTACATATTTTTAAAAGGACATTGGTAGAACCTGATAGTAATTTTACAAAAGGTAACATCAACTTACTTATAAACAAAGTTGGATTTATTAATGCCATTGATATTGCTTCTGATTTTTGAAGCGCAATTCTCTTTGGAAATAATTCTCCAAATACAAGAGTAACATAAGATAATAACACTGTAATTATAATTACAGACAGTTTGTCACTATAGGGAACGCCCAGTTTAACCAAAAAAAACGAAAACTTCTGCGATAAGGTAGTAGCTGCAAACGCACTAGCTAAAAATCCAGCAAGAGTTATTCCCACCTGTATAGTAGCTAGAAAATTGTTTGGTTCTTTTAACAACTTCAATATCCTCTTTGCCTTTTTATTCCCCTCTTCTGCTAAATAATTAATTCTACTTTTGTTTAAAGCAACTATAGCCATTTCTATGGCTGAAAAAAATGCATTAATCACCGTGAGTACTAATAGCAACATAAGTTCGAATATTATACTCTGCCAGGTAACATCCATGCGCACAATCGTCCTTTCATCTATTTTTTAGATAATAAAATAAATAGGAATTAGATGATAAGTCTAATTCCTGCATAAAATCCTTTTATTATACTTGTATGTAACTTACAAGCCATTCTTATCATTTATAAATTGAACTTTCTTGTAAATCAATGGTGCAGGTGAAGGGAGTCGAACCCCCACGCCGTAAAGCGCTAGATCCTAAGTCTAGTGCGTCTGCCAATTCCGCCACACCTGCATATATAAAAAATAAATATTAGGATTTTCCCTCGTTACAACTTTACCACAAAACTACAACCTTGATTAAATTGGTGGCTTACCGGGGAATCGAACCCCGGACAACATGATTAAAAGTCATGTGCTCTACCAACTGAGCTAGTAAACCATTGGCTGGGATGGCAGGATTTGAACCTACGAATGATGGAGTCAAAGTCCATTGCCTTACCACTTGGCTACACCCCAACGTTAAACAGATTTCCTTCTTCTTATATATGAATAAGTATCCATAAAATAAAAACACTTTAGAAATCATTAATTTACAGGTTATATACTTAAGTGTACTAATTTATTCCTCTACCTATAAAAACTAGGGAATTTTTTGTAACTGCAAGATATATTATAAAACATAACAAATATAATGTCAATAGTTTTTTTGTTTTTAAATTTGATACCCTTTATTATTTCCTAGTATGCTAACTTTTATATGTCGCTGTTGCAATAGCAATTTTATAGATAAATGCTGGCACACTAATTAATTAATGTGCCAGCTCTATTAACTATCGGTTTTACTTTTTACTATTTTATTGTATTCATTTAAAATTGAATCCAACATTTGACTTGCAACAACCACTTCTGGATCGATCAAATTTTTCTTTTGCTCAATTAAATTCTCTAGTTCTTTTCTTAATTCAGTTATTTTTTGCAATATTTCTTCAATTTCACTCATATTATTCCCTCCTCTCTCAAATTAGTATAGAAAGGAAGGAAATTCTTATAAATATTAATCTATTGGGAATACCCCCATAGTATTCACTAACTGTATTTAAAAGTAAAAAAATAAGAACTGGTAAATACCAGCTCTAAATAAAATTATGAATTATTTAAATTTACCAGCAATCATAAACGCTGCTGCACTAGCAATAGATATTACTGCAGTATTTAAAAACTTATGTGGTAAAAAGTAGCATAATATAATTAAAAAGGACGTAATTATCATAGAGACATATTTAAGCTTCATTCTTCGTTCTTTACTTTTTATCCTTTTATTAATATTATCTACAGGAGAAAAAATACAAATAAGTACAAAGGAAACAAACTCCAACATCAACAATATATATGTATTAAATGAAACATACTTTCCAACAATTATTATAGATAAAAATACAATAAAACTAATGAAAAAACATCCCCAATAGGTTTTTGCATGATACCCTCCTGAGAATATCCTAATTGGGCAAAAAAATATAAGAATAACTATATAATACCGCTGCAATGAAAACAGCCAAAATATAATAAAATATGGAATAATTTTTGTTATTTCATCAAAAATACAAAGCAATCCATATTCCATCTTTTTTAGTTCCAAATCAGAAAATTGAGGATTTGTTTCAGAAATTTTTTTTACTATAGCCCCTATAAGTTTATCCATTTATCTATCCTTCTATCTTAAATCTTACTGTGAATTTAGTAATTTCCGGACTACTTTCCACACATATACTTCCATTATTTTTTTCAACTAGCTGCTTAATAATATACAGCCCAAAACCATGATCACTTTTTTTTGCTGGTTTTCGTAGAGAAGCCTTTATCAAAAATCTTTTTTCTCATATTTTCTGAAATAGCATCTCCATTGTCAGCTACTTCAATACAAAAATCCTCATGTTCCCTAAAGGTACTTACAGCTATCTCTTTATAATCTGTATATATTTTAGATTGGAATGCCTCAAAAGCATTGTCTACTAGATTACTTATAATGCTTATCAACTCATCCTGTCTAATTTTTATCAAGTCAAAAGGTTCATCAATCATTACTTCAAAATCTATATTATTTTTCATGGCATGATTGTTTTTGATGGATAACAATCCATCTATGTAATCATTTCCTGTATCTAGATATTTAAAAGAGGAATGTACAGTATCTGAGATTTTTAACACATAGTCATTTATTCTTTCAACAGTATTAGGCTTATTTAACATGCATAGGCCTTGTATGACATTTATATGATTGGCAAAATCGTGTTTTTCCTGCCTTATTATACTAATTATTTCTTCCATATTTTTAATTTGGCTTTCTTGAACTTTATACTTAGCATTTATGTTTACAAGGGTCTGTTTTTCCTTTAAATTCTTAAATTTTAAAATTAAAAATACGAAATATACGGTAAAAATTAAGATATTATAAGTTTGTATGCTTTTTATATCAAAGATACTTAAATTAACACTGTATACAAATAAAGTAACTACCCCTATCTCAATTATTAAATTTGAAAAAACATGGCCTTCTTTTTCAAATAGCTTAAGTTTTGTAAAATAAAAATTAAATTTCAAAAGTATAACTACAACGGTTATTTGTAGAATTTTAGAAAATGACAAAAATATCCGCACATATTCAGATCTTAAAAAAACTTGATTTATATTTACATTAAATATAAACATTTCGATAATTTCCACAAAAGTTTCAGTAGCCAGAATTATTGTAACAAATAAACAATACACGACCGTTGAATAATATATTTTTATTTTTGTAATGCATGATAATAGTAAAATGTCAAATATCGAAAGAAAAAGTGTATGATAAACATCTGGAATATAAAATGTACTCCAATAAGTTACAAAAATATATACTATGCAAAATAAAGTGGTTCTAATTTTATTGTTCATCACAAATTTTTTTTCATTATAAAGCGTTTCAAAGATACCCAAAAAAAGTAAAGCTTCAATTCCATCTAATATTATTTCTTTTACCACATCCATATGCCATCTCCTCTGCTTATGTCCTTTTAATAAATATTGTAGTTAAAAATTAACATCATATTAAAATCTTAACTACAATATTTATAAATATCCTACTGTATTATTTTAAGAGATCTTCAGGACACTTTGGTTGATGTCCCATTCCCAATGATGCAGGAGTTATAACTATTGCTGCCAAAAATAAAGATAATGAACCTACTGCCTTCATTGTCTTACTTAATAAAGATTTTTTTAAATTTTTCATTTTATACTCCACTCCTTAGTAAAAATTTTGTAATTATATAGCTCATTTTATATATTCTACAATATATTGTTTTTTCCTTCCTCAATTTATAAAAAAAAGTAACATTTATCTAAAAAAATAATTTTTTAGATAAATGTTACTTAAAATGCAGTCAAAAACTTACAGTTAGTAATTTTCTAATCACGCAAATAACTCTTCTTTACATTCTTATTAATTTTGTAGTATTATAGACACGCAAATCTTTAAAGCTGAACATATTTTTAAGATAAATGCACTAAATAGGGAGGATTTTAATATGATAAGATACAGCTTAGTAACACAAAAAAATCCCAGGGAGGTTGTTTTACTTAAAGCCTCTCCTTGTATATGGGGACACTGCAGTTTTTGTGATTACATAGATGACAACAGCACAGACACTAATTCAAATATAATTTTTAATGAGAACATTCTCAAAAAAGTTACAGGAAAATATAAAACTCTGGAAATCATAAATTCAGGAAGCTGCTTTGAATTACCAATTCAAACACTGGAGTACATTAAATCTGTGGTAGTTTCAAAAGGCATAAAAAAGTTATTTTTTGAAAGCCACTGGCTTTACAAAGACAGGCTTCATGAAATGGAGAATTTTTTTAAAGTACCTATAATATTTAAATGTGGTATCGAAACCTTTGACGATAATTTTAGAAATAAGGTATTACGTAAAGGTGCTGTTTTTTCTGGTCCAGCTGAAGTTGCCAAATATTTTAAGTCCATATGCCTTTTAGTTGGCATAAAAGGACAGACTACTGAAATGATAAAAAAAGATATAGATTACTTACTTAAATATTTTCAATATGGATGCGTAAATATATTTACACAAAATTCCACAAGCATAGAAAGAGATGATAAATTGATAAATTGGTTTAAAGAAAATTATTCCTTTTTGGATGGAGAAAAAAATATAGAAGTGCTTTGGAATAATACTGATTTTGGTGTTGGAACTATTTGTGACAGTTAAAAATCTACGTTAAGTCATTGACTTACCAGAAGGTAAGCCAGCTTTAATGTAATAAATACGATGGCATTTATTACATTAAAGCTGTTTTTTTAAAAAATCTTTTATATCTTCTGACGGCATTGGTTTTCCGAAATAATATCCCTGAATTTTATTACAATTTTTACCTTTCAAAGATTTAATCTGATTTTCTTCTTCAACACCTTCTGCTACTACTTCCAATTTCATTCTATGGGCAAGTTTTATTATCTCTTCCGTTATAATGTCTTCATAATAATCACTGCATATACCATCTATAAAAGTTTTGTCAATTTTAAGCGTATTTATTGGAATACTTTTTAAATAGTTCAAAGAAGAATACCCACTTCCAAAATCATCAAGTGCAACTTTTACTCCCATATTTTTAAGTTCATTTATCACTTTAAGATTACTTTTAAGAGACTCCATCATAACACTTTCAGTTATTTCTATTTCCAGGTATTCTGGTTTTAATTCTGTTTCCTCCAGAACCTTCTTCACCGTATATACAAAATTATCTTCTTTAAGTTGTATTGGCGATACATTTATGGATATGAAATCATAAGAATATCCATTATCCTTCCATATCTTATTTTGAGAACAAGCAGTTTTCAAGACCCATTCTCCTATAGGTATTATAAGTCCTGTTTCCTCTGCCAAATTTATAAATTCTAAAGGCATAACCCATCCTAGCTTAGGACTATTCCATCTAATTAAGGCTTCAAACCCTACTACTTTTGTATTTTCCATATCCACTTGAGGTTGGTAGTATAAAATAAATTCATTATTTTTTATTGCCTTCCTCAATTCTTTTTCCATCTCAACTTTTTTCAAAATTTCATTGTACATGGATTCTTCAAACAATTTATAAGAATTTTTACCTAGCAATTTAGTTCTATTTAACGCTATATCTGCATTTCTAAGTAAAGTGGCAACTTCTTCTCCATCTCTAGGATATACAGTTATTCCTACAGTAACCGATATTAAGGTTTCCGTTCCATCTATATTCCAAAGTCCACTTATAGTATTTATCATACACTGAGCTATGCTTTCCAAATGCTGTTTATTATCATATCCACTTTTTAAAATTAAAAACTCACTTCCGCCCATCCTTGCAACCATACCCAAATGCAATTGGCTTAAAACCTCTCCTGTTTTTCTTAACAGTTTATCTCCATACTCATACCCAAAGATATCATTTATATTTTTAAAATTATCCAAGTCTATTTGGAATATAGAAAAATTATCCCCTGATCTTTTTTCTATTCTCTTTTCAACTTCCTTTTTGAAAAGATTCCAATTAGGTAAGTTAGTTAATTGATCATAATAGGCTAATTTTTTTATCCCATCATATTTAGATCTAAGCTGCCGTTCTGATGCACATAATTGTTCATATATACCAAAAAGTTCTACATAACTTTGATTTAGCTTTTTATTTGTATCCAAATCCGTGATAAATCCATCTTCTGTCTTTTGTGCTAATATCAATCCATAATGAAAAAACTGGGTAATTTTTTCAATGTACCTTTCCGAAATAACAGGTGTATTTTTTATTAGAAGCTTATATTTTCCTTCATCAAAGTTAGATTCTTCAAATTTAACTTTAAAACAATCTTTATCAGACTGTTCAAGAAAAACAGGGTTTAAAAAAATTGTGCCAATATTCTCTTCGTTTATGGTAATTGGTATACCTATGTAAACTAAATTACTATATCCCTCGAAAACTCCTATTTTCCTTTCGTTTCTAATTTGATTTAATATATATTCTTCTTTTTTGTTATCACCTAATTTATCAAATATATGTATGTATTTTTGTGAATTTATATTAAGTACTTCTCCACTTACATCTTTTACATAACAGGCTATTGAAGTTATAGAATAAAATCTTTCCATTAAATTTTTAAGTTCGGATATATTTATCATATCAGCTAATACAAAGGCCATATGGGCACCAACTTTCATCCTCATTTATTTACAGGGATTGTAAAATATATTTTACTATTTAAATTGTTACTATTATAATCATATTGCAAAATCTTACTTGGAAGTGTTAATAAATTTGTATATTGTCTTTAAATTATATAATCATTTCATGATTTTGAAAACACTTTTATTCAAATTTTATGTTTTTTAATTTATCTTTTAGTAAATCCCCAAGGGTAACTCCACTTTCATCTTCATCTAAATACTGTTTAAAATTATCTTTAGGCTTATCCACTGTATCTTTTATACTAAGAGATATTCTACTATCTTTTGTATTTATGTCCAATACCCTTACTTTTACTCTATCACCTACTTTTAATACATCAGATGGCTTTGCAATATGTTCTTCAGATATTTCTGAAATATGGACAAGTCCTTCTACTCCTGGTTCAATTTCTACAAATGCACCTATATTTATAATCTTGCTTACAGTTCCCTCTATCATATCATTTACATTATACTTTTCATCTATATTATCCCATGGATTTTTTTTCGTATCCTTTAAGGAAAGTGATATTCTATTTTTATCTTTATCTGTGTTCAGCACATATACCTCTACACAATCCCCAACAGACACTACTTCAGAAGGATTTTTTATTCTTCTCCAAGAAAGTTCTGAAATATGTGCAAGTCCTTCTACACCACCTAAATCAATAAAAGCTCCAAATCCAGTTAGCCTACTTACTACTCCTTTCACCTTATCTCCTTTAGATATGCTGCTCCAAAGTTTTTCTTTTTTCTTTTCAACCTCTAGCTTTTCTACTTCTTTCCTAGATAACACAATTCTTGATTTACTTTTATCCAGTTCTATTATCTTCACCAAAAGAGTTTTTCCTAAAAATTCGTTTAAATCACTAACGTATTTAACTGAAAGTTGTGAAGCCGGTATAAATGCTCTAAGGCCATATAAATCAGTGATTACTCCACCTTTTACCACTTGTTTTACCACTATTTCAAATGCTTTATCATCCTTTAGCAGCTCAGTAAGTCTGTCCCAGCATATCTCCCTATCTGCTTTAATTTTTGACAAAAGTACATTTCCATCTTCATCATTTGTTTTAATTACATAAACGTATATCTCATCCCCAACTTTTAGGACTTCATCCACATTTGCATTTTCATTTTTACATATTTCATTTTTAGGCAATATTCCATCAACTATGTAACCAATATTTACCGTAGCCTGTTCATCAGTTACAGAAATTACTTTACCTTTTACTACTTCTCCATTTCTCACATTTTTCATAGATGAATCAATTTGATCCATAACTTCATTCATTGAATTTAATTCATTATCATTGTCCATTAAATTCCATCTCCCATTCTGTTATAGTTATAGTTTAATTTTTACTTAAAATCACTATACCATTTTAACAATTATATTCTATCACAAATGCTATATAAAGTTACATTTATCCGATGACTACCTGCTCTAATACTCCTACTTCTCCAAGTAGGAGTATTAGAGCAGCTACGTCCCTGGATAACGATTTCTAAGCATCAGGTGGAGTCAAAACTCCATCTGATGGCAAGAACTTTGTTTATGTAGTTATACATACTTAAAGGTCTTTATAACTTTTATATTCTAAAATTGAATCTGCACTTTTTACAGCTCTTACAATAGCTTTTTCCATAACTTCAGCAGCTAAAAATCCAACTACACTTAAATCAGCTTCCACTTTTCCACATGACGCAGCAAAAATAGTATCTCCATCAAACATAGAGTGGGCAGGTCTTATCGCTCTTCCATAGCCATTATGTGCCATTGAAGCAACTTTATTCATTTGTGTTTTTGTGAAATTTCCATTGGTCACCACAGCCCCAATAGTAGTATTTCCACTAAACAAATTCTTCTTTTCAGAATATCTTTCAAGCATTACTTTTTCAGTGCCTGCAAAAGATTTTCCATCCTCATTTAAGGCTCCTGCAATTATATGCTGGCTCTTGCTATCTATTACATCTCCAAGACAATTAACTGCAACTACAGCTCCTACCTTAAGTTCTCCAACCTGAATTGCAAAAGTTCCAAGTCCGCCCTTCATTGCATGTTCATTTCCAAGTATCTTTCCTACAGTTGCACCTGCTCCAGCACCTACATTTCCATTTTCACATAAATTTAATTCTGAATTTTTACAGGCTTCATATCCCATAGCTTTATCTGGTCTTACTCTAAAATCTCCTATATTCAAATCAAATAAAACAGCTTCACAAACTATAGGCACTTTTGTAACTGATACATCAAAACCAATACTCTTTTCTTCTAAGTACTGCATTACTCCTCCTGCTGCATCAAGCCCAAAAGCACTTCCTCCTGCAAGTACTACGGCATGAATTCTATCTACTAAGTTTACAGGATTTAAGAGATCAGTTTCCCTTGTACCTGGAGAACCTCCCCTTACATCAACTCCAGCACTTGCTCCTTCTTCAAACACAAGTACAGTACAACCTGTAGGTCCATTTAATTTTTGAGAATTTCCTATTCTCATTCCCTCTATGCTATTAAATATTATTTCCTTCATTTTTTTCCTCCTATATCAAAACCCTAAGCTAAAAGCTTAGGGTTTATTTCTATATTATCAATTTAAGATAAAACATAATTGCATCTATTTGTGTTTTATCTTGGTAACTGCAGTAACTACAGATATTGTAATAAGTATACATAAAATCATTTCAGGTATACCATTTGTAACACCTACAGCTATAATTCCCTTTTGGGCAGCACTTGAACTTATATTCAAAGCCTTTGCATAAGATCCAAGATATATAACGTATATCATTCCTAAAACCCCAATAGTATTCATAAATGAGCCTACTGCTGAAGCTATTCCTATAGGAATAATTTTTTTCTTCATACGCAAGCACCTGTATACATAATAAGGTATTATACCTATGAGTACTCTAGGTAAAACTGATACCAGTGGATTCATAAATACAAAAGAAACTGGTGTAGGTGCAGTTATAGACTGAATCACACTAAATATGCCGAAAATAAGCCCTACTGAGGCACCAACTATAGGTCCTTCTAAAATAGAACCTATTATAACAGGTACATGCATTATAGTGGCTTTTACCGGTGGAATAGGTATAAAACCCAGTCCTGTGATTCCCAGTACAATAGAAATTCCAGACAGCATTCCAATTACAGTAATCTGTCTAATTCCAAACTTTGAATGACTTTTTATTTGTCTTTCCATAATTTTTTCCGTTGTTGTTCTTAGGCATTTGAAATAAAATGCCTTATGTAGATACAACACGGACCCTCCTTTATAAAATTTAGTTCAGTTTTATTTTAATAAATACTGACGATTTAATTTTATCATGTTTAACCAAAACTTCAATATATAAATCATAAATATATCATTAATCTCGTTTTATTGGAAAGCCATCTTTAAAACATTCTTTAGGATATAGTAAATTTATTACCTTTTCCTTACTGCATTTTCCGTTTTTCATAAATACATCAGGTATTCCTTTCAAATAAACCCGTACATTTTCTTTAGGAAATATGTCACATACATTTTTTATACATTCTACAACAGAATTATTTTTAGATTTTCTTATGTACTCATCTATTTTTTCTCCCTTTAGCCAATCAGTCCCTTTATATTTGTCATCATAGTTTATAACAGTACATTTTAATTTTTCTTTATCATTTCCCGATATAGATGACATAAAAAAAGTTTTAACCATAATATCATCTATAGGCAAACTATATCCTGCAAAAATTATATGTTTTGCATTCTTTATAAGAAGCCCCATCTCGGTTTTTAACTCTTCTAAGGCAGGTATATTCTTTTTTTTAGAAAGGCTCTGTATTATAAGTGTCATATCATAGGGATAGGTTATCTGTCCACAATAAGGACATTCTATTGCTCCTCTTTTATTTAACTTTTCCTTAGGCGTCCTATACTTCCAATTTTTTTGTAAAGGTTTTAAAATAGAGGGGCCAAAAATTTCTGAAGATAATCTATCCCATTTTTCTGCAAAAGTTACTATAGATTTCCCACATTCAGGACAAATCCTTGATCCAAACATTCCATGAGGAAATAATACTTTACCTATTCTCATTGTTCTAGAAGGATAGCTATAATCATTTATAACCTTGCACTGAGATTCATTTGTCGTATATCGTATTTCGCATTCATTACCGTCTAATCCAGCAGAAGCTATTTGAGTTCCAAAATCATCATATAGCTGAAGCTTTAATCCATTTTCTAAATAGGTAGGATCCATGTTCACTTCTTTGTGCACATTAAATATGTTCCAAAGTATTACAGGATCCCAATTAAAGGATATTATAGCATAGGAATAAAGGTAAAACTTCCTTGTATCCATCTTATATCCTCTGCTTTCAAATGTTTTTGCCTCCTCTACCATAAGTTCGGCAAGAATTTTTCCAAATTGATAATAAGGTTCCATTTTTTCTTCATCCATATATCCCGGTACCTTTTGTATACTCAATCTTTCCAATTCTTCAATAAGAAGTATAAGACATCTTTTAGCTGCCTGTACTCTCTCAACTCTTAAGAATTTCCTTTTCCCACCACAAAATGCATTAAAGCCCATGTTATTATCAATAAGTTGATCCAGCATAGTAAATAATTCATGCATATTAAACTTAGTATTTGTACTTATTATAGTTTCAAGGGCCTTAAAGTCATAAACTTTTGACAATTTAGAATCCTTAATTAGATCTTCTGTTACTAATTTTTTAAAAGCACTTGCTAGTTTTTCGTCTTTATCTTCCAAAAATGAAAAATCATTTTTACTAATTTTTAGGACCAATTGTATTAACTCACTTGTAGGATGAAGTCCCAAATTTTTAGTAGCACCAGCTCCCCATAATACTACCGTTTCAGGCCAATATTTTTCAGGCATAAACCCATATCCCTCCTTTAATTTAACTTTAACTCAACTTTGGCACATATAAAATTTTGACTCAATATAAAAACTTTGCGAAGCAAAGCTTCGCAAGTTAAGAATTAATAATGAAAAATTAATAGTGAAGGATGATTTTTAGCTATCGCCAAAAATCTTTAAATTTATATAGATTAGGAATGTTCCGCTTTAGCGAAACGAGTAGTGAAAATCTTAATCAAAGATTTTTTGTAGTGTAACGTAAAAAAATCCACATTAACTATTAATTCTTCATTCTTAACTATTAATTAAAAATATTGCGACACAATATTTTTAAACTGCGAAAGTTGAGTAATTAATTTTTGAAATATATATATTATACCACCACAAAACCTTTCATATAAAAAATTAACCGGGAGATTTTTCAATCGCCCGGTCTATTTTTTAATATTTTACTACTTTAAATTCTGCTCATAGGATTCTATCATCCTTTTTACCATCTGTCCTCCTACTGATCCAGCTTCCCTTGCTGTAATATCACCATTATATCCATCTTTTAAATCTACTCCAACTTCTCTTGCTGCTTCCATTTTAAATCTATCCAGACCTTCTTTTGCTTCTGGAACTAATGCTCTATTACTTCTACTTGCCATAATTAATTCCCCCTTTAGGATTTTGATAGATTTTTATTGAAGTACTTATTAGTTGTGTATTTAAATTTTGTGCAATTTCAAAATTAATACTCTATTGAATTAATAACAAAAAAGTTAAATTTTAAATTTGTTTATAATATCCTGCAGATTATCTGCACTCTTTTTATTATCTTCAGCAGTAGATTTTATGTCACTTAATTTTTCATTTATACTACTTGCCTTACTAGCTATTTCAGTGACACCTCTAGCACCATCACTCACAGTATTAGCTACTTCTCCTATAGCATTAGTTATTCCTTCAATAGAGGAACTTAGTTCTTCTGCTACAGCACTAAAGTCAACCATGAAATCGCTTACTATTTCAGCATCCTCGTTATACTGATTACCTGTTTTTACTAATTTATCATAATCCTTCAAAACAGTTTCATTAATAAAATTAAGAATTTTTGAAGAATTATTTGACAAATTTTCTACTGCTTCTGTAACCTTACCAACTACAATTTGAATGTTACTAACTGTTGCCGAAGATTCTTCAGCTAGTTTGCGAACTTCTTCAGCTACTACAGCAAAGCCTTTACCAGCTTCACCAGCCCTAGCTGCTTCTATAGAAGCATTCAAAGCAAGTAAATTAGTTTGATCTGTTATTGAAAGTATATCAATAGAGAGGGAATTTATTTCTTCTATAGATTTAGATTTTTCAATAGCTTTTTCTAAATCGCTTTTCACTACTGTATATATTTCATTAGTACTTTCATTCGATCTAACAGCATCATGTTTTAAATTTTCTGCCCTCTGTGCAATACTATTAGCATTAGTTGAACCATCTGCAGCTTTTTTAGCCATAGAATCCACTGTCCCACTCATTTCATCAGAAGATGCTGAAACTTCCTCTACTGTAGCTGCATTTTGCTGCATGCCTGCTGAAAGATTTTCACTTTCTGATGCAGTTTCTTCAGCATACCCTTTTAATTCAGCAATTAAATTTTCAACCATAATTGCATTAGAACTTATTGTGCCTGAAGCTTCTTTCATATTTTCAACCATTTCCCTCAATACTTTTCTCATGTTTGTCATAGCACGAAACATTGTTCCAACTTCATCATTATATTTGTATAGTTTTTCAAAACTTTTATCATATTTTAAATCCAAATTAGCTGTTTTATTTACAAGATCAACTATTTTTATAATAGGATTTGTAATTTTTAATGAAAATGCATAACCTATTCCTATAGCTATAATTGACAACACCATTGCTATAAGTATTATAGCATAAGTTGTAGCTCTTATATCTTTGAGCATCTCTGACCTGTCAGCAGTTATTACTATAACCCAGTTTGTTTCAGGTATAACTCCATAACCTGCTATTTTTTCCTCTTTGTTAAAAACATATTTCACTAAACCCCCTTTTATACTTTCACCTCTATTCAATTTATCAGCTATAGCTTTTATTTCAGGTGTTTCAATCGGTTTACCTATTTTGCTATTAGTTGGATGATAAATTATTTTACCTTTGTTATCCATCAATAAACTGTAACTAGATGAAAATTCACTTATTTTGATACCAGATAAATATTTTGAAAAACTAGTTCCATATATGGCCATTCCAACATATCCCAAAATTTGATCATTTGCTTTAATCGGATTTGTAAAAACTATTATAGGTTTATTGCTTATTTTTGATAGAACTATCTCACTTATAGAACTTTTACCTTCAAGGGTAGGCTTATTATAGGACCTATCACTTAAACTTTTACCTATGTAGCTTTTGTCACTATCTGAAATTATATTTCCTTTAGTATCTACTAAAAATGCGTGTTCAAGATTTTTAGATTTTTTTACATAGTCCTGTAACGTTAAATTCATATCCTGTTGTTGTTTATTAAAATCTTCACTATTCGGAGAATCTTCATTTATTTTCATTAAATTTTTAACTACATTTTTTTCTGAAAAAATTCTAGCTGCCAAAGCTTCTTTTTCTATTATCACACTTATAGTTTCTGAAGAGCTTCCAGTTATCCCTAGTATTTCACTATTAGTTTTCTCTTCCACTATGCCGCTAGATCGATTGCTAACAAAAAAAGTCGTTATGGACATTAGAACAACAATAATAGCTGCTATTAGTATTGGTATTTTTCTTTTTATAGACATAATACTCTCCTTCCATATTTGAATCTATTAATTCTATTTTCGTATATTTGAGCTTTAGGTTTAATTTAATTTAAATTCAAAGCTTAAACATTAAAAATATTTTACAAAAAAGTGTGCTAAATAGTAAAAGAGAAGTTATATAAAAATACCACAACTAAGTATTCTCATACAACTTCTCTTAAATAAGATAAGCTATAAAATATATTCTGTGAAAATTGTAAATTATTAAAATTCAAAAAATATTTTTACTTTTTTCCAACAAGTTTTTCGCTTGTCCAATTGTAAGGGGCAAATCATCCACATTTAAAATTCCATCTTTATTTAAAATTTCAATTAAATGTGCTACTCTAGGAAGTCTTAAATTAATCTTACGAATAATTTCCTTTTTATTAAATACTTCTTCAGTAGTTCCCCCCATTATAATCTTTCCTCTATCTAGAAGATAAACTTTATCCGCAAGAAGTGGAACTGTATCCACGTCATGTGTTGCAAAAATTAAAGTAATTCCAAGTTTTTTATTTATAGAATCCAAAAGTCTAATTAATTTATGCACTCCTCGTGGATCAAGTGCTGCGGTTGGCTCATCCAATACCATAACTTTTGGTTTCATAGCAAGTACACTTGCAAGTGCAATTCTCTTTTTTTGTCCACCGCTTAAATTGTGAGGGCTTTTATCTTCATAACCTGACATTCCCACTGTTTTTAAAGCCCACTCTATAGTATCCTCTAACTTTTTTCCATTAACTCCCATGTTTAAAAGTCCATAGGCAATTTCCTGCCTGACTGTAGGGTTAAAAAGCTGGTCATCAGAATCCTGAAATACCATTCCCACACTGCGCCTAATCTCTACTAAATTTCTTTTACATACTTCCATACCATTTACAGTGATAGTTCCAGATGTAGGTTTTAAAATCCCATTAAATAGGTGAAAAAGTGTAGACTTTCCCGCACCATTTGGGCCAAGTATTGCTACCTTCTCCCCACCTTTTATTTTCATATTAATATCTTTAAGTGCCATACTCCCATCACCATAAGCATAACTAACTTGAGACACATCAATAATTTCCATAAACATTCTCCTTTAAATCAATACATTTGCAATAATTAGAACAATCAATAAAATTACACCTACTACTCCAAGTCCAAAATCCTTAGAAGGTACTGGATATGTAAAAAATTTAGCTTCTATACTATCTTCATTATATCCCCTTGACAGCATGGCATTATAAACTCTTATACTTCGATCTAAAGATTGTATTATAACATAGACTGCTATTTCCGCAGTATCTTTAATCTGATGAAACCAACTAGACTTATATCCCATACGACTCAACTGAGCATGTCTCATACTTTTTCCCGTCTCTTCAATAATAAATATATACCTATACATCATATCTGCCAAGTCCACTATTATAGATGGCATTTTAAATATTCTAAGGGTTTCAAGTATTTCAATCATAGGCGTACAAAATGATAGTACACAAGCTAAACTAACAGCTGCCATTATTCTAAGCATTAGTAAAATTCCAAGGTCAAGTCCTTCTTTATAAATATATAAATGATAACTTCCAAATGAGATATAAGTTAAAACATGACTACCATTAGTAAAAAGCATACTTATAAATACAATCCAGGCTATTCCAAAAGGTATGAGTAATCTTTTTACAAGCCTTTTCAATGGCAAATGTAATGTATAATACCCAAATAAAGATAGCACCCATAAAAAAGTTACCAAATACCAATGTGAAAGGAAAGTAGCAATAATAATACCACTTAAAAACAAAACTGTTTTGACTCTCCCATCTAAACAATGTAAAAAACTATTTTTATCATACATTTTTCTAAATGAAGCTAGTTCCATAATTTTATTCTTCCCCTTTGACTTTAATTTGCCGAACATCTTTCCCCAGTAATGTCCAACTATCAATCCTGCAGAAAAAACACCTAATTCTTCATCACGTTACAGGACGTCCAATTTTTAATAATCTTTTCGTAAACGATTTTACCCTTCCTAGAGAAACCTAGGAAGGGTAAATTATAATAACTGAAATAATATACTATAACAAAGGTCACCTCCCTATCACTCGTAGAGTTTAATGGTTCCTAAAGCAACATAGGCAGGTCTTCTGACTTAAGATCATCATCCCTATAGCCTTCCCAGTTTCCCAGTGACATATAATAAGGACTCCTCTTTTCACAGCGGCGGGACCGTGCAGACTTTCCATCTGGCTTCCCTTTTCAGCATAATAATGCACCTATATCTTTTTTATATTCTTTTATCAATAATTGCTTTTCTAATTATGATATATAACTATTTAATGCAATTTTCTCACAATATTTCTTTCATGTCAAGTATGCTACTTAATGCCCTGCAATTCGTAATTTGGAAATTCATTATTGTAAAATGGCACATATATTTTTCACTTTTATGAGTCTTTTACTTAGAAATACCACGAATCTAGTTTTCATACATAAAATAAGCAATAGCATCTTTTAATACTGTAGCAAAATCCACATTTCTCTTATGATAAACATTTCCTCCATATTCATTAGATTGATTATCACATATATAAGCATAATCATAACTTTTTGGGTCACACCACTTCATGAAAGTATAGGTATGGCTTGGACCATTCGTTGTAAAGCATATATCACCAGGTCGAAGTTTTGCTAAATCCTCACACTTAGTCCACCCTCTTTGTAAAAGTTGTGATGTAAATTGTACAGTATTACATACCCACTCTGGCAAATCAGTAAGTCCTGATCTTCTCAAAGCTTCACTTTGAAAATATACACAGTTATTGCTTGTGTCACCACCGTGAAGCTCAATAGCTCTATTTAAAACTGATTGTCTATAATCTTCATCGCTAAGATAATTATAAAGATTTTTCTGCAACTCAGAATGGGAAGCAGAAGTATCTGTTGGTGTAGTCGGCTCAGGTGATGGGTCAACTGGTTCTGGCTGCGGCTGCGGTTGTGGCTCAGGTGATGGTTGAGGCTTGTCCGACGTTTTGCCATTTGTCAAAGTTGCCACTATGTCTCCAGTTATCCCAGCTTCACCGCCAAATACATATAACTTACTAAAGCTTTTATTTTCTATAAAACATTGTGTTACAGGAGCTGTACTGCTTCCTACCAAAACTATCGGATTTGAATTTAATGCAGCAAAAGCTGATCCGCTTAAAGCATCTGCAAAGTCTTCTGAATAAGCCAGACAAATCGAACTAAAATCAAATTTATCAGAAAAAGCATTTATTATATTTATATTTCTTTCATATTTATCGCTTCCAGAAATCCTCTTAACATTTGGAAACTTAGATGACACAGCATCACTTATTATGTCTTGTCCACCCAATACATAAGTTACCGGTATATTTTTACTTTCTACCAATTGACTTACTGAATCTGGTACTGAATCCTTTGGGACTAATATAATTGGCATCTGCAATTTTGCAGCTATAGAAGCTATAGAAAGTGCATCAGTATAATCACTATCTGTAGTTAAGATTATTCCATTATATATCCCTATTTGATTTGCCACTGATACAGAGGTCTCAGTTCTGTTAAGTCCAGAAAATCTTTCAGTTGGTATATTCATTTCATGAAGTTCATCGTCAACTTCATTGCTTATAACTCCAGTGCCTCCTACAATAAAAACTTGTTTAACATTTAATCTCTTTATTTGCTCAATTGTAGTATTCTCTAGTCTATCACTGCCATTTAAAAGTATTGGTGCATTATACTTTTTAGCTAAGGTTGATGCACTTAAAGCATCTGGAAAGTTATATCCATTCACAATAACTGCATAGTTGGAATTTTTCCAGCCTTGATTTACTATTTGTGAACAGGTTCCATATCTATCTTGTCCACCTAATCTTATAGATTCCGGTGAAGCAGCACTAGCTTTCACTCCCAAAAATATAAATACAAACATAAAAACAGAAAGTAAAACAATTAATTTTTTCTTCATATGTACACCCCTTATTATTTAGTAATCAGCTTTCACACATACGATATTTTGACTTAATATAAAAACCTTGTGAAGCAAAGCTCGCAAGTTAAGAATTAATAATGAAAAATTAATAGTGAAGGATGATTTTTAGCTATCGCAAAAAATCTTTAAATTTATATAACTCATCAATATTTCGCTTTAGCGAAACGAGTGATGAAAAGCTTAATCAAATATTTTTTGTAGTGTAACGGAGAAAAATCCACATTAACTATTAATTCTTCATTCTTAACTATTAATTAAACGCTGCTTCATATACCTTCAACATCTTCTTTTTGAATATCTATTATTTCTGCGTCAGTATTATTTTCTACAAAAGTTATGATATTTTCCATTGTTGAATCTACTTGTGCAGAAGTTCCACATATTCCTGCAGCTCCTATAACTATCATTTGATGAACATCCTGCTCATCAACTTCTGCCACAGATACGTTAAACTTATTTTTTAACTTTTGAACTATGCTTTTTACTACCATTCTTTTTTCTTTTAATGAATGAACCCAAGATGCTCTCAAGGTAATTTTCATAAGCAATATTTTCATATGTTTCACCATCTTTTCATTATAAGTATAATTTGCTTTCTGTTTTCCTGTCAACTTTTGATTATAGAAATAGTTTTACAATAGCACAAATAATCTCTTCAATTATGCCCTCCAAATTGCTAATATCATTTCTACTTTTCATCTTCATATTGGTAACCTTCTATATTTTTAATTATTGCCATTTGATCAGGCAAATTTTCAATTTCAATTTTAACTTCTGTTGATTCATCAGTTATGTCTTCATTATAGTTTCTCAAATAATCATAAAGATTATTTTCATTAACATGACTGTAACTATTTACAGCTATAACTACTTTACCTATCTTTAAAATCTTATTTGAACTGCAGCATTCACTTAAAGCCCTAGATATTTTACTCAATAAAATCATATCATGCATTTATTATTTACCCCTTTTTCAAAACTAATTTGTTATTAAATTTTTAACTCTCCCACTTTAGGTAGACCATTTAATATCTTTATTTCTCCACTGTGACATGCCCTAAATTGTAAAGTTAAGTCTTTTCCAGCATACAGACCAAAATGCGTCCCTCCACCCCATACAGGAGACAAACTCACATCATACACTATTCCATTTACAGCAACATACGCCGGAGAGCCACCAGCACCATTGTATTTTGAAAGTTCTTCCAAAGTAAATTGTTTTTCCTGTCTTACTATATCTTTGTTCATTGTATTCATTAGTTTTTCTAATTCCCCTATTTGAATATTCATGAGATGTCCATAATAGCTTTTTATAAAAGGGCATACAGCAAACATACTACTTTTTTTATAAAAAGTTATTTTTCGCCTAATTATCTTCAACTTTTTCATTAAATAAAAATCCAACTATTTTTCCTCCTCTGCTCTATCATTCAATCTCAGAAAAATATTTTTCAATACATCTTTTGAAATATCCTTAAGCTTACTTTGTAAATTATGGCTAAGTCCCAATTTAAAGCTTACACTAGCTGCTTCAATTTCAATAATAAACCCAGTTAATGATTTGTAGTAAACTCCTATAATGTCTATGAAGCTATAGCTGTGCTGGGTATAATATTTGTTTTTGCACTTATAATCTTGTAAGCTGGCAACTGTTATCGTACCTGGAACTTTTCCATTATAAGAAGCATCTATTATAAATATAAAATCACCATCTTTTACTTGGGAAATGCAGTATTCCACATCTGTTTCTCCTATTATAGATTGAATATGGTTATGTGCAAGTTCCTCTTTTATATTTTCCAGGATCTTAATTCCAATGCCATCGTCTTCCATTAATATATTTCCTAGAGCAATAACTTTTGCTTTCATACTATAACCTGTACGTCCACTGGTTCATATGCATCACTTATCAAATGAGTTGCACAGGAAACACAAGGATCAAAGGACCTCATAATTCTCCCAACTTCTATAGGCTGCTTTATATCTTTTATTTTCGTTCCAAGTAAAGATTTTTCTCCAATTCCAAGCGCACCTGATTGATTTCTTGGCCCCATGTTCCACACTGTAGGAGTTATAATATTGTAATGCTTTATAAATTTATCTTCTATACTTATCCAGTGTCCCAAGGATCCTCTAGTTGTGTCAATTAATCCTGCACCAAATGCTTTATCTGGGATTTCATATATTCTTTGTTCTGCTGGAATAAGCTTAATTCTATCTGCAAGTCCTTGCATAATTTCTAAAATCTTTTTTGTTTCAAGTACTCTGGCAACATTTCTGTCCATACATGAACTTCCACCAGTATACTCACCTGAAAGTATCAATCTTGCTAGAGGTCCTACTTCCATAGAATAGCCATCATAAGTTGGCGATTTTATAAAGCTGTAACCTGTTTCTTTAGATAAATTTATTGTTTCATCATCATTCATGTACCAGGTGTAAAGTATATTCTCTGTAATTTTATTACTATTAAAGTTATGCTTTTGTCCATTTATTAAGACAGAAGGTCCTACATAACTTATCTCAGGATCAGCATACTTATCAAAAATTCCATAAGTCATAAAGTTTCCATAGGCTTTTCCCATTTTAAAATAATCAGCATAGTATTTTGAAATTATGTTCATGTCCTCTAACATAACACTACTTACGAATTCATTAATTTGAGAAATAATAGATTTAACTTTTGTAAGTTTATATGGATCTATATTTATGGTAACTCCTCCAACAAAAATTCCGTGATTATGGGGAGCCTTTCCTCCAAGAGTAGCCAATCCTTCATGGGCTAACCTACTGTATTTAATACTTTCAATATAATCTTCACTTATCTTTTTATTTAAGTTATAAGGTAATCTATAATCTTCATATTGATCTGAAAAAAGAGGATTTATATTGGGCATCTTCACATAACTTGGTATAGTCAAATTATAAAAATGTCTTATATGATTTTGTATAAATTCAAAACCATGTATTAAATTACGCATATACGAATCATTTACACTAATTTTTATCTTCAAAGCATCTTCAAGAGCTGTAGCAGCTGCCACAGCATGAGCTGTTGAACATATCCCACAAATTCTTTCTGTAAAATATACTGCATCCAGCGGCTGTCTGTTTTTTAACATTTTTTCAAATCCTCTAAAAAGCAATCCACTAGTTTCAGCATCTACTATAATATTTTTTTCTACTTGCACTTTAGTTTCCAAAAAACCACTTATTCTCGTAATTGGATCAATGGTAATTTTCTTTTTCATAGCACCCTCCTTACTAATACCTTACAAATGGTTCCATACCATCTGGAAATCTAGAATTTGCACATCCTATACAGTTGGTATTGTCTTCAACAGGCCAGTTCACATATCCATTCCACTTTCTCCTAGGACAATCTGTTTTAGTTACAGGCCCCCTGCATCCAAGTTTAAACATACATCCATCTTCTCCAAATTTTTTTGCAAAAATTCTGTTATCAAAAAATCCCCTTCTTGTACACCTATCATGAATGGTAATTCCATAAAAAAGAAGAGGTCTTCCATCTTCATCCAATTGCGGTTTGCCAAAAGCAACTAAATGTGCTAAAGTTCCAACTACCCAATCCGGATGGCATGGACAGCCTGGAAGTCTTATGACTTCACGATTTAGTATTTCTTTAACACTTTTGCTTTCTGATGGGTTTGGCCTGGCGGCAGAAATTCCACCATAGGATGCACAAGTTCCTACACAGAGAACATACTTTGCTTTTTCTCCTGCCATTTTTACAGCTTCAAGTGCAGTAACAGGTTTTCCTTCATAATTGGCAACAATATTATAAAAACCATTTTGAGCAGTAGATACCGCTCCATCTACTAGTAGTATAAATTCAGTATCCAATGTATCTAAGAATTGTTTAAAAGCATACTCACCTTCTGAAGTCATTAGAGTATTGTTGTATTTTAAATTAATGAGTTTTTCTAAAATATAATCGAGTCCAGGATTTTCACTATTTAAAAAAGAAATAATATTTCCTGAACATCCTGTTACTTCAAGCCATATAGCATTTAATTTTTTCGTCTTTCCCCTTTTAATTAAATCTATAGCTTCACTAGTAAAAGCCTTTGAACTGCGTTCCTTATCTACGATTAAAGGACATATACCCTTGTTTCGAACATTCATTTACCTATCACTCTGCCTTTTAATTTTCTATATTATTTATATAATTAAAAGACAATTAATATAACGTGTATTTATACAAAAAAATAAAACCACCTTATTTTTTAAAGTAGCTTTATCTTTTAAATCATTTCTAATATATTCTTCTTAAGCTTGTATACTTATAGCATATTAAATTCACGTCTAAGGGAATTATACATACCTTCCCTTATCCACAATGTCAAATTAGCAGGTACCATATCAAAACCATGACAAACACGCGGCAGGCTATACAATTCTGTAGGTACTGCAAATTCCATCAATCTTCTAGCATAATCTATTCCTTCATCACGAAGTGGATCATATTCCAATGTAACAACAAATGTAGCTGGCAAACCAGATAAATCTCTTGCTAAAGCAGGAACTGCATAATATGGAGGTTGAGTTCCATTAAATCCATGATCACCAAGATATAATTTCCATACACCAGATAAACCATTACCTTTAACCATAGGCACATCATCAAACATCTGCTTAGCTGATGTTGTATTAGCTAAATAATCAATAGCAGGAAAATTTAAAATTTGCATACAAACTTTAGGACCATTATGATCACGCAAATACAAACAAAGACCTGCTGCAATTGCACCACCTGCACTTGTCCCAAATACTGCAATTCTTTCAGGATCTATACCAAATTCATCTAGATGGTCATGTGCATAAGTTAATGCAGCAAGACAATCCTTAAGCTGTGCTGGATAAGGATACTTAGGCGCCAATCTGTAGCCTACTGAAATGACAGTACATGGAACATTATCTACAAATCCCACATCTCTAACATTATCATTATCTATATTCCCAGCTACAAATCCTCCTCCATGTATTCCTAAAACCAATGGAGATTTTGAGCTACCTTTTTTTCTATAAACCCTTATTGGCACATCAGGTTCACCATCTATGCCAGGAACTTTTGAATCATATATTTCAATATCATCCGCTATATCACAATGCTTAAATGGTTCAATCAACTTGTTTGCCTCTTTTACATCAGATGGAAGATTTTCTAGAACCTCGTATCCAGGATGTAATTTTACTTTCATTATATGTCACCCCTTAAATAATAACTTCCTAATATTTATCCGATTGCTACCATTGCTAACACCCCCATCGAACACAGTGAAAGCGACTGTCACCAAATCAAAGATTTGGGATATCTGCTTTTCTTCAAAGTGGTGGATAAGCACTGCTGCGCGCCTGGATAAGTCCTTCTAAGGTTCAGATGGAGAAAAAGTATTCCTTATAAGCAAACTCCACCTGAACCTAAGAATCACTTGATTTAACCATTGGTATCTTAGGAATTGGACCATATGTCCTATCTTTAACTCCCATAATATATTTATCCATAAACCTGAGAACTTTGTACATATTTTCATCAGTTCTAAAGGCATCATCACCATGTCCAGCCCCCTCAAGCAAATCAATATGTACATTTTCATCTCCACAAATCTTTATATACTTATTAAAAAACTCTATTGCTTGAAGATATGGTACTACTTTATCAGATGTACCCTGTTGAATTAACATTGGAGGCATATTCTTTCTCATCTGATAAATTGGAGATGCTGAAATATATTTATCTTTGTTTTCTTCCATGCTGCATCCCATTAAACGATCTGCAACACCATCATCTTGACATTTATAAGTTTCTCCTTCTCTAACAAGCTGTCTTTTATGATTTTCTGTATTAATAAAATCAAAAACTCCAAACCATGTTGCTACAGCTTGTACATCACTAGAATATTCTGAATTACTCATTGATAAATCTTCATACTCAGGACGTCCGTTTGTGACCCCCAGCATCGCAGCAAGATGACCTCCTGCTGAACTGCCTAACACTGCAATCTTATCTGTTTTTATATTATACTTAGCAGCATTTGCTCTTAAAAACCTTACAGCTGCTTTACAATCATATATTTGTGAAGGCCACTTTGCATCACCACTTAATCTGTAATTGATAGTTACAACAGCATATCCTTCAAAAGCTAACTGAATTGCTGATCTTGTATGCACATTTCTCTTATCTCCAAAGAACCATGCACCTCCATGAATATTAATAACTACTGGAAATGGTCCTTCTCCTTCATTTGGAATAATTATATCCATTTTCTGATGTTTACTTTCATTGGCATATGGAACATCTAAGTAAGTTTTTTTAAAAACCTTTTCTACATCCAACATTATTAATGCCTCATTTGATACTTCTACACCAATTCCATCATTATTAGTCAACATAACAATCTCCTCCTAATTGTAGTAATATTTTTATTGTATACTTATCACAGCAAATAAACAGAGTTCTTGATTTCAGGTGGAGTTTTTTCTCCATCTGAAACTTAGAAATCGTTATCCAGGGGCGTAGCAGCCGTTATCCCCCACTTTATAAGAAAAGCAGATATCCCAAATCTTTGATTTGGTGATAGTCGCTTTCGCTGTGTGCGATGGGTGTATTACGGCTGGTAGCCATCGGATAAATATTACAGAATATAATCACCGCTTAATAATTAAAGTTTGGCAATAGATTATAAACGTTATCATAAGCTTTATATTTATTTAGATTCTGAAGAACCTGCTACCATATTTTTTGGTAATATTAGAGTAGACAAACCTCCTATTACAAGCATAGCTGTTAAAAAGTACATTCCAACACTTGATGATCCAGTTAATGTAATTAAATAACCTACTGCATATGGTCCAACAAATGATCCTAATCCCATAGCCGCAGCCATCAAACCTCTTGTTGGGCCATCGAGTTCTTTTACCAGTACAAGAGATGGTATTGAATAGTAACTTGGCATATGTCCCTGTACAAATATACTAACAAGACATAATAATGCAATTTTAATTACCGGGTTTAATCCTAACGGTAAACTTGCTATTACCAAAGATGCAGCAAACATAATAAGTGGTAAACCTGTAGTAAGTCTCCTGCTCTTTATCTTAGTTGCAAGATAAGTCCACAACCAAAGTCCAATTACCGTAAATATATTTGGTACTATAGATATAAAACCTACATTTAAAATATTAGTTTTCGTAATAGCTTTAATCATAGTTGGCATCCAAATGGTATATCCAAACTGACCAATATTCACAGTAAAACCCACGATACATAAGCACCACACATATTTGTTACGCAGTAGAAGCCCTAAAGGCAACTTTTCACCTTTTACCTTAACATCCCCTGCTACTTTTTTAGCCTCTTCACGTTCTTCCTGTATAGTTGTTTCTATGTAATCTCTTTCTTCTTTACTCAACCATTTTGCCTGTCCAGGTCTGTCAAATATAAGAAGTTGCCATAAAACAAAACCTACTAAACTTAATACACCAAGTATGATAAATAAATTTCTCCATCCATAAAATTGTATGATAGCTCCTCCAATAGGTCCCATAGAAACTGCTGCTATTGAAATAGCTGTAAAATAGGTTGAATTTGCTCTATTTCGTTCCCCATGTTTATCTGGAAACCAAAATGTAAATATAGTAGTGATTGCTGGAGAAAATGCACCTTCAAAAAATCCAATAATAAATCTAACTATCACTAGTTGCCATCCATTTTGAACAAATCCAGTAAGTATAGTAAATACACTCCATCCAATAATACAAAACGAAACAAATTTTTTAACTTTTCCTTTTTGAGCCATCTGCCCCGCTGGTACAGAAAGAAACAATATGCCGATTGAAAATACCCCTGCTACTAAACCTGCCATTGTAGAATTTAATGCAAGCCCCTTCTGAAGACCTCCTGGCAGTGCTATGCTTATAATGTTTCGATCTATAAAATAGAAAAAAGTTGTAATAAAACATACTGGCATAATATACAGCCATCTTGCTCCAGGTATTTTTTTTGTTGAAGTTTCCATTAATATATTCCTCCTTTATAAAAAATTATTTAATTTAACTATTGATTTAACATAATTTTAAAATTAACATACAATCCCTATACCAATAACCATCATACTCACTTAACATCAAAACATTTCAAAAACCATGTAAACCACCTTTCTTTAGTTGCTTTTTTCTAAATTATTCGTGTCATATTATCCCATTGCTATTCCTCCATTCTTGATTAAATTTGTTTGAATTAATTTTAACTTTCACAATTAAAGTTTTAAAAATTTTCAAACAATTATTTTTTGAAATAGATATTATTTAGTGAACTCTATTCCTATTGTTCTACTGCATATTTTGCATATTGCCTGTTTACAAATATTGCAAGTAAAACTCCTATAATAGTGATTACAGCATTGAATAATACAACATATCTTGGCCCATTTGCACCACCTGATTTTGTTATAACACTTGCAATATTTAAAATAACATAGTTTGCTACACTAGATGCAATCATAACTATAGAAGTAATCTTACCTTTATTTGCTGGAAACATTGCATTTGCTGTAGACGTAACCAACTGAAGCACTCCACCTGCTGCTGTAAATCCAATTACAAATCCACCTATTAAACAAATAGTTTTTGTCTGTATAAAATATATAATTATAAGCATAATTGTAGAAAGTAAAGGATATAGAACAAGTACTCTAACTGGTTTAAGAAATCCTTTTACAAGAGCTGCTGTTATTAATACAGCAAGCATTGATCCTACTGCATAGTATGATTGAATTTGTCCTGGGCTAGCAAGTCCATATAACTTTCCTAATTCTTGGTTGCAATTTAACCATAACTGGAATGTAGAAGTGCATGTAAAACCTATACAAATTAATGCAATACTAGTCACTGTAAATTTCATCCTTTTTTCTTTAGGTTTACCCTTGACATTATTATTCATTGGTGGAAAAGGCATAGTTGCAATCAAAATACCATCTATAACAAGTAAAATAGCCGTTACAATAAAGATTGTTTTATACGACATATGGCTTGCTGAAACAAAACCTATCCCAAATGGAAGCAAAAGTTGTCCTAATGATATAGAAAACTTTGTAAACATATTGGCAGCATCACCTGAATTTATAAAAATTTCCAAACATGATGGAGTGATACATGTATCTAAAAATGAGTTAGCTGCACCACCGATTAGTGCAAATATATACGCAACATACATATTTGGTGCTATTATAATACCTACAAAATATGCGATATAAAAAACTATACCAATTAATCCAGAAACTCTTCTTCCAAGCTTGTCAGAAACAGGCCCAGCAAAAGGATATCCAATAAGGCGTCCTAATCCAAGTGCGGCAATAACAGCAAGTACTACACTTACATCAAAAGTACCATTAGCTAATGTTTTCGCACCCCATACACCCACAAAGTTTTGCTTGTACTGTCCTAAAATTGATACTCCAATACCATGTATAAAATAGGCTAAATATAATGCCAAAGCCGTCGAATAATATTTTTTATTATTCATTTACTTTCTCCTTTCATTCTCTCAAGGAAAGGTTGTTTCTTAATGTTTCATCTATTTAATTCATATAAATCTATCATCTTGGTAATTTTTACTTTATTGTTAATTCCTTAACTTTTTACCTTCAATAGTTAGGTTGGACACAAAATCCAACCCAACTTAAAATCTCCTAAAACTGCTTCAATATTTTGTTATCATATTTTAAGTGCTGCATCTAATGCTTCTCTTGTTGCATCTATTGCTCTACGTGCTCTTGTTGCATCACCAACAACATAAGTTTCTTTTACAACTTTTTTAACTTCTTCACTTAATGGATCATAGTTACGTGATCCCATAGCAAGAACAACAGAATCAAATCCTTCTAACTTGTATTCATTATTATCTGCTAGTGTGTATGAAACTCCACCTTTAAAAAACTTTGCAACTTTAGCTCCAGTAACAGTCTTAATTTTGTATTTATCAAAGTCTTTCATTAAAAATTTACGGTGCTCTGAAATTACATCAGCTCCAACTTCATCACGAAGCTCAATAACAGTAACATCATGGCCTAATTCAGCTAAGAAATCAGCAACTTCACATCCAACCATTCCGCCACCTACAACAAGAACATTTTTGCCACAGGAATCTTTTCCGTCAAGAAGATTAACTGCATGAATTAATCCAGATTCATTAATCCCAGGTATAGGTAATATAAGCGGTGTTGCTCCTGTAGCCAAAACAACTGCATCCGGTTTTTCTTCAGTTATAAGTTCAGGAGTTACTTTTGTATTTAAACGAACTTTTACACCATACTTTTTGCATTTAGTAATATAACTGCGTATTAAATTTGTAATATCGCCTTTTCCTGGAGGATAAGCTGCTAAACGCATTTGTCCACCAAGTGTATCAGTTGCTTCAAACAGAGTTACATCATGTCCTCTCTTAGCAGATATCCATGCTGCAAGCATACCACCAACTCCACCGCCCACAACTACTACTTTTTTACTAGTATCTGCTTTCTTAAGTTCAGCTTCTCTTCCAAGCAGAGGATTAACAAGACAAGTTATTGGCTTTCCTCGATACATGTTACAAACACATCCTTGAAGGCAAGCAATACATGGACTTAATTCATCCAAACATCCAGCTACAGCTTTATTAGGTGTTTCTGGATCAGCTAGACTCTGACGTCCAAATGCTACCAAATCACATCTTCCTTCACGAACTAGTAGTTCTGCATAATATGGTTCTGTAAAACGTCCTACAGCAATAACAGGAATATTTACTGCTTTTTTAATTTCTGTAACTAATTCAGCATTAAATCCTCCATGTACAAGCGTAGGTGCCCACATATACTCATCATGAAGATGTACCGCACGTGAAATATTGATAGCATCTGCACCACATTCTTCTAAATAAGCAGCAACTGCTGCACTGTCGTGAACATCTAGCCCTCCATCCATCTCATCTGAACTGTTTATACGACAAATAATTGCCATAGAATGTCCAACTTTTTTAAGTATATTTTCAATAATAAGACGAGGTAACCTCATTCTATTTTCAAAACATCCGCCAAACTCATCCACACGCTTGTTTGTTCTTGGAGAAATAAAACTGCTAACTAAATAGCCATGTGCACAGTGTACTTCAACTGCATCAGCTCCTGCTTTTTTTGCACGTACTGCTGCATCTCCATATACCTCTATTAATTCATAAATTTCTTTGTTTGTCATAGCTATAGGTATATCACGACCTACTGCTGCTGGAATTGCAGAGGCAGCTTTTAAAGGATACCCAGCAGCTTTTGCATTTCCTTCAGCTCCAGCATGTTGAAGTTGAATGGATATTTTTGCACCAGCCTCATGACATGCATCTATAACACGTTTAAAGCTTTCTATAGTACTATCATCATATAAGCAGGGTTTACGAATTCCCCCCTTAGCTTTCTTATCAACAACAGTAGCCTCAAAAGTAATTAATCCAAAACCGCCACAAGCACGAGCTCTATAATATGCCAAAGATTTATCACTCATAGACCCATCTGTATTTGCAAAATTATTTCCCATAGGCGAAACTACAAAACGATTTGGAACTGTTATAGGACCAATTTTTATGGGCGTAAACATAGATTTAAATATCATAAAATAAATCATCCTTTCACTTTTTAAGATTGATTGCACTTACTATTTTGTCTTTGGAGAAACCTCTGGCCAAGCTTTGTCAAGCACTTTTTTAGCATTGTCATATGTAAATTTAGCTGCCTCAGCAACACCTTTTGATAAAATAGCATCGCTTATTACTTCAACGCCGATACATACAGGTTTGATTCCTTTTTCTTTGATCATACGAACAAAGCCTTCTGTTGCATTAATTCCAGTACCTGGTGCAAGTCTGTCATGCATTGATTCATCTCTTAATATAGATTTTGCATAAGGTCTTTCATAAACATCATTAATTTGTATAGATACAATCTTATCAGCTGGAATGCCTTCTAATAATTTAATATCATTTTCTTGATTTGCTCTTACCCAATGCCATGTATCCAAGATAAGTTTGGCATTATCACAACCAGCACCTTTAACTACTTCCCAACCTTTTTTGATATCTGGAATACCACTGTATGGCATAGGCTCAACACCAATAATATATTTGCCTGCTCTTTGACATAATTCTCTTAACTTCTGTGCAGTATGTTCTACACTATAAGTTTCCATTAAACCAATGTTTATATGTTGGACACCAAATAATTCGCACATATGGAAACATATTTGCTCTTTGTATTTTTGTTCATAAGAACGATTATCTTCAGCCCAAAGTGTAATATATTCAACTTCAGTAACTTTCATATCATATTTTTTAAGAATATCAAGAATATCATCATCGAACAAACCTTCGTTTAATGCATCTACATATGTTTCGGCACGAAGACCTATTCCATCATAACCTGCTTCTTTTGCAACTTTAACTCTTTCTTCAAATTTACATTGATCTCCTAATGTCCATGAACTTACTGTGATTGGCGGCTTACAAGTACCTTTCTTGCATTCATTAGTCATGATACATTCCTCTTTCCATCAAAAATTTTGTTATTAAATATGATTAATTATCATAAAACCTTTACAGTACACCTATTTTTTCTAATGCGAGAATAACATCTCTTCCTTCTCTAACACCATCAATTATTTTTCTTGCTCTAACACTATCACCTATATTTACTACTTCAACATCCTTTTCTCCAAAGTACTCTTGTATTTCTTCTAATCCCTCAATTTGTGATCTCATTCCAAGACATACGAAACCATAATCAAAATTCATTGTTACTTCTTTCTCATCTTTTTTAACTTTGAAGTTATCTTCATTTACTTCCACAAGAGCTGTACTTGTATTTACATCAACATCATATTTTTTCAGCATTTCCTTTACAGCTGATTTTGATATTACATCTAAATCTTTGCCAAGCACAGGAAGCATTTCAACTATTGAAGTCTTTGCTTTTCTTTCTGAGAAAAATTCTATAACATCTAAGCCTACAGCTCCACCACCTATAACAACCACTTTTTTACCTATAAGATCCATTTTTTCAAATTCATTAATTTTACTAAATACACCAAAAATTGAATCTACTTTTCCTCCTTCTTTACCTATATTTTCTTCAAGTCCTTTTATTGGAGGAAGTAATGGTTTTGATCCAGTTGCATTTACTATTAAATCCGGATTAAGATTTTCTATTTTCTTAATATCAGCTTTGATATTTGTAAATATTGTTAGGTTATTTAAGTTTTCAGCTCTTTTTATTAGATAACTAGGAAAATAAGCTATTCTGTACTTAGCTGGGAATTTTGATATTTCTCTTGCAAGTCCACCTACATAGGATTTCTTTTCAAATAAAAATGTGGTACATCCTAATTCTGCTGATGTACAAGCTGCCTCAAGTCCAGCAGTTCCACCGCCTATAACAACTACATTAGTCTGTTTTGTAACTTTTCTTTTTTTATAAGCATCTTCATATATAATATCCGGGTTAACTGTACATCTTATTGGCTTATTTAAACCTATTCTATGTCCTGCACATCCAACATTACATGATATACACTTTCTAAGCATATCTTCTTGTCCATTTTTAACTTTTGCTACCCATTTAGGTTCAGCAATTAATCCACGACCTATAGCTATTAAATCTGCTTCTCCATCAGCTAATATTTTTTCAGCTACTTTTGGATCTCTTATGTTTCCTACTGTTATTGTTGGTTTATGGAATTTATCTCTTACAGCTTTAGACATATATGAACGCCATCCATCTTTAAGATCTGCCTTGTCTATCTGATATTGTATTGAATCATTTAAAGCTGCAGATACATCAAATATATCAACTTCATCATTTAAGTATTCTAATATTTCTAGTGTATCTTCTAGAGTATTACCACCCTCTAAAAATTCATCTGCACTAAATCTCAATAATATTGGAAATTTAGGGCCTACTGCTTTTCTCACACTATCAATTACCATTCTTCCAAATCTTGTCCTATTTTCAACGCTCCCTCCAAATTCATCAGTACGTTTATTATAGAGAGGAGATAAAAATTGACTTATCAAATATGAATGACCTGCATGTATTTCTACCGCATCAAATCCAGCTATTTGAACTCTCTTTGCTGCATCACCATATTTTTGGACTATATCTAATATCTCATCTTTTTCAAGTGGTCTTGGAACAGCTCCTCCAGTTTTAGAAGGTATATTTGAAGAAGAAACTGGCTGACAACCTATTCTAGATGGAACTGCTGATGCACCTGAATGGTTGATTTGTACTGCAGCATTTGCACCATATCTATGTAATCTTTCAGTTAATTTATACAGTCCAGGCATATAACTATCCTGATCTATTCTAAGTTGTGTGGTTCCATTTGAACCTAGTGGGAAATCAACAGCTACATTCTCTATAATTATTAATCCTGTTCCACCTTTAGCCCTTTGCTCATAATATTTAATATGTTCTTCATTGATTTCTCCATCTTCTGCTGCATAATTTGTACCCATTGGTGGCATAACTATTCTATTTTTTAATATCATATTTTTTACTTTTAGTGAACTAAAAATATTTTTATATTTTGTCATTTTCTATTCCTCCATTTTCATATATTCTACTTTGCTCTTAACAAATATGATAAAAGTATATGCTACAAAAAATTTGATGCTCTCAAGTGCATACGAAAAAACATATTCAGTTAAAATACAGAATTTTCCGAAACTTATCTTTAAAAAACAACATAGCAAGGGTAAGGAGCTTAAAGCTCAATACCTCTCGCAAAATACTAAAATACAATTTCTATTTTAATATTCAATGTCTAATACTTTCTTCATATGTTCAATAGGCATATTTTTTCCCGTCCACAATTTGAAAGCTGCTGCTCCCTGGAACAACATCATTCCTAGTCCATTCATTGTCTTCTTACACCCCACTTCTTTTGCCATTTTTAGAAGTACTGTTTCTCTTGGTGCATAAACAGTATCTGTTACAATTAAATCTGGCCTCAAAAAGCTTTTGTCTGGAATATATGTCTTACCCTCTAAAGGTTTCATTCCTACTCCTGTTGCATTTGCAAACAAGTAGCTATCTGCTATTTCTTCCTTTAATTTATCAAGATCAGCCAAATCATATAATTTAGCTTTGCATTTAGTTCTTTCATTTATATCTTTTACTGTCTTCTTTGCTCTTTCAAAAAATTTATCCTTATTATTGAATATTGATATCTCTGCTACTCCATCTAGTGCCGCTTGTACTTGAATTGCTGTAGCAGCTCCACCAGCACCTACTATTGTCATTTTCTTTCCTATTACATCTATATCATTATCCTTTAATGATTGCATATATCCAATACCATCTGTAACATGTCCAGTTAAAACGCCATTATCATTTACAATTGTATTTACTGACCCACAAAGTTCTGCTGCCTCTGACAATTTATCTAGATATTTATGTACTACTGTTTTATTGGGCATTGATACATTTGCTCCTCGTACTTTCATTGCTCTAAAACCCTTTATAGTATCTTCAAGTTCTTCATTTCCAACTTCAAATGCAAGATAAGCATAGTCAAGTCCTAATTTTGCAAATGCCTCATTGTGCATTGCTGGTGAACTTGAATGTCTTATGGGATATGCAATCAATCCTATAAGTTCTGTATGTCCTGTAATTCTTTCTGTCATAGTAACCTCTCCCATTCGTATTTTATTTTTACTTATAGTCTACTATTTAGTTGCTGTTATAAGTTTAAGTAATTTATCTAATTCATTTGCTTGTAATTGTCCTGGTGCTGATGCTGCTTTAGCTGAACCAAAAGTAAGTGCTGAACCAAAAGTTTCACCTGCTAAACGGCTTATAACTCCAAGAGGTCCCATTGACATAGTAATAACTGGAGTTTGGTCATGATCACGTCTCATTTCATTAGTTGCACTTAAAAGCTCAAGTACATCATCAGGATTTGAAGGCATAACTGCTATCTTAGGTATATCTGCTCCTAGTTGCTGCATCTTACACAATCTAGATACTATTTCTTGTTTTGATGGAGTCTTATGAAAATCATGATTTGACATAATTACCTTTACTCCATTTTCATGCGCTGTATCAACAATTTCTTTTACTACTTTGCTACTACCAATAAATAATTCAACATCAATTAAATCTGCATTCTTAGTTGATGCAATTGCCTTATTAAGTTCAACATAATATTCTGGAGTAATTTCCTTTTCTCCACCTTCTTTTGCAGTTCTAAAAGTTACCAGTAGTGGAATATCATCTAATTGAACTCTAAGCTTAGTTAAAATTTCTTTTACCTTTTCAATATCTTCTACATCCTTGTAGTAATCAATTCTCCATTCCACAAGATCAAGGCTGATTGCCTTTAAGTATTTAACATCATCTATTAACTCTTCATTAGTTCTTCCCATAAAAGGTACTGCAATTTTAGGAATTCCTTCTCCCAATTTTACATTTTTAACTTTTACTATACTTTTCATATTTTCATTCCTTCCGATTTTATAGTAATCGTTATCGTAACTCATAAAAAAATTAAATGCAATCTTTTTTATTTTTTAACTAAATTTATAATTTAATAAAAGTAATTTTTTTAATTTACAAAAATCGTATTATTTTTAACGACATAATAGTTATTTTTTTAACATATCATGATTATATTATAATTCATTCTCTTTGATAATTCTAATACATCTTTTCATGATTATTGATAGTTTTTTTCTATGAATTATGGTATATTATTTTTAATGTATATTGGAGGGAACTATTATATGAATTTAAATCAATTATATTATTTTAGAACTGTTGCAAAACTTGAACACTTTAGAAAAGCAGCATCTGAACTAAATATTTCTCAGCCAAGTTTAAGTAATTCAATGACAAATTTAGAATCAGAACTTGGTCTTTGTTTATTTGAAAAGCAAGGTAGAAATGTCATACTAACAAAATATGGTCGTATATTTTTAAAAGATGTAGAAAAAATACTTGATGAATTGGAAAATGCAAAAAAAAAGATGAAGCAGTTAGCCAGTGGTGATACAGGGCATATTGACATTGCATATATTTCTCCCTTAGCACATCAGTACATTCCAAATACAGTACGTAACTTTTTAGATTTAGAAGAGAACAAAAATGTTACTTTTACATTCAACCAAGGATTTACAAATGAGCTTATTAAAGGCTTAAAAAGTGATAAATATGACCTGATTTTTTCATCTTATTCAGAAGAGGAGCCAGATATAACCTTTGTGCCAATTATTGAACAAGAACTATTTGTTATAGTTCCACTAAACCACCCTCTTGGGAAACTTAATAATATTGATCTTGTTGATATCAAACCTTATCCTTTAGTGGGATATGACAAAGATTCTGGTCTTGGAAAATTTATTTCTAACTTAATGAAGAGTATAAATATAAAACCTAAAATAATTTGTGAAGCCGCAGATGAATATGCTATTACTGCTCTAGTTTCTTCAAACTTTGGTATATCTATCATAGCAGAAGCACCTGCACTAAAACATGCAAAAGTAAAAAAACTAACAATTACTAATCCTAAATACTCTAGGAAAATTTACCTTGCTTATAAGAAAAATAGGATTTTTCCTCCTGCTGTTCATAACTTTATTTCATACATCAAAAAGAAAAGTATCATTGAAGGCATGAAGCTTTATTCTGAATCCTAAAAAAATTATATTCTTTTACTTTATGTAAATTTTTTGACGAATCTCTATTAATTTTCCTTCTTCAACATTTTTAAATGTTCCAGTGATTCCTTCTATAACCATTTTAGCTTTTCCCTGGGGCATTATAATCTTTCCAGGTTTCAAATTTTCTACTTTTTTTATCACTTTCATGTCTTCACTTACAAACAAAACGTCAATAGAAAATTTCATAAAGAATGTATGAATGCTGTTACAAGGCTTAATCAAAATCCCCTCATGATGTGGTTTTTTACGAAACATAAACCCTAAAAATCTTTTAACAAAACTATCTGCTATAAATATTTCAGCTATAACCTCTGACTCATATACTAAAGTCTTGACCACATTATCACCTCTTAGCAAATATAGTAATCATCCTTATAACGGCAGGCCCTAATATAATTATAAATATGGTAGGGAAAATAAAAAAAATTAATGGAAAAAGCATTTTAATAGGAGCCTTCATAGCCTTTTCTCTAGACACCTGTCTCCTATGTTCTCTCAAATTTGCAGATTCAATTCTGATCACTTTGCTTAAACTTACTCCTAATTCATCTGCCTGAATTAACGAACTAATAAACATGGAAAGTTCCTTTACATCACAACGTTCACTCATATTTTTAAGGGCGGCTTTTCGCTCTATTCCCATAGTAATTTCCTTAAGACTCTTTGCAAATTCATCACAAAGTTCTCCATTTATATTACTTATAACTCTAGCTATAGCACCGTCAAAGGATAAACCTGCCTCAACACTAACTGTAATTAAATCTAAAGTATAAGGTAAGTCCTTTAAAATTTTATCTTTTCTATTTTGAATTCTTCTTGATAGATAAAAATTAAAGAAGGCATTAATAGTTATCACTATAAGTATTGTAAAAACAATAACTTTCATTATATTAAAATCAACCATTAGCACAAGTACTCCTAGAATTGTAGAAAAAATCAAGATAATCATGCTCTTTTTAAGCATCCATTTTTGAGCAGTACTATTTTTTAAAACCCCTGCTCTTTCTAACTTTTTGTTAAGCATTACAATTTTTTGATGAGGCGTTATGGTAAGCATAACCTTACTAAAGTTTTCATAAAAAGGCATTATCATTCTTTGTGAAAAAGTCTTATTTTCAATTTCTTCTTCTTTCAAATTATCCAGCTCATTAATCTCTGTAAATCTCTTTTTAATTTTTATTTTGTCACCGTTTATAGCTGTTAGTATTCCATAGGAAAGAAAAAAAATTGACAAAAAGAAGATGAAAAATGCAAAATAAAGCATGTACCTCTCTCCTTTCTTACATATCTATATTAATAATTTTTCTTATCATTAATAATCCAAGAAGCTCACTTAATACAGCAGCCGCTACCATAATTAAACCAATAGAAGTTGTAAATAGCAAAAGTATATACTCCTTGTTAAAAAGGTAAATTGCTGACCCTAAAAAAATAGGTATAAGCATTAAAATAATGCCCGATAATCTTCCCTGAGCTGTCAGTGTTTTTAGCTCATTTTTTATCTTTTGTCTCTCCCTTATAGTTTCCGATATATTATCAAGTACTTCAGACAAATTTCCTCCTATATCTTTCTGTATTAAAATAACATTCACTATAAGTCTAAGATCTTCTGATTCAACTCTGCTAAGCAAATTTTTTAAAGCATCTTCTTCAGAAATCCCAAGACTCATCTCTTTGAGTAATTTCTTAAATTCCTTTGAAAAAGGATCACTGGTTTCTTCTGATACTACAGCTATAGCTTGTAAGAAAGAATATCCTGCTTTTAAAGAGTTTGAAATTATAGTTATACCTTCATTTAATTCACTGTCAAAGTCCTTAATTCTATCTTTTTTTCTCTTTCTTATTATAAATTTGGGGACGTTCCATATTAGAATATAAATTAAAATGATAACAAAATAATTTTTAAAAACTGCAAATGCCAGAAAAGCAAAGGCAGAGGAAAATAGTATTTTTATAACCAGAAGTTCCTCTACAGTAATAGATAAATCTGCCTTCATGAGTTCAACCTCAAGCTTTTTATCTTTCTTTTTATTTAACCAGATCTTAGGTATTAAATTTGATAGAGTTTTTAATATGCTTACCCTGTCCTTCTTATTATTTTTATACTTTTGGGAAATAGCATAATCCTCATCAAAATATTTAAGCTTACGAATAGGTTTATCTTTACTAAATAATTCAATTAATACAGTGCTTATAAAAAGCCACACCATTAAAAATATCACTGTTACTATGACATATATCATAAGCCCTCCTCCTTGATTTTGCTTTAGGCATTTGAAAGAAAATAAGAAATTATCTCAAAATATCTGGTGGTACATTTATACCTTTCTCCTTAAGCTTCTGTACAAATTTGGGCATAATACCTGTAGGAATAAATTCTCCTCTTACTTTTCCTTTATTATCAACGCCCCTTTGCTCAAACTTAAATATATCCTGAAGTATAATTACATCCCCCTCCATGCCTTGAACCTCCGTTATATAAGTGATTTTTCTACTTCCATCCATGAGCCTTGATTGCTGAACTATTATATCAATAGCAGAAGCCACCTGATCTCTGATAGCCTTAATTGGAAGATTCATTCCCGACATAAGCACCATGGTTTCAATTCTAGATAACATATCTCTTGGTGAATTAGCATGACCTGTTGTAAGAGATCCATCATGGCCAGTATTCATAGCTTGCAGCATATCCAAAGCTTCTCCAGAACGAACCTCACCTACAATAATTCTGTCAGGACGCATTCTTAAACTATTTCTAACTAAATCCCTTATAGTAACTTCCCCTTTTCCTTCTACATTTGCAGGCCTTGTCTCGAGCCTTACTACATGCTCCTGAGAAAGCTGAAGTTCTGCTGCATCCTCAATAGTCACTATACGTTCATTTTCAGGTATAAATGAGGAAAGAACATTTAACGTAGTAGTTTTACCACTTCCTGTACCACCTGAAACAACTATATTTAATCTTCCTTCTACACAATATTTTATAAGTTTCGCCATGCTTTGAGTCATTGTTCCAAAGCTAACCAAATCCTCTACTTTAAATGGATCTTCTGCAAATTTTCTAATAGTGATAGAGGGACCATCAATGGCTAAGGGAGATATTATAGCATTTACTCTAGAGCCATTAGGGAGCCTAGCATCTACCATAGGTGAACTTTCATCTATTCTCCTTCCAATTGGTGCTACAATTTTTTTTATAACATGGAGTACGTGATTATCATCTTTAAATTTAGCATCCGTAAGTACTAGCTTTCCGTTTTTTTCAATATATACATGCTCTGGACCATTAACCATAATTTCAGTAACACCGTTATCTGAAAGCAATCCTGTAATCGGACCAAATCCTATAATTTCATTTAACAGCTCTTCTTTTATTTTTTTCTTATGATTATTAGTCATATTTAGTGATTCCATTTCAATATGCTTGGTAACAATATAATCAATTTTTTGCTTTAATTCCTGATTATGTTCAGAAATTTCATTAAAATCTATATCAAGTTCTTCAATTACCCTATTTTGAATTTTCATCTTCAATTCATAATAAGGATCTATTTCTTCCCTAACAGATTTATTGGCTTTTTTATCTACATTTATTTCTTCCAATCTTTTCATAAGAGACATAGTAATTCCTCCTGCTTAGGTATTTGAAAGAAAATAACAAGTCAAATATTCTTCGCATAGTGCCCCTTGTTATTTCTTTCAAAATGCCTTAATCAAGCTCTTACACATTTCATCCAGTGCCTTTACTACTTTTAATTTATAGTATTTGTCATCATGACATAAAGGAATCCCTTTATTTACTGAAGCAATAACAGTCTTTTCTTCATCTGGTATAAATGCAAAGACACCATCCTTAAAGGCCTCCTCCACTTCTTTTTTGTTTATTCCGTACTTTACATTAAATCTATTTATAACAAGCTTAACTTTGTTTTTATCATATCCAACGGATTCCATAACTTTAAGACCCAATTTAGTATTCTTAAGAGCTATAATCTCCATAGTTGACACCATAAGTATTTTTTGTGCCATATCTAAAATATAAAGGGTACTATCATTAAAATTAATACCTGTGTCTACAACAATTACGTCGTATTCTTTTCTTACATCCTTCATTATTTTCTCAATAGCTTCTTTTGTTATATATTCCGCTGCTTCCGGTTTTTGAGGAGCAAAGAATATATCAAGATTATCATTATATTTATATAAATAAGGTTTTATATTTTCATAAGAATCTATTTGTCCATCCTCCACTGCATCTAAAATAGTCTTTTCACTATACTTATTAACCAGCATAGATATATCACCAAACTGTAAATCCATATCTATAAGAAGTACTTTTTTATAGGATTCCTTGCTTAAAACAATAGCTGTGTTAACCGCTAAAACTGATTTTCCCACACCACCTTTAGAACTAAAGAAAGCTATAGTTTTGGCATCTCTCACTTTTTCTGCACTTCCTGTAAGCTTTACCTGTCGTTCCCTGCACTTTTCATAAGTTGTTGTTATAGTCTCAATTAAGGTATTATAGTTAAAAGGTTTTATTATATATTCTTTAGCACCATGAAACATTGCCTTTTTTAAATACTCACTTTCAGCCTGAACAGACATAATAATTACCATTACAGAAGGGTACTCCATGGTTATCTTTTCAGTAGCTTCTAAGCCATTTAAAACAGGCATGTTAATATCCATCAAAACCACATCAGGATTTACCTTTGGTATAATTTTAAATACTTCTTCACCATTATCCGCTTCTCCTACAACTTCAATATTTTCTTTATCTAAATTCAATATTTTTTTTATTACATTTCTAGTTTCTTCAATATCATCTGCAATTAGCACTCTGATCTTATTCATTTTTCATCCCCCTACTGTCCGAGTATTGGAATTTTAATTGTCTCTCCAGTTAATATTAAATTCTCATCCTGTATATTATTTGCTTCTTTTATAATAGTATATTTGCCTTCATCTTCATAAAACTTTCTACCAATATTTTCTAAGGTATCTCCAGGTTCCACTATATAGCTTTTATAATTTTCACTACTTGTAATGTTTAAATTATTTTCTTTATTGAAAGTCTTTTCATCAGTATTAACAGACATCTCTTCCCATGTAATTCCATTTGTTTCTGTAGTTCTTTCATCTTTTAATGGTCTAAGAGCTAGCTTGATGCTTCCTATACTTTGAGCAAGTACTACCTTTTCCAAATCTGATACTTTAACTGATAGGGTTACTAAAAAATTTGTTGGTGCTTTTCCATTATCACTGCTTTTATTACTATTACTTTCTTTATTCTCTCTACTTATCTGTTTATCTACTGCTAATACCTGGATGTTCTGTAATACAATTTTTGCTTCATCTGGTCTAACTACTTTTGTTCCATCTCTCTTTTCAGATGTATACACAATGATATCCACATAATCTTTTGGTTTTAACAATCCTGAAACCCCTGAATCACCTGTAACACTAATAGAAATTGCTCTATAATCATTATCCATTTTTAAATTAAGTTCATCTCCACCCTTCTCCAAAAGTTTATCAATATGAAACCCTTCATTTTTTGAAATTGTTTGAGTTGCATATTTTCCCGCAATTTTTGAAGAATCTTTAATATAGTTATCAAAAATAGGATTATAAGGCACCTGTATCTTTTTTATCATTTTCTTATCTATAAGGGTTCCTGAAGATATTGTCTCAGCTGCTACTAAAATTGTTGTTTTTTTAGCCGCTTCACTTGACGATTTCAACGATTGTAAATATGCAAAAGCAGCCACTGCAGCTATTAGCGCTAAAATAAAAGATATCAATATCAATTTTTGTCCTCTGCTTTTCATCACTATCCTCCTTCATCCCATATCAGTAATCCTACTTATTTTGATAATTTTGCACCATATAACCCTGTGTCATTTAAATTTGTATCAACCGGACAATTTAAAACAAATCTAACAAACCTTCCTTTAACTTCTATTTTTCCTGAATTATTAGTTACATCCTCTACATAAAACGCTGCGAATCCTACTACTAATACTGACTTTTGTCCACTTACAGCTAAAGAATCTACTAAAGGCATTATCCATAGTCTTATTGAGTCTCTTGGAAAATTATCAAAAGTGCTGTATTCAGAGTTGATATACTTTTTTATATCATTACAAGCTCCTGCCATATTACCCGGTTCAGTATCTATATAGTCACCTACTGATATTGTTCCACTGTAACCATATAGTGCATTTGCTCTAAAAACACTTTCACCAGACCCACCAAGCGAAACTGCACCATAATTTCCTGAGTATCCATCTCCTGCATCTTCTTTAAGTGTTACTAAGTCTCCATAAGAAAATTTATATACTTCTACAGCAAAAGGCCTTATCCCACCTGTTACTGATTTTGCAGGGGCAACTACAGCCTTTGTCTTAGCCTTTATATTGCTGCTGTTTATTCCTATTACTTGAGCAAATAGGTGCTTTACATTTTTAACTTCTTCTATTTGAATGCTCTTATGATCTACACCAACAGTTATTAGGGCTAGACTTGGATCTACATTATTTTTTTGAAGATAATCTACAGCTGCAGTCCTTGCCTTCATCTCATTATCAGGTAATTCAAGTACCGCTGCTAAGGCCCCTGAGTCGATTGCATTTGTTAACTTTGTCTTTTCTATATAAACCATACCTACATCAAGTACGTAAGCAGTAAACCCAAGTAATACAGTAATGAGTAAACAGGAAATAATAGCAACATTTCCTCTATCATTTAACTTCCTCATTTATATCTCTCCTCACTCAACCCTCATAGTTGTCTGTCCATTTAATACTATTACATTATTAAAAAGACTACTTATAATTGGAACAGTGAGATTATATTTATAAGTTACTTTTACAATAAGGCTATCCCCGGATCTTCTGCTACTTTCATCAGGAGTTATAGTTACTGTTAAATTCTTAGGATCTAAATTAGGAGAAGTAGCTACAATTAAATATTGAATTTCCTGATCAGTGCTGCCTATAATTCCTGCCCTTGCACCTTCTCTCGATGCATTTTCAATAGTAAGATAGGAATTTATCACCATTCCAAATTGAACTATTCCCATTACAATCAATAGAAGGATTGGAAGGATTATTGCAAATTCAACTAAAGCCTGCCCCTTTTCATTCTTTAAGTTTTTCAATATAACCACTTCCTTTTGATTAGTTTTCAAAATACTCTAACCACCTTTTTTGTGATTAGAGTACTTTGGAAAAACCTCAGCAGAACTTTTTCTATTTTATTGAAGGGCATTTATTATATCCTGAAATTTTGCAGAAATCGCTGGCCCAAGTAGTACTAATACGGCAATAACTACTATTGCTACAAGTCCTATTATTAGTGCGTACTCAACCATACCTTGTCCTTTTTCTTCTTTTAACTTATTTAAGGCATATCCTTTAAATTTTTGCAGCATATTATTCATCCCCTTTAAATTTATTTTCTTATTGATTTTATTATAAATCTACCGTCTTTAACTTGGCAGATTGCAAAAGTCACATATCATAAGTAAAAAAGTCAGAAAAAAATAGAGACCAAAGTCCCTATTTTTATCCGATTGCTACCATTGCTAACCCCCCACCTTCTTCAAAGTGGGGGATAGGCACTGCTACGCACCTGGATAAGTTCTTCTAAGGTTCAGATGGAGAAAAAGGTATTCCTTATAAGCAAACTCCACGTGAACCTAAGAATCACTTGATAAGTAATTACCCAATCACTAAAAAATACTCTATGATTAAATTTCATATTTACTTCTATAATATTCATCAATATTATTTTCTATTGCAACAATTGCGGCGTGAACTCTATCGTCTACATTTATTTTTTTAAAAAGATTTGTAGCATAATTTTTAACTGTTTTTTCAGAAATGTACAACTGCTCTCCTATTTCTTTGTTACTAAATCCTTTTGAAATTTTATCAAGCACTTCAATTTCCCTTTTTGAGAGATTATCTAAAATATTAGATGCTTTCTTTGCCTTAATTTTTATGTCAGAAAAAAGTGTGGAAACCAAAGACTTATCGATGTATTTTTCACCCTTATACACTCTTCTAATTGCTTCTGCAATATCTGTTCCAGCTGAATCTTTAAGCATATAGCCATCGGCTCCAATACTTATAGCCGTATTAAGTGTCTTTCTATCATCTTCAACAGTTAACATTATAACCTTAATTTTATTGTCCTTATCCTTTATACTTTTAAGAACCTGAATACCATCCATAATTGGCATATTACAATCCAGCACAACAACATCTAACTCATGATTATTTAAAAGTTTTAAAGCCTTCTCTCCATTTTCTGCCTCACATACAATATCCATATCCTCTTCAAAACTTATAATCCTTTTTAACCCCTGCCTTATTATATCATGATCATCGGCAATTAATATTCTAATCACCTTGTTCTTCATTCTTTATCACCTCTCGATTAATAGGAAGCTTAACAGTGTAAGTTGTGCCTACTTTCTCAGAGGATTTGATTTCAATTTCTCCCTGAAGTTGTTTTACTCTATCTAAAATTCCAATAAGTCCATAGGACGCTCCTTTAGTATTTACTCTCTTTAAAGTCTCTTCTACATTAAACCCAACACCATCATCATTTATTATTAACATTAAATATTTTGTTCCAAAATCCATTCTTACCTTTGCATGTTTTGCTTTAGAATGTTTCCTGATATTATTAAATATTTCTTGAACAATTCTATATACTGCTACTTGAATAATAGGTTCTATTTCCATTTGGATTGGCTTCATTTTTATCTTTATATCAATATTTGACTCTTTGAAAATAGTATTTGCCGTTTGATCTATAGTTTGCCTTAAACCTAAATCGTCCAAAGACATAGGCCTTAAATCAAAAATAATACTTCGAACTTCTTTTAATGCCACCTTAACACTTTCCTTTAAATCTTCTAATTCCTTAAGTCCCTCTTCCAAATTTTTTTCAATAACCATCTTACATATATCTACTTTCATAACTGCATTAGCCATATGTTGAGCCGGTCCATCGTGAATATCCCTTGCAATTCTTTTTCTTTCACTTTCCTGAGCTTCTAAAATTTTTATACCAATAAACATTTCAGAATTCTTATCTGATCCTTCTAAAGCAGAAAGAACATCACCTTCTAAATAACCCATAGCAATACTTATTTGATTAATTATCCTTTCACCATTTTCAATATTATCCATTATCTTTTTTATGGTTATTTCCAGGCTATCTCTTTCTTTTCTCAATGACTTTTCTTCATTTATCTTCGTATAAAACTTAATTCTCATATCAGATGCTGCTTCATAAGCTTCCTTAATATCATCTTCAGTATACTTATTAAAGTTTGCAGATACATGAGCCAATCTTCTTCTAGCAGCCTTATCCTGTTCTTCCAGTTTATCAACTTCATCTATAACATTAGCAATATCCTTTTTAATTTCATCTAGTTTAAGCTTTAAATCTTCGTGATCTTTTCTTATATAATCAACAATACTGAGTACCTGCCCTCTACTTGAACTTATCTCATCTATTACATTTTTGATTATTTTATTAATAGCATTAACATCCAAGTTTATATTATTCATCATATTCTCCCTTCATTTAAAGTACAACCAAACCAAATTAAATTTACATGAAAACTAATAGTGAAATAAAACTTCCTAGTGATAAAAATGGACCAAAGGGAATATAATCTTTAGTTCCTTTTACTTTAAATAATATTAAAATAATTCCAACTATCGAAGACAGTGCAAAAGCTAAAAAAATTGCCCACAAGGTTTTCTTTAATCCTAAAAAGGATCCAATAGCAAACATAAGCTTTATATCTCCACCACCCATAACATTAGGAACAAGGGATAATAAAAACATTGTTCCTCCTCCAAATATCATTCCAAGTATTGTATCTGTAAATGAACTCTTAATGAAAAAAGAAAGCATTATTCCCATAATCAAACCTATAATGACCATAAAATCAGGTATAATCCTATACTTCAGATCAATAAAAGAAATTATAACTAAAATTGATGTCATAACTATTGCCTTAGCAAGTACAATAGTAAACCCTAATCGTAAAAATAAAACTTCAAAGGATAGACTACAAATAATAGGTATAAAAATACTCCCGATTTTTTTATTATTTTCAATAATATTATATGAGATACTTTCTATTACAATATTTAGTAATATTCCTATAATGAAACCTATAGCAAAAATTAATATGTACATACTTCCCTCTTAAATAAAATTATTATTTTCTTTATTATTTGCATTGGAGGAAATATTATTATAAGTTATATTTTAACTTGAGTTTTTTGGAAAATTTAAGATAATCCCTTTACAATTAATAATAAATATTATATAATTATTATTATAAAGAGGAGATGATATGATATGGAAACTGATATAGATTTCAATTCCCTAATAACATCTGTAGAAACCTGTTGTTTAGGAAAGGAAAACTGCGGAGGTAAGTGCGATACTTCCAATTGCATTATAGGATATTGTAAAAAAGATCTACTTGCTTGTCTTAAATCTAACGAACAATTTCTAGAAAATGAAATAGAAAACATTCCTTTATTTGACACAAAAGTTTTTGATGAATCCTCTGTAATAGATACTGTTGGCTTTATACTAAATCAATGTAAAAATTGTAATGCGTATCACGATGAAGATTGTATAATAAATATTTTAAGAAGCGCCTGCGAAGTAATTTTATTTGGGAATCCAAAAGATTATAACGGTAGTGTGCTCTTATACTTGAATGATATAAAATTGGACAATTCAAAAATAGCAGACAAAATACAGGAATCTTATTTATCACATAAAAATTAATTATTTAAAAAAAGGAAGGGTATTAATATGGAAGATGTAAAATTATCTTATGAAACAACTTTAGGAGATACTAAAGGAACTAATTTGGAAAGATCTGTAAAACAAACTTTTAATGGTGAAACCAAGGAAGCAGGATTATATACTGCCATAGCACGTCAGGCTCAAAGACAGGGATATGGGGATATTGCCGAAATACTAAAAGTCCTTGCAAAAGAAGAAGTAGAGCACGCTGCAACTTGTGCAGAATTGAACAATATGATAACAGATGATTGTTTCCAGGATATAAAACAAATGCTAGAAGGAGAAATTTTTGCAAACAATTCAAAACGTGAAGATGCTCTAAAAGCAGAAGAACAAAAAATAGATGCAGCAAAAGAATTTTTCAATTCAGCTTCCAAAGATGAAGGACGACATGCCCGAATACTGGAAGGAATATTAAAAAAATATAACAAATAATATTAAATTAATAGTTAAGAATTAATAATTAATAGTTATGGATGATTTTCTTTAGCTAACCTAAAGAAAATCTAAAATGCAGCACTTATTGAAGCTTTGCTTCAATAAGTGCTGCATTTTAGATTTTTCATTAACTATTCATTTTTAATTATTAATTCTTAATTATTTTATACTTGTCTTATAGCTCCTCTTTTTAAAGCTACATTTATTATGTTAAATAAAATTGCTCCTGCTATAGTATTTATAACTGCAGCAGGTAAAACTACAGATAAGAACAATGCTGTAAAACTTGTCTTTAATCCTACTGTAAGCAATACTACCATTAAGAATGTAGAACCACTTATAATTGTACCTACAGCAGTAACTAATAGAATAGTTATTTGGTTGTTTATCCTATCTCTAAGAGGTTTTATAAGTACAAACATTATGTTTATAGTTACAAATTTGTCTATTACATTTGCAAATTGTCCACCAGGGAAAGCAGTAGTTGCGGCTGCCAGAATACCTGCTACAATACCTGCGCAGAGACAAGTTTTATATTCCCTGTTAAACACGAGTATTATAAAAAGCATTGCAAGAGAAAGATCTGGTTTCATTCCAAGTATAAGCGGTGGTGTAATCTGATGCAGCACTGCACCTATAGCAAGTAGTATAGAATTTATAATCATCTTTTTTAAGTTCATATTTACACTCTCCTTAAAATTAAATTCGAATATTCCATCTAATTTGAATATTCTTTAAATTAAAAATACAATTGATATTATCACAACTATCTATAAATAAATTTTCCTTATTTCTCTTTCACAACATAGCATACACCACCTATACTTCTTTCTAACCAACTTTATTTTTTAATAAAATAAAAAAACTCCATCCTAAAAACTAGGACGGAGATATCCGCGGTACCACCTAAATTATACTTTAAAAAGTATCTCTTTTTCAGACACTAACATGTCCTATCCATTATAACGTATGGAATACGTTAACCACTACTCTTCGCTCTGCGAATTTCAATTTACTCCTCTTAGGTCCATTCACAACATACAATAGTATTGAGATCCCACCATTCTCAACTCTCTGTAACTTTAATAATGTTGCTACTATTCCTCGTCAAAGGATTTATTTTTAAATTAAGTATATGTTATCACTTATTCTTCTTCATGTCAATAAGTATTTTCACTTTTATTTATACTATTTAACACCATAAGCTGAGTTAGCATTTTCATTAAATATTTGTCTGTAACAATAGTTTATTATGTCACTTCTTTTTATAATACCTATAAATATATCCTTATCATCTATTACAGGTACAAAATTTTGATTTACCGCAAGTGATACCAAGTCTTCCATGTTAGAATTAATTTTCACTGGTTTATTATGCATACGCCTAGAAATTTGTTTCAACAATACTTTGCTGGTATTTTTAAAATTCAAATCTGGAGTATTTTTTAGTTTCCACAACAAATCACCTTCTGTAAGGGTTCCCACGTACTTACCGCAGCTATCAATTAGTGGAATTGCTGTATATCTATGTCTTTCCATTCTTTCCAGTGCCTGTCTCATAGTTGAATTCGGAGTTTCACAAACAACTTCCTCTTTAGGTGTTAGAAAAAATGCTATATTCATATGTCTTTCTACTCCTTAATACTTTTATTTTAAATATACTATTTAAATTTGAAATTACGCAATCTTAGAATCAAATAACTTAATTACAAGGTCAATTATTAATCTTAAGAAGAAATAATAATTGACCTTCACAATACTATCTTGAACATTCGGCCTCTACTTGAAGTAACTTTTTAAGTACTTCCTCTATATCATCTTCTAATTTTTCATCAATTTCAACATTATCGTTCTTTACAGCTTCTATAGTAAGTTTTAGCCCCTTAGTTATATTACTTATTTCCTCCAACGTTAACAGCATAAGTATATTCTCTTTCATGTTAATAACCCCCTTATCTAACTTAATCTTTTTTAGAAAGCGACTTACATCCATTATCCCTTTTAATATATCTCGTAAAATTTAAGTTAATATAAAGCGTTTATCGAGAGATAATTTTTATTAAAAAAATCTATATTTATAATAAATGATAAGTTTTTATACTTACTCACTTATCTCTAGATATTTAACAGCATGAAACATTCATTTCAAAAGGCTGTGTTGTTAAAAGTTTCCTATAAAATCATAATATTCTTCAAGCATGTATTCTGTGTATTTCTTTTTTCCCATTAATCTATATATAACATCAAAACTTCTGTATCCTTCTTTATATAATTTATATTCCTTTAGAAGTTTTTTTAACATTCCTTTATTTATTTGTAGGAGATTAACTAATTCATCCAACGTATAAAACTCTTTGTAAAGCAATTTTTCAAGCTTTTGCTGCATTTCCACTTTATACAACAAGTCCAATTTTCTATTCTTGTGAGGTCCGCTCTTTCCTCTATGATGTTCTGAACAAAGATATTTAAAGTTCAAAGGGAAATCCACTCCTCCCTGAGATCTATAAACTATATGATGCTTATCCGCTGGTTTACCACATATTTGGCACTTTAACAATTTATTCCCTCCTAATTATATTATAGTGGATTTTTATTATATTTTATACTATTATTATAGCACAGGTTTTATCGTATTACACTTATAAAAAATTATAAAAATGTTATAATTTTCATATAAAAAGCGTATATTATCTACCTATAAAAATCAAACTATTATTATAGATAATCTACCAATTAACATAAACTTTAATGGGAGGCATTTTTTTATGCGAAATATTTTTTACTCAATTTTTGTAATAAATGCCATATTGTCCATAGCCGTTATAATGTTAGAAAGGAAAAATCCTGAAAAAACAATTGCATGGTTGTTAATTTTTATAGTTATGCCCCCTTTTGGTTTAATAGCTTACATATTTTTAGGGCGAAATTGGAAAAAACATAAACTTAACAATGAAACAAATGTAAATATAAAAGAATTAATATCTGAAGCTATTAAAAATGTAAAAGATACGACTTATACCCCTTTAATTGAACTTCTTTCTAAAAACAGTGAATCACCATTGTTTACAAACAACTCCATAAAGATATTCAAAAACGGAGCTGAAAAATTCAAATATCTTAAAAAAGAATTGCTAAATGCAAAACATCATATTCATATGGAATATTACATAATAAAAAGTGATGAAATTGGAAATGAAATAAAAGATATATTGATAAAAAAATGTTTAAGCGGTGTGGACGTACGTCTCATATTGGATAGGGTAGGCTGTATAGGACTTGATAAAAAGTATATAAATGATTTAAAAAGTGCTGGAGTTAACGTGGTCCAATATTCTTACTTCCTAGCACCAATTTTGAAGTACATAAATACTCAGATAAACTATAGAAATCACAGAAAAATAGTAGTTATTGATGGTAAAGTAGGTTTTGTAGGCGGCATAAATATAGGGAATGAATATATAGGAAAGAGTAAATATGGATACTGGAGAGATACTCATATAATGGTAAAAGGTGATTTTGTCTTAGGACTTCAGGCAGTCTTCATAGATGACTTTGTCACAATAAAATCTGCCAATAAAGAATATTTCTTTTATGATGGAAACTTTAAAGAAATATTCCCTGAAATTCCATCATACAGAAACTGCAATAAAATAATGCAGCTGGTAAAGAGTGGTCCAGATTCTGAATTTCCAGCTATTGAACAAGCCGTTTTAAAGATGATTGGTATGGCAAAGGATCATATTTACATTACAACTCCTTACTTCATACCTACTGAAAGTATATTAAATGCACTTAAAATCGCCTCTTTAAGCGGTATAGATGTACGTATACTATTTCCGGGGAGATATGATCATATATTGGTGTACTATGCCTCAAGAACCTATCTAGCAGATTTAACTAAAAGTGGTGTTAATGTTTATTTCTATAACAAAAATTGTTTTATTCACTCTAAAACCACATCTATAGATGGTAAAATATGTACTATAGGTACTGCTAATATGGACATAAGAAGCTATCAATTAAATTATGAAATAAATGCAATGATATATGATGAGGATACCACCGTTGAACTTGAAGATTTATTTTTCCATGATCTTAAAAACAGCAAGATAGCTAGTGCCAAATACTTTGATAATTTATCTCTTTTTACTAAATTTTTTGAAGCTTTTTGCAAAATATTTTCTTCATTATTATAGCCTAAAATTTAAAAACATATATACACATCAAAAGGGCTTACACACTAATTAATTAGCGCAACAAAGCCCCTATTGATAATTTCATTCAATTTGATTGCTATCTTCTTTAATTAATCCCTTTCTATATGCTATTAAGAGCTTTTCCAAATCAGCTATCTGTTTTTTTAGCTCTTTTCCTATGTCTGTATCTTCTACCCTTTTTCTCTTAGTTACATGTTCCAAAATCACCGTAGAAGATAAAATATCTTTGTCCTCTTCTATAGCATTTTTTATAGCACCAAACGGTTCATGAGAAGTCAGCAATAGTCCATAAGAATTATATATTAAAGTATAGCCTGCAATTCCAGTTTCAGGCTGATATGCCTTACAAAATCCCCCATCTATCACAAGGAGTTTCCCATTTGCCTTTATAGGACTTTCGCCTTCCTTAGTTTTTACTGGAATATGGCCATTTATAATATGAGAGCTTTCGGGTGGCAAATTAAATTCTGCCAGTATATTCTTGCACACATTCTCATCATCCCTATATTGGTAATAATAATTTTTCTTTTCATAGTGTGCTAGCTTATCATCAATAAAATATCTTTCAAAAGTTGTCATTCGAACTTTTCCAAATACAGGTGAATCCTCTCCACACCACATATACCACATCATATCCATACCATATTTTTTATTATTAGTATTACTTTTAAAGAAAAAAGCATCTCTCGCTAGACGGTCGTACCTATCTAAAAGTTCTCTACCGCTGTAGCTTATTTTTCCTATTTTCACTTCTCTAAAACTACCATCTTTATTCAACGGAATACACCCGTGATATAAAAGATTTGAATTATATACCAGGTATATACTCCCTTTACCATATAAGAATTTAATATGTCTTTGAAGTTTCTCACTGTTTACAAAAGAACTAGTCAACTTTTCAATTAATTCTTGTTCCCTATCTGTAAGTTTATATGGGTCATTCCAATCTATAGTAGGAAACTTGCTATCATTTAACTTATAATTATGACCATATATATCTATTTCCCATTTTTCTGTATCTATTTTATCAAGTAAAAGTCTATCATCCATCTTAAATTCAGGATGCCTTTTTATTATTTCAGCCTCTAATTTAAATTGCATTATAGCTATGGACTTGTGCATTTTTGCCAGTAAATTAAGTTCATTTTTACTTATATCCTTGTTTAAAGTCTTAGGAATAAAATTCTTACAAGGATCATCACTATAAAATTCAAGGGCAAAAGTAGCAAGAGGAAGTAAGTTTATTCCATATCCATCTTCAATAGTATGCAAATTAGCATATCTAAGTGATATTCTAAGCACATTAGCTATACAAGCTTCACATCCAGCTGCCGCCCCCATCCAGAGCATATCATGATTTCCCCATTGAATATCCACAGAATGATGTTTCATAAGAGCATCCATTATAATTTCAGCTCCTGGTCCCCTGTCATATATATCTCCTATTATATGAAGCCTGTCTACAACTAACCTCTGTATTACATTTGATATAGCTATAATAAATTCAGGTGCACGATTTATATCTATTATAGTTTTTATTATACCGTTATAATACGCTTGTTTATCTACCTTATCATCCTGATCGTGAAGCAGTTCTTCTATTATATATGAAAAATCCGATGGAAGTGCTTTCCTCACTTTAGATCGAGTATATTTTGAAGATACATTCTTACACAATTCAATTAATTGATATAAAGTTATCCTATACCATTCTTCCAAATTGTGTTCTTTTTCCTTAATTAATTCTATTTTTCTCTCAGGGTAATATACAAGGGTTGCCAGTGATGCCTTCTGTTCTTCTCTCAATGAATTTCCAAACACATCATCAATTTTCCTCTTTATTACACCAGATGCATTTCTAAGCATATGGGTAAAAGATTCATATTCTCCATGAATGTCACTTATAAAGTGTTCTGTAGCTTTTGGTAAATTCAATATAGACTGAAGATTTATAATTTCCGTACTGGCGCTAGATATTGTGGGATATTCTCTAGATAATAATTGAAGATATCTTAAATCTTTTTCTATTATATCTAAATTATTCTCATCATAGAAAATCATGGTCATTTTCTCCTTTTTAATATATACAATTTTAATTTATACAATTTATTTAATTTATGAAAGCAATAATGATATACTATATAATATATTATAGTATATCATTATTAACATGTATAGTACAAATTGTATATTTAGTATAGCATATAATAACACATTTCCCTATTTAAAACTACTAATATTAAGCTCATTATAGTTTATTAAAAAGTTCTTTAAATTATCCATAATCACTTTTATTCCATCTTTGGAATCCGACTCTATATTCAAACACAATACTGGTTCATGAAGGGAAATCCTAAGAAGGAACCATCCATCTCCATTAAGTTTATTACAATTTACCCTAACTCCTTCATAATTATTAGGTGCTTCATTCCATCCATTGATTTTTTCTACATAGTTCTTTAAATCATCCAATATTTTATATCCATAATCTTTAAAATTACTGTTTAAAATATTAAATCTAAACTCTAAACTTTCAGGTGAAATTTTTAGACTTTTTATTAAGTCCTCTATACTTTTACCTTGTTTATGAAGTTTGGCCATTTTTACTAGTATTTTAGATATCAAATAAGCTCCATCATCTAAAAAGTAATTTTCTTTAAGTGCTGCATGTCCTGAAGTTTCAATAGCCAAGTAGCATTTTTCTCCCTGCTCATTTAGTCTTATTCCTTCATTTATTACATTTCTATAACCTCTTTTGAATCTATGATGTTTTCCACCTAAATTTTCAATAAATTCACTTAATCCATTTGAAGTTACAGAATCAGTTACTATAGTGCTGCCTGGATGTTCCTCTAAAATTATAGAAGATATTAAAGCTATTAGGGAATTTCTATTTATCTCCATACCTCCAGCATCTACAATAGCTGCCCTATCTACATCTGCATCAAATACTATACCAAGATCTGCTTTATTTTCAAGTACTGCCTTTCTAATGGAATCCATAGCTTCTTTTGCTTCAGGATTAGGAATATGATTTGGAAATCTTCCATCTGGATTAATAAACTGACTTCCTTCAACTTCTGCGCCTAATTTTTTTAGAACTTTACTTGCAAAAAAGCCCCCTGCTCCATTACCTGCATCTACAATAATCTTAAACTTAGAAAGAGGCATTTCGTAATTTTCATTTGAATTTATACCTTTCCTAATTTTTTCAACTAATAAACTTGAATATGTGTCAATGAAGTCAACTTTAGAAATTTCTCCTTTATACGAAGGATATTTAAAGTCTTTCTCCACTGCACTATCTAATATGTATTTTATATTCTCTTTTTCACATCCACCATTTTCAGTGAAAAATTTTAATCCATTGTGATAATAAGGCAAATGGCTTGCAGTTATCATAATAGATCCATCGCATTTATAATCTTCCAGTACAGTAGTCATAAACATAGCTGGGGTAGTGCAAAGTCCGCAGTCATATACACTGCATCCCAAATTTACAAGTTCATTTAAAATAACTTCTTTAATTTCAGGTCCTGACAGTCTGGAATCCATGCCTACTGCAATTTTTATTTTTTCTTTTTTTATATTTTTTTTGTCTTTAAGCCATTTTACAAACCCACCTGCTATGGCCTTTACTTCTACAGTAGTCAAATTAACTTTCTTTTCAGGATTTTCAATTGCAATTCCCCTTATATCAGTACCATTTTGTAATTTATGTAATTCTTCTATCATGTTCTTCCCCCTATTTTTCTAAAGTTTATATGTAAAATCCCTAAATAAAAATATCACATATGTATCCTAAGTAAAATTTGAGATTATCCTCATAAATATACTGAAGTATGTTTCAACTTAGAATCTCCATATTAATTATATAATAAATGTTTTCCTATAGGTACAATTTATATTCATTTTATAATTAAAGCTCAAACATAAACAGAGTTCTTGGTTTCAGGTGGAGTTTTTTCTCCATCTGAAACTTAGAAATCGTTATCCAGGGGCGTAGCAGCCGTTTATCCCACACTTTATAAGAAGATGGGGTATTACGGCTGGTAGCCATCGAATAAATAGTTTCTCTAACAAAAAAATAAACTTATACTTGAGGATATGCTGCCAAAATTGAAATCACATTTTAAAACTTTTTATTAAGTCTTAGCTCAGTATTTTAGAAAATCTTAGAAGTTTATATATGTTTGAGGTACGAGTTTATATGAACTTCTTTAGATTTTCAAAATACTGAGCTTTAGACTTATAAAAAGTTTTTATAGTGATGAGATTTGGCATTATATCCGGTAGCATAAGTTTATTTTTTGTTTAGAAACTCTATTACTCATGTTTATTTTAATCCTTAAGCTTTTTCTACTTTCATTGCCCTCATAGAATTTAATACTGCTATAAGAGCTACCCCTACATCTCCAAAAACTGCTTCCCACATATTAGCTATTCCCACAGCTCCTAGAACTAAAATCACCAGTTTTACTCCAAGGGCAAATACTATATTTTGGGATACTATTTTTTTAGTTCTCTTAGCTATTTTAATGGCAGTTACTATTTTTGAAGGTTCATCTGTCATAATAACTACGTCTGCAGCTTCAATAGCAGCATCTGAACCAATACCGCCCATAGCAATTCCAACATCTGCTCTTGCAAGCACAGGAGCATCATTTATTCCGTCTCCTACAAAAATCATTTTTCTATTAGAAGACTTTTCGGCAATTATATCATTTAATTTTTCTACTTTTTGATCTGGAAGAAGCTGTGCATGAACCTCATCCAATCCTAATTTATATCCTATTGCTTCTCCAATTTTTTTATTATCTCCCGTAAGCATAACTGTTTTCCTTATTCCCATGTCTTTTAACATTTTAATTGCATCTTTAGAATCTTCTTTTACTTCATCAGATATTACTATATAACCCATGTAAATTTTATCGAGCGCAACATGAATTACAGTTCCAACAACTTCTGACATATCATAATTTATTTTTTCTTTTTCCATAAGTCTGGAATTTCCTGCAATAATTTCTCTTCCATCTACCGCTGCTTTAATACCCTCGCCTGAAATCTCAGCATAATCCTTTATTAAATTTCTATCTATATTTTGATTGTACTGTTTCACTATAGACAAAGCTATAGGATGATTAGAATAAGATTCTACAAAAGCTGCATACTTTAAAACATCTTCATCTGTAAAATCATTAAAAGCTTTTACCTGAGTAACTTTAAATATTCCTTTAGTAAGTGTTCCTGTCTTATCAAAGACTACTGTATCTATGCTATTTAAAGCTTCAAGGTAATTTCCACCTTTTACAAGAATCCCATTTTTAGAAGCAGCTCCTATTCCTCCAAAGAATCCAAGGGGTACTGAAATAACTAGTGCACAAGGGCAAGAAACTACTAAAAATACAAGAGCCCTATAAATCCATTTAGAAAAACTTTCCCCTTCCATTAAAAGTGGTGGCAACAAAGCTAGTCCTATTGCAAATGCCACAACTGCAGGCGTATAGTATCTAGCAAACTTTGTAATAAAATTTTCCGTAGGCGCTTTTTTACTGCTGGCATTTTCAACTAAATCCAATATTTTAGCCACAGTAGATTCTTTAAAACTTTTAGTTACCTTCAAAGTTAAAACTCCATTTTTATTTATATATCCACCAAGCACTATATCCTTGTATCCTACTTCTTTTGGAAGAGATTCTCCCGTTAATGCAGAGGTATCTATCATAGATTTGCCTTCTATAATTTCTCCATCCAAAGGTATTTTTTCACCTGGTTTTACTAAAATAAACTCACCTATATTTACATCTTCAGGATTCATCTTTTTTAATCCTGATTCAGTCTTTACATTTGCAAATTCAGGTTTTATATCCATAAGGGCAGCTATAGATTTTCTTGAATTATTTATTGCCCTATCTTGAAAATATTCACCTATTTTATAAAAAAGCATAACTGCGACAGCCTCAGGAAACTGTCCAATTATAAAAGCGCCTATACTTGCAATACACATTAAAAAATTTTCATCAAATACCTGTCCCCGGAAAATATTTTTAACTGCTTTCCAGAGTACATCCTTTCCAATCGCAATATAACTTAAAAGAAAAAGTGTAAATTCAATTTCAAATGCAAATTTAAATATTACAGCAGCAGCATAAATAAAAACTCCAATTACTGCAATTATATATCCCACTTTCCTATTTTTTTCCTTAGGTAAATCCTGAATTTTTCTTGATTTTTCATTAACTTCATATATAACTTTTACATCTGGTTCTAACCTTTTAACTATAGATTTTATATTTTCCACAACGTTATTAAATTTTTTTCCATCGTACAACTCGAATTTAAGCTTTTTAGACAAAAAATCCACAGAAGCATTCTTTATTTCAGGCATTTCATTAATTTTGTTTTCTATTTTTGCAGCACAGTGTGCACAATCAAGTCCTTCGAGAATAAATTCTTTTTTAATATAATTATTTTTTAATTTTCTATTATCTTGTAATTTTACTTCCATAGTATTGTTCATTCTAATCCACCTCCCGGTATCTAATAACATATGTTCATGTGTTCATATGTTTATGCTTTAAGTATAATTTAATTTGCTTTTCTTGTCAACAAAATTTATTTGATGCCTACCTAAAGTAGACTCCCGCTTAACTTAATAATCAATGCAAATAAGGCATATGAAAAAATAAACTAGTTATCTTTTCATATGCCCAAAACTTTTAAATACAAATTCAATTATATATTTTGGTAGGTTTATCATCCAAATCTATTTTTTCGATATTTTCTGTATTTGGATTCACAAGAGCCACAGCTTTTTCTCTGCTTAAAGTTACCATAACATTCCCATTAGCTTTATCTATAGTAACATCAGTAGGATATCTACCTACTCTTATTTTTTTTACACTTTTAAAATTTCTCATATCCACTACACTTAAAGTATCTTCTCCTGTATTTGCAACATAACAATATCTTCCATCATAAGATATACAAAAGTTCTTAGGTTTCCTTCCTACAGCTATAGATTGAAGTACGGTGTAATTTTGAAAATCTATTAAAGACATATCATTGCTTTCTTTATTTGCTACAAGTGCATATTTTTTGTCTGGAGTAAATGAAATTTTTGAAGGATGTTTGCCTACCTCTAACTTTTTTAAAAGCTTATCATCCTTAATCTGATAAAATAACAAAAATCCTGTATCATCCTCATCTTTAGAACTAGAGACAACTACTACTAGGATTTTACCATCTGGTGAAATTTGAATGTCCTCTGGTTTACCCTCCACATTAATTTTACTTATAATTTGATTTGTAACCGTGTCAATCTTACATATGGTTTTATCGCCTGTGATTACAAAATAATAGGATCTATATTCCTCCAAATCTTTAGCCATAGAATTTGACTTATACTGCATTATTATAAATCCACTGCTTAAAAAAAGTACTACTAAAAACAAAATAAAAAAAACTTTAAACCATTTCTGATGAGTCATAGGCACCACCTCATATATGTTTTCTTTATTTTATTTTGCACCTTTTTTACCATATATATTCTTATTTATAACAAATTTTCAATTTTTAATATATTTATTTATATATTTCTACTGTAGTTTTAAGTCCAACATATTCTTTTAGTATATCCATATCTTTATTAGATAGAGCAATACACCCATAAGTCCAGTCGTATTTAGAGCCACCACCATGTATTCCTATTTCCCCTCCAAGTGAAGTATGCCAAGGCGGCTGTTCTTTATTATTTATAGCCCATTCTATTCTGTCATAATTAATTTTACCTATGACTTTCTTATCTAAAGCTTCTTTAGCATCATCTATATTTGGATAACTTATTCCAAAAAAATAATCATATTTACTTTTAGGATTTGTATAACATATGTAATAGATTCCTTCTGGGGTTTTTAAATCTCCTTCTTTTTCCTTTTTACCTGAGGGAACTCTTCCAAGTCCAACTTTAAACCTTCCAATCAATTCATTATCTCCATAAAGCTCCATTGTCCTTTTTCCCTTATAAATTTTTATTGAAGTTTTTTCTGGTTTTTGCTTTGGAGCTTGAAAAAACAACTTTCCTTTCTCCGCCTGTATGTCTTTTTGGGCTGCGCTATTCTTAGCTGAAATATTTTTAAATTCATTTTGCTTAATATATCTTTTTATAGATAACCCAGAAATAGTTGCTATTACAACTGTGCCAAAAACCAGAAATAACAATGGGAAAATTATGTGCTTCTTTTTCATAATCATCACTTACCTTTTGTAGTATTTTTATTATATTTTACATTAATTTATCAATCTATGCCAATTATACTCTTAATCCATTCTATTATATTTTTATTTTTCTTGTCCACTTTTTTATACTGCTCCACTCTTTGATTATATACTTTAAACTTATCGTTATAATTTTTCATGTCTGTATTATATTGTTCAAGTTGAGTATTATATGCTATAACTGCATTATTCCACTTACTGGTTTCTCCTTGAGACTTTGTAGAATCTACCTGACTCTTCAATTTTTCTAAACCATTTTGCTCTTTTTGGAGGTTATTTTTTAAATTTTGAACTTCATTTTGACTTTGCTGAATACTTAAATACATTTCTTTAGTTGTACTATTACTGGCTGAATACTCCCTGCTAGACCTTATATCTACAAATGCTGCTATGCAAACAACTAAAAGTATTATAATTATGATAGAAATTTCAAGCAAAATAGATTTTAACTTTGATTTTAGTCTTTCCACAGCTATCCTCTCCTACCTTAAAATAGAAAAATACTATTAAGTATATAATACACCGTACATATTATAATATTATTGGCAAGGCGAAGAATATGCTAAAAAGCTGACGACAAAATCTCTTTGCCTTCAGCTTTTTACTACAAAATCATATATAGATAAATACTAAATACTTGTTTTAGTATTTATTAAATGTATTCATTACAAGATTTAACTATATCATCAACTATTGTTTCAAGATTTAGTATATTGTGAACTGAAAAATCACAATACGCTTTGTAGATATCATATCTTTCATTATAAATTTTTTCTATTTCTTTAATTCCTTTTTTTAAAAGAGGTCTCCCTGATATGTCAACATCAGAAATTATATTCTCTAAAGGTCTATCTATAAAAACTACAATTCCGTTTTTTTTCAAATTTTGTATATTACACTTCTTTTTTATCACCCCACCTCCTGTAGCTATTATAATATTTTTTTCTACACTTACTTTCTCTACTGCTTTTGATTCTAATTTTCTAAAATACTCTTCTCCATTTTTAAATATATCTGGAATACTGCATCCGTTTTCTAATTCTATATAATCATCTAAATCTATACATTTTCTATTTAATCTAGAGGCTAAAAGATTACCTAAAGTAGTTTTCCCTGATCCAGGCATACCTATAAGAACTATGTTTTTAGTCTCTGTATCCATAATTATATCCCTCCCTATTTGTTGTACTCTATTTTAACTAATTCATCATATATTTCATTTATAGTTTCTATCGATATATTCTTTTTGTGCCAAATTTCTTCTGCTGCCACAGCTTGTGCTACAAGCATATATAATCCATTTGCAATTTTAAGTCCCATTTCTTTCCCCATCTTTAGGAAAAGTGTATACTCAGGATTATATATTAAATCCACAGCTGTATTAAATTTAGACAATACATTTTTATTTATAGGACAATTATTTAAATTAGGGTACATACCACAGGGAGTACAGTTCACTATTATATCTCCACTTTTTATTTCTCTGAGTTTTTCATAAGAAATAACTTCAAAATCACTTTGCTTAATTTTTTCAGGATGCCTGCTTACATAAGTAATATTTGAGGCACCTTCATCTAAAATGTACCTGACAACAGCTTTAGATGCTCCTCCTGTACCAAGTATCACTGCATTTTTATTTAATACATCTATGTGATTCTTTTTTAAAGTAAGACCAAAACCATAGTAATCTGTATTATATCCTTTTAGTCTGTTTCCATCAAATTCTATAGTATTTATAGCACCTATATTCTTTGCTTCTTCTGATATATCATCCATATAACTCATAACGGCAATTTTGTAAGGTATGGTTACATTTATTCCCTTGCATCCTAAAACTTTAAAAGCCTCCATACTTTTACCTAAGTTCTGAGGTTCTATTTCGAATAAATTATATTCTCCATTTATACCTAGTTTTTCTAAAACCAATTTGTGTATTACAGCTGAATAACTGTGTGATAACTTTTCCCCTATAAGTCCCTGCAAGTTGCTCATATGAATCGCCTCCTTTTTATTTACTATCTAAAAACAATCTCCTTTGTAATTCCCCAAAAGTTTAAAATATACGCTCTCTTCTTGTATGCCCTTTAAAGCATACCTAGTATCTTTATCCATAATATTTCCATTAAAATCAATATAAAAGAAGTACTGCCAGGATTTATTTATTATAGGTCTTGACTCTATTTTAGTCATATTCAAATTATTTTCATGAAAATACTTCAAAACATTATAAAGAGTTCCCGGTTCATGCGGCAGAGTAATCAATATACTTATCTTGTCACGTTGTTTATCACTTTCTATATTTTTTCCTATTATTATAAATCTAGTGTAATTATTGCTGTTATAATTTATATTTTTTTCTATTATATCAAGTCCATAAAGTTTTGCTGCATTTTTACTTGCTATAGCAGCTTTACTCTTAACATTTTGCTCACTTATATATTTGGCACTTCTAGCCGTATTAAAATAAGGATTTAGCTTCCAATTCTTATGTTTTTCCAGAAATCTACTGCTCTGCATAAATGCTTGACTATGAGAATAAACTTCTTTTATATCGGAAATAGACGCTCCCTTTACTCCTAATAAATTGTGATTTACTTCAATACATTTTTCTCCTACTATGTAAAAGTCATATTCCCCTATAAGATCATAAACCTGTGGAATGCCACCTGTAGAGGAATTTTCAATAGGAAGAACGCCGTATTTTATAATTCCATTTTTTAGAGCTTCAAATACATCTTTAAAGCTTTCAAAGTTTAATGCTTCTGATTCATTTTCAAAATACTCTAACAGTGCTTCATGACTGAAAGATGCTGGTACTCCTTGAAATCCAATTTTAAATACATCACTATTTTGCTCTTTAGGCTTAATTTCACTACTTTTAGAAGATTGTTTGAATTCTCTTTTTTGTATGTTCCTGCTTATTTCCATAACATTCTTCAAAAAGGTTTTAGTTTCATCTTTTATGGATTTATCTTTAAGATTTTTTAAGTTACCCTTTATTACCTCTTCTTCTCTTGATTTATCAAGTATATCCATAGAATTTTCTATTTTATATTCTGCTACTTTGCGAGATACTTTTGCCCTCTTTTCAAAAAGTTCAATCATTTCTTTATCTATTTTATTTATTTCATTTCTTAAATACTCTAAATCTTCCAAAATATTACCTCCACAAGTAATTTAATCTTCCATTAAATTGAACAGCGAAAGTGCTGCAGCTGCTTCTATTACTGGAACTGCCCTAGGTACAATGCAGGGATCATGTCTTCCTTTTATCTCTAAAAGTGCATCTTTTCTTTTTTCAATATCTACAGTTTTTTGAGCTTTTGATATAGATGGAGTAGGTTTTATACAAGTTCTAAATATAAGCGGCATTCCATCTGTAATTCCTCCTAAAATTCCTCCATTATTATTAGTGTAGGTTTTTATAGCATTATTGTCTGATATAAAATATTGATCATTTGCTTCAGAGCCCTTCATTTTTGATATATCAAAACCTTCTCCAAATTCTACCCCTTTTACTGCAGGTATAGAAAATAGAAGCCCCGATATAGTACTTTCTACGGAATCAAAGAAAGGATCTCCTATGCCTGGCGGCAAATTTATAACTCCAGTTTCTACAATTCCTCCTAATGAGTCCCCTTCTTCTTTTACCTTTAAAATATACTGCTGCATTTTTTCGCCGCAGTTTTCATCTAAAACTGGAAACTTACTTTCAGAAAGTTTTTCTAAACTACCTTTTTCTATAGATGTAAATTTAAAGGATTTTGGGTCTTCAATTATGCCTATACTCTTTATATGGCTGCCTATAAATATACCTTTTTTCTCTAATATTTTTCTACATAAAGCTCCTGCAAAAACTATAGGTGCTGTAAGTCTGCCTGAAAAGTGTCCACCGCCTCTATAATCATTAAATCCTCTATATTTTATTTTTCCCGTAAAATCAGCATGGCCAGGTCTTAAAAGAGAAGCTGTTTTTTCATAGTCCTTAGAATGAGTATTGCTGTTTTGTATCACTGCACAAAGAGGAGTTCCCGTAGCTCTTCCATTAAAATATCCGCTTAAAATTTCAAATTCATCCTGCTCTTTTCTAGGAGTGGAAAGTTTACTAAAGCCTGGTGCTCTCCTTTTCATCTGCTTTCTTATGTACTCTAAATCAATTTCAGTTCCAGCCTTTAGTCCATCTATTACAATGCCTATGGCTTTTCCGTGAGATTCTCCAAAAATGGATAACTTTATCTTATTTCCCCACATTCCACTCATCTATATTACCCCCCAATTGTCTAAAATCTTGCCAGAAAGCAGGATATGATTTTTTAACATATTCAGCTTCTTCCATTATTATAGGATTTACACATTTTGAAGATATAACAGCTAGTGCCATTGCTATTCTATGATCTCTCCAACTTGTAACTTTTCCTCCCTTGAGTCTTTCCTTACCATTTATAATAAGTCCATCTTCTCTTTCTTTTACATCTGCTCCAAGTTTATTTAATTCCGTAGATATAGCCTTGAGTCTATCTGATTCTTTAATTCTAAGTCTAGCTGCATTTGTAATTTCAGTGGTACCACTGCTTACAGACGCCAGTGCCGCAAGTACTGGTACTAAGTCAGGACACTGGGAGGCATCTATGTACGTTCCATGAGTTTTAGAAGGATTAACTTTTAAAGTATCACCTTTTTCTTCAATTTCAACTCCCATATCTTTTAATATCCTTATTACGGCCTTATCTCCCTGGAGAGAATTCATATTGAGCTCAGAGCATATAATTCCATCTCCAAGGGCTCCTGCAGTCATCCAGAAAGCTGCCTGAGAAAAGTCTCCTTCTATACTACAGTTATTTCTTTTATAAGTCTGATTTCCCTTAATTAAAAATTCTTTATAGTCTTTTTTGTCCACATAAACTCCAAACTTTTCTAGCATATCCAGCGTAATATCTACATAAGATTTAGATTCAAGTTCTGTTGTAACTACTATTTTTGAATTTCCATCTAAAAGGGGTAGAGCAAACAAAAGGCCACTTATAAATTGAGAACTTATATTTCCCTTTACTCTGTATTCCCCAGGCTTTAACTTTCCATTTACAGTTAAAGGTAACTTACCTTCAAAATTTCTGTAAAAAATTTTTTGCCTGTCAAATATATCATAGTAAACATCTAGAGGCCTTTCTATTAATTTATCTTCTCCCGTAAAAGTTACCTTTTCTCCTAAAGTAGCAGCTATAGGTATTAAAAATCTAATAGTAGAACCAGATTTAAAGCAGTGTATATTTGAATTTTTCATTCTAATAACAGAGCTGCCTGTTACATTTAAAGTATGTTCATCTCTTTTAATATCTACTCCCAAAGCTTCCAAAGCACTACAAGTAGCTTCTATATCTTCTGAAAAATCTACATTTTTTATGCTGCTTTCCCCTTGGGCTAAGGCAGCACATATAAGTGCCCTATGACATACACTTTTAGAAGGCGGAACTTGTACTTGGCCTTTAAGTTTGGTAGGTTTTATGGATACATATTTCATAAACTGCTCCCTTTCCATTTATTTGATCAGATTTTCAGGAAACAGAAAATTAGCTGCTTCAGACAATTTAGTGTTTCTTATCTTGCTCTTTCCTGCTTCTTCAATCATAATTAAATTAATTTCATTTTTATCTGAAGATTTTTTATCCAGTGCTATGGTGTCTACTAAAACATTTTTATCCACACCCTGTATATAAACTGGAAGCCCATACTTTTTTAAAATATTTACCATATAAGAATAAGTACCCTCTTTAGTAATAGAAAGCTCTTCCGTTCTTCCTGTTATATATGCCATACCAATGGAAACTGCTTCTCCATGGCTATATTTACTATAATTATAATATCTTTCAACAGCATGCCCCAAAGTGTGTCCAAAATTCAACAGCATCCTATTTCCTAAATCTTTTTCATCTTCTTCTACCAATTTCTTTTTTATACTACAGCATTTATATATTATATTTTCTATATTGTTCAAAGCTTCCTCTTTACTTTTATAGGAATTTAGATCTTCTAAAATAGTTTTATCTTTTATAAAACCATACTTTATAACTTCAGCCATTCCATCACTAAAAAATCTATCACTTAAAGTTTTAAGTACCTCCGGATCTATAAATACAGCATCCGGGTGATAAAAATTCCCCACTAGATTTTTTCCCCAAGGAAGGTCCACAGCTACCTTTCCACCTATACTGCTGTCTACTTGTGCCAAAAGTGATGTTGGTATTTGAACATAACTTATTCCTCTCAAATAAGTAGCTGCTGCAAAGCCTGATAAATCTCCAACTACCCCTCCTCCAAGAGAAACTATTACATCCTTTCTCTTTATCTTCAATTCACACAAATTTTCATATATTTTCTTTAGCATATCTAAACTTTTGCTTTTTTCTCCCGGTTCTATAGATATGACATTTACTTTAAATCCGTTATCCAAAAAAGATTCTTTCAATTCTTTCATATATAATCGTTCAACATTTTTATCTGTAATTACAACTAAAGTTCTCCCCTCATAAGCTTGCCGTAATTTTTTTCCTATAGAAGTTAAAATCCCCCTTTCCATATAAATTTTATATTGTTTCTTTTTAAGATTTATATTTATAGAAATTGTATTCATCAAAATCACTATCCTTATCTTTTAACTAATTCTCTTCTACTTGAGGATGCTTTTTCAAAAATATTTTTTATGGAATCTACATCTTTAGATATTATAGCTTTTTTTAATAAATTAATACTTTCTTCAAACTTTTCTATTTCTTCCACTAATATATCCGAATTCATAGTAAATAGTTCAGTCCACAGTGAAGTGTTAATTTGGGCTACTCTAGTTGCATCCCTAAAGCTTCCACCTGTAAATGACTTTATGTTTTCTTCATTCTGATCCTGTGAATTCATAAGAGATACAGCTATTACATGGGGAAGTTGACTTGTAAAAGTAATTATTCTATCATGTTTTTCTGGACTTATACAAGTTACATTACTGCATCCTATTTTTCTAGCCAATTCATGGATTAAATCAATTCCCCTTGAGGTATTTCTAGAAGTAGGTGTTATTATATAATTTGCACCTTTAAAAATATCTTTGGAAGCTCCAGCTATACCTTTAAATTCATTACCTGCCATAGGATGCCCTGGTACAAATTCCAAGCACTCTGGTAAAAATGAATTTATTTCACTTACCACACACTTTTTTATACCTGATGTATCCGTTATAATAGCACCACTTTTTAAATACTTAAAATTATCTTCTACAAATTTAACTGTATCCTTAGGATAAAGAGCAATTATTATAAGATCAATTTCCTTTAAAAAGCTTCCACCTCTTTCGTAGCCCCTATCTATAATCCCCATATTTAAAGCACTTTCAAGTGTATTTTTATCATTATCTATTCCAATAACCTGTTCAGTGTTTAAAGGCCTTAGGGCCATGGCATAAGAACCGCCAATAAGTCCCATTCCCACAATTGCTACCTTAAGTTTAAAATCAGAATCGTCCAATCCATATTCCCCCTGTCCTAGAATTTTTACACATTTACAGTATCACATGCTTTATGAATTGTTTTTCCTGGAATTTTGCTTATATCGTTCATAAGCTGTTCGAATACCTTTGGTTTTATGGATTGCTGTCCATCACATTTTGCATTAGCAGGATCATTGTGTACTTCTATCATAAGTCCGTCAGCCCCTACTGCCACTGCTGCCTTAGCTAATGGTTCTACCATCCACCAAAGTCCTGCAGCATGACTTGGATCCACTATTACGGGAAGATGACTCAATCTTTTTATGGCAGGAATAGCACTCAAGTCTAAAGTATTTCTTGTATAAGTTTCAAAAGTTCTTATTCCTCTCTCACAAAGTATTACATTTTCATTTCCTTCAGACATTATATATTCTGCAGACATCAAAAGCTCCTGAATAGTAGCAGAAAGTCCTCTCTTTAAAAGAATTGGCTTATTTGTTTTACCTAGCTGTTTTAGGAGTTCGAAATTTTGCATATTTCTTGCTCCTACCTGTATCACATCTACATCCTCTACAAATTTGTCTATCATATCCGCGGACATAATTTCAGTTACTATAGGCAGCCCTGTTTCCTGCCTTGCTATTTTTAAAAGATCTAATCCTCTAGCTCTGAGACCTTGGAAGCTGTAAGGTGATGTTCTTGGTTTAAATGCCCCACCTCTTAAAAATTTGGCGCCACTTTTTTTTACATCTTGTGCAATTTTTACAATTTGCTCTTCACTTTCAACAGAACACGGTCCTGCTATAACAGCCAGCTCATCCCCACCTATAGAAGCATTTTTTACTTTTATTACAGTGTCATCCGGATGAAATAACCTATTAGACAATTTGTAAGGCTGCTGTACCTTCTCAACATTTTCTACAAATTCATTAGCCCTTATTTTATCTGCATCCACTTTTGTAGTATCTCCAACAAGTCCTAATATAGAACATTCTTTTCCATTTATTACATTCACTGTTACGTCATTCTCACTTTCAATTTTTTGTTTAAGCATGTTTATCTCTTCCTGTGTGGTTTGTGGTCTCATAATAACTATCAATTTCTAGTACCTCCTAAAATTTTATATTTTAACTTCTATGCTAGCTATAGAAGTTATTTACCTTGAAATTTTAATTAATAATATAAAAAAGGCAGGGCTCCTAATGAGCTCTGCCTAAATTAATCAAATACATTTTGTGTACGTAAAATTATTCAATCATGTATCTACAATTATATTACTCATTAGAAAAGGATTCAATTTTTTTGGGAAGCAAAAGTAACTAGCGCTAAAATAAAAATAGCCCCAGCTAAAAGTAAAGTTAAAATAATATTTTTCACTTATTGCTTCTATTTCCTTTCTAATGATATTTTTCATTGAATTTACCCTCCATTGCAAATAATGCCAATAATTTTATAAATTAATTCTTAATCTATTTGTTCTCAATTATAACATGTTTATTCTTTATGTCAACAGTAAGTTTCCAGTTTTATTTATTTTTATAGTATAAAATATGAAAACTTTGCTAAAACTAATGGAAAATTATTTTAAACCATAGTATAATTAAATTAAACATTTTTTTAATAATATTAAAAATAAGTATATTATATAAAATTTATGTGAATATAAAATGTTATTTTTAAATATACTATAATTTCAGGAGGAAAGAGCATGAACACGTCCAAAAAACTGATCTTTGCTTTTTTTATATCAGCATCTCTTATGAATAGTAAGGGCTTGGTAAGTACTGTATATGCTGCTGATGTACCAAATATGAGCAGTAGCGCTTATACTGCTGTTGGAAATATATTTGCAAAATCAGGATACACCGGGCAATGTACCTGGTTTACTTATGGAAGAGTACTTGAAAAATTAGGAATTGCACTGCCATCACAATTTTACGGTAATGCAGTGGACTGGTGGTATGCAAATGCCAGTTCAAACGTATACACTTACGGATCGGAACCTAAACCAAATTCCATAATTGTATGGGGTGGCGGTCCACATGGATACGGTCACGTTGGTTTTGTAGAAGAAGTAAGTGGAGATACTGTATATTTTAACGAAGGTAACTTTAATATAAGAGGTAACTATGATGGAAGTGAAAAAACGCTTTCAAAAGAAGCTATAAAAAATAGAGGAAATTTATATCTTAAAGGATACATATATGTAGGCGGTGGCAGGAAATCTATTCCAACTAGTAATCCTTCACCTAGCAGTAACAGTAATTCAAATTCAACTCCTGTTACTAGTGTTTCTAAAACAGGAATTGTTAACATTTCAAATAGTAGTTCCACATTGAATGTAAGAAGCGGAGCAGCTACATCCTTTGGAGTTGTAGGTGGTTTAAAGAAAGGCCAATCCGTTTCTATAGTAGGATCAGTTGGAAGTTGGTACAAAATTAAATATAATTCTTCTTACGGATATGTGAGCTCTTCTTTTATAAATACGAGTTCCCAAGCTAGTCCTAGTAGTCAGCCTTCTTCTAATTCGGGAGCGCAATATTTATCTCCAGCTTCTGCTAAATCAGGTTATGTTAAGCTTAGTGACAGTGGATCATCTTTAAACTTAAGAACATCTCCAGGAGGTTCTGTAATAGGATCGCTTGCTAATGGTACTGCTGTAAATATATTAGGTACTAGTGGAAGTTGGTATAAAGTAACTGCAAACGGGAAGTCAGGATATGTTTCTTCTAGCTACATAAGTAATTCACAGTCCATAGTAGCAACTGCTGCAAAAGTTCAGTCTACAACTTTAAAAACTGGTACTGTAACATTAAGTAGTAAATCTTCAGTATTAAACTTACGAAGTAACCCTTGGACTGGCCGTATTGTATCCACTCTATCTTCTGGAACCAAAGTAACCATAACAGGCACAGATGGACGTTGGTATAAAGTGACAGTTGGTTCCTTAACAGGATATGTTCATTCAGATTACATCAAGTAATTCTTAGGTTCAGATGGAGTTTGATTATAAGGATTACTTTCTCCAGCTGAACCTTATTAACAGTATTCTTAGTGTCTTTAGCACTTAGAATACGTTATCCTTTAGGGGAAGAACTTATCCAGGCGCGTAGCAGTGCTTATCCCCCACTTTGATAGAAGATGGGAGTATTAGCAATGGTAGCGATCGGATAAAATAAAAAAATAATATTGTGTAGATGGTTCTACACAATATTATTTTTTTATTGTCAAAAGAAACATTACCTTTCTTTATTTATCTTCATTTTCATTTTAATATTTAATTTATCCATTAAATAATCTTTATCTGTTCCATCATCAGGAAAAATAACATAGCTGCATTTAAGATCGTATTCACTATACTTTTCATTCATAATTTTTATTTTATTGTAAGCACATTCCATCTGATGAACAATTGAAACAATTTTTCTATAATTACAGTCTGGAACTACACTTATAAAAGTAGATAATCCATATTTTTCAAATAAATCTGGTACCTTAAAAAGACTTCTCAATTTTTCATAAACTAAATCAAGTAAAATAAGATAACTGTCTTTTACTTCTATTTTCTCATCTTGTTCTGTATAGTATTTTTTTACTAAGCTTACCATGGTAATTGAAAGCTTTTTATTTTGTGCCCCACATTTCACAATTTGTCTGGCAATATACTCTTGAAAATTCAAGTATACTATTTCTTCTGGTCTATCTGAATTTCTACTAGATTTTATGAGTTTCGTTATTCTTTTAACTAAATTTTTACTATTGAAAGGTTTTAATATATACTCTGAAGTACCTTCTTTTATACCTTTTATAAATGCTTCTCTAGAATTTAATTTTGTAAGTATCATTACAGGAATGTTTAATTTTTTAGCCTTTATCTTTTTAAGTACTTCAAATCCATCTTCAGTGCTTAATCCCACTTCAAGTATTATCAAATTTATTTCTTCTTTTTTATCATATAATCTATTAAAGAACTCAAAGGAATTTCCACATTCATATACCCCAATCCCCGCATCTTCCAATACGCGTCTCACCCTATATCTTACATATATCATATCATCTAATATTATAACTTTGTTCATAATTATTCATCCTATAACATCAATATTTTAACCATCCCTTTTATTAAAATTAATTTTTTCCATATTCTATTTATCGTCCACTACTGCTATTATTTTATATGTATATTACACTAAAGGTTCATTTCTCATATCATTCCGCCATCTACGGTTATTATCTGTCCTGTTATGTATTCAGATGACTCACCTGCCAAAAAGCATACAGTTTTTGCTATGTCTTCACATTGTCCAAATTTGCCCATAGGTATATCTTCCATTAAGTTTTTCTTCTCATCCTCTTTTAACCAGGAGTTCATTTCCGTATCAATTACCCCTGGTGCAACTGCATTTACCCTTATATTCGAAGGTGCCATTTCCTTCGCAATAGATTTTGTAAAAAGATTTATTCCCCCTTTAGATGCAGAATAAATGGATTCACAAGCAGCACCTACATTTCCCCACATAGAAGAAATATTTATTATAGATCCTGCTTTTTTAGAAATCATATGTTTTAATACAGAGTGAGTACAATTAAGTACCCCCTTTAAATTCACATCTATAATAAAATTCCATTCATCTTCTCTCATATCTATAAAAAGTCCTATTTTAGAAATTCCTGCATTATTAACAAGTATATCTACTTTTCCCATTTTACTTAATGCATATTGCACCATTCTTTCAGCATTACTATATAAACTAACATCTCCTTGTACTACCATTCCTACGGAACCAACTTGTTTTACCATATCTAGAGTTTGATAAGCCCCTTTTTCATCTTTTTTATAATTTATTACTACATTTGCACCGCATTTTGCTAAATTTACAGCAATACTTCTTCCTATTCCTCTAGAAGCTCCTGTTACTATTGCTACTTTTCCGCCTAAATTCTCCATATAAACTTCACACTTCCTATATTAACATAAAATTTACTTTTCAATTAATATTATACATTAAATTTACTTAAAATACGAAGAAGTTCCTCAGACCCACTTGCATTTTTCATAGTATACAAAGATATGGCTCTATTTTCACTTGCTATTTCATCTATATTATCTGATATATCTATGGATGCTTTAGTTCCATTATTTGACGAGTCCACTATAATACACATTATTTTAGTTATTACCAAAAAAGACTCATCTATATTTTCCATAAGCCCACAAAACTTTTTTAATACTGATTCAAATCTCATTCCATCCTTTTCATAATCTTTGCTTATATCCACCATTTTTCTGTAATCCGACAAAATATTTTCCTCTAAAATCTTCAATATACTTTCAGCTGATAGAGCTAGTTTCTCTACCGATTTTAAAGCATTTTTTACATTTAATTGTATATTACTTACCATATCAGAAGATTGCATAGCTAATTTTCTTACCTCTTCTGCCACCACCATAAATCCCCTGCCATATTCACCAGCCCTTGCGGCTTCTATATTAGCATTTAATGCTAATATATTTGTTCTATCTGATATAGTTTTTATTTCTTCAGCCATTATAGAAATATTTTTTACTACTTTCACATTTTCCAGTGCATGTCTTAATTCATCACTATACTGTGTATAATAATTTTCAAAGTCATGCTTTGAGCTTTCCGTATCTCTTTTGATATTTAAAGCCCTTTCCCTTATGTTTTTTGCAAGGGCCAAGCCTTCATTTGCCTCTTTTGCTGAATTTTTTATTTCACGCTTTACATTTGATATCTTTTGGTTCACTTCTTCTATAGAAGATAAGTTCTCCTGCATATTAGAACATATTTGTGAAGATTCATCTGAAACCAACTTTATCTCAGAATGCGATTTCTCAAACATTTTATTTACATTATTCGTAGCTTCCAAAGCTTCTCTACTTTTTAGTTTTACTTGCTCTATAATATACTCTATTTCATTCATTGCATAGTTTAATGCTGAAGCCGTATCTCCAAATTCATCCTTTTTATCAATTTGTATTCTGTAATTTAAATTAAACTTTGATAATTCCAAGGCATACTTTCTTATTTTATGCAGTGGTTTTTTTATAGTTCCGGCTATAAATAACCCTACAACCAATCCTATTAAAATAAATAGAACAGTTATCATAATTATTTTGTATTTTAGCATATTTACTTCACTAAATATTTCCTTTTTATCTATAGTAAGTCCCAGTGACCAGTTTAAGTCAGCTATTGGAGCATAGGCCATAAACATATCTTCATTATCTTTTTTATAGTATCCCGAGCCACTTTTACCAATTATCATATTTTTTTCTAAAATTGCCAGTTCATTTAAAGAATGATCTTTATTTTCATCTTCTATAGTATTGTCTTTATTTAACACCAGTTTCAAATCCTTATGTGCTACCTTAACCCCTTCCTTGTTTATTATAAAGCAGTATCCACTTTTACCCAGTTTTTCATTTTGAACTAATTTATTTAAACTTTCCATACTTATATTTGAAAATAATACTCCTACAATTTTTTTATCAGAATCTTTTATTGGAACTGCCACCGCCATTATCTGCTGCCCATCTGTATTCATCACTGGATCTGAAATAGACATTTTCCCATTTAATGCACTTTTAAGATAATAATTCTTGGTATCGTCTAAATTAGCTTTAGCCTTTTCACCAGTTTGCATATAAATCATACCACTTGAATCCATCACATTTAAGTTCACATATCCTAATTGTTTTGCTCTCATCTTAAGAAGAGGTGTCTGCATTGAAGTATTCATGGATTTTATAATATCATTTGATGCTAACTCTTCAATTGCTTTAACGTCCTGTTTTAAAGTTGCATCTATGAGTTTAGAAGATTCTACTGCCCTACTTTCAAGCGAAGATTTTATACTATCTTCCATAGCTCTATAAGCACTGCAATAAGATGTCGCTCCTAATATACTGCATATGAATATTATAAGTATTCCAATCTCACAAACTATTTTCACTCCCACACTGTTTAAAAAAGATAGATTAAACTTTTTCTCCTTACCAAAAGATAACTTTGAAATGTTTAAAAATAATTTTTTTAACATAAAATTCCTCCAACATATAAATTTGCATCAATTATATGCTTTATTTTAATATGGTATTTTTAAGTTAATGTTAAATAAAACTTTTTTTAACATGAATTTAACTTACGATATTCATTAAGTGAAATTTACAATAATATATTTGAATTGGCTTTTTTAATATGATATAATTGTGATAATTTAAAAGGGTCGGATGAAAATAATGGGATTAAATTTTCAAACCGTTATTAGACGAACCTCTGGAGAGACTCTTATGAGCACCGAAGGGGAAAGCCAAAGTTGGGTGAAACTCTCAGGTACAAGGGACAGAGGATTTTATACAAAATAATAATTATTGAGTCAATTAATAGTTATTGTTTAAAATCTTATTTTCCAGAGACTAATTTAATTTGGTCTTTTTTTTTATAATTGCTAAAAATATAATTAATCAATACAAACTATTTAAAGGAGATGGATTATAAAATGAAATCATTTATAACCGTGCTTGGAGAAGACAAAACAGGTATTATTTACAAGGTAACTTCCGTACTATTTGAAAATAACATAAATATTTTAGACATAAACCAAACTCTCATAGAAGGATATTTTACAATGGTAATGCTAGTGGATTTATCAAAAATGAAAACAGATTTTGTAGAATTAAAGAATGACCTTGAAAATAAAGCTAAAGAAATAGGAGTTGTCATTAAGCTTCAACGAGAAGACATATTTACTTCTATGCACCAAATTTAAACTAAGGAGTTGAATTAAATGATAAATACTAAAGACATTATGGAAACCATAAATATGATTGACAAAGAAAACCTAGACATAAGAACCATAACTATCGGTATCTCGCTTTTAGATTGTATAGATAGTGATGGCAAAAAAGCAAGAACTAAAATTTATGATAAAATAACTAAACAGGCTGAAAACCTAGTAAAAACTGCCAAGGAGATTGAAACGGAATATGGTATACCAATAATACATAAAAGAGTATCCGTTACACCTATTTCACTCATAGCCCAGGCAAGTTCTGATAAAAGCTATGTAGAATATGCCAAAATTTTAGATAAAGCTACCCAAACTTTAGGTATTGACTTTATTGGAGGTTTTTCGGCACTTGTTCATAAAGGTTATACTAAAGGTGACAAAATACTTATAGAATCCATACCAGAAGCTCTAGCTGTCACTGAAAAAGTATGTTCTTCTGTAAATGTAGGAACTACAAAAGCAGGAATAAACATGGATGCGGTAAAAGATATGGGAAGAATAGTAAAGGAAACTGCCTACCTCACTAGAGAAAATGAGAGTATAGGTTGTGCAAAGCTAGTAATATTTTCAAACGCAGTAGAAGATAATCCTTTCATGGCAGGAGCATTTCATGGAGTTGGAGAAGCTGATTCCATAATAAACGTAGGTGTTAGTGGTCCTGGCGTTGTAAAATGTGCTCTAGAAGAAGTTAAAGGCCAAAATTTCAATGTAGTTGCAGAAACAATAAAAAAGACAGCTTTTAAAATAACAAGAATGGGTCAATTAGTTGCTGGAGAAGCTTCAAAAAGATTAAACGTTCCTTTTGGTATAGTAGATTTATCACTTGCACCTACACCTGCTGTAGGTGACAGTGTTGCACGAGTTCTTGAAGAAATGGGCCTTGAAAGTTGTGGGTGCCCAGGTACTACTGCTGCTCTAGCATTATTAAATGATGCAGTCAAAAAAGGAGGCATAATGGCAGCATCTCAAGTTGGAGGATTAAGTGGTGCATTTATACCTGTAAGTGAGGATGAAGGTATGATAAGTGCAGTAAATTCAGGATCCCTTAACCTTGAAAAATTAGAAGCAATGACTTGTGTATGTTCTGTAGGTCTTGACATGATAGGTATACCTGGTGATACTCCTGAGTCCACTATATCTGCTATAATAGCAGATGAGTCTGCTATTGGAATGATTAATAATAAAACAACTGCCGTAAGGGTAATTCCTGTTTATGGCAAAAATGTTGGAGATGAAGCAAATTTTGGAGGACTTCTCGGAAAAGCACCTATAATGCCTGTAAGTAAATTTTCAAGTGAAAGTTTCATAGCTAGAGGTGGAAGAATTCCTGCTCCAATTCACAGCTTTAAGAATTAGATTTTACACTTAGAAACCCCATATATTTTTCATGTTGAATGTAAGTTTAAATATAGGTATAAATAAAATTTAATTTTATTGTAAACATGTTTAGAAATACAATAATACTACGATAACATATACATAGTTACTATATATTGCTATTCTAATGATTTATATGAGGTGAGATAGTATGTTGTCAAAAAAGAAATTAGTTCGAATAAGCGAATTAGAACCAGGAATGATATCAGCAAGTGATATAACCTTTGAAAATAAAATGCTGTTAGCTAAAGATATTGCCATTACGGAATCGGCTATAGAAAAGCTAAAACAAAATATTATTGTAGATGAAGTAGAAATTTACGTAGAAGATACTTCCGAAGATCCTTTAACCGCTAAAATCGAAACTGTAGAAGAACTTGAGAATACCTTTAATGAATTTTCTTACAACTTGGAAAATATATTTGATACTATATCTAATTTAAAAGCTCCTGAAATAAAGGAAGTAAGAACTTTTTCAGAAAAAATACAGGAAGAGTTTAATTCTACAGGACTAGTTATTAAAAATATAGTATTCCATGGAAGTGGCAATGATACTATTTACAGACACAGTGTAAACGTAGCAGCCGTAAGTTTTATACTTGGAAAATGGTTGGGGTTTAGCAAAAGGGATATAAACTTATTAACTTACTCAGCAGTATTACATGATTTTGGAAAAATCAAGATAAGTAAGGATATTATAAATAAGTATGGAAATCTCACCCCAGAAGAGTACAAAATTTTCAAAACTCACCCTGCCATAGGTTATAATTTTGTAAAAGAAATTCCCTATTTAGATTCTTCCGTAAGTTATGGTGTATTGATGCATCATGAAAGAATGGATGGCTCTGGATATCCACTAGGTATTAAAGAAGATAAAATTCATAAATTTGCTAAAGTAATAGCTATTGCAGATTTATTTGATGATTTGAGTTCCAACAGATATTGTAAAGAACTAAGCGGACCTTTTGAAGCTTTAGAAATTATTCAACAGCAAAGCCTTGGAAAACTGGATTGCCAATATTGTACTATGTTTTTAAATCACATAGTAAACTACTACATGGGTGAAAATGTACTTTTAAGTAATGAGCAATGTTGTAAAGTTATTCAAGTTAACATGAATGATTTGAGAAATCCTCTTTTACTTGATGACAATGGATTCCTTGACTTAAAAAAAGAAAAAGATTTATACGTTAAAAAGCTGGTTATTTAATAACCAGCTTTTTGTTCACTTTTTATAACATTTTGTTTTACAGTTGTATACATTTACTAATAATTAGCGTCAGTTCCATATAATAATCACTAAATCCTTGCTTTTAATATACGATATAGTATTATAGACTATGGTTTAATTACTTTTAACAAACCATTATTACATTATATAACATAGGAGGATATTATTTATGATAAAATTTACCGATAATGATAAAATTGACTTAGATTCATTAGAAATACAGGATGTTTTGGATATTAGTACACTTCAAAAATTTCAGGATAACTTTGCTGATAGTATGAATATCGCAAGTGTTACAGTTGACAAAAACGGACATCCTGTAACAAAACCGAGCTCTTATACTGACTTTTGTTTAAATCTCACTCAGTCAACTTCCAAAGGGACTTCCCGCTGTGCAGAGTCACACAGTAGAGGAGGTGCAGAAGCAACAAGGACTGGCAAACCATATATTTATACTTGCCATGCAGGTTTGATTGATTTTGCTGCTCCTATAATAATAGAAGGTAAATCAATAGGAACAATACTTGGTGGACAAGTTGCTTATTCTAAAGTAGATGAATCAGTCGTTCGAAAAAATGCCGCAGAAATGGGTATAAATGCTGATAGATATGTAGATGCATCAAATCAAGTCTATACAGTAAGTGAAAAAAGCGTAAGAGCAGCTGCTGAAGTTTTATTTATCGTGGCAAATTCACTTTCTAAAATAGGTTATGAGGCACTTTTACTTGGTGTATCTACTAAAAATTTATCTGAAAATTTTGGTCAAATTTCAGCAACTATGGAAGAGCTAGCTGCTTCAGCTGTAAATGTAAGCAACAATCAACATCTTTTAAATGAAGAAATAAGCAGAGTTAAAAATATATCTATGGATATAAATTCTATATTAAATTCCATAAAGAGTATTGCAGATCAAACAAAAATGCTTGGTTTAAATGCTTCTATAGAAGCAGCTAGAGCTGGAGAAGCTGGAAAAGGATTCAGTGTAGTAGCTGCAGAAATAAGAAAACTATCTCAGGATTCTAAAGAAACTGCTTCTAAAATAACAGATCTTACTAAAAAAATACAGGAATCTGTAGATAAGGCACTAGAAACTTCCAGCTCCACTTTTGAAACTACAGAACAACAGACATCTGCAATAGAAGAAGTATCTGCTAATGTCCAAGAAGTTTCCGTAGTAGCAGATACCTTAAGTAACATGGCAAATAAGAACTAATTTCTAAGTAAAAAATTCAGCTCTAATGTCTAATATAATTTACTAAAGAACAAATAGCAAAGAATAAATAACAAATGATGACAATTTTCTTTCTAACGTAAGAAAATATTAAAATTATAGATTCCCTGAGGTATGAAGGAAATCATCATTATTTGGACTTTGATATTTGTTCTTTAAACTTTTAAAAACTCTGTCAATAAATTTTACTGGATTTTTATTTTAAATCATATTTTTTTAATAACATCCACGTATTTTTATCCCATATGTAAAGGGATATATTATCAAAATACTCATCAAAATCACAGGGATATTTGTTCACATAATCCCATATTTCTTTAAATTTGTCCTGTATCCTCTTTGACACTATAGTACAATGAAATACTTTATTTTTACCCTCATTGGATTTGAAATTTATCCATGGAATTTTACTAAGTTCATCTATAAGTGCATCATGTGTTTTCTTTGCCTCAGGTGACACCTTCACATCCATATAAATTACATCTTCTCTAAACTTACCATATCCCTGGATTTTTATTTGAGTCTTATGATTGCTTTTTTGAAACTTTTCTAAAACCTTCAACATATCTTCAATTTTATCCGTTTCAAAAGGTGCCTTTATTGTAAAATGAGCCGGTAATTTAGCTTTCCTCTTTTTAAATTTATAGCATACATCATTTCTCAACTTTTCATGAAATTTTAGTGCATTACCACCTATAGTACATACAAGAACATAACGTTCCAACTTGATATCTCCTTTCAATACAAATATTCCGTATATATTTTCACCATATTTAAAATTGAAATACCTAATTTTATTTTTTTGTCAATGTTTTATTACAGTTAAAACTAAACTTATTAAAAATGTTATTGCAGAAAGCAGTACAGCCAAAATTAGAAAAACCGTTATGAGAACATTATATTTAACTATGTTTTCAATGGATAAATATTTTGTCCATCCAACAACATTAAGCATTAACAATACTAAAAATATAGTAATTAATCCTCCTGAAGCTCCCCTAATATCTGCATAACTCAATGATATATGGGAACATATGCAGATTGCTATAAATAAAAATATGTAAAAGTAGGCATTATGAAAATTGGCAGTAGAAAATATAGTTTTTACTAAGACTTTATACATACTGAATATGTGTACAGCCACAACTTTATTTATAACAGTTACATGCGAATTTATTTTTAAAATACTTATAAATTCATCATAAGCTCTAGGTATCATAAAACGCATTAGCGCAACTACAGACAAGATACCTCCAAATATAGGTGCAGTTCCTATGAAAAAGTTTCCTACCTGCTGATAAATACTATTTTGATTATAACTGTGCTCTACATATCCCATTACCCCATTTTCATCAGGTCTTTGTAAAAGCTTTATGGCAGTTATTTTGTGTCCAAAAATAGCTGCAAATAGTGCATGACTTATTTCATGCACTGGGACTCCTATAAAGCCCGTTATCATTATGGATTTCATGCCAAAACTTCTAGCAAAATTTTTTATAGTGTAGTTTCTCATAATCCCAAGTAACATTCCAACTAGTATTATTATGCCTGTCAAATATACTGTTTCTATACAGGTCCTAATTAACATTTGTATTAAAAATTCCATATTTATCTCCACTTTCTATATTATTTCATAAACTTAAAGGTCTGTTAAACATATACTTATAACAATCTTCTTCCTTAAAGCCGCATTTCAAATATAATTTTTCAGCATACTTTGTCCAAAGAAATTTACTTGTATCTTTTATAGCTGGATAATTATTTATAAATTCAATTAGCTTTTTTCCCAATCCCCTTCTTCTATACTTTTCATCAATAATTACATCTAATATTAAGCTGTAAACAGCATAATCACTTACAACTCTTGCAAATCCAATCTGTTTGCCTTTATGATAAATTGCAAAACAAAGGGAGTGCTCAATTGTCTTAGCAATAACTTCAGCAGGTCGGTTTTTAGCCCAATGAGATTGCCATAGTAAATTACAAACTCCTTCTAGTTTAATTTTGTCAACATCATCTGTAAGTATGTATTCACCATCTACTATTTTCATTACAAAAGCTCCCTTCTAAAACTTCATTTTAATTTGCTGCTTTTTTAAACACTATAAGATATGTTCTTTAATATATATTTCCATATTGCAAAAGCAGAATTTTTCTTACCATCTACCCTATCCAAAATTTTTTTCAACTCATTTATACTTTCTGTATAAGAAGGATTTTTCTCTACAATTTTTACTGCAGATTGTATGTTATTTGCATTCCATTTTTGTATGGGAATTCTTATTGCCCCACCTCTAGCTGCTACATTATCAAGATTTATCTGCTGCTCCGGCTGTATTGCAAATCCAACAATAGGTGTCCCACTCGCAATGGCAGTTTGTATTGTACCCTGTCCACCATGAGATATGACCACATCTGCAAGTGAATTAACTAGGGGCGCTGGTACAAATGCATCTGTTATATAAATATTTGTGCTATCTTTTGCACAGGCAATTGCTTCATCAATTGGACATACAGCCTTAGGAGCTAGAATTACTGCACTCCATTTCTTGCCTATACCTTGAGTTAACGCCTTTATAGCCTCAAACAGGTATTCTTTTTTTCCTGAACTTCCAAGGGTACAAAAAATTTTCAAATTCTTATTATCAGGGTTAAAAACTTTTAAAATATTTTCATCTACTACTCTATCATTCAAAGAAGATGCATACAATGGTCCTACAATTTTAAAAGTATCTGGAAGCCTGATATCCTTATAAAATTTCTCAAAGTCATTTACAATTGTAAAGTCAGCTCTCAGCATATCAAATAAATTATTTATAGGTTGTCCTTGGTAATTAAATTTTCTAAAAGCTTCTATAATATTAGTCTGTATAAATGATGGATTTTTTAGCATTAGAGATTTAGGTATAGACCTTATTATTTTTTTACGAAGCTTTAATGGCAGATAGGTTAGAGGCTTTACCATGTCCGGAATATCTTTCATCAATTTATTAAGAGTGTCTTCATGTAAAGGTATGGGAAGATAGCAAATACTAGGCACTGGTTTATTAAGCATTCTACGTGCAATACCTGCTATTGGGTAAAAGCCATGTATAACTACATCAGGCTTTAATTCATTAAGTGCATCAATTTCTCCCTTAATCAATTCAAAAGCAAGCTTTTTATCACCAATCAAATTAAAACTAGTTGGTTTAAAATCCTGATGAAATCCTATTCCAGGAAGTTTAGGATCACATTTATAAATTTTAAATCCATTAGAAATTACTTTTTCTTCAAACCTACTCCCTGTAGATAAAAAAACTATGTCTACTTCATAGTTCTCAGGACAAAATTTTCTAATTCCATCTGCTATCTCCAGAGCACGTGTTGCTTCTCCAGCATCTGAAAGTATAACTGAAAAAGCAATATTTAAATGTTTTTTCATGCTTATATAGCTCCTTTCAATATAATCTTCCACTAAATATGCCATTTACAAAACTTTAAATTTACCTCTGCAATTTTTTACTATATATCAATAAATCATTATATTATACTATAGAAAAACTTAGGAGGATTTATATATGAACTGTACTGATAAAAAATGCGTTATTATAATTGATAAAGAACTGCCTTTAGGATTAATTGCCAATACTTCAGCTATCTTAGGTTGTACCTTAGGTAAATCTATAGGAAGTATTGTTGGTGAAGATGTTTCTGATATAGACAACTTTCCACATAAGGGAATTGTAAAAATACCAATACCAATACTATCATCAACTAAAAATAAAATAAGGGATTTTTATAATAGAGTAAAAGAAAAATACAGCAAAGAAATAACCATAATTGACTTTAATAACGTAGCTCAAAAATGCAAAATATATGATGATTACATACAAAAATTATCTTGCACTAATCCATCAGAATTAAACTATCTTGGAGTGTGTTTATATGGCAGTAAAAAAATAATTACAAGCTTAACCGGTAGTTTGCCAACATTAAAATAAAAAAATTTCATTAATAATAACTGCACCATTTATAGGCTGCAGTTATTGTTTATACATACCTGGTGTAACTCCTGTATAATCTTTAAAATATTTTATAAAATGACTTTGATCATAAAATCCAGATTCCAGCGCTGCATCCGTAAAACTTCTATTTTTTCTTATGAGCCTTTTGGCATAATTTATCCTTAGATTAGTTATATACTTGTGTGGTGATATTCCATAGCAATTCTCAAATTGTCTAACTACGCAGTATTTACTCATATGTGACATTTCAGCTAAATCCTTCAACGTCAGATTATTTAAGTAATTTTTATCTATGTATTTTTTAATCTTTTCTAATTCAGCTAAATTGGAACCTTTAACAGCTTCTCTATTCCAATTTTTATCCCTGTCATATTCTAAAAAAGAAACATAATTTATGAGTTTAGTCTCATTTTCAATATTCATTATGTTATTTTCAATGTCTGCAAATAATTTGTAAGCATTTTTAAATGCAATTTTATTTAATTTTCTATATGAAAATTTTATACCTAAGTTATCTCTATTAAATACAGTTTTAAACCAATCTTTATTTATATAAATCATTCTAAAATTCCAATTTTTATAGCTATAAGGAGTACATTTATGAACTGTATTTTGTGGAATTATCAAAATTGTATTTTCCGAGATTTCATATTTTCCACTTTGCATTTTTGTACTGCAGCTTCCCTTTTCAACTAATCCAATAGAGATTTCATCATGAAAATGTTCTTTACATGAATGTATTGAGTTTTCACATTTTTTTATTTCTACATTTCCTTTGTAATCACTGAAATAATATCTTATTCCCTGCATTTTTCCTCCACACTATTTTTTGTATACTCAACTTTAGCACATATAAAATTTCTTTAGTTAATAGTTAAGAATTAAAAATTAATAGTTAATGTGGATTTTTTTCCGTTACACTATAAAAAATCTTTGATTAAGCTTTTCATCACTTGTTTCGCTAAAGCGAAACATTGCTGATTTATATAAATTAAAGATTTTTTGCGACAGCTAAAAATCATCCTTCACCATTAATTTTTCATTATTAATTCTTAACTTGCGAAGCTTTGATTCGCATTATTTTTAAACTGCAAAAGCTGAGTTATATATTATTTATAAGAATATTAATAAATAGTTGCCTTTAATTAACTACTAGTATATTTTATAGTATAGGTTACTTTTTTTAAGATTTCAATTGTGTATACATAAAACTTATTTACAAAATTTATGGAGGTGATAAATATATGATAACTATTCAAGAAAAAGCCCTTAAATATGCTAAAAAAATTCGAGGCTGTTTTTTAATTAGAACTCGTTCTAACTGTATAAGCTGCTGAACAGGTGAGATGACGAAAGTCACAAATCTCAGTGTTGAGGTTTTAAAATATTTTAATAAAGAAGAAATTTATGATGAATATGAATATTGTGGAATTAAAATTTATATATTGAGTAGTTTAATTTTAGAAGAAAACGTTAATATATTCATGCTTCCTAAAATTCCATTCATGAAACCTGCTTTCAGTGCAAGCGGGATAAAGTATAATTAAAAATTAAAAGTTAAGAATTAATAGTTAAGGATTTAACCTAAATTCATGAATTCAATAGGCATACTTTGTAAATACTAAATATGTTAAAAATTATTTATAGAGGAGGAAGCATGATATGACAAAGAAATTAAAGACCATGGATGGCAATCAAGCTGCTGCTGAAGCTTCCTATGCTTTCACAGATGTTGCAGCTGTTTATCCCATAACACCATCTACTCCGATGGCTGAACTTGTAGATGATCTATCCTCCCATGGTAAAAAAAATATATTCGGTCAACCAGTTAAACTTGTTGAAATGCAATCCGAAGCTGGTGCTGCTGGAGCTGTCCACGGATCATTGGCTGCTGGTGCACTGACAACTACATACACTGCTTCACAAGGACTACTTCTTATGATACCTAATATGTATAAGATTGCAGGTGAACTGCTACCTGGAGTATTTCATGTAACTGCCCGTGCAATTGCAACTCATGCACTATCAATTTTTGGTGATCACCAGGATGTTATGGCAACAAGGCAAACTGGATTTGCACTTTTAGCATCATCAAGTGTTCAAGAAGTTATGGATTTAGCAAATATTGCCCACCTTTCTGCAATTAGAGCGAGCATTCCTTTTTTACATTTTTTTGATGGTTTCAGAACATCTCATGAATATCAAAAAATTGAAGTAATTGACCATGATGATGTGGCAAAATTAGTTGATTATAATGCAATCCAAAGATTTAGAGACAAATCTTTAAATCCAGAACATCCTTCAGTTAGAGGAACTGCTCAAAATCCCGATATTTATTTTCAGCAAAGGGAATCTTCAAATAAGTTCTTTGATGCTGTTCCAGATATTGTTGAAGGCTACATGAGAGAAATAGGAAAACTTACCGGAAGAGTATATCATCCATTTGATTACTATGGAGATCCAAATGCGGAATTTATAATTGTTGCCATGGGATCAGTTTGTGATACTGTAGAAGAAACTGTAGATTATTTAAGACAAAATAATGAAAAGGTAGGACTCATAAAAGTACACTTATACAGACCATTTTCTTCTTCTTACTTCTTTAAATATTTGCCTAAAACAGTTAAAAAAATTGCTGTTTTAGATAGAACAAAAGAACCTGGTTCTACAGGAGAACCTCTTTATTTAGATGTAGTAAACCTATTTTATAATAATGCAGATAAACCTGTAATTGTTGGTGGAAGATATGGATTGGGTTCAAAAGATACAACACCTTCTCAAATTTTAGCTGTATTTAAAAATCTTAAAAATCCTAATTCAAAAAATAGATTTACAATTGGAATAGTTGATGATGTTACAAATACATCTCTGGCTGAGGAAGAAATAATAGATACAACACCAGAAGGAACTATAAGATGTAAATTCTATGGTTTGGGATCAGATGGTACTGTAGGTGCAAATAAAACAGCAGTTAAGATCATAGGCGATAAAACAAATTTATATTGTCAGGCTTATTTCTCCTACGACAGTAAAAAATCAGGTGGAAGTACAGTTTCTCATTTAAGATTTGGGAATAAACCAATAAAATCACCTTATCTAGTTTATGAATCAGATTACACTGCTTGTCACAACAAGTCCTTTATTTACAATATAAATATATTAAAAGGATTGAAGAAAAATGGCACATTCGTTTTAAACTGCCCTTGGAGTGAAAACGAATTAGATGAACATCTTCCAGCTTCAATGAGACGGTATATTGCTGAAAATAACATACAATTTTATATAGTAGACGCAATTTCAATAGCACAAAAAGTTGGATTAGGTTCTAGAATAAATATGGTAATGCAAGCTGTATTCTTTAAATTAGCTAATATAATTCCTGTAGATCAGGCAATCCAGTACTTAAAAGACTCTGTAGAATACGCTTATGGTAAAAAAGGCGAAAATATAGTTAATGCAAACAAAGCAGCAATAGATGCAGGAGCAAATGCTGCCCATAAAGTTACTGTACCAGAATCCTGGAAAAATGCTAAAGATCCAGATATGTCAAAAAAAGAATTTCCTGATTTTATAAATAGAATTGAAAAACCTATGGCAAGGCATGAAGGAGATGAACTTCCAGTCAGCGCTTTTAATGGAATGGAAGATGGTTCTTACCCACTTGGCGTAACAGCCTATGAAAAGCGTGGAATTGCAGTTTTCGTACCTGAATGGCAAATTGATAAATGTATTCAATGCAATCAATGTTCCTATGTTTGCCCTCACAGTGTAATAAGAGCCTGCTTACTAGATGATAAAGAAAAAGAAAATGCTCCTAAAAGTTTTCTAACTAAAAAAACTGTTGGTAAAGACCTTGAAAACTTACATTATCGTATTCAAATAAGTCCACTCGATTGTACCGGATGTGGAAATTGTGCAGATATATGTCCTGCTCCAGGAAAAGCTTTAATAATGAAACCTGCACAAGAAGAAATAGAAGAGCAGTCTGATAACTTTGAATATGCTTTGAAAATCACTCCTAAAGAAGGATTAATGGATTTGCATACAGTAAAAGGAAGTCAATTTGCAAGACCTCTTCTTGAATTTAATGGTGCTTGTCCTGGCTGTGGAGAAACTCCTTATATTAAACTTTTAACTCAACTTTATGGAGATAGAATGATGATAGCAAATGCAACAGGCTGCTCATCAATCTGGGGAGCAAGTGCACCTGCAATAGCCTACACTACAAACAATTTTGGCAAAGGGCCTTCCTGGGGTAATTCATTATTCGAAGATAACGCAGAATACGGATATGGTATGTTCCTTGGTGTAAAACAAATGAGAGAACGATTAGCTGATTTGATGGAAACAGCCATAACAATGGACATTAATTCTGAACTGAAAGAAGCCTTTAAAGAGTGGCTTACCGGATTCAATGATGCAGATACTTCAAAAAGAGCTTCTGCAAAAATTTTAAGAATCATGAATAATGAGAACTTTAAAGATAATATTGTTTTGAATGAGATATTTACGAAAAAAGATTATTTAATCAAAAAATCTCATTGGCTAATCGGCGGTGATGGATGGGCCTACGACATTGGATTTGGCGGTGTAGATCAAGTACTTGCCTTAGGCGATGATGTAAATATATTTATTATGGACACAGAAGTCTACTCAAACACTGGTGGTCAATCGTCAAAATCAACTCCTACAGGAGCAGTTGCGAAACTCGCTGCCAGCGGTAAAAAAATAAGGAAAAAGGATCTTGGTTTGATGGCCATGACTTATGGATACGTATATGTAACTCAAATAGCCATGGGGGCAAACATGAACCATACCATTAAAGCAATTACAGAAGCAGAAGCTTATAAAGGTCCTTCTCTAATCATAGCCTATGCACCTTGTATAAACCATGGTATTAAAACTGGAATGGGTACTAGTATGGCAGAGGAAAAAAAGGCCGTTGAATCCGGTTACTGGCACCTATACAGGTATAATCCTCTATTAAAACAGGAAGGTAAAAATCCATTTATATTAGACTCCAAAGAACCTACAAAATCATATATAGACTTTATTAATGGAGAGCTCCGTTATTCTTCATTAAAAACTATCTTCCCTGGTGCAGTTGAAAAAGCATTTAAAGAATCTGAAAACAATGCCCGTGAAAGATATGATATTTACAAGAAATTATCATCAATAAAATATTGATTACGATCAATGAATCTTACTTAGTGGGAAAAGCAGATATCTCAAATCTTTGATTTGATGATAGTCGCTTTCACAGAGTGCGTGGAAGTGTTACAGTAGGTAGCTATCAGATAAAAGACCTAACTAGTCAGTTAGGTCTTTTATAATAGGAATTATTTTTCATTAGAATCTACATATTCTTTAGCATTCTTAACATCAAATTCACTTGGCACTGGTACTTTTGAAACTGATTTTTCCTTATGGATATTTGCCCATGCTGCAGTATCGTGTTTTTCAATTGGCAGTTCCATGGAACCATCTTTAGTTCTATCTCCTTCCACAATAATTCCTCCTCTCATACATATTATCTTCAATTTTAAGAAATGTATGAAAAAATATAACATTTGATCCTAATATAAAAAATCCTTGGATTACAAGTGATTTTTATTATAATCACTTTACCTCACCTGTCATTTATAAGTATCCGTTTTTTGCATAACTACTTCACAACCACCCTAGTATGTAATATTAGTTCCTAGTACTTTCACTTTTTCACTGATCCTATTTGCTATATTTTTTAACTCATTTTCAATACACTTTATACCTTTAAACCTCATGCGGCTGATAGGTCCTGAAACACTTATTCCTGCTGCAATCTTTCCTTTACTATTATATATGGGTGCAGAAATACATCCTAAACCATACTCATACTCTTCTATATCGTAAGAAACTTGCTCTGCTATTATCTTCTTTCTTTCTAACAAAAAATCCTCATAATTTGATATAGTGTTTATTGTTCTTTTTTGATTATGCCTTTTAAAATAAGCTTTAATCATTTCGTCATTCTGATAACTAAGAAATATTTTTCCCATAGATGAACAATGCAGAGGAGATACAGGTATTAATCTTGAAACAAGTACTGAGCTTTCTCCATTTACACTGGAAATTGTCACTACATTATCCTCATCTAATATTCCCAAATTTGTAGATTCTCCAGTTTTTGCAGAAAGATCGACCATAAAAGGTTTTGCAATCAAATTCAAGTCAACTTTGGATTTCACTTTTTCACTATACTGAATAAAGATTAACCCTAAACCATATTTTCCATTTTTATCTTTTTCTATAATAGAATTTTGAAAAAGGGTGTTTAAAATTCTATATGCTGTTGCCTTTGGTAAGTCAAGATTAGAAGATATTTCAGAAACACCAATAGGAACCTCTGATTTATATATTTCATTTATAATTTGAATTGCTCTATCAACCATAGAAATACTATCATAATTTTGTGAATTATTAGTCAAAAGGGACTCCCTCCTCTATTACACTATGTTAATATAATAATATTATCTATAAGTTACGTCAATTTATTATTGAATATTTATAAACATTGTTGAATATTTATTGAAAATATTTTGAGACATGCTATAATAGTTTTTGAAACACCGTTTCAGAAGCAATTTTCATTATAAGGAGATAATTTAGCATGAAAAATAAATTTTTATCTAAAAGGTATTGGAATAGTATATCCACTCCAATGGGTGAAAGTAATGATCTTTTAAAAAAATTTGATGATATTATTGATTTCAGTCTCGGAGATCCTGATATTACAACTAGCGAAATTATAATAAAAAAAGCATTTGAGGATGCCATGAATGGTCACACACACTATACAGACTCTTTAGGTGATCCAGAACTTCGTAAAGAAATACGCAAATTTTACTTAGATAAATATGATTATAACGTTAAAAGTGATGAATGTATGATCACCACAAGTGGATGTCATGCAATGTGGTTGGCTCTAGAAGCCATTCTAGATGATGGAGATGAAGTCATAATACATGATCCTTATTTTACTCCATATCCACAGCAAATAAAACTAGCTAGAGGTATTCCTGTACATCTTGAAACCTTTGAAGAAGAAGGATTTCAAGTAAATCCTAAAAGATTAGAAAACTTAATTACTAACAGAACAAAAGCAATAATAATAAATACACCAAACAACCCTTCAGGAACATGTTTTAAAAAGGAAACACTTAAAGCAATTGCAGAAATTGCTATTAAATATGATTTAATCATAATTGCAGATGATATTTACACATTATTTAGCTACGAAGAGCCATTTATTCCAATTACTACTCTTGAAAAAATGCGCCAGCGTACAATTACAATTGGCAGTTTCTCCAAAAACTATGCCATGACAGGATGGAGAATAGGCTATCTTATTGCACCTTCATTTATCATTCAAACTGCTAAAAATATAAATGAAAATAATGTATTTGCCTCACCTTCAATATCCCAGCGTGCTGCAATTCATGCACTTAAAAATAGAGATAAAATACAACCACAGATTGCTTGCGAATATAAAAAGAGGATTTTTTACGCCTATGATAGAATTTGTTCAATTCCAAATATGTCAGTTTTAAAACCACGTGGCAGTATTTACCTTTTTGTCAATATAAAAGCTACAGGACTTAGTTCAAAAGAAGTAGCAGATAAAATGCTAAATGAGGCTCATGTTCTTGTACTTCCTGGTAATGCTTTCGGTAAATGTGGTGAAGGATACATACGACTTGCCATGACAGTAAATACCAAAAAAATGAATGAAGCATTTAATCGTATAGAAAAAATGGGTATTTTTAGTAAATCTATGGTATCTGCTTTGTAACAGAGGGCTTCTTTGAAGCCCTCCAATATACTACTTTGTAATTTGCAATATTTACTTCCAGCGTATATCTGCTTTTCTCCTTGGTACAGTTCTTAGATATTTCACATTAGGATATCCAACTATCATGAAAGTTACAACCTTTCTTCCTTTCTTAACTCCAAGAAACTTACTTATTTTTTCATCCATTTGGGCAGCCGCAACAGAAAAACCACTAAACAACGTTCCAAGTCCTAAAGAATTAATCATAAGTTCCATATTTGAAGATGCTAAAGCTCCATTTACTTCCTGTCTTGCTGTAACAACTATTACTACTGGAGCATTAAAAAACAATCTATCATTTTTAGGGTTTTCTTTATATTCCTTATACATATCAATCCATATTTTAGCATATCTTTGATAAAGTATATTTTTCGCATTTGTATCTTTAAGTATTTTTTCTCCAATTTGATTTAAACTTTCAATTATTAATTTTCTTAAATCCTGTATTCCATCTCTTACAACTGTATAAGATACATCCTGCATATTACTTGCTGTTTGAGTAAACCTTCCAGCTTCTATAATTTTAAGCAGTTTTTCCTTCTCTACTTCTTTGTCTTTAAACTGCCTTATAGTTCTTCTAAACTTAATAGAATTTAATAAAGTATCAGCATCTATGGAAAAATATTCTTTATTATATTCTTTTACATCTTCCATGTTATATTCGTCCGTTGATACTGCATTTTTAGGGCACACTGCAATACAGTGCCCGCACTTTATGCAAGTAATATTATTAATTTTAGCTTTACCATTTATTATCTCTATGTCTCTTGCAAAACAATCTTTAACACATTGTCCGCATCCTATACACTTTTCACTATTTACATTCATCATAAAGTTTTTACTCCTTTTTCAATGTAATTCTACACTTTTCCCATTCACAATTTTACTTAGTGTATTCTGTAAGTAATCTTTTAAATCCATCATAATTGTATTTAAACGCAAATCTTACCACATTTCTTCGTTCATCCCCATTCATATCACCTTCTAGGGAATCCAGCAGCATATTAAGCATATTATAAAACACCATTCTTATTACTTTATAATTTTGAGTTGTCCTACAGTTATCTGCGAAATTATATTTTTGCAGATAACTGCATTCCCGCTGTATTACATTTTCTAATATCTCTTCTTTCAAATTTTCATATTTTGTACCCTTGCTGCACCTTAACAATATTAATAATCTTTTACGATTTGCAATTAAATCCTCTACCTGTTTATGATTTGGAATATACCTTTCTAAATTTTGTTCATTATTAAAAAAGGCTTTTGTTAATATAGGGAATATATTGGAATTATAATTTCTAAAAGCATCTACAAAAGATTGTGGTAAAACAGTACAAAATAAACTTTCCTTGTTCTTAAAATAAATATAAATATTTCCTACTGATATATTTGCCTTTTCAGAAATATCCTTCATTTTTGTATTCAGATATCCCTTTTCTAAAAATATATCTATTGCGGCATTTTCAATTGTTTGTCTAATTTTATCCTTTTTTATTTGAACCATTTTATCTCCTATTAAAATAAAACTGAACATATAATTCATTTTTATAATACTACAATAGGATAGTTCATTTGTCAATAATGTTACTACACTTTCCACAATAAAATCTCCTTAACTTTTTGGATGGTAATATAAATATTTAAACTGGATGTTTTTGAATTACAGTCAAGTTGATATAATAAGTTTAAGAACAACCTTAGGCATTTTCAAAGAAATAACAAGTCAGTATGCTAGTCTATTTTTTATCATACTGCGTCGGTAGAACCCTTAGATAGGATTTACTATCTGCGGAACCTGCCTCCTTGTCTGATAAACAAAGTTCTTGGCATCAGATGAGGTTTTAAATTTCATCTGATGCTTAGAAATTGTTATCCAGGGACGTAGCCACTCTTTGCTCACACTTGGAAAAGTGTAAGCATTAGAGTGGGTAGTCATCGGATAAAAAATATTCGTCGCATCTTTGACTTGTTATTTTCTTTCAAATGCCTTAGCTAAGTGAGTGATTATATGGAAATTAAAATAAATAGGAAAAGTAAAATTGCTTTATACATTCAAATTGAAAACCAAATAAAAAATATGATTTATTCCAAAATACTTCCTAAAAACTACATATTACCATCTGAAAGACAACTTGCAGATACATTAAAAGTTAATAGAAGTACCGTAATTAAAGCCTATGAAGAGCTCAAAGAAAAAGGTCTCATTGATTCAAACGCTAGAAGAGGCACTTATATTAGCTTTTACGATAACCATGAAGAAAATGATCATAAAAAGTACTTGTTTTGGGACGAAATATACAGCAAAAGTTCAAATAATAATTTTGACAATACAATAAGTAAAATTATGAATACTGATATCAATAGCAAAATGATTTCCTTTGGTGGTGGTATGCCATCACCAGATCTATTTCCTCAATTGGAATTTCAGAAAATACAAATTGATTTATTAAAAAATGAAGCAAAGAACATGTTTTTTCAAAGTCCCGTATCTGGAAACAAAGATTTAAAAAATGAAATTAAAAAACTTATGTTAAATAGAGAAGTTAGAATATCTACAAGTGACATAATTGTTACTTCTGGTTCTCAGCAGGGATTGGATTTAGTTGTAAGAACTTTTGTAAATTATAATGATGTAATATTAGTGGAAAACCCAACGTTCTTTGGAGCTATCCAACTTCTTCAGACACTAGGTGCTAAAATCATAAGTATTCCTATGGATAAATGCGGCATGAAAGTTGATGTACTAGAATATTTAATTAACGAATTTAACCCAAAATTTATTTATACCATACCAAATTTTCAAAATCCAACAGGAATCACTATGAGTCTTGAAAGAAGATATGACCTCATTAAAATTTCAGAAAAATATGGAATTCCCATAATTGAAGATGATCCCTATGGTGAACTCAGATATGAAGGTAACTATCTTCCGCCTTTAAAAGCATTAGATAAAAGTGGTTACGTAATATATTTAAGTACCTTTTCAAAAGTAATTTCTCTCGGTTTAAGAGTAGGCTGGATCGCTGCTCCAGAAAGGGTAATAGCTAAACTGAGTTTGTTTAAACAGCTTACGGATTTACATGTAAACACCTTAAGTCAGCATATTATATGTGAATTTTTAAGACAGGGCTATTATAAAAAGCATGTTAAAAAAATAAGAAAAAGCTATTCTCTAAAAAGAGATTTGATGTCTGAAGAACTTACAAGCAATATTAAAAGTATAAAGTTTTTTAAACCTGAAGGTGGCTTTTACATTTGGTGTAAGCTTCCAGATAATATTTGCTTAAAGTCACTTTTAAAAAGATCTTTAAAAAATGGAGTAAATTATGTCACTGGAAACTCCTTCTACACTAAAAAAGATAAAAAAGGTAATTTTATAAGGTTAAATTTTACTTATCCTAAAAATGAAGAAATTATAAAAGGTATAAAGTTATTGCAACTTAGTATATCTGAAATAATTTAAAGGAGATGTTTAAATTGAAAAAAATTGGTTTAATAGGCGGTATGAGTTTTGAATCCACTTTGGAATATTACAGAATTATAAATGAAACTGTTAAAAAGACTTTAGGGGGACTTCATTCAGCTGAATGTATATTATATTCGGTAGACTTTAATGAAATAGAAATTCTTCAACATCAAAATAAGTGGGAGGAATTATCAAATATAATGGTTAATGCTGCTCAAAGTCTTAAAAAAGGTGGCGCTGATTTTATCATAATATGTACCAATACAATGCATAAACTAGCCCCTAATATAGAAAGTAAAGTTGGAATCAAGGTTTTACATATAGCAGAAGCTACAGGTAAAAAAATAATTGAAAAACATATAAAAACTGTAGGACTCCTCGGAACAAAATTTACTATGGAAGAGGATTTTTATAAAAAAGTGCTAAAAGATAAATTCAATATAAACGTAAGTATTCCAGATGAAAATGACAGAGAAGTTATTCACCAAATCATATACAATGAATTATGCAAAGGTATAATAAAGGGTTCATCAAGAGAAAAATATAAAAAAATAATAAATAAGTTATGTTTAAATGGTGCTGAGGGAATAGTTCTTGGCTGCACTGAAATACCACTTTTGATAAAACAAGAGGATGTAAACATTCCAATATTTGATACAACAGCAATTCATGCTGTTTCTGCTGTTGAGTTTGCCTTAGATTAAATGACATAGACAAAATCTATTATTTACAGACTCAACTTTCGCAGTTTAAAAACTTTGCGAAGCAAAGCTTCGCAAGTTAAGAATTAATAATGAAAAATTAATAGTGAAGGATGATTTTTAGCTATCGCCAAAAATCTTTAAATTTATATAGATTAGGAATGTTCCGCTTTAGCGAAACGAGTAGTGAAAATCTTAATCAAAGATTTTTTGTAGTGTAACGTAAAAAAATCCACATTAACTATTAATTCTTCATTCTTAACTATTAATTAAAAATATTGCGACGCAATATTTTTACATTATGTCCATGACAACAATATCAAAATTTTCTCAGACAATGGTAATATAACTATATCAGGCAACTAATTTGTTTTAACTACAGCATTCTCACATGATACTGCAGACTTTCCTCGCACAAATGACAATACTATTGCTGCTATAACACATATTGCTGCCACAATACATGTAACCTTAGTTGAAAAGCTAAATTCTGCCTGCCATAATAATGTACTTTTCAGCCCCTTTGATATAAATGTAGGTGCTGACTTATTCATGCTAAAAGCAATAAGTGCTGCAGAAATTGCCTCCCCTGACATCATTCCAAAAGTTCTCATTGTCCCAAGAGCTGCCGATGCAACTCCCCTTCTATCTGCAGTTACACTTCCCATTACTGCACTAGTATTGGGAGTTTGAAAAAGTCCTCCCCCAAAACCATATATAAAGAAAACTACAGTTAACATCCAAATTGGTGTTGAAGCATTAAATCCTCCAACGAATAAGGTAGCTAATGACATTACTGCAAGTCCAATACATCCTATATATCGGCTATCAAAATTATCTGAGATTGCACCACTTAACGGAGCTGCTATAATCATAGCTATTGACATAGGTAACATCATTACTCCAGACATAAAAGGAGTAAGCATTCTCATCTCTTGCAAATAATAGGGAGCTAGAAAAACTAAAATAAATTCTCCCATGTAAAAAAACATAGCTGCAAAGGTACTTCCTGTAAAAACTTTATTTTTAAAAAGCTCCATATTAAGTATTGGATGCTTAGATTTCTTTTCAAATGCAATAAATAATATGAGTACAAAAATACCTCCTAAAAGAGAAACAATACTTCCAATATTAAAATAAGACTTACTCAAAAGGTTTAATGGAAGTAATATTAAAAAGATCGCAGCAATAATTAATGTACTCCCTGCAAAATCAAACTGAACTTCATTTCTTCTTTTATCATCTTTTTTAATAACTTTAATAGCTAATATAGAAACAACTATACCGATTGGAACATTTATAAAAAATATACTGCTCCAACCTGCCCTAGAAGCCATAAGTCCTCCTAATGCTGGACCTGTACAAACAGCTATAGCTACCGAAATAGCTATCATTCCTAAGGATTTTCCCCTATTTTTAGGGTCTACTGCATCAATTATAATTGGACTTCCACTGGAAGAAATCATAGAAGCTCCAATTGCTTGAGTAATTCTAAAAACAATCAACATGACAATAGACGTTGATAGCGCACAAAAAAGAGAACTTATTGTAAATAAGATTAAACCAGCTACATAAATTTTCTTATGACCAAACATATCAGAAAGTCTTCCAAATGTAAGCTGTGTTGCACCAAGCACCATTAAGTAACCTACTATTATCCATTCTATAGACGACATACTTGCATGAAAATACGACTGCATAATTGGCAGCGCAGTATTTACAACATTTATATCAAAACTAGATATAAACGTACCAAGCATAATTATAATTACTGTACTTATTCCCGTTTTACTTTTCACTGAATTCATATTTATAACCTCCAAATCAGAATGTGAATGTTTATTCTTGTTTATGTTGATTATATTACGCCAATTTTATCCATAAGTCAATATATAAATAAGAACTTTTATTCATATTTTTTATTGACAACCTATTACTATTTCTTTAAAATGTTGATATAAGGGATGTGATAACATGATAAATGAACGTAAAGTAAGAGAACCGCAGCAAAAAAGAAGTATAGAAAAAAAAGATAAAATACTTAAGGCTGGCTATAAATTAATTTGTAAAAATGGGTATTACAAGACAACAACCTCAGAAATAGCAGCTGAGGCTGGTGTTTCAATAGGATGTCTTTATTCTTACTTTAGAGATAAGCATACTATTTTTTTAGATATTCTTAAAAAATATCAGGCACAATTTGATAAGCTTCGAGATGAATTTATGAATAAAATGTTGCTTTTTAAATCACCAGAAGAATGTTTCCGTGAATTCATGTTAATACTTATAGATATTCATGATAAGTCTGTGGATTTTCAAAGAGAAGTAAAAACACTTTACTATTATGATCCAGAAGTTGCAGCACTTTCAGATGAACAAAGAAAAAAGGTACAAGATGCCGCACTCTATTCTATAAAATTATATAAGGAATACATTGATGTAGATGACTATGAAGCTGCCGCCATAGTTACATCACTTATTATAAATTCTGTAGTAGACGATGTTTCTTTTTATAAAAGCTCAATTGACAGGAATCGTATTTTAGATGAAACTGTTAAAGCTTTATGTAGATATTTAAAAATGAAACCAATAAATCACTTAAATAAGTACTAATACCTGCCATTATAGCTAAAATAGCAGGTATAGATCCTCTTATTTGAAGATTTTATCCTCTACCACAACATTTTTTATACTTCTTTCCACTTCCACAAGGACAAGGATCATTTCTTCCTATCTTTTTTTTGTTAACTACAGTAGAGGAACTAAGTTCCGCTGGAGTATATCCTTTTATAATCCACTGCCTTATATTATTAGCAAATTTAATAACTTCACTTCCAATAAAACTTGATTCATTAACATTTGAAAGCTGAAAGTTACTTAAGAAATCTGAAATAGCCTCAGAAATTTTTTCATTATTTTTAATATCTGCCTCTAAGGAAAATATTAAATCTTCTGCTACATCAACATCTATATCAAAATTATTTATTAAAAAGCTATAAAATCTCTTATATGCTTTTGTTTTATCCTGAAAATCTGCTCTTGCCGCTGCCAACAATTCTTCTTTTTTGAAAGGATAAAAATCCAGATCAATTCTTTTATGCTGCTTTAAAAATATAGCATCCACATTATCAACTAAAGCATCATTACCTATATTTCCATCATACTCAAATTCATTATAATAAGCTGCTCCATTTTCTAGTACAACTTTAAGATCCATACTTGATAAATCAAAATCAATATATTTTTTTATCAATTGCTTAAAATCATCAATGTGAATAACACCATAATAATTGCACATTCCCCAAAATAATTTTATAACTTGTCCGTTATTTTCCATTCTATCTCTCAAACTTTTGTTATCTTTATTTAAAACTATTTTTTGCAATTCTTCTGGCATAATAATGACATCTTCTCCATTTAGTATTCCCGTAAAAAGAAATGCCATATCCCTAAAATAACCAATATCATTTATTTGTATATTTGTATATCGAACTTTACAAAATTTTTTTCTTGCAAGATCAATTAAGAATTCAAATCTTTCAACATCTATATTTTCTATAAGGAAATGTACCTTTTCCTCATAGAATTCTAATATTCTATTTTTTAGTTCCTCTTTCTTTAGACTTGAAATTTTATTTATATAGAGATTTCTTGCTATATTCAGCAATTCAGCTTTTGTTAGTCTATTTAAATGATATTCCAGTGAAAAATCTTCTTCAATAGGCTTCCAACTTTTAAGTTCTTTTTTTAATTCAGATTTTATTATCTCGTCTTCATCTTCATAAGAAAAATTCTCAAGTTCATCTTCCTTTCTTACACCTGCAATTTTACTTGCCTCATTTGTTTTTAAATATGTATTATCTTTAGTTTCTTTCAATATATACAACACCTCTTAAAAATTTATAAATTAAATTTACTACACCATCATATGTCTTTACCTGAAAATTTTATATCATTTATAGAAATAATGCAACATTCTCCTTTATTCCTCTCATTCACAAAATATTTATTGAATTAATTTTTATTTACTAAAAATTAATTTAACAGCTATTAACATCATTAAAATTCCAAATAATTTTCTCATAGTATCTACTGGTATGACATGAGACATTTTAGCACCTAAAACTGACCCTATAACTAAAAATATACATATTAATATTCCTGCTTGAACATCAACATGACCTTCTTTGTAATAGTCTATAAATGCAAGTATGCCTACTGGAGGTAATAAAATTGCAAGAGATGTGCCCTGGGCTTTTAACTGGGTGAATCCACATAGATAAATTAATGCAGGTACTATTATAATTCCGCCACCTATACCAAATAACCCACTTAAAATACCTGCAATACAACCTATAACAATAAATAAAATAATATTATTCATTACTTTTAACCTCCATATTTTGTTATATACTATTGCAATACAATTACGTCCCACACTTATTTCAATCCATAATTAATTTTCAATTCTACTTTCATATTTTATCCGATAACTAACCATTTTAATATTCCAACTTTTTCAAGTATATCTCTGAGCAGTTACATCACTGGATAACAATTTTTCATGAAGAATAAAATCTTCTTATATGCTGAAACACTAAAAGGTTTGTTAATAAGCATCAGATGGAGTTTTTAACTCCATCTGATGCTTAAAAATCTGTTTATATAAATAGGTTAACGTTAGAGTCTTCTGCTTCTCCTAGATAGTATCCTACACCACCTACTTTAACTCCATCTATTAGCTCTTCTTGTTTAAGTCCCATTACATCCATACTCATCTGACATGCAACTATTTCTATTCCACTGTCAATAGCTGCTTTAATTAGCTCATCCAATGAAGAAACATTTTTATTTCTCATTACCATTTTCATCATTTTTGTACCCATACCAAGCATATTCATTTTGGAAAGTTTTAACCTTTTAGCTCCTCTCGGCATCATAAAGCCAAACATCTTATCCATGAATCCCTTTGAAACACTAACTTTTTCATGCTTTCTTAAAATATTAAGTCCCCAGAAGGTAAAAAACATTGTAACCTTTTTACCCATAGCCGCTGCTCCGTTAGCTATTATAAAGGACGCTAAAGCTTTATCCAAATCTCCACTAAACACAACTAATGTTTTATTGTCTTTCTGTGCAATGGTAGCATTATTAACTGAATTATTATTTGAAACTGCTTGTTTTTTATTACCTTTTCTTATAAAAGCTATTATATTACCTTTATCTTTTTCTCTGCTAAGGAGGTCATTATTAGTTCTTTCACACCAAGATTTTATATCCTCATAAAATCCCTGATCTGATGCCATTACCTTTAATACTTCTCCTTCTTTCATATCCTGTATATTACTATTAACACGCATTAAAGGTCCTGGGCAGCATATTCCACAAGCATCAAGGTTTTTGTCAAATTCTCCTTTTTTATATGCTTCATCAGCTTCTTTATATTCATTTAAATTGCTCTCTAAACTTACATTAGATTTTCTCCCTCTTAAATCCATAGAACCGCCTTCACCACTATTATTCATTACAACATCTCTTGGTTTAAACTTACTCATAGTATAGGTTTTATATCCACCTGTTAGATTTTTCACTTTAAATCCATTTGCTCTTAAAATTCTTGCAGCTATATACCCTCTAAGTCCTACCTGACAATAAACTAATATTTCTTTACTTTTATCCAGTTCATTCATTCTAGCCCTTATATCTTCTGAAGATATATTTATAGACCCTTCTATGCTGCCACCGCTGTATTCTAATTCAGTCCTCACATCAACAAGCTGTGTTTTATCCTTATCTCTATTATCTATATCCTCTGAAAGTATTACTTCATCTTTGCCGCTTAAAACGTTTTCTGCAATAAATCCAGCCATATTTACAGGATCTTTAGCTGAAGAATAAGGCGGCGCATATGCAAGTTCCAATTCTGTTAAATCATAAACCGTTCCACCAAGCCTCATAGTAACAGCTATATCATCAATTCTTTTATCTACCCCAGCATATCCAAAGGCTTGAGCTCCTAGTATCTTTCCTTCATCGTTGAAAATAAGCTTCATTGTCATTGGTGCTGCACCTGGGTAGTAGCCAGCACTTGAATTAGGATGAAGGTATATAGCCTTATATGGTATGTTCTTTGATTTTAATGTTCTCTCGTTGTTCCCTGTGCTTGAACCTGTCAATCCAAATACTTTAATAATTGCTGTTCCCATTGTTCCTTTATAAATTGAATTTAAACCACATATATTATCTGCTGCAATCCTTCCCTGCTTATTTGCTGGTCCAGCAAGTGCAATAGCAGTTTTACTTTCATTTACAAAATCAACTACTTCAATAGCATCTCCTACTGCATACACCCCTTCCACTTTAGTTTCCATTTTATTATTTACTATTATATGACCTTTAGGTCCAAACTCTATTCCTGAATCCTTTAAAAAGGCAGTATCCGGTTTTACTCCTATAGCAAGTATAATCATATCTGCATACAAAATTTCCCCACTGTTTAGAATTACATTTACTCCTGTTCCATCTTCTTTAAATTCCTTAACCCCGTCATTTAATACAATTCCTACGCCGTTATCCTCTAATTCTTTCTCTGCAAAAGTTACCATTTCTGAATCAAAAGGTGCTAATATGTGTGGTGCCGCTTCAACTAAAGCTGTATTTAAGCCTCTTTCTTTAAGATTCTCAGCCATTTCAACTCCTATATATCCTCCACCAATAACAATTGCATTCTTTATATTTTCTTTATCAACATACTCTTTTATTTTGTCTGTATCAGGGAGGTTTCTTAGTGTAAATATCTTGTCACTTTGTATTCCAGGAATAGGGGGTTTAATAGGAGTTGCCCCAGGTGATAAAATTAAATAATCATAGTTTTCTTCATACTCTCCCTTGTCTTTACTACTAACCTTTACTTTTTTACTTTTACTATCTACTGTTATTACTTCACTATTTACCCTAACATCAATATTAAGACTTGCCTTCATGGCCTCAGGAGTTTGTACTAACAGCTTTTCTCTCTCTTTTATAGTTTCTCCAATATAGTAAGGTAATCCACAATTTGCAAAAGATATATATTCACCTTTTTCAAACAATATTATTTCTGCACTTTCATCAAGTCTTCTGAGTCTAGCAGCAGCTGATGCTCCTCCAGCTACTCCTCCAACTATCACTATTTTTTTCATATATATTTCCTCCAATCATTACATTCTCCGTTATCTAAAAGACCTTTTTATATACAATCAAATGTGCTAATAATTTAAGTATCTTAGCAGTTGCATTATATCTATTAAAATTCTTATCTATAATTTTTCCCTTCTATTCAAATATCATGTATGATATTGTATTTATATATTGAGATATAGCGATATAACTATCATAATTTTTACTAAAACAGATCTTTTTCATTATACTTTAAATTTTAATCCATAATGTTCAGTATTAATATTTACTTCTGCTAAAAATGTAAAATCTAAATTTTCAACTATATTCCTTAATTCTTCTTTTGATATTCTTTCATTTGCAGGCGGTCCATCTTTCATATCTCTTTTATCCCAATCAATTATATAAACATATCCTTTATTTTTTAGTACTCTTTTTGCTTCAGTGAAAAATCTTACCTTATCTTCTATTTCATGAACAACATTACATACAAAAACATAATCAATAGAACTATCTTCTACTGGAAAAGAATATTCTTCACTCTTTTTAAATTCTATATTTGATATATCTCCTGCTTTTTCTCTTGCAATATCAATAATTTCTGTCATTATATCTACACCAATTACATTTCCATTAGTAATAATTTTTGATGCTGGTATAGTAAAATAACCTATACCGCAACCTATATCAATCAATGTACCTTTATCCCCTATTTTAAACTTTTTTAAAGTTTCTTCAGGAGGCATACTCTCTCTTCTTTTTGGATTATCCAATTTCTCTAACTTTTTAATATCAAATTTATGCATTTAACCACTCCCTTCATTCCACAGTTGTTTATATTTTTAACATGAAGAAGAATTTGGACTACTTATAGTGAATCCTGGGCTAAACCAATTATTTGAATAATCAATAACTGATCCATTTACATATGTTTCAAGATCCAAATTATAAACAATACTCATGCCTTCTACTTTAACAAGTATATCGTCATTATTTTTTAACTCATCCAGAGCTAATTGTAATTTTGGGCCACCTCAGCCATAACCTCCAAAGCTAATCCTTAACATTGCATTTACTATACTCTCATCTTTTTGCTTAATTTTATTAAACTTTTCAACTGCCCGCTTAGTAACCTTAACCATAGTAAATTCACCTTCCTTTAATATTTTTATCTTAACTTGTATTTACATATAACAAATTATTTTTTAAGTTAAATTTATATTGCTATATTTAAATATAGCAATATAATAGTTAAAAAAATTTTCCCTATTACTTATTTAAAATATGATTTAAGCCTTCAAAAGTATGTTCTATAATTTCTGCACACCCTATACCATTCCTCTTTAAATCTTTACATGTTTCTGTGCCATATTTTTGTTTTACATCTTGTATTAATTCGTTTGTAAGCCCTCTCGCTTCATTTTTCTCTGTACCGTTCTCTCTTCCCTTTATAAAACCTATGATTACAGCTGCAGCTCCAACAGCTCCACATGTACTTCCAACAGTAAACCCTGCACCCATACCACTGCCAAGGCTTATTGGAATGCTAGTACCATTCTTTTCATTATACGCCTTGATTATAGCTTCTCCACAGGTATATCCTTTCTTATGATATTCTGATGCCTTTGTCATAATGTTACCTCCTAATAAATATATAATAACTTTCTTATATACTTATATTAAGATGCTATTTTATTTTTGTCAATATGCAAATTATATTTAGCATAAATTTTATTTACAATAGTTTTCCTTCAATACTTGAATTATATTAACTATCCTTTCGTCTTTAATAAAATAGGTTATTGTCAATCCACTTTTATTTGAATCCAATATTCTGTTAGCTTTAAGTATTGATAAATGTTGTGACAAAGCTGGTTGAGTCAAATAACTCATTCTTTCATGAAGTTCACTTACTGTCATAGGTTTTTCTATTAAATAGCACACTATCACCAATCTATTTTCATTAGATAATACTCTTAGTAGTTTTGATATTATTTTAGCTTTTTCTATTTCTCTCATTTATACCCTCCCATATTTTTGTGTATAACTATCTCGACTTTCGCACATATAAAACTTTGACTTAATATAAAAACTTTGCGAAGCAAAGCTTAGCAAGTTAAGAATTAATAATGAAAAATTAATAGTGAAGGATGATTTTTAGCTATCGCAAAAAATCTTTAAATTTATATAAGTCAGTGCTTAGTAATGTTTTGCTCTAGCAAAACGAGTATTCAAAAATTTAATTAAAGATTTTTTGTAGTGTAACGGAAAAAAATCCACATTAACTATTAATTCTTCATTCTTAACTATTAGCTAAAAAAATTACGTCGTAATTTTTTTAAACTGCGAAAGTTGAGTAACTATATAAGCACATTACTATATAGTTATATTATTGTTTTACTTAAATTTTGTCAATATGTGCATAGTACAGATCTATTTCTTTGTTTTATAAAACTTATCTTATTACAAAATTAAACAAATACCCAGTAAACACTATTCCGAGTGCTGCTACCCCAAAGAATACTGCTAATAATTTAGGCTTTAAAACCCTTCTTAAAAGAATTGCTTCTGGCAAACTAAGTGCTGTAACTGCCATCATAAATGCTAGTGATGTTCCCATTGCAACTCCAGCTCTTGTAAGTTCACTAACTAATGGAATTACTCCAGCAGCATTGGAATACAATGGGACTCCAATTACAACGGCTACAAATACTGCAAATGGATTACTCTTTCCTGCATATTTTGCCAATGCTCCTGCTGGAATCCATCCATGTATAAAGCCACCTATAGCAATACCGATTATTACGTATATCCATATTTTCTTTATTAAATCCCTTGTGAAATTCCAGGAATCAATTAATCTTTCCTTTGTAGTTGGATCCGGCAATTCCAAATCAGAATTCATTTGCATTTCATAAACGTATCCTTCCACATGCTTTTCCATTTTTAATTTTCCAATTATAATACCACTTACTATTGCAATTATTTCACCAGAAACTACATAAATCACAGCTATTTTTATTCCAAACAGACCATAAAGAAGTCCTAATGCAACTTCATTTACCATTGGCGCAGCTATTAAAAAAGAAAATGTAACTCCAAGAGGTACTCCTGCTTCAACAAAACCAATAAAAAGCGGCACTGCAGAACATGAACAAAATGGTGTGACAATTCCAAGCAATGCTGCAAGAACATGCCCAATAAATGTACTTCCTTTACTCTTTGCAAGTATCTTTTTCGTTTTTTCCGGTGGAAAGAAACTTCTTATAAAAGTTATTACATAAATTATAATTAATAGTAGAATAAATATCTTTATAGTATCAAATACAAAGAAATTTAAAGCACTGCCAATTCTACTTTCTTTAGCAATTCCAAATACATTATAAATAAGCCAATCAGCAAAAATTTGTACTGGTGCAAACATGGTATCTCTCCCTTTAGGTTGTAACCTTATAATTAAATACTTATATAGCCTTTTAAAATATTGGACTCTAATCCTATTAAAATAGGGTCAAGTCCCGTTTTAACGTAGTTTATTTTTATTTTTCATCATTAATGTATTTTTTAATTTCATCAACGCTTGAAACCTTTCCAACCATTTTAACCTTTTCATTGATAACTATAGCAGGTGTTCTCATAACTCCATATTTCATAATATCCTTAATATCCTCTACTTTTGTAATTTTAACATCTCCATTGAACTCTTTAGCAGCCTCCCTAGCATTTGCTTCAAGTTTCTTACAATTTGAGCATCCTGTTCCTAAAATTTTTATTTCCATAACTGACCTCCTGAGTTTATTGATATTTTATTTTGAATCATGCAAATAACTAACAGCAAATTTATCAACACTATCAATAATACTTTTTATTTCTTCACTACTTATCCTATAATGAATATTCATGCCAACTTTTTCAGATGACAATATACCGGCTTCCTTAAGTATTTTTAAATGCTGGGATAAATTAGCTTGACTAAATTCTATATGTTCATTTAATTTACATACACATTTGGGACCATCATATAAAAACTTAACTATTTTATATCTTATAGGGTGTCCCAATGCTTTAAAAATTCTAACACTTGCTTCTTGTTGATCCATCATATTCCTCCACAATATAATAACCTTATAATTAAATACTTATATACTTATAATATATATTAACATATACTATGTCAATACTAATTAAGTAATTTAGGAACAGTGTATCATTACTGACCCAACATTTTTCTTTTATTTCTTTGTTTTTACTGAAACATATAAAACTTCTGAAGCATTTAACCCACCATAAAATACATCTAATCTTTTAATATTTCGTTCAAATCCTTAAGTATTACTATTTTTCCTCTTTCTAATTTTATATATCCTCTTTTTTCAATATCTTTTAGTTTCCTGCTAACAACTTCTCTAACCGAATCAACCTCAAAGGCTAATTGACTGTGTGTTGCATAAATTATCTTACTATCTTTATTAATAAGTACCCTGATAAGCCTTGATTCTAAAGATTCATGAATTATTCTTTCTTTATTCTCTATAACAATACTAAATTTATTATATAAATCTTTATATATATACGATAAAAACTCATTATTCTCCATAAGGTACTTTTCAACTATGTTAAATGGAATTATACATAGTTCAGAATCCTGAATGGCCTTACCTAATATTTTTAAAGATTTCAAGTTTGACAAACAACTCAAAGCTTCATGGCAAAATTCTCCTTGTTTTATATTATAAAGATTAGTTTCATCTCCATCTTCATTAATTTTTTGTATTTTTATTGTCCCTTTTATGACAAATGGAACTCCTTGACATGTTTCCTCTATTAATTTTGCATACTCATTAAAATACATAATTTTAAAAGTTGCTTTCCTTTTTAATATTCCATTATTATTTATATCGATTTTCTCTAATACTGGATATGCTTTATATAAAGATTTTATATTTTTTAACCTATTGCTTAAGTTTTCATCATGATTAACCATTTATTTTCCTCCACGATTTTGTCATATATAAATCTTTGACAAGTATATTTTATTTAGTCACACATATAATGTATCAAAAAAAGAGGATGAATTGCTATATAGCATCCCCTCTTTAATACACTTACAATTATTTTAAGTCAATCTTATTATGCCCTATTGCCTTTTTAGGACATGCACTTACACATTTCCCACATTGTATGCAATCAGGATGACTCAGAAGATCACCTTTGTATTCATAAGGAACTATTCCTAATGAACACTTTTTTTCGCATATTTTACAAGAAACACAATTCGATGATACTTGTAGTACTTTTTTATTAGTTCTAAATTTTGATATAATTGATGCTATAGTTCCCATGGGACAAAAATTACACCAGGTTCTATGATTATAGAACAAAGATAATACTATACCAATTATTGTCGTTACAACAATAATCCTATAAAATACCATTCCAATACCATAAAGATTTCCCCAATTTTGTTTAATTCCTAATGTAAACATAGTCATCATAAATACTACAACTAAAATTCTAAAATAATAAGATTTTAAAAGTTTAGGTACTTTTCTTTTATTACTAAATTTAGAAACTATATTATCATAAAAGTTTCCTCTTGGGCATAAATTACCGCACCAGAATCTTCCCTTAAATATAGACACGATTATAGGCGCTGCCATACAGATGACCGCTGCTATTGAAAATCTCAAGTCAATTAATCCTAATAATATAAATACGATTAATAACGTAAATGAATACTTTTTCCACAATTTAAAAATTTCTTTCAAGTTAAACCCCTCCATTGCTTAGTTTTTATGAATTTATTATAAATTAATTATTTAAATATCTAAGTGACTTAGTCACATTAACATTTTCTGAAAATAAAAAAATAGTATAATACATTTGATTTTTAACCCAAAATCAACATATTATACTATTTCTTATTTACTTATGCCCTTTTCCCCTCATACCATTTCCCTGCATATGACCAGTATTACCATTACAGCTGTTTATATTATTCTTTATATTTTCTTTTAAAGAATCACCCTGCTCTTTTGTAATTGTTCCCTTTGATACTGATTCATCAATAGATTTTGACTTTTCTTCAATTAGTGCTGTTCTGAATTCATCAATAGTCATACCCTTGTCTTTTGCCAAATCATACATGGTCTTTCCTGAATTTAAGCCATCGGTTATTTCCTTGTCCGTCATTCCAAGTTTGTCCTTTAATACAGAAGATACATAATCATAGCCTCTCATGGAAGTTATTCTTCCAAATCCTAATCCATGATTTGTATAATTAGTTGTTGTTTCTGCATAAACGGTGGCACTTGCTCCTACTACCAACACCACTGCCAATGCTGCTAAAAAATTCTTTCCTTTCACTTTTCATTCCTCCTTAATTTTACTTTCAATTTGTTGGGTATACTATGATAATAAACAAATTTCAATATAAAAAAGTGTCCTAATTGTGTTATATTTATTAAAATTTACTTAAATATGTTTACAATGAAATCACAATCATAACAAATACAGTCCACAATTATTTCACACTTCTAATTATTACAGATGATATAATCTAACCAAGATAACGAGGTGATACAAGATGGATAAAAATATTTTAATTGCTGATGATAATATAGAAATTATTAAAATCTTAAAGCCTTATATAGAAAAAGAGGGCTTTACCGTAATTTTTGCCCTTGATGGAGAAGAAGCATTATTAAAATTTAACCATTATAATCCACAGTTAATCTTACTTGACATTATGATGCCCTTAATGGATGGAATTGAAGTTTGCAATAAAATAAGAGAAAAATCAAATACTCCAATAATAATGATAACAGCAAAAAGTGAAGACGCCGACAAAATTTTAGGATTAAATTCCGGTGCTGATGATTATATTGTAAAACCATTTAGCCCTGGAGAAGTAGTAGCAAGGATTAAGGCTGTCTTAAGAAGAATTACTCTTCCTGAAAATAACAAAATGTCACTAATTAAATATGAGTCTCTTGAATTAGACATTGACAATTACTCGATTAAAATAAAAGGTGAAAATATTAATCTTACCAAAAAAGAAATCGAGGTTTTATGGATGCTCTCAAGTTCACCTAACAAAATAGTTTCAAGGGATGATTTACTGGACAGCATATGGGGTGTGGATTACTTTGGAGACCCAAGAACAGTGGATACCCATATAAAAAGGATAAGGGCAAAACTTCACCTTAATGGGCAATATAATTGGGACATTAAAACTATTTGGGGTATAGGATATAAATTTGAGGTGAAAGATGTTTAAAAAAAATATTACTTTTAAACTTACCCTTGGCTTCTTAACAATCGTTATCGTTTCAACTCTTTTAATTGGAATTATTGCACTAAATGTATTTAAAAACAACATCTATGACATTAAAAGAAATAACATGAAAAAACATGCTTTGGAAATTTCAAATACTATTAGGCCTTATATGTTTCAAAGCACTAAAGAAAAAAATTTTGTAAATATTATAAATTTAATAGACTCTATTGATAATGCAAAACTTTGGATATTAGATTCCAATAAAAATATTATAAGTGCGTCAAATAATAAAGATACTGCTCTCACTAACATTAACGATGCAGATGTAAAAAAAGTATACAACTCTATTACTGAAAAAGTATTCACTGGTGCAGAAACATACGATGAGATATACAACCCTTACTATAAAGAATACATGATGACTACAGCAGTTCCAATAAAAAATAGCAGCAGCACTGTAATAGGTGCAGTAATTCTTAATTCTTCTTTATATGATTTATCAAATTCTATGAACAAATTTTTTATATATATAGTTTTAACTCTTATAGGCGAAATATGCCTTGCTGGATTTATGGGATATTATTTCTCCAAAAATATATCTAAACCAATAAAGAGAATAAATTTTTCCGCACTTGAGCTAGCAAGGGGTCACTATGGAATAAAGACAAATATATATCAGAAAGATGAAATTGGAGAATTATCAAATTCTTTTGATTTATTATCTCTAAAACTTCAGTACACCATAGGCAAACTTTTTGAAGAAAAAACTAAGTTAAGTAATGTACTAACAAGTATGAGCGAGGGTATTTTATCTCTAGATACAAATTTTCATATTATAAATATTAATCAATCTACCTTAGAACTGCTGTCTTTAAAAGACATTGAATCAGGCACAAAAGTTAATGAAATATTACTAAATTTAAATATAATTGAAGAGTTTAATTCTGCTATATCTAGTAATACTAAAAAATCTATAGTAAAAGAATATCTAAATAAAGTATTAAATTTTTCTATATCTCCTATAAAAAATAATTTAAATCAAGTTATAGGTGGTGTAATTCTTATTCAAGACGTAAGTGAAAAGGAAAAACTTGAACAAATGCGGAAAGATTTTATTTCTAATGTTTCCCATGAATTTAGAACTCCTTTAACAGTCATAAAAGGCAACTTAGAATCTATTGTAGATGGAATAACTCAACCAGAATGTATACAAGATACCTGCGTTACACTCTTAAATGAAACTAACAGGCTTGAAAGAATGGTTAAAGATTTGCTTAATTTAAGCAAATTAGACTCTGGTAAATTGGAGATTGATTTTAATGAACTTGACATCAATATGCTCATTAGCGATACTTTGAGAAGTCTTAAACCCTTAATAGATAATAAGAACTTGGATTTACAACTATCTTTGCAGAATAACTTGCCTTCTCTATTTAGTGATTACGACAAGTTGAAGCAATTACTCATAATATTTTTAGATAATGGAATTAAGTTTTCACAAAATAAAGGTAAATTAAAGATATCCTCATATTCCGATAGTAAAAATATTTATATAACTATTGAAGACAATGGGATTGGTATACCTAAAGATGAAATTCAGTATTTAGGTGAAAAATTTTTCAAAGCTGATAAATCAAGGACTTCAAATGCAGGCGGAACTGGACTTGGACTTTCAATTGCAAAAAGGTTAGTAAAAGTTTTAAATGGACATTTTTCTATAGAAAGTGAACTTACAAAAGGAACAAGAATAACTATTTCTTTTCCAACAAAGTCTAAAAATGAGGTGAGATTATGATGAGACATGGCTATCATATGGGACTAGGGTTTTATGGTTCTTATATTTTAATATTTCTTCTATTAATTATTTCAATTTTAATATTTTTAGTATTAAAAAATAAGCCTCCTTTAAATCCCTTTATAATAAAAGTCCTAGATATACTTAAAGAAAAATATGCTTCTGGTACCCTTACTGCCGATGAATTTATAGAAAGGAAATCTATTATTGAGGATATTAAATATTCAAATTCTTATACCCCTATACTTCTTGAGAGATATGCGAAATGTGAAATAACTACAAAAGAATTTTTGAATATCAAAAATGAAATTGAAAGTAATAATTATAATGCTTCTATATGTGAAGAACTTGCAAAGGGAAAACTTTCCTATGATAAATTTAAATTAAAAATGTTGGGAGGACAAATGAATGAAAAACAATAAATTATTAAAAAATTTGCGCTACATTTTACTTGCAGTATTCTTGATACTTATTACAATTGAGGCTTACCTCCATCAACTGCTTGGCGGTGGCAAATCACCATCTATACATGCACTGTGTCCCTATGGAGCCTTAGAATCACTCTACAGCTTGATCTTTGGTGGAACATTTATACAAAAAATATTTTCAGGCACCTTTATTCTCCTTATCATAACATTATTAATAGCGTTGATTTTCAGAAGAAGCTTTTGTGGTCTTATATGTCCTTTTGGTGCTCTTCAAGAGTTCTTTGGCATTATAGGCAAAAAAATTTTTAAAAGAAAGCTTTATATTCCATCGAATATAGACAAGCCTTTAAGATACCTTAAGTACATTATTCTTGTAGCAACACTATATTTCGCATGGAAAACTGCTGGTTTGTGGATGAATCCCTATGACCCATGGGCAGCATATGGACATATATCTGAAGGCATATCGTCCCTTACTGGCGAGTACCTAATTGCTTTTATTATACTCATAGTCACTATAGTTGGCTCTCTATTATATGACAGATTCTTTTGTAAATATCTCTGTCCTATGGGTGCATTTTACGGCATAATTTCAAAAATAAGTCCATCAAAAATAGTAAGAAATAATGATAACTGTATTAATTGTGGTCTATGCAGCAAAAATTGCCCTGTTAATATTAAAGTTTCTGAGCTTAAAGAAATTAAATCTGCTGAATGTATTAATTGTCAAATTTGTATACTATCTTGTCCCGAAAAAAATGCTTTAGAATTTAAAATTAAAAGTAAATCCCTTAAGCCAGTATTTGTTTTAACCTTTGTAATTTTATTATTCTTTGGAGGAATAGGCATTACTAAACTTACAGGAATATACCAGGATACGCCTCCTAAAATATCTCTTGAAACTAAAACTGCTTCTGGCACTAAAACTTCTGAAATTAAAATAAACCCTGAAGAAATAAAAGGTTATATGACTTTACAAGAAATATCTGAAGCATTTAAAGTTGATTTAAATGAACTGTATAAAAAACTTAATATACCTAATTCCATTCCAAAGGATACAAAATTAAAAGACATTAAGAATTTTATTGCCGATTTTGAAGTGGAAAAAGCTAGGGACGCACTGAAGTAAGTTAGTCAATCATACCAACAATCCTATCAACATTCGTAATAAAAAAAGATGTAAATTTAGAAATCTACATCTTTTTTTATTATTCAACAACTATAATATCTTTGCTGTATTTATTTAAAACTTCACAGCCATCTTCTGTAACAAGTACCAAATCCTCTATTCTAACTCCTATCTCACCTGGTATGTAGATACCCGGTTCAATTGAAAATATCATACCAGGTTGTACCTTATCGCTATTTACAGAAGAAACATCACCTAAATCGTGACATTCTATTCCTATAGAGTGCCCCGTTCTATGTGTAAAGTACTTACCATAACCTTTACCTTCTATATAATCTCTAGCAGCCTTATCTATATCACAAAATCTTACCCCAGGTTTAACTGCTTCAATTCCTCTCTTATTGGCTTCTAAAACTGTATTATATACCTTCTTACTATTTTCAGGAACATATTTATAAAATACGGTTCTCGTCATGTCGGAACAATAGGAATCTTTAACACATCCAATATCTATAGTTACAGCTTCTCCTTCTTTAAGTATAGAATTATCTATCTCATGATGAGGATCAGCTGCATTTATTCCATAAGCTACAATAGGATCAAAAGAAAATCCTTCTGCTCCTAAACTTTCATATATATTTTCTAAAGCTTTTCCCATCTTCTTTTCTGTATAACCTTCAGGAATCAGTTTTATCAACTTGCCTATAGCCTTATCATTCAGCCTGGATGCTTCTCTCATTAAATTTCTTTCATCATTATCTTTACACATTCTTATTCTATCAATTATTTCAGAACCATTTACAAAATTACTGCTAGCTTTCAATTCCATTAATCTCAAAAGAAATCTAGCCGGCCAATTTTTGTCTATACCTATAGGTAAATTTCTGTCTGTATATTTTGAGATGATTTGAACAGCATCATCTGTGTCTTTAAACCAAATCTTTTCTAATCCTATATCTTCTTCTAAAGGAAATAGCTCATTTATAAATAACTTCTTGTCCCCATTTATATTTAAATAAAGTACAAGTAATCTTTCTCCTGGATGTATCCACTTTCCAGTTAAATAAAATATGGATGCTGGATCTGATACAATAAGCTGCGGTACACTTTGAGATTCCATTTTTTCCAATACCTTGCTCAGTCTATCTATTTTCATGTCAATTTCATCCCCTATAATTTTTATTAAATTACAACATATTCTAGTATAATTGTAGATTTCTTTTATTCTAAAAACAATAAAAATACACTTATTTAACTATACTGTACTATATTTGAATTAACTATTATTTTTGCTATTTCATTATGAATCTCTTTTGACACATGTATTCCATCATCTAAGAAATATTCTTTCATTTTACTATCTGCAGCTAAAATCGTTCCTACATCTATAACTCCAATATTTTTCTTTTTGCCATATTCAACTAACAATTCTCGCAATTTGCACAAACCTTGGTCAACTTCTCCATAATCCCTATCTTTAAACCATGTCTTTTCTACAATGTCATCTTTAACTGGAAGAGGCGTTAGAACTATAGGAACAAATTTATTTTTTTCACACATCTGAACCATTATATCTATATTTTTTAAAATATCATTAATATTTGTCTTTAGAAATACGTCATTAGTTCCCCCCATAATTAGAACTTTGGATGGTTTAAACTCAACAACATCTTTTTGAAATCTTTCCTTCATTTCGCCTGTTGTATTACCTGGTATACCTTTATTAATAATATTTTCCTTTATTTTCTTAGATAACACACTAACCCAACTTTCCGTTTTGCGGACTCTAAAACCAAAAGTTATACTATCTCCAATACATACAATACTCACTTTATTTTCACCTTTTTCTATCATATATTTTAAATGATATATACTCATTTACTACGTTATTATGTTATATTTTGCTTAACAATCCTTTAAACTTTTGATAGTTTACTTTTACCCCATCATCTAAGTTCATTTCTATTTGCATATCTGCCATATGATGTAAAACTTCATCATATTTCTTTAACTCATCTATTTGCTTATCAATGGCTGTAAGCTTTTTCTTAGCATCATTCTTTTCTTTAGTATCATAATCTCCATCTATTACATCTGACAAAGATTTTCTCTCTGTATCAAGTCTATCTTGAAACTCATGCAAATAATCCGTTCTTATTCTTGATAAAGTTGTTTTATCATATCTATGCATATAAATTAAACAGTTGAAAGCTTTTTGTTTTCCTGATGTAAACAACCAGTATATAGGTCTCTTTCTATATGTTTGAACATGGTCTTTAAAAAAATCATTAAGGAAATATCTTCTTATAGTATCTTTTGCTGTTTCGTTACTCTTCTTGCCAAGTATTTCAGCTATAAAATTAAGATTTTCTGACAAACTTTCTTCTCCAAAAGTAACTTTAACAAATTCCACAAACTTAGCTACTATATCATCTTGAAAATAGCTATCTGATAGTATTGGTATTATATTATCCTCATCAGCTTTAAATGTTTTATATTTTGAAGGATCAAACTTGCCTCCAGCATAGACCAGTCCTTCCTGATCTAAAGAATATCTACCAAATACACAACCAACTGCATAAGATATAAATGATTTAATTTCTCTTTCTTTATCTGCTTTTCTTATAGTAATATATTTTTCTTCAACTTCTGGAGTTATTTCATCTTGAAGTTCATAAATATCTATAAAAATTTTATTTATTTTTTCTTCGTTTTCTTTTAACTTATAAAATTGATTTTTCGTGATACTATCCCAGTTATTAAAAGCTTGCTCTATCTTATTATTATTTTTATACATTAATATAGGGTGATTTTTAAAATTCCATGAAGTTTCAAAAGAATTCCAATCTTCTCTTGATATATCTATACATTCTTGAGAAATTAAATTTATTTTATCTCTTATGTTATTATTCTTCTCCATATATATTGGTATTTCTTTAACAGTTCCTGCCGTCAAATTCAGTGTTGGAGATATGAACTCAAAAATATTAGCAATTATTTTAGTGTTAAAAAAACTTAATATATAATTAAAATCTGATTCATCTTTTACAAATATAGAATCTGCAGATTGGTCAAAAATAAATCCTTTGTTTAATACTCTTATAGTATTTATACCAGATGTTATTCTTTTCCAGCTTATTCCATTGTAACTTAAAAAAAATCTTTCATTTCTTATAACTGAACTTTTTTCACTTCTAACTTTTTCTCCATTATTTTTCCAATATATAACTTTCGAAATATTGCCATACCACTTACGAGCATCTCCTCCCATTTGATAAGGTATCCAATATTTATTACTATTTTTTTCATTCATAAAATTTATAGACTCATTTTTTACTTCAAACCACTCTCTTGTATATTTACTATTACTTCCTGTCTGCATTCCAGTACAAGGGAATGAAATATCATCTATTATTTTTGCTTTATTTAATATACCTATTTCCTTATCCGTTAACCAATACCCAAATCTCTTTCCTGGTATACTGTTCATTTTGGTCTGATTAATTATGAATCTATATGTTACCTCAGGATTAACTATTGCTTCTCTTGTTTTTATTGACTGATTTTTAACACCTTTAAATTCTGATAACTTAATGTAATTACCTAATATGTTGCTTTCATAATTCCTTAATGTGAATGTACAAACTGGAACAGTAGCTTCTTCAAGCCCTGAATATTCCAACTGAATTAAAGTGCTTATATTTTTTGTTTCAATAATTATATTTCTTAATTTTTCATATGATTTAATGAACATCCATACAAATGGAGTCATAAATGCCAATTGACCATTATATTTAACTTTAGAAAAACTATATACAATAAATGCTGAAAAAATATCTGACTTTACATCTGAATAATTTTTACTAATAAATTCTCCTAAAATAGGATTTAAGTACTTATTCCCTATATATGGAGGATTAGTTGATAAAACATCATATGTTTTCACCATTATACTTGTCTGTTTCATTAATTTAGGTAATATATTAACAACCTTTTTTCTACTTTCCTCTTGCATTAAATCCTCTACAGGGTCATTTAATATATGCTCATATCTTTTTTCTAAAAATTCTTTATCAAACTCTTCTATCTTTATAAGTGAACCACATATCTTTGCATTTTTGAACTGCTCTATAAAAGCTTTTGTCTTATCATAATTTTCTCCTGAAGACTCTCCTGCTATATACTCTATATCTCCTTCATTTAAGTCATTAGTTTCTTGTATAGACGCTATATTTATACTCATTCCTTCTCTTTCTATACTTCTAAGAAGTCTATTATTATACTTCATTCCTTTCATAACAACGGCAAAACAAGCAAGCTGATAAGCCTTATCATCTATATCAAGTCCATAAAGGTTATTTTCTATAATAAGCCTTGGTATTTCTCTATTCATATATCCACATTTTTCATATATTTGATATAATACATCAAACATATAAACTAATATATGCCCTGAACCACAAGCAGGGTCAAAACATTTAATATCTTCTACCTTTAATTCTTTATTTATATATGGAGCTAATTTTTCTTCAAAATCTGATTCTGGATTAGGGTTCTCAATATAAAATTTCCACTCTTTCTTTAATTCATTATGTTCCGGATGAGATTCCACCCAATACCTTCCCAATGAGTTTTGAACCATATATCTAACTATCCAATCAGGTGTAAATAGCTGAGTAGCAAATGGAATTTCTTCTTTTTTATATTTCTTTTTAGCTTTTATAACTCTATCTTTTTCTTCTGAATTATAATATTGATAAAGCCATCCTATAATCTCTACATTTTCCCAATAACTTTCTGGTATAAAATTAGTATCTGTAAGTCTTCTAATAAAAGCTCCTTCATTTAAAAGACCATCTGGAAGCAATAATTCCGTATAATGTCCTATCTTTTCAAACATAAATGGAAGAATTGTGTTTAAAGAATTACATTGAACTATTATCATATACTTAAATAGTGCTTCCATATCATTATTTAATCTCAATTCATATATTTTTTGTTTATCTACTGGAAGGTTCACATTACTTGCTTCTTTTATTAAGTCAGGCTCAACACTTCCTGGAGTTGTAGATGATAAAGGTCTAACCCTTGTAGGCATATAATTATTTACTTCCATAAATCTTAATGCTGTAAATCTATTGAACCAAGTATATGCAACTTCCTCAATTACACTACTATATCCATCCTCACCTTTTTCATTTATAATTTCTATTTCTTTTATAAGCTTTTCTCTTTGTAATTTTTCATCTTTGCTAAGAGTCCTTCCATTAATAACTATAGAATCACTGCTAACTATTTTTGAATTTTTTACACTATCTTTTTCTATACCATATTGACGAGCCTTCACTTTTATTTTATCTATTAGTTCATTTCTTGCTTCTATGGCAAAACTTTTCAGTGTATTTTTATCCATATCTTAATCCTCCATATATCAAAGAAATAGGAGATAAACAGAATTGTAAGCATATGATTCCATTTTTAAAGTTTCTCTTAGTTAATCTATAAATTCATTCTCATCTGCAAGTTTAATCACCATTTCTTTATCACTAAAAGACTTTAATATTTGTATTAAAATCTATTTTGTTACAACATCTTTGCTATTAAAAACATAGTTTTCATTCCAAGGGAAGTAAACTTTTCCTCATATTCTGTAACTACATTTTCAGTAAAATCACTGCTGTGAAGATCATAAGTAAGATACCTTATTTCAAAATTATTTTCCTTAAAATATTCCTGAGATTCTTCAAAAAGTTCCCTGTCATCTGTTTTAAACCATATTTCACTACCTAATTTTAAAAACTTTCTATACCTATTCAAAAATACAGTATGGGTAAGTCTTCTTTTCTTTTGTCTTCTTTTAGGCCAGGGATTACAGAAATTTATATATATCCTGCTTATCTCATCTTTATCGAAAACTTCCTCAATTTGAGCTATGTTCATAGGCATTATCCTTGCATTTGTAACTTCATCTTCTTGAAGCTTTTTAAGTGCATATATTAAAACTTCATCTTTTAAATCAATGCCTATATAATTTATATTAGTATTGTTTAACGCCTGAGTATACAAGAATTTTCCCCTTCCACAACCTAATTCCAAATATATATCATTCTGATTTTTAAACTCTTCTTTCCATTTTCCCTTATACTTTTGTACTTCTGTTATAGTTAAAGAACTAGCCTCCATTTCAGGTCTAGCCCACCATTTTTTTCTAAGTCTCATATCCTAAATTCCTTTCCAAATTTTTAATCACAAAATAAATTATCTATTTAAATTACAAAACTGTCAATGCTATTATATAAATATTGTTTTCTATACATTATTAAAGTTTTTTCTACAATATACGATAATAATAAGTAAAATATTATACTATTCAGGTTGTGAAAATTATGGATTACTTTATAGAAGAACTAAAAAACAAAAAGATAATTAACACTGATGATATAAAAACAATGCAAGAATACATTAATAAAAAATATTTTAAGATTCCGTCCAGCGAAAAGGCAAAAATGCTTTCCAACACCATACACCATATTTTAGATACAAATCTAAAGGAACTACCAGAAAGTTATAGACAAACTGTAAAAATAAACACTTTAAAAAATACCTTCTCTAAAAATAAAGCCTCAATTTTCATGTATGATATATTTCTCTGCTGTATTAAAATCGAACCTTTAAAGAAAAATTTTACAAAAGAAATTACCCGCTGGATAAATGCAAATATAGAAAATTCAGTTGAAGAAAAAGATTTAAACAACTATTTAGGGATAACAAGTCCAAAAATGAATCCTGTTACAGATGAAAACCTAAACAACAAAATAACTGAGCCTGTTAGTCCCAATAGAACTATTGAAACTACAGCTGCTCCAGCTATACCTTTCAAGTTAAAATTTAATAAAAAACTTTTAATATTTTCCTCAATTATATTTTTTATTTTAATTTCTCAGGTATTAGGACAAGTTTTTTTTCAAAAAAGCCTATTTAAAACTCCTTTTTATATAGCCAGTACTTCTGAAAGTGGGAATAGCTATTTAAAAGATTTAGCTAATCAAATAACTTTAAAAAATGCTAAAAAAAATTTCCCAAATGTATATCTTCCTGAATATTTAAAATATCAAACAATAGATGAAGATAAATTGAAATCCTACTTAAGCAGCCGCAATTCACTTCTAGGCAAAGATCCATATTTCTCTACTATAATGAGTACTGCAAGAGAGTTCAATTTAAATCCAGTTTTATTATTTGCTATAACAGGACAGGAACAGAACTTCGTACCTGTAAATACTCCAAGTGCCTCTAAAATAGCTAATAACCCTTTTAACGTATATCACAGTTGGCAGGAATATAATACTGATATAAAAGATTCATCAAGAATAGCTGCCAGAACTATCATAAATCTATCGGAAGACAGGCCAAAGGAAAACAACCCCTTTATGTGGATAGGCAAAAAATATGCAGAAGATTCAAATTGGGGTAATGGAGTCCAAGCCATATTTGAAGAAATAAACAATTACTTTGCACTTTACAGCAAAAAATAATAGGAAGATTGTAAATAAAAAACAAATTTACAATCTTCCTCTGTTTATCCGATGACTACTCGCTCTAATACTCCCACTTCTTCAAGTTTACGTTGAGAGCGACTATGTCCCTGGATAACGATTTCTCCTAAAGGATAACGCATTCTAAGTACTGAAGCACTAAGAATCCTGTTAATAAGCATCAGGTGGAGTTAAAACTCCATCTGATGCCAAGAACTCTGTTTATCTGATGATACTATTTGCAATGGTCATAAGTTTAGAGTATATAGCCATTGATGGAATACCTACCACATAATTTGCAATTGGTGTAGCTACAAATACAAGAAGTATAATAAGCTGATACCTATATAAAGTATCTGATATATTATAGTAAAACGAAGGAAACAAATCCCTTAGTATATGAAATCCATCTAATCCAGGTATAGGTATTAAATTGAACACAAACAACATACAATTTATATTTACTACATACAATACAATTTTAACTACTATATTTGAAACTAAATTATAATTACTAGATGAAAAGATAAATTTATATAAAAACACTGTCAAAAGTGCAGCTAAAAATGCTGTTATTAAATTAGCCAAAGGACCTGCCGCAGAAACTTTTAAATCATCTTTATTTCTATTTTTAAAGGCATTTGGATTGATCTCAACAGGCTTTGCCCATCCAAACCCTACAAGTAATATCATTATAAAGCCTATAATATCTATATGTGCAAATGGATTTAAAGTAAGCCTTCCTTGAAATTTAGCTGTTTTATCTCCTAATCTATCTGCCACAAAGGCGTGAGCAAATTCATGGAATGTAAGCCCTATAAGTATTCCTGGTATAATAAGTATCTTATCCAATATCATTTCATTCAAATAATTTCATCCCCTCTTTTTACTAATTTAACGTTACTTTTTGCAACTTTCCACCATTTACTGATGCAATTCCGCCTTCATATATTTGCACAAAATTTCCTTTATATACATATTGCTTTCCACTTGTAACTTCTGTAACAATACCTTTTAAATTGTCATTTATGTATATTTTGCCTGAAGGCATAACAAACACGTCATTCTTATTTACAGATTGGCCCAAATTTATGTTTTGATAATTACTTCCACTGTCATTTATAGTTCCACAGTAGATATTTGATATTTTATTATCCTTTTCATCAGCTATGTATATTTTGTCATTTTCATCTACTCCTACCCAAACAGGATTTTCTACCCCATTTATCGTAAGTGACCTATCATCGCCTGTAACATATATCTTACTGTATACTTTATCTTCATATATAAGTTTATCATCTAAAGATAATATTCCCATATTACCTACCATATAAGATCTTGTAGTTACTTTTTGCATTTCATTCATTATGTCAATTCTATATATATTTGTCCTTTCCCCGCTGCTTTCCATCTTAACATATATAACATTGGTAAAAGGAGATTCTTCTATATCATCAATTTTAGCTTTTTCATCTGTCCAATCCAGTGCTTTTATATTTTCTTTTATATCCTTACCAGCTTCATAATATGATAATTCAAATTTTGAACCGTCATCAGAACTTTCTTTTTCTGCTATAAGTATTCTATCCCTATCTTTTTGCCATTTATAAAAAGATACCTTGACTCCATCTTTAAATTCTATATTTTTTTCATTTCCGTCCTTTGTATCCACTACTTTCAAAACACTTGATTCACAATATGCCAGATACCTACCATCAAAGGAAACACTAATATTATTAGCATCTTCTGGTACCTTTATAACAACATCTGCTTTTTTGGGCTCACTCTTTACAATTTTTTTGGTTTTTATCTCTGTTTGAGAGGATAAAAAATAATTATTTATATAAAACAATCCTGCAAACTGTACTACAAGAGATATAATTATCCAAACAGTAATTTTCTTGAAAATTTTCATCCTTTACTCCCCTTTAATATTGTCTAATAATCTTCTATGGTTTTACATAAATAGCTGATGGCACTGATCTCTCACCTAGAGGATCACAAGTGTTGTTTATTACATCTCCTTCATAATACATAGTTGAAGAAGAACCTCCATCTAAATTCGTAGCATTTACTGCACCATATTGAAGCATTATATTTTGAACATCCTTCAGGGAAGCACCAATACTTTTAGTTTGTCGTCCATCTATAACAAGAAATAAAATAGCACCATCTGACCTTTGTCCTATTGCAGTTCTAGGGGCTATTCCCCAACCACCGTCACCAGATTTTATGGTACCTTCTCCACCCACTACTAAGGCAGGTTCAAAAGATATAGCTTCTGTAACATTCCTCTCTTTCAGTTCGTTTAAACTGTGATGTCCTACTATAAGTTCTCCTTTATTTGTAAGTGCCATTACACCTCTTGATTTATCATCAGGATCAGTTATATCATTGGCAACAATCTGGCCATCGCTCATAAGTACACCTGTAGGTTTTCCTCCTGTACCCGTCCACTTACTGTCACTATCACTAGAAGAACTATCTGTAAAACCCCCCCCATTTATAGCAGCTACAGCATTATGATCTTTTGCTATTTGACTTGTAAGTTCTCCAGCTACACCTAATTTTTTACTGTATCCTACCTTAACTCTAGTCGGATCGTGTATTATAAGCATATAACCTTTAAACTTTCTTCCATCACTTATTTCTTCCCTTTCTATACTACTATCATGCTTATTTTCAAATTTTAAAGGTGAATCATCTTTTTCTATATTTTTAGGTTTGTTTTCACTTAGTATTTTTTGTATTTCACTATCCGATAAAAACATCTTTGCTATGTACTGATGGCTCAAAGTAGTCATGGCTGCGCCTACTACTGTTTTCTTTACATTTTCAAAAGGACCGTAAAATACTAAAAATGGAGCAGTCATCCCGGTAAATATAAACTCAAATAATATGAAATACAGTATGAGTTTCCAAACTGGCCGTTTCTTTTTGCCTTCAATTTTCCCCTTCTTCATATGTTAAAACCTTTCCTTTCTAAAAAAAATACATCCTTCAATATTGTACAATAAATGATAAAATTTTTAAATAGAAATAATTATGAACATACTAAAAACTTTATATAATATAAACAGAGTTCTAAGCATCAGATGGAGTTTTAAACTCCATCTGATGCTTAGAAATCGTTATCCAGGGACATAGCCGCTCTTTACCCACACTTGGAGAAGTGGGAGTATTAGAGCGGGTAGTCATCGGATAAAGGACTAAATAAAAAAGTCACTTTGGTGTTCAGTATATAACCATTTTCTAACACCAAAGTGCTCTTGAATAGAATTTTAAATTATAAATATGTTTTTTTAATTTTCGATCTATTTCAAAAATTATATTTCCTATTTACAATCTCTTTGACGCTTCATATGCAAGAGGAGACCTCTCACATTCATCATGTTTCAAAGTTATTTGATAACATAACTTGCTTCCTTTCATTTTTTCTGAAGCATAACACAACCCATTTGATCTTGAATCTAAAAAAGCTTGATCTATTTGCTCTGGATCCCCTACTAAAAGCAATTTTGTACCCGATCCAACTCTCGTTATAATTGCTTTTACCTGTTTTGGAGTTAGATTCTGGGCTTCGTCAATTACAAGCCAATTTTTCACAATAGATCTTCCTCTTAAATAACCTACTGCCTCTGTAGTTATAATTCCCCTGTCAAATAATTCTCTTATTTTATCAGCTAATTCCTTTTCATTTTTATATCTTTCTTTTTCATCAGAATCCACTAATATTTCTAGATTGTCTAATATCGGTCTCATAAAAGGCGATATTTTTTCCTGTTCTGTACCTGGAAGAAATCCTATATCTTCATCCATAGTAACATTAGGTCTGCATACCAGCATCTTTCTATACTTTCCTTTGTCTTCTTCCATTATACTATGGAGACCTACTGCCAGTGAAAATAAAGTTTTTGCAGTTCCTGCAGGACCTTTTATTATGACAAGTGGAGCCTTTTCTGCATTTGTTAAAAGTGCCTCCAACATAAATTTCTGTCCCACATTTCTTGGAACTATTCCAAGAGGTGTACTATCCTTAAAGCAAAGTGAAACTATTTCTTTACCGTCAAATCTTCCAAGGGCAGTCTGTTTAGGATTACTTAAACAATGTATTATAATAAACTCGTTTACATAAAGAGGTGGATCAAAGTATTCTGCATTATCCTCATTATAACAAGTTATTTTATCAACTTTCATATATTTGTTACTATAAAATTCTGTTATATCCTTTTCTGAAGCATATACATCTATCCTTCCTGTATACTGACTTTCATCTTCGGGAACAACTTTTTCATAGAAATCTTCTACCTCTATATTTATTATATCAGCCTTAATTCTTTCAAATATGTCCTTTGTTATCAGACATACATTTTCACCACTTTCTTTAAGGCCTTTACACACCTGTATTATTCTGTTATCCGGTTTGCTTTTGTCCCAAGCTGGGGGCAACTGTACATCATAGTGGTTCATTTCAACCCTTAGTTTTCCACCACCTGGCAAGTCCACTCCTTGGTTAAGTTTACCGCTTTTTCTAAAGTCATCTATAAGCCTAGCTGCATACCTAGCATTGGCACCAAGATCATTTTTATTCTTTTTAAATCCATCTAACTCTTCCAGTACTACTTCAGGTATAACCACATCTCCATCATCAAAAGTCAATATAGCCCCTGGTGAATACAAAATAACATTGGTGTCTAAAACATAAGTTTTTTTCAAAGCCATTCCTCCCCTCTACCATTATTATAATATATTCATTTAAATATATAAATGAATTAAATTTCATAAACTTTCAAAATATATTTTGAATTATCTACATAAACAGAGTTCTTGGCATCAGATGGAGTTTTGACTCCACCTGATGCTTATTAACAGGATTCTTAGTGCTTCAGTACTTAGAATGCGTTATCCTTTAGGAGAAATCGTTATCCAGGGACGTAACTGCTCTTTACTCCAACTTGGAGAAGTGGGAGTATTAGAGCAGGTAGTCATCGGACAAAAAATAAGCACTAGTAATAACCAGTGCCTATCTTTCATAATATAATAATTGGGGATCAAAATATTATGCTATCTTTGTTTCATCGGTATATTGTTAATATTAACTATTATATGTGACAATATGGTGTCAAATATATTAAATATTTATTTACTTTTTTAATACTTTATGAATTAAAATGTTATTAACTTAGGTATATGAAGCAAAATAACAAGTCAAAGATACAAAATAGGCTAGCATACTGTCTAGTTATTTTTTCAATATGTCTTAATTCTAATAAAAAATCTGTACCCTAATTTAGAGTACAGATTTTTTATCATATATTTACTTTAAATTCTGTTCATAAGCCTGAATCATTTTTTTAACCATATTTCCACCTACAGAGCCTGCTTCTCTTGAAGTTAAATCTCCATTATAACCATTCTTTAAATTTACTCCAACTTCTTTAGCTGACTCCATTTTAAATTGATCTAATGCTGCTTTAGCTTGTGGAACTACTGGATTATTACTATTTGTCATAGTACTCACTCCTTTTTATAGTAAACTTTACTGCTTACATTTAAAGTTTCTACATTTTTAAAAAAATTACTCCAGGTAATTGAATGAATATTTAGTACTTGTTGCAATATAAGCTAATAAACATAAATGTTTTTAAATTTTTTACTGCTTTGTAATAAGAAAGTAAGCACCGTTAGCTACCAGCACTTACCTCTTTCAATAGATACATATAATTATACTATCCCCATTTTCGCTAAGGTCATTTCCCTAGGACACTATTATATTACCCAATATTTCTAACAATATGACACCATATACATTATGTAAATATTCATAAAAAATAATCTGGATAAAAAATAATCATTTTCATAATAGTAGATTTTATACTAGATTTTATAAGTTGTGAAGATACTAGATTACAATTACAATTAAATTAGTTACACTATTTAGAATCAATTAGGCATTTGAAAGAAAATAGGCTAGCATACTGACTAGTTATTTCTTTGAAAATGCCTTATAAGGAGCATTGTAAAATGTGGAAAAGTTATGGAAGATTTATAATAAATATCGTATTTTTATTTCTAATTTGTTTCTTAAACTTAATACCAAAATCAGTTCACGCTGCTTCTGGGCAGGTTTCTAGGATAGGAGAATTTAATAGATATGCAACTGCTGCTAAAAGTGCAACTACAAATTGGACTAGCAGCAAAAATGTAGTATTGGTGTGTGGTGAAATATATGCAGATGCAGTAAGTGGGGTAACCCTTTCAAAAAAGTTAGATGCTCCTATACTTTTAACTACTTCTAACTTACTTAATTCATATACTAAATCTGCATTAGACATCTTAAAACCCCAAAACATATATATTATAGGAGGAGTCTCCTGTGTATCACAAAATATAAGAGATGAACTTAAAAATTATGGTTACAATTTAATAGAATTAAGTGGAAAAAATAGATACGAAACCAATGTATCTGTTGCTAATGAATTAGTCAAATTAGGTGTGAATCCTCTAAATGTAATGCTTGTTTCAGGGAAAGGATTTTCAGATGCCCTATCAGCTGCACCTATAGCAGCAGCCAAAGGACAAATTCTTTTACTTGGAAACAATGATGACGACTCAATGCAACCAGTTTTAACCTTTATTAAAAATAACAATTCAAATGTTACAGTTATTGGTACACAAAATGTATTAAATGACAATATGTATAATAAAATAGGTGCTGTGAAAAGAGTAAATGGTGGAGCTAACAGATTTGGAACCAATTTAAATATGTTAAATGAATACCAGGATATATTAAAAAATGATAAGCTGTTTATAGCAAATGCAGGTGGAGAAGATTTTCCAGATCCTCTTATAGCCTCTTCTTTAGCTGGTAAATGGTCATCACCATTAGTGCTTGTAGATGGTGATAATTCCCCATCTACAGAGGAAGCATTAAACTACATAAAAAATAAAGCAACTAATTTAACAGACTTAAATGCCATAGGTGGCAAAAACGTTATTTCTGATAATATTATCTCAAAGATAAATAATGCAATTTCCAATGACATTGTTTCAATAACTACAAATGGACTAAATCAAATTAAAATTACATTCAATACTGAAATCAATAAAGAAACAGCTGAATTTGTTGGGAATTATCAAATTGACGGAATTGACCTTACCACCAATATATCTTCAGCTTCGCTGCAAGATGACAATAGAACTGTACTAGTTACCCTTGCAAACCCGTATTCACAATATAAAAACATAATTTTTACTGTAAAAAGCACTGTGCTAGATAAGGATTTAAATGTCATAACACCTAAAATTGAAAAGGAAATTATCTTTCTAGACATAACTGCACCTAAAATACAAGCACTAACGTTGTACGGCAGTAATAAACTAATACTCGAATTTTCAGAACCAATAAGAATAAAGACAGATAATCTATCTTCTATGAAAATCAATGGTCAAAGTATAGTAGGCCTTGGATTAAATACATCCTTAAGTACTTTTTATGAAAAATCAGGCATATGGTCAATGAAAGTAGTACTTTATTTTGATACACCCCTTAAAAAAGGTGTCAATACTTTTAAAATTCCCCGGGGGATCTCAGGTGAACAGTTCGATGACGCTGCAGGATTTCCTACAGAAGAAACTTCTATAAATTTTAATGTTAATTCATTAAAGGACAATCCTCAAATTGCAGAAGCTAATTATACTACAGATGGAATTATTTATATAACTTACAATAGATCCATGGATACTAAAAGCGCACTTAATATAAATAATTATAAAATAAATGGAAATGCCTTAACTTCCTCTTCCATAGATTTTTGTCAGGGATCAAATGATAAAGTTGTTAAAATAAAAATTATAAATTCTTTACTTAATATTGGAAGTAATATTATAAGTGTCTCAAACAATATTAAAGACGCCTATGGCAATAACATATATGACAATTCCAGTACAAGTTTTGAAGTTGAAGATAATGCTGTAAAACCACAAATTGCACAATTTGAAATACTCGACAGTCAAACAATAAATATAAAATTCAACCAATATGTAATGAATATATATGCAACCAATAAATCAAATTATAAATTGCTTGATTCTGATGGAAGAGACATAAGCTATAAAATTGATGAAATAATACCTGCTACCAGAGTTAATAATGACAATACAAATACCTATAATATAAAATTTATAAGAGATAATGCCTTAACATATGTAACATACACTTTAGTTATTAAAAATATCATTGATACTAACTTAAAGCCTAATGTGATGGATGATTATACTATAACTTTCAATGGAATAGATAACATAGATCCCAAAGTTACAGCTATAGTTGAAAAATCAGATAATCCTCAAGAAATAGTTATTTTTTTCAATGAACCCATGGATATAGATTCACTAAAAAATTCTTCAAATTATTATTTTTTAGATGGTACAGGTGATACTGAAACATTGCCTTATAATGCAGTGATTACTCCTGGTGAAGATAATACTTATGTTCTAATTAAATTTCCATCTAATTATATATTAAGCTATGGGACTTCAGAAAATAATGTACTCAAAGTAGGTGTAGAATATGTTAAGGATAAATCTCTAAATACTTTATCAGGAATAGCCTATGTTGATAACATAAGTAGAGATTATAGTACAGGGCCATCTCTTGTTTCAAATACTGTAAAATTTTTTTACAATGGTGATGACCTGAAAGTACAGTTTATTCTAACTTCTAATCTGGACAATTTAAACTTAAATGACTTTAAAGTTGCAGGGATGACTCCTGATGGTGGTACTGTATACGGAAGTAAAGTAATTCTTACTTTTTCTAGTGGAATTCAAGATAATGTAAAAATAAACACGGTGAAGTCAGCTGGAGCTAATGCACTACTTACAATTGAAAATCCGATTTCTAAAGATATAGCAGGACGTACACTAAAAGAAGGATTGGATAAGGTATACAGTATGCTGCTTCCTCCAAGAACTAATTTCAGTTTGTGGTTTGCAAGCAGCACCACGGGAAATAACTCTGTAACAATAGCATTTGATGAAGATATAGACGATAGTATTTATGGATTGTACTGTGATGATTTTATATTTACAAATGAACGCACTGGTGGAAAACTGAATCCTATCTCTGTATCAGTTAATAGTAAAAATGTAACTTATAAATTTGAAGACGGCTCTATAAAGTCTGGAGATAAAATTGACATTCATGCTGCATTGTCCCCTACAGATATTAACATAAGAAGTAAAAAAGATGTCAGTGGAGAAAATTCCGTTTACATTCCGTCAAAATATGATTTGCGAATAAGGACAATAATTTCTAAATAAAATAATTATATTTTATTAACAAATTTCAATTTTACACATAGTATATAATATAAATATTTTCACGGAGGCATTACATGAATATCAATTCTACTAGCGACAGCAGTAGTAAAGAAAATCCTGAAGACTTCGATATTTCCCAAAATATATGTCCATATTACTCAATGTCTTATTATGATGAACCAATAGATGATGAATACGAGGACGAAGATCCTGATGAATACGACTTCGATCCTGACGACGACGGATACAGACACGGGAGACCTAAAAGAAGACGTAGAAGGCGCAGACGTAGAAGAAGACGTAGAATGATGCATAGACCTTTCATGCCATTCGTATTCCCTGTAATCATGTATGGTGATTATGACGATTGGTATTAATATTAAAAGGTAAGCTTAGATAGGTACTAGCAAATTGCCAGTACCTATTATAATGCATTTTATAATGCATTTTTTAGGCTTGTTTTGCTAATGCAAAACAGCTGCAAATTTATATAAGTCAGCAATATTTCGCTTTAGCGAAATGAGTCATTAAAAATTTAATTAAAGATTTTTCGTAGTGCAGCGGAGAAAAATCCTCCTTCACTGTCCTCTGTCCTCTCAAAAATATTGCTTTCCAATATTTTCAAACTGTGAAAGTTGAGTTAATAATTAATACCATTTTTATATAAATAAGGCTTGTCTCTAATAAGTAAAAGAAACACCCATGCCAAGATTTTCGGCTTTTTCTAAAGCATTAGTATTAGCAATATCACCCTTATCTGCGACTCCCGGAACAGTAATTATTCCTAGATTGTTCCACTTCAGATAATCAATAATACCTTTGTAAGTTTCAATTGCTCCATTAAACATACCATCTTCGTTACCTTCTCCACAAATCATAAGTACACTTTCCTTTATTTTAAGTGGACGTTTGCAATTAGGTGATACATAAGCATATAGTCTATCTATTGGTGCTTTTATTTGTGATGACATACCAGACCAATATAAAGGTGTTACAAATACAATCACATCTGCACTTTCAAGTAGTGGTTCTAATTCACTAAAGTCATCCTGAAATGAACAGGCGCTGCCCTTACTCCAGCAGGTATTACAAGCCTTACAACCATTAATATTTTTCATTGCTGTTTCAAATTTTGTTACAATATGCCCTTTGGCCCTAGCACCTTTAATAAATGCATCTGCCATCATTTCACTGTTACCATTTTTTCTTGGGCTTCCTGTAAGTACTAAAATATTTTTAACCATTTTTATCACTCCTTGTAAACATTAACAACTGGTTTTATCTTCTTCTTTATCCAATTATATAGTCAGATTAAATGGTTGTAAAGCATTAAAATTACTGCAGGTTACCATATATAATGTCTCCAATATATTTATAACCCTTGTCACTAGGATGTGCTGTATTTGTTCCACTTCCGCCTGAATAATCGTTTTTAGCCATTCCAAACAAACCTTCCTTTTGTGCAGTAATATAATCCTTATAATAAGCTTTATAAATGTCTATAACACCTGTATTATAAGCATCTGCTATTTCGTATAAAGACATAACATAAGCAGACCAATTTGTTGTCCATGTCTCAGCAGGCATTTGATTTGACACCAAGCATACATCACTACCTCTTTCGTTCCAATAGCTTACTAAGTTTATCATGCTTTCCTTGTAAGCTTGAACAGAAATACCTCGTCCTGCTTCATTAATTCCAAAAGACAGTAATACTAAATCCGGCTTTGGTAATACATTCCAAATTTTCTTTGTGGTATCTGTAGTAAAATAACTTGCCGTTTTACTAGAAATTGCTATCTTGTCTACCTCAATTCCTGTAGTGCTTGATGAGGCAATTGCACCTTCTATAAAAATATTGGATGTTTTATTTGGAGTTATTACTAATGTATGTCTTGTATTAGTTAAGCCTGAATAAGAAACTTTGTGTGAAAAGCTTTCTGTTTCTCCTAAACAATCTATAGAGCCTACTTTTTTCCCATCTATGGCTGCAACAGCTGTGCCTCCATCCTTTGCTTTAGAATACAGCAAATCCAAACTTGTTCCAGTAAAAACTAAAGTTGCCGGTGAAATACTTTTATTAGAAATTCCAAAGCATCCACCAAAACCACCAACATTAGAAGTAAATTCTTTAGAGGCCCCAAAAACACTCCAACCTGTTCCTAGTTTCCATCTAGGTTTAGTACCAGAAGGAAGGGCACCTTCATAAATACTAATAAAGCCTTCTCCTGCATTTCCAAATTGATTTTGCAGTGATGATTTCATTACACCAACCCAAGATTTATTTATCTCATCGCTGGAATATTCTCCTCTTGTATTGGACTCACCTATACAATATATTCTTACCTTTTGGGTACTTGTATTTTTCAATTTATTTTTATATTTTAACAAACCTGCATTTATATTATATCCATACTTTTCATAAGGTGATTCTTTATGAATTACTTTTTTAGGGGTTGGTTTAATTTTCTTTATTACATTAATTTTTGCCGAACTTACAAAAAGCATGGCAAAATATGCAAATACAGCAGAAACAATGATTAATATCTTTTGACGCATATTAATACTCCTTTACCTATTTTTAATGTTTCTCTTTAATATATGTAGAAATCATACACCAAATACATTGTAAAATACGTAATTGTGAATATATTTATACTTTTGTAAAATAATAAATCTATGATATCACAAAAGTAGGTGAAATAATTATGATAGTCATATATCATGACGTGGGAGGTGCCCACTCTACTGCCGTAGCAGCCAATATACATATTGGGAACCTGCCAATGGATAGAATACCAAGTAAAAAAGAATTACTTGATTTACCGACCTTTGATAAAATGGAAAAAAAGGATCTTGGACGACTAATTTATATTGGAAAAGATGAATTTAACGCAGACGTATACACTTTAGCTAGAAAATATGCTCCAGACATAGTAATACCTGCTATTATGGATATGTACTCTATTTTTAACAAAAATACTAATGAACTTATTATTGTAGACACCAAACCAACTGTCAATTTACTTATGAATATAGGAGGATATACTTCAAGAAAGCTTCATTGGGTAAGTTTTGGAAGACCAATAGTAACAAAAGGTACACAACAAGCTTATATGAATATAGTCAACATGGTTACAGGTGTTAAAAATAATTTGAAAAATAGGTAATATGTCAAAAGAGGGATATTTCATATGTAAACTTTTCACACAAATAAAAGATCCCTCTACCCTTCTAGCAGCATTCTTTTAATTACATCATTGCCTTAATAACACCACAGGCTAGCATTTTACCAGATGCTCCAGCAGGCTGAGTTCTATAATCATCTGGACTTTCATGTATGATTACCGATTTTCCAATAATCTGAGCAACATTAAACTTATTTGTAAAGAAGGTCATTCTACAATAACCATTATTTGAAAAAAGAACTGGAAAATCTCCTGCATGATTGCCATGAGGCTGATTGGTTGGATTCCAATGTCCTCCTGCAGCTTTAAATGGTTCTTCAGGATTACCAACAGCACATGTACCGTTTTGGTGGATATGAAATCCATGAGGTCCAATCGGTGGATTTCCATTCATAGCAGGTCTATAAGGAGGTAATCCATTTACTTCTACAGAAACCTCAGTTCCTCCACGTACCTGAGTAAAAGTTACAGTACCTCTTATATTAGGAGCTAAAGGTCCTCCAGTTATATGAGCTATAGCTTTTGTGGCATGCATATTCATATCACCCCTATATCCACAATAATTGTGATTTATAAAGGGACATTCATATTCGTCAAAATGCATAATATCCTCCAAATTAAATACTTCAATTTATGTTATGTAAAACTTTAAAAATAGTTACAAAAAGATCAGCGCATTAAATAACACGCTGATCTTTTAAAACTAAACTAATGAAGGCTGACGAACTTCCTTATATATAGATGACATTGTATTTATTGTACTTTCAGGTGCCGGCTCTAATGGATAATACCCTTTTTTAACCATGTACTGCCAAACTTCATAAGCATGATTGCAGCTCATAGTAAACGCATCCTTTAAAAATTCTCTTAGACCAGGATTGCTAGCTTCCATAGCAGACCACGCATATTCCCTTCCTGCCCTTTTTAGAGTTAACAGATATGCAGTTGCTATTTCTCTATCGTTCATCTGTTGAATATCTGTTCTCGGTGTAATTGATGGGAAATTATTAGTTGGTGACTTAGTATAATCCTGTAAAGTTTTAACCAAAGATGGTACATTTAATTTTTGTGTAGGACCTGTAGTTTTACTTAAATATTCAACCTTTATATTATAATCCTGGATATGTGCCGGAAAGTGTGCTTGAATCATAGATTTTAATTCCTGGTCCTGAACTGTATTTATAAACATAGCCATATTTGTTATAGAATTTACACAACTTATAGTTAATTCGTGTAGATCATGTACTTCATGAGCAGCTAATTGCATAATATTACCTTCTATTCAAATTTTGGTTATTTTAAAATCATTACTGCAGTAAATAATTTTCCACTAGGACATCTATTTTATACTATATCATTTTTAGTTTTCTATACTAAGCTTTTATTTTACGTATATAAATTTCTTATATACGTAAAATAATAATTATAATTTTTTTATAATTACAAATACTAGGGGGAGTAATATTCAAATGAATATGAAAAATAATAAGCTGTCAACTATACTAGTTGTTTTTTTGGAAATACTACTAGTGGTTACATCTATTATTAGCGTTGTATCAGGTCAATGGAAAAACTTTCTTTTGTGTCTACTAACTATTATATGTCTTACACTTCCTTTTATAATTACATACATTGCTAATAAAAAGGAAATAGTATTACCTTCTAATTTTCAATTAGTAACATTAATATTTATATTTCTTGCACAGTATCTAGGACAAATAAAGAAATTGTATTTTAGATTTTGGTGGTGGGACTTATTTCTTCATATTATATTTGGCAGCTATACAGTTATAATTGGATTGTATTATACACAAGGAATTATTAGAAAAGATGAAAAAATTACAAAACAACGATTTACCCTTTTTACTGTAATATTTGCGTTTAGCTTTTCAATCACTTTAGGCACCCTATGGGAAATGTTTGAATTTATAGGAGATTATTTATTCGAAACTAGTATGGTTAAAGGTGGACTCGAAGACACTGCAACAGATCTTATTGTAAAAGTACTAGCAGCCCTTATTACTTCAATAATATATTATTTTCGTAATTTAAAAAAATAAAAATCTTATTAATATATTAAGTGAATCTGTGATAATTTTCCGTAATAATATATATACCATAATACATTTGGAATATATGTATTTTCCTCTTCTGGAAAATAGTCAGTAATATTCTATAGTATATATTAATGCTACAAGGACAAAATATTAGAGTAGCATAATTCAATATGAATTAAACCTAAAATGTTTATATAAGTCCATTAGACTAAAGGAGGATATTATTATGAATAAAAATGATAAAAATCTTCAAGAAGCAAAAAAATTGAATAAACAATCCAAACATGGCAATATGTCAAGTGCTGCTAGCACTACCGGTTATAATAGTCCAGATGTTCAAGAAGCTAGACAATTAAACTCCCAAGTTTCAGGCAAAAGTTCATCTTCTTTTTCAAATGTTTTAAATAGCAACAATTTAGATGAAACTAAGAAATTAAATCAACAATCTAGACAGAAAAAGAGTAAGTAACTAAAAAATGAAGGAGAAATCTTAGGATTTCTCCTTCATTTTTTTATGCTTTACCTAGCACATTCTAGAATAAACTCATTCATTCAAATCTGCAATATCTACATTAAAATGTTTATTTGTATTTAAATTTTTTACTTGTATTTTACCATCTTCGTCTGTATTTATACTTTCAAGCCATACGGGACTATCTTTATATTTTACCTCTATAACTCCTTTAGATTCAATTATTTCTTTTACTCTTTTCTTATCCAAGTTTACCACCTCCTATATACATAGGTTCTTATATAGTAAACTTTTTATACCTTCTAACAACAAAAAGATGTTTCTCCTCAAATTACCAGCATAATATTTTAGGTTCTGCACATTCTATTAGTATAAGGATATTAATATGTTAAAGTTATTAAATATCTAAGTTTCATGCAAACTATAATATTCTTTCTCTAACATATTGGTATTACTTTATGCTGGAGATGATGAATCTCCAGCATTTAATTTTTTATTTTTAACCCCTATACTACACAATACAGCTTACTTTGTATAACTCGAATTTCCTAAACATCTTGATGCTAGGGATAATGAAATCCCTGGTTTTCATTATCCCTTATTTTGTTCTACATCAATGATAATTTTATTGCATGTCTTACACATATATGCCTTAATTTTCGGTCTTCCTATCCAACCGGTTTCGCCTAATCCAATTCCACCTTTTGCCCATATTCCTAAAAACAATTCCTTCTCTTCAGGCAGCCATTTCATTCTATAGTTATCCCCATATATATGACCTTTAACCATTTTTCCGTTACAATAAGGACACTCCATCATACATCCTCCTATTTTCAATTCAAATTTTTAATTTATTATATAACATAAGTCAAAAGATGTACATTGCTGCTTAAATCTAGATTTCAAACTTTTATTTTAGTAAATATTTTCTTAATCCATCAATCATCATTTTATGTGCTTCACTGCTTTGAGGCAATTCAAATTTAGAAATTGCAAAACCATGGGATACCCCATAAAATCTCTTTGCAGTTGTTTCGACCCCTGCTTTTATAAGTTTTTTAGCATATTCTTCTGCTTCATCCCTAAGAGAATCTATTTCACAAGTTAAAACTATTGCTGGTGGTAGATCTTTAAGCTCGTCAACAGCTGCAAATACTGGTGAACAATATGAATTTTTAGCGTATTCTTCTCTTCTATAACATTTATCAAATATTTCAGCTCTTTCAGGTGGTATTGCACCTTCTACATAGAACTTTTTTCTGGCTGGTGTGGCTAAATCAAGCGGTGGATAATCAAGAATCTGACATTTAAAAGAAAATTCGTTCTTTTTCCTTGCCATCATACATACTACTGTTGATATATTACCACCAGCACTATGTCCACCAATTGCCATATTATTAGGATCAATTCCAAACTCATCATTATGGAAGCTTACGTACTTTACAACATCATAAACATCATTTTTGTCTGTTGGGCACTTATACTCAGGAGCTAATCTGTAATCAATTGAAATAACAGTTATATCTAATTCATTTCTAACTAAGTTAGAAAATTTATCGTCATTTTCAGGCGATCCCATTACAAAACCACCACCATGGACATCAAAAAATACTGGAGCCATTGCTCTCTTATTTTTAGCTCTATAAATTAAGCAGCGAGTTTTCCCCTCTCTAGTTGGAATAAAAACCTCTTTACCTACAATACTGGATTTTTCTATTTTTGCTTCTTTTTGAAGCCTCATACTTTTTACAATTTCAAGAACTCTTTCATCATCACTCATAATTATCACTTCCCTACAACTATATATTATTTTAACTTTACACCTACGGGTGGTTCTAACTTAAAAATCAACTTATATACAGGCATATTTTTACAATAATGTCCAGAATATAAGTTGATTTTTCATTTACAAACCCTAGATGTGATTGGCAACTTCATATGCATCCCAAATAGCATACATAATATTAGAAACCTTTCGTGCGTCTCCTAAAAGATAAATTTCTGGAATTTCAAATTCTAATTCATTATATAATGAATTCTCTTCTTTATATCCAACAGAAAGTATTACTGAATCGCATTTTATTTTTTCTGTTCCCTTTTCCGTCTCTACTTCAAGATTTCCATCCTTATATGCTTTAACTTTAGAACTTGTTTTCACATCAATTCCATTAAATGGAATAAGTCTTTCAAGCATTTCACTGTTTGCAGAACACAACGGTCCATTTAATGCAAGTATTTTATTTAATGCTTCTACTATAGTTACTTTTTTGCCTTTTTTAGCAAGATGAAGTGCAGTTTCACATCCAACTAGTCCACCACCAACTACAACTGTAGCGTCTCCACAATCTTTCTTTTCTGTAAGTACATCTGCTGCTGTAAATACTTTAGCATCGTCTCCAAGCGAGAATACTTTTGGTGTAGATCCTGTAGCAATTATTACACTATCAAAATTGGCTTCTAAAACTTGTTCTTTAGTAATTTCACTATTTAAATTTACTTCTACATTTAATTCGTTTAATGTATGTGCATACCAATCAGCTAAAGCAATATCATCTTCCTTAAAATCTGGTGCTCCACCTGGAATAAGGTTACCACCTAGTCTAGAATTCTTTTCATAAACTACTGGTTCATGGCCTCTAAGTGCTAAAACTCTTGCAGCTTCGCATCCTGCTACTCCACCACCAACTATTAAAACTTTTTTCTTCTTTAATATAGGAAGAAGTGCATTGTCCTTTTCTTTACATGCTTGTGGATTTACTGCACAATTTATCATTGAATAATGTTGAATTCGTCCCATACAACCTTCTTGACAGGATATACAAGGCCTAATTGATTGACATCTATTTGCCCTCAACTTATTTACATAATCAGGGTCTGCAAGTAATGGTCTTCCAAGACTTATCATATCACAAGTGCCATTTTCAATGGCTTCAAGTGCCATATCTGGATCATCCATTCTTCCTGCACATATAATAGAAACATCTACAGTTTCTTTCATTAATTTAGCATATGGTCTATAGAGTCCCTTCTTTTGGTACATTGGCGGATGACTCCACCACCATGAATCATATGATCCAACATCAGTATCCAATGAATCATATCCATAAGATACAAGTAATTTAGCGGCTTCAATTCCTTCGTCTAAGTCTCTTCCCTTTTCAACAAATTCTTCTCCTGGAAGTGCTCCATCTCTTAAATCTTTGATAAAGCTCTTTGGTGAATACCTGAGAACTACTGGAAAATCTTCTCCACATCTATTTTTAATTTCCTCAACTATTTCACGTGCAAAACGAAGTCTGTTTTCCAAACTTCCCCCATATTCATCTGTTCTGTGATTGAATAATGAAATAGCAAATTGATCTATAAGATATCCTTCATGAACAGCGTGAATTTCAATTCCATCAAAACCAGCTCTCTTTGCATTGTAAGCTCCGTCTCCAAATTTCTTCACTATGGATTTAATTTCATCTATTGTAAGCTCACGACAAATTTTATCAAGCCATCTATGTTGAATTGGTGATGGTGCAACAGGTGGAAATTCACCAAGATTAGTAGGTATAGTTACTCTACCAAATCCAGCTGACATTTGTAAAAATACTTTTGCATTGTATGCATGTATTCTCTCCGTCATTTCCCTTGCAGTTCTGACAAATTGAACAGGATTATGTGTAGGGCAAGGACAATTTGGCATACCATGTTCTTCAACTTCATTATCTACAAAAGTAACTCCTGTAATAATTAAGCCCGTACCACCTTTTGCTCTTTCAGTGTAGTAATCAATTCCCCTTTGGTTGAATCCTCCTTCACTGTCAGCTAGTCCTAGTGGCCCCATAGGTGCTAGTGCAAAACGATTTTTTATTTCGCACTTTCCAATTTTAACTGGTTCAAATAATTTTTTATACTTATTCATAAAACCACTCCTAAATTTAAATAATATAAGTATTAAAATGTTGGCTCCTGTTGTAATTATTAATAAATACGATTACATATTTATCATTACCTATATTATATATATTACTACAAATCATGTCAATGTTTACATGTTTGATTTTTCATGTTTTACTTTACTTTATATTCATGCATGATAAAATGATTATATGGAAAGAACGAGGTGCTAACATATATGAGGACTTTAAAATACGCAATCTTAGGGCTTATTAATAGAAAACCATCAACTGGATACGATATAACTAAAGAATTTAATGATGCATTAGTAGAATTCTGGTATGCTAAGCATAGTCAAATATACCCTGAATTAAAGAAATTAACAGATGAAGGTCTTATTTCATATGAAACGGTAATACAAGGAGAAAAATTAGAAAAAAAATTATATTCTATAACTGAAAAAGGAAAAGAATCTTTACAAAAATGGCTTGCAAAAGATGAACCTTTGGAGCCAACTCCCAAAGATGTCTTTAGACTTAAAGCTTATTTTTGTGATGAAATGGACACTGACACTTTATTAAAACAATTTAAAAGTCAATTAGATAAACATACTAAAAGATTAAATTATCTTAAAAATTCTATGGAAGAGCTTTTAAAGGGAAAGGATATATCTAAAGTGCCTTCTTCTGGTTTTGGTGACTATATTGTTTTACGAGGAGCCATCATGAGAGAAAATGCTTACGTAGATTGGCTTTGTGACTGTATAAAAAAAATTACAGAAGGATTATAGAGTTTTTAAACAAAAATCAACCTTAATTCTTCATTTTTAATTAATAGTTAAGAATGAAGAATTAATAGTTTATGTGGATTTTTTTCGTTACACTACAAAAAATCTTTGATTAAATTTTTGATTGTTCGTTTCGCTAAAGCGAGACATTGCTGGTTCGTATAAATTAAAAGATTTTTTGCGACAGCTAAAAATCATCCTTCACTATTAATTTTTTATTATTAATTCTTAACTCAAAAATATGCCTGTGTATAAGTTGATTTTTAAGTTAGAAAATCTATCAATGTTAAATAACTTAACTCTTATAGTTTAAAATAATGAGGTTCAAATTAATTTTACTTCATGCGTATACTATCTGATATTTGAAAACCCATCCTATATCCTTTTAAAGAAGATGTATTATTATTTAATTTGCTTGATATAAATAGGTAATATTTTTGTCCCAGTTTATAAGTTTTATAGGGAATAACTTTTACAGATTTCTTATCATCTTGTAGAGACAATGCTGTTGGAATTACATTTCCAAAATTATCTACTACATATATATTTGAACTATTTACGTTCTGTTCATTAAGCTGATTTTTAAACTTTATCGTCCATTGTTTATCTCGCAGAATATTCAAATAGTCTTTTGAATTTAAATCTTCCCATCCCTTATCTGTAAACACGCTCTTATCTACAGGCATTTTTACATCTATTAGAGGAAATGCAGCTTCCCCATTGTACTTTTCTGGGGTTCCAAGTGCATATCTTATACTTACGGTACTATTTACTTTTAAACTTTTTATTTGATTTTTTCCTTCATCATTATTTTTTACATAGAAAAGCTCAGTATCTCCACTTTCATATTTAACCTTTATAAATATATAGTCTTTATCAGTATATTTATTTTCTAAATTACCAATTGCCCAGGAAGCACCTATTATATTGCTTTCTCCTGCACCTAAATAATCATATACCTTACCTGAAGAATTTTTTACGCTTATACTAAAATCAGGTAATTTGACCTTTATTATAGTATAGGGATAAGTTACAACTTGAGGTAATATGGCACCTTTGTCTGGATCTGTTTCCTTTACAATTATATTTCCTCTTCCTTCTACATCTTCTACAGAATCTACTTTAATATCGTAACCTCCTGTAGGCTTTTGTCCTCTCATTACAGCTACATATAGGTAATTTGTACTGCTATCCAAATAGTACAAAAATCCTTCACTGGATTTACAGGAATCTATGCCATTAGTTAAAGATTTTGGTGCATTATCATAGGTTATAGTCTCAAAATCAATCTTATTGCAAATTATAGGCTCAGGTTTATTGATATTAGCTGCTGCAACTTGAACCTGACCTACCCCTTGAGCTTTTACTGAAGCCGGCATATATACAGCTCCCACAGTTAATGCAAAACACATAGGTATAAATAACTTTTTAAACATATATAATTTCCTCCTCTTTTAAATATCTTTTTCAATTATTAGACGCATAGATTCTAAACTTCGCTCCATAATTCATTTAATTGAATTTGCTATTTCAATTAGGGAATTTTCTTGTATATTTCCATATAAAGAGTATTCCACATTATTCATTATCCATGATACACTTGTTGCTTGTTCATCTTTAAAGTAATTTACATAAGCCTTACCAGCACCAATATATAAGGTTTTGTCACCTTTTAATCCTGATAAGTTCTTGCTTTCCTGTACTATAAAATATTTAGAATTTAAACTATACTTTATGCTTATGCTTTTAACTCCTTCACATGGAATAGATATATTTGAAAGTTCAAATCCTTCTGGAACATATGATGGAAGCAGCACCTTACTTTCAAAATATTTTTCAGCATCTTCTATACTTAAGGATCCTCCTGGAGAAGCTACTCCACTAGGTCTTACTGCACTTAAATCTCCCCCATGATTTTTATCATCTTCTTTTTCATTTTCCTGGTTAGTACCAGGAGATTCAACCTTGTGATCATCTATATTTTGCGGCAAAATATTTTTATTTTGAATTGTTGTATCCTTATTTGAGCTTACATTCTTGGTTGAATTTTTTGCATTTGATTTATTCTGTACTATTGGATTTTCTGTTTTATTAGCCTTTGATATTTCCTTTAACGTTTCATTATCTTTAGTCCCTTTATGATCGTTATTTATTGATTTGTCTACGTATTTTTGAGCTGGTTTTACATAACTACGTGCAATATCGGTTTTATGAGAAAAGTTGTACACCTTAAATGTAAAAATTAAAATGGCAAAAACAGCTGATGCAATTAAAACCGGTTTTAATTTTAATGACCTTCTATTACTGCATCTTTCTAGGGTCTTTTTTTTCAATTCATCTGTAACACAAATATTTTTTAGAATTTCATTTGATTCATCCCTAAAATTTTTCATATTATCTCTCATATTCAATCTTCCCATCTATATTGGATTTCAATACTGTCCTTGCTCTAAAAAGCCGGCTGCGCACAGTACCTTCTGGTATTTTCAGTACCTTACTTATGTCCCTTGTAGATAGCTCTTCATAATAGTAAAGAATTATAATTTCCTTATATTTGCGCGGCATATCCATGACTTGTTTTAATAATTCTTCATGTTGAATTTTATTTATAACTTTGTCATCTACATTTTCACAAATATCTACAAAAGAATTATCATACACATCCTTTGACAGAATAACTTTCTTGAACCATGAAATTCTTAATACATCCCTGCAAGTATTTATTGTAATAGTCATAATCCAGTTTTTTTCGCTGCTGCTTTTTTTGAGCTTGCTAAAATTTTTATACACTTTTATAAAAACCTCTTGAAAAACATCTTCAGCCAAATACTTGTCCTTTAAATACAGATAGGCCATTCTAAGTACGTCATTTCCATAGCTGTTCATTAACTCTTCTATTTTCTCATCCATATATCAATAACATCTCTTCCAAGACATTTCCTCCTGCTATACAATTTTTAAAAATTGGAATTAAGTATACTTAATTTTACCATCAAAATTCCTTTCACATTATATGACGTATAAAGTTTTAATTTGGCTCCATAAATTTGAAAATTAAAAAATGACCATATATCAGTACTATTCTACTGTATTAATGGCCATTTTTTTGCTTGAAATCTTATAAATTGTTACTATATATTTTTTGCAATAATGTGACAAATATCTAAATCTAAGAACCACTTGATTAATTCTCATTATCTCCAATTTCCGTAGAAATTATTTCATGTTTAAGTACGTCAATGAGTCCAATGTCCGTAAGCCCAAGTTCCGGCACAGTAGGCAGGGAAATAAATGACAATGTCATAAAAGGTGCAGCTAAAGTGCAGCCTATCTCATGTGTAAGATTATTTAAATTAGTAATTTCCTCTATAACAGAATCCGCATCATGGTCACTCATAAGCCCACCAATAGGTAAAAGCATCTTTCCAATAACTTTACCCTGCTTTACTAATACAAAGCCTCCCTGTATATCCTTAATTTCATTAACTGCTATAGACATATTATAATCATCAGTTCCAACACAAACTATATTGTGGTGATCATGGGATACAGAAGAAGCCAGTGCGCCATCTTTAATATTAAATCCCTTTACAAATCCAATTCCAACTCCACCTGTTTTTCCGTATCTTTCAACTACTGCAAGTTTTAAAATGTCCTCTTCTACATCATTTTGAATTAGTCCTCCCTTTACCGGAAGTTTTACCTTTATCCACTTGTTTATTATCTGATCTTTAATAAGTTCTATGACATTTACACAGGTTGTATCATTACATTTAGAGTTTATCTTAAAAGATTCTGGTATTATTGGAGTTTTAAATTTTACAGTATTTTTTATCCAGCCTGGATATTTTGAATTTACTTTATTTGAAATTAAATTTCCCTGCTCAGCTACAAGCTTACCTTCAAAAAATACCATGTATGGTTCTATATTTTCTAAACTTTCTACTACCAGAATATCCGCTTTTCTTCCTGGAGTAATACTTCCTATTTCATCTTCTACTCTAAAATGCTTTGCTGCATTTATAGTTGCCATCTGAATTGCATTTATAGGAGAAACCCCAAGAGAAATAGCCTTGTTCACATTATAATTGATGTGTCCTTCATTTTTTATGTCACTGGCATGTTTATCATCTGTACAAAACATAAGATGTTCAAAAGAAAGTTTCTTATCTACAATTCCCTTTATGAGCTTTTCTACATTTCTCTCAGAACTTCCTTCTCTTATAAATACATCCATACCAAGTCTTATTCTCTCAAGAAGTTCTTCAAATGATACACATTCATGATCATCACTCATACCAGAAGCAGCATAAACATTAAGATCTCTTCCTGTTATTCCAATAGCGTGCCCATTAATTATTTTTCTTCTACTAAGCGAAGACTCAATTTTCTTTAAATATTCTTCTTTTTTAAACAGTATTTTTGAAGGGTCAAGTTCCCCTAAGCTCAACGTCTCATCCCAACTAAGTGCCTCTATGACTTCTTCTAATTCCACTACCCCTCCTGTAGTTTCAAGGCCCGGAGCTGTAGGTACTCTTGATGGAATTTCAATATAAGTTCTATAAGGTAGTTTTTCTATAGAATTAAGCAGAGCTTTTATTCCATCTATTCCACATACATTTGCAATTTCCATAAGATCTGCACAAAGAGTTGTAGTACCTTTAGGTACTATTACATCTGAAAGTGCTTCAGGAGAAAGCAATGTAGTTTCAATATGCAAATGGGAATCAATGAATCCTGGAATAGCATATTTTCCACTGCAATCTATAGATTTTTTAGTTTCAAGCTTAACGTCAGGATCAATACACACAACCCTGCCATTTTTTATATAGATGCTTGTAGCATATATTTCTTCAGAATAGACATTTACAAGATTAACATTTGAAAGTTTTAAATCACAGGATACTTCACCTAGTCCACATTCTATAAGTTTTTTTATTTCCAAATAGCTTTTCAATCACTTTTCCCCCAGTACCCCTCATGAGTTTTTAATATTTCATCCTTTAATTCATTAAAAGGCCCTATTACAGTAATATCTTTCTGTCCTTTCTTAAACACTTCCCTACAAGAGAGGTCAAAAGTTGGATTTTGCTTGTCATTTCCCGTTTGATTTAGAAGTTCTTTTTCAGTAAGTCCATATACAACTGTCCTTACATTACCCCAATACATAGCACCAGAACACATGACACATGGTTCAAAAGTAGTATATAGTGTACACTCTGCTAAAAATTCTTTAGAATATTTTTGAGATGCCCTTCTCATAAGGGAAGCCTCAGCATGTCCCGTACAGTCTCCTGTGCTTATCTCTATATTTTCCTGTTCTAAAAGTATATTACCATCTTTATCTACAAGCAGTGCTCCAAATGGAGTATTTCCATGTTCTCTTGAATTTTTAGCAATTTCATTTGCCCTTCTTAAATAATATAAGTGATCCTTTTTACTCATTACACTTTTCCTCTACTTTCTTCATAAAATCTTTAAGCAAATTTATTGAAACTTTTTTTCTATAAACAGCTGTGGACCTTTGATCATCTATTGGAGTTATTGAACTTCCATAAATTTCTAATGCCTTATCTAAATTCAATTTTTTAATTTCCTCTTCACCCTTTTTTACTCTAACAACTGTAGATCCTACAGATCCAAATGCAATGCACACATCATCAACTTTCCCCGCGGAGATGCTGACAAATGCAGCAAAGGAGAGCTTAGAAATAGCTGCTGCTTTACGTGTTCCTACCTTTTTATAGTAAAATAATTTATGATCATTTGCTGGGATTTTAATACAGGTAAGAATTTCATCCTTTTTTAAAGAAGTTTTCCCAGGTCCAACTATAAACTCATCTATAGGGACAGTTATCTTTTGAGTTTTACTTTCTATTATAAGTTGTGCCTCCATAGCATAAAGTAGTGGAAGCATATCCGCTGCAGGAGATGCATTACATATGTTTCCCCCAAGTGTTCCAACATTTCTGATAGCAGGTGTGGCTATGCCATCTATTACAGTTCTAAAGCTATCTGGTATCAGTTCACTTTCACAAACTTCACTATAGGTACATGCTGCTCCAATATATATGTAGTCCTCATCTCTTTCAATATTCTTCAGTTCTTTTACTTCATTTATAAAAACTACATTACTTTTAAAATCAGGCAGCAAGCCCGGTTCCATTCTCTTCTTTATCATAGCATCAGTACCACCAGCCACTACAATTGCATCTACTTTATTTAGTATATCTAACGTGTCCTTAATATTTACTGGCTTAAAGCTTTCCACAACTTCTCACCTCTTTCACTAGCTAATTTTATGGCATCAATTATCATATTATATCCTGTACATCTGCATATATTTCCTGAAATTCCACGTCTTATATCCTCTTCTTTTGGTTTTGGATTTTCAATAAGAAGAACATAAGATGCCATTATCATAGCAGGTATACAAAAACCACATTGAACTGCACCTGCTTCCTTAAAACACTGATCAAGTACTTCAAATTCTTTTGTATTTCTCAACCCTTCAATAGTTAAGACCTTGCTTCCCATTACATTTGCCAGTGGAAAGCAGCAGGAATTAACCAATTTTCCATCTATTATAACAGCACAGGCCCCACATTCTCCCTGTCCACAGCCTTCCTTTACTCCAGTTAATTTAAAGTCTTCTCTTAAAACATCTAAAAGTCTCTTAACACCTGAAGCTTCAATTTCTACATCTTTATTATTCAAGTTAAAGTTTACCTTCATTGTCCATTACCTCCATTATCGATTCCGGTGTTACAGGAATTTGATTTAGATGCCTTTTAAGTGCATTCTCTACTGCAATGGCATAAGCAGGAGCTGCTCCATCAATAGTCAGTTCTCCCACACTTTTTCCACCAAAAGGTCCGTTATAATAGGGGCTATTTACAAGTTCTCTATGTATCCTTGGGAAATCTACAGCTGTTGGTATAATATAATCTGTAAAAGTTGACTGTTCCAGTTTTCCCTGTTTAGGGTTTAAAACCTCCATGGAAGCATATCCCAAACCCTGAGTTACACCTCCATCTATTTGACCTTTAACAATATTATCATCAATGGCATTTCCTACATCATAAGCAGTCCATATACCTTTAACTGAAACTTCATAAGTTAGTGGATCTATTTCCACTTCTACTACATTTGCACCCCAAGCACTGGTATTGTATGCGTCTCCTTCAAATTTATTTTCATCCCACAAAATTTCTTCAGGATGTTTGTAATTAGCTTCAATTTCAAATTCATCCTTCTCATTCCATTTATCTTTAATTTTCTGACATGCTTCTTCAATGAGTCTTCCAACTATCAATATACTTCTTGAAGCTACAGTAGGCCCAGAATTAGGTACCCTATCCGTATCTGGTTTATTGTATATAATTCTATCTATGGGTATTCCTATTGTCTCTGCTGCTATTTTTCTTAAAGTAGTACCTAAGCCCTGTCCCATTTCTACATTAGATACTAATATTTCCACAGTGTCATTCTTGTTTTTTCTCACTTTCAGCTTTGTCTTTATAATGTCTCTTTCTCCTTTTCCAGTAAAGCCACCGCCGTGGAAAAATACAGACATACCGATTCCTTTCAATTTATTTTCTGATATGTATTCTTTATATTTTCTATTGTAATCAGACATTTCTTCTACTTTATCCGTAAGCTTATCAACTACTACATCTTCCCTATAAGTTCCTCCTGTAGAAGTCTTACTTCCCTTTTTTACGTAATTAATTTTTCTAAACTCAACTGGATTTATTTTAAGCTTATTTGCCATATACTCTATAAACATTTCCACTGCAAAAGTAGATTGAGGTGCTCCAAATCCTCTAAATGCTCCACTAACTAATTTATTTGTCTTAAGTACAGATCCCTTCGTTTTTACATTTGCCACATCATATACTCCACATATTCCAAAAATTGCCCTTTGAAGCACTACATTTGAGAGTCCAAAGTAGGCACCACCGTCTAATCTAACATCTGCATCCATTCCTATTATTCTATAATTTTTATCTATATAACTTTTTAGCTTAATTTTTGATGGGTGTCTTTTAGTACTTGATTTTATATCTTCATTCCTCTCAAAGACAAGCTTCACTGTTTTTTTAGTTTTATAGGCTGCAACTGCAACTTGACATCCTAAAAGAGATGGAAACTCTTCTTTTCCTCCAAATCCTCCCCCTGTAGTTGCCTGTTTTACCTGAACCCTGTCGTAGTCAAAATCAAGTGCCTGTACAATTGCATCTTTTATATAATAAGGACACTGCATAGAACCCTCTACTGTAATCTTTCCATCATGATAAGTTCCTACAATTCCCTGTGGCTCCATATATGCATGTTCCTGGTATGCCGTACTATATTCATTTTCAAAAACATATTTAGCATCTCTAACTGCAGTTTCTATGTCTCCCTTTGAATACTTGTACTCTACAAATGTATCATTTTTTTCTTCAGCATCATCCATAGTTAAAGTTGAAGGTAAATCCTCATACTCTACTTCTATTCTTAAAATAATATCTACTACTTTTTTCTTTTCAGGCCCTACAACAAGGAGTATTCCCTCTCCAATATATTTTACCTCGTCTTCAACAAAAATTGGCCAATCTCCAATTTTACCTGGTACATCATTTTTGTCCACAATAAAATATCCTTCAGGAATCTCTGGGAACTTTATAGATAATATTTTAGCTCTTGCTCTAGTAGATCGAAGCGTTTTTGCATATAAAACGTCTTTATATACTATATCAGAGATATATTTAGCTTTCCCCAATATCTTTTCTTCTGCATCAAATCTAATTATAGAATCACTTATATTGTTTTCCATAATAAATATCCCCTTTCTAGAAATCTGCCCTAATTTACACTTTGTAGCACAAAGACCATATCCAAAATCTACAACTTAGGAAAGCACTGCTTTAAGAATTGAATAATACCCTTCTACGGCTTTTTCAAATTGTGATATTTCAATATATTCATTTACTGTATGAGCTAAATTTTCCTTTGAAGGTCCAAAACCTATAGCCTTTATCCCTGCTTCCCCTGCATAATGGCTTCCATTTGTACAAAAAGAATAGTGAGTTATTTCAGGATTAATTCCAGCTTTTACTAGACCATCATAAGACTTTTTAACAAATTCATCTTTTCTATCATAAAGCCATGCAGGAAAAAATCTTTCCCCTTCTATTTCCACCCCTGTATAACACATCTCTTTACCCCTTGAAAAACTTACTTTAGCTTTAAAATTTTCATCTTGTTTTTCAAGTTCTGTAATAATATCCTGTATAGGCTTAAGTACACTTTTCCTAGTTTCTCCTACAAGAAGCCTTCTATCAAATGTTGCTCTGCAGTAATCAGGAACTACAGATGCTCCTGGATATGGTGAAGATTTTATATCTGTAAGTTCAAGTATTCCATCGCCGAGAAAATCATGGCTGCTGAGTTTTAACTTTCTTATAGCCTCTATAAGCTTGTTCATCTTATATACTGCATTTATTCCCTTTTCAGGATTAGCTGAGTGGGCAGACTTTCCAAAGGTTTCAACTAAAATTTCAGCTCTTCCCCTCTGTCCTATCTTTAAATTGCAGTTTGATGCTTCTCCAATTACCACATAATCAGGATTTACTTTAGCGCTTATTTTTCTAGAGGCAACTCCTTCAAAACACTCTTCATGTACAACTCCTGCTACATATATGTCACCTTTAAACTTCTTCTTAACATCCTTAGCAAAATAAGAAACTCCACATATCATGGCACACAGGGCGCCTTTCATATCTGATGTTCCCCTCCCGTACATTTTGCCATCATGAATTTGGGCAGCAAAAGGGGGGTATGTCCACTCACTCTCATCCACTACAGGTACAGTATCCATATGTCCATCAAACAATATGGACTTTCCCTTTTCTTTACCTTTTATATTGCCTATTATATTGCCGTAATCATCTATAAAAAAGTCGTCAAAACCCATATTATTAAATGCAACTTTTATAACATTTGCCACATTTTCTTCTTCTCCAGAATAACTTCTAGTTCTTATAAGCTTTTTACACAATTCAATTACTTCACTTTTTCTTTCCTCAGATAACATCTTTATGCCCCCTAAATATTAAATTCTTATTACTCTTCCAGTTAAATTCTTGCTTCTATTTCCACCTTTAAGCACAACACTTCCATTTATAATTACTGCATCTATTCCATCAGGATACTGCTCCGGTTCTATAAATGTACTTTTATCAATTATTTTATCTTGTGAAAATATGACAGCATCTGCCTTCTTACCTACCTGTAATACTCCTCTATCCTTTATATTAAAGGCTTTTGCAGCTTTATAGGTCATCTTATATACAGCATCCTCCAGTGTAAGAACTTTTTGTTCCCTCACATATCTCCCAAGTATTCTTGGAAATGTACCATACACTCTAGGATGTGGCTTTCCTGCTAAAAGTCCATCTGTACACACATTTTGCTCTCTTCTCTTTAAAAATTTTATTACTTGTTCTTCTTTTCCATAATAATCGTACATACCTACTGAATTTTCTTCTTCATATAAAAGATCAAAAGCTGCATTATATGGATCTTTATGTCTCATGTCTGCAATTTCCATAAGATTTTTTCCTATACAATCTTTGTTTTTGTCAGTATTTATACTGGTAACATATATATTTTCAAATCCAGCAAAATCTATAAAATTATCCCATCCCGGAATTCCATTTTCTATATCTTCAATCATCTTTTTTCTAAGTTCATTATTCTCCAGTCGTTTAAGCAATTTGTCAGTTCCACCATCATGAGCCCAGGGAGGAAGTATAACTCCAAGCATTGTACTTCCTGCAGAATAGGGATACTGATCATAGGATATCTCTAATCCTTCTTTTTCAGCTTCGTCTAAAAGCTCTCCCATTTTATCAATTTTATTCCAGTCTTTCCTGCCGCATACTTTAAAATGAGAAAAATGTATCTTAACTCCACTTTCTCTTCCAATCTTTATTATTTCTTTCATTGAATTTACTATATCCCCAGCCTCACTTCTTTGGTGAACTACAAATATCTTGTCATGTTTTGCCACTACTTTGCAGAGTTCTATTAACTCATTTGCATCGCTATAGGCACAAGGCATATATATAAGCCCTGACGAAAGTCCTAAAGCTCCTGCATTTAATTCCCTCTCTGTTATCTCTTTCATCTTTTCTATGTCTCTCTTATCCAAAACTTTATTTTCAAGTCCTACAGCTTCCATTCTTATATTTCCGTGAGGTACAAGATAGGATACATTAGTAGCTGTTTTATTCTTTTCAAGAAGTCCTAAATACCCTTTTGTATTTTTCCAATCCCATTTAAGCCTCTTACTGTCACCGTCAAGTCCAGCTATATTTTTTCTCCAGGAACTTATATAATTTTTAGGTACTGGAGCAGTAGACACCCCATCCTGCCCTAAAACCTCAGTAGTTATTCCCTGTCTAACTTTTGGCTCCACATATGGATCTAGAAGTATTTCTACATCTGAATGGCTGTGGGTATCTATAAAACCAGGGCATACAACCTTGCCTTCTGCATTTATGACAGTATCAAATTTACTTTCTTTTAAACTAGTTCCTATGCAGCTTATACTATCATTTTCAATTGCCATATCTGCATTGTAAGGTGTAGAACCTGTTCCATCTACGATGGTTCCATTTTTTATAAGTATATTATTCATAGCTTGGACATCTCCCATCCTAAATTGTCTTCTTATGTTTTTCTAACGTTCCTCTCTAAAATAAGCATTGCCTAATGCTTTAGGCGGAGCATTTTTATTTGATTTTCTCATATATACAAGTACCAGTATTATAATAGTTACTAAATATGGGAGCATATCAATAAAATATTGAGAAATAAACATATTTTTCATTCTAAAACTAATGATATCAAGTCCACCAAAAAGATAAGATGCAAAAATAGCTTTGTAAGGATTCCATGATGCAAATACAACCAGTGCTACTGCAATCCAACCTCTACCGGCTGTAACATTATCCTGCCAACTGGGAACATATGCTAGTGATAAATAAGCACCACCAAGTCCACAAAGTGCACCACCAATAAGTATATGAATATATTTATAGAGATTTACATTTATACTAGCGGCATCTGCTGCTGCCGGATTTTCTCCTACTGCTTTAAGATTTAATCCCTTATAAGTCCTGTAAAAATAAATTCCCATAATAATTGCAGCTGCATATCCAAGATAAACTAAAATATCCTGATGGAAAAAAATTGGTCCAACAAAAGGTATGTGGGAAAGTATTGGTATACTTATAGGTTCAAAAAAGCTTTTAACACCTCCTGGTATATTCTTTCCAACTATACTTTTACCTACAAAATTAGAAAATCCAGTTCCAAATATAGATATAGCTAGTCCTGAAACTGTTTGATTAGCTTTTAAATTAACCGTTAAAATTGTATATATGAGAACACCAAAAGCTCCTGCTGCCATAGCTGCCAAAATAGCCATAATTGGATTTCCAGTATTATATCCTATACTAAATCCCATAACCGCACCCATAAGCATTAATCCTTCAACGCCAAGATTTAAATTTCCAGCTTTTTCAGTTAAAATTTCTCCTAGTGTTGCAAAAAGAAGGGGAGTTCCTGCAACTACTGCTGCTGCTAAAAAGCTAATTACTCCATTCATCATTTACACCTCATTTACAACTTTTTTATTTTCGTCATTATTTTCATTTACATCGCCCTTTGACAGTCTAAACCTAATAAAAAATTCGCTTCCAAGTACAAAAAATAAAATTACTGACTGAAGTATTGATGCTACTGAATTTGGTATACCAAATGCTGTCTGGATAAATGATCCTCCTTGCAAAAGGCCTGCAAATAAAATTGATACCAAAATACTTACAACAGGGTTTAAATTTGATATCCAAGCTATTATTATTCCAGTATATCCAACTCCACCTGTTATTTCAGTAGAAAGTGTTTGTTCTATGGCAGAAGACTGTATTACTCCTGTTATTCCACAAAATACAGCACTTAGTACTATAGCAATTAAAGTAGTTTTCTTTATACCTATTCCTGCATATTTAGCGGTATTTTCGCTTTCACCAATTACAGAAATTTCATAACCAGTTTTAGTGTGATTTAAGAATATATATACAAAAATAGCAAGTAATATAGCTATTATCCATCCAATATGAACTCCAAAGACACTTGGAAGTATTGCGTTAGAAGAGAAATTGGGCATTTTAGGGAATCCCAAAGAACTAGGATCTTTCCATGGACCATATTGAAGATAAGTTACAAATTTTAATGCAATATAATTCATCATAAGGGTAGTTATAGTTTCATTGGCCCTCCATTTCACTTTAAAAAAACCAGGTATAAATCCCCATATTCCACTAAATAGTACCCCACTTGCAAACATTAAAATGATGAGGATAGTAGCTGGCATATTAGGAAAATGAAATGCAACAAGTGCAGCTCCAAAAGCTCCCATTATTATCTGACCTTCACCGCCTATGTTATAATATTTTAATTTAAGACCTATTGCAATTCCAAGGGCAGTGATTGCAAGTGGTATAGCTGAATTTATAGTCTGTTTAATTGGATTGGAACCTCCAAAGGCACCTTTAAACATTGAAATATAAACTGATATAGGATTGCACTTAAGTGCTGCAAAAAGAATTCCCATTACAACAAAAGCTAATAATATGGCAATTATTCTAATAGACACTTCTTTATTTTTACTTATATTCTCTCTTTTAACAAACTTCATTTTCATAAATCTCATCACCCTTACGCTTATTGCCAAGCATTTTATATCCTATTGTTTCCTTTGTAACATTTTTGCTTTCAAAGTTTCCCGTTATCTCCCCTGAATACATAACTATAATTCTGTCACAAATGCTTAAGAGTATATCCAGATCTTCTCCAACAAATAATATACCCGTACCTTTTTTCTTTTCTTCATTTACTAAATTATAAATGGTATAACAAGTATTTATATCAAGTCCCCTTACTGGATAACCCATTAAAATCAACTTAGGATTTAATCCTAATTCTCTTCCCAAAAGTATTTTTTGTATATTTCCCCCAGAAAGATTTTTGATTGGATAATGTATACTTGGGGTCTTTACTTCTAAATCCTCTTTAATTTTTTCAGCTTTCTTTTCAACATCATCTTTTTTGAGTAACAATCCTTTTTGTTTTTTATAATATTTTAAAAACACATTATCGACCATATCCATAGATCCTACAAGTCCCATACCAAGCCTGTCCTCTGGTATAAAACTTATTCCTAAATTTTCTTTTGAAAGTTTTGAAGCATCTTTATCAGTTATATCTTTTCCCTGAAATTCTATTTTTCCACTAGATATTTTAGTAATTCCAGATATGGCTTCACAAAGTTCCTTCTGACCACATCCTGAAATTCCTGCGACTCCAACTACTTCTCCTTCATGTATCTCAAAATTTATATTTTTAAGTATAGGAATGTTCAAATCATTTATTAAGTTTAAATCTGAAACTTTTAATATGGATTTGCCAATAGTCGTATTTGATCTTTCTATAGCTAAATCTACATGATAACCTATCATCTTATCTACTAATTCCTTAGGTGTAGTACTATCTTTTGTAACAGTTTCTACAGATTCACCTTTTCTAAGTATAGTAATTGTGTCTGCTACTTCCATAACCTCATCTAATTTATGAGTTATAAATATAATAGAACATCCTTCTTTTTTCATCCTTTTCATTAAGTTAAATAATTTCTTGGTTTCTTGAGGGGTAAATACTGCTGTGGGTTCATCTAAAATAAGAATATCAGCTCCTCTATACAGTACTTTCAATATTTCAAGATTTTCTCTTTCTCCTACAGACATATCATAAACGTATTTGTTTAAATCTACATCAAAGCCATATTTGTCTTTTATTTGTTGAACTTTTTTTACCTCTTTATCATAATTTAGAAATAACTTTTTTTTCTTTCCCAAAATAATATTTTGTATTGCAGTCATGGATTCTATAAGTTTGAAATGTTGATATATCATACCTATACCAGATTTTATAGCATCCGTAGGTGATTTAAATCTAATTTCCTTACCATGTATAAAAATTGAACCGCCATCAGGAATATATATTCCTGACAGCATGTTCATAAGTGTACTTTTGCCTGCACCATTTTCACCTAACAGTGCATGAATTTCTCCGCCTTTAACATTAAAATTAACATTGTTATTAGCAACTACGTCACCAAATTTTTTAGTTATATTTTTCATAGTTAAATAATATTCTTCATTCAAAAGGATACACTTCCTTCCTATTTTTCATTTGCACCATTTATACCTTGTACAAACCAATCTATTTTTTCAAGATAATTGTCATCTAAAACCTGACCTTCTTTAACTTTTAATTCACCTTTTTGATCTTTAATTGGTCCAGCAAATATCTTCAATTTACCTGAAATTATATCAGCTTTAGCCTTTGCTACAGCTTCTTTTCCACCTGCTGGTGCACTTTCTTCTCTAATTGGTGCAAGATCATTAACTCCTGACTCAAGACCTTTTAACCATTTCTCAGATTTCCACTTTCCAGCTATTAAATCATTAATTTGCTGTTTATAATATACATCCCAATGATAAACAGGTGCTGTCATGTACATTTTAGGATCTTCATTCTTCTTGTCTCTATCAAATCCTATACCTGCAAGTCCCTTTTCTTCAGCAGGATCTAACGCAGATGTAGTATTTTGTTCTTCACTTATAACATCATTTCCCTGATCAACAAGTGCCTTACCTGCTTCTTTTTCTTTTGCAGGATCATACCAAGTATGAGTCCACTTTACATTTACTACAGCATTTTTGTTAACAGACTGTACTCCTAATGCAAAAGCATCAATTTGCCTATATAATTCTGGTATTGGCATAGATGCTACTACACCTATTTTGTTTGTCTTAGTTTTCATACCAGCCAATATACCAGTTAAATATGTTGATTGATAGTATTTAGCAAAATATGCACCCATATTGTCTGCTGTTTTATATCCTGCATTATGTAGGAATATAACATCTTTATGTTTTTGTGCTTCCTTATAAACATAATCCATGTATCCGAAGCTAGCTGCTACAATTACATTACATCCCTGGCTAATCATATCTTCTATAACAGGTTCAACTTTCTGAGATTCTGGAACATTTTCTTTATATATAGTCTTAATTCCCATCTTATTAAGTGCTAATCTTCCATCGTTGTGGGCATCAACCCAACCACCATCACCTAAACTGCCATCATAAATAAAACCAACTTTTATCTTGTCTTTATCTATTTTCTTTCCTTCAGAAGTAGTACTTACTCCAGTAGAGCTTGTGTCAGATGATGAACATCCTGCAAATAATCCTGTAATAACAACAAGTGCAAGTAAAAAGATAAGTATTTTTTTCTTCTTCATTATTAGTTCCCCCTTATTATTTAGAATAATATTGTTAAAAGATAAGTGAATAATTTTATAATTTATCATTCATTTACTTTTTAAACATATCTAGAAATAAAATGTAGCAGTTAGTAGTCAAGAAAGTATTTTTATAATTTTGTTATTTTATACAAAGTGTTTTTGCTTATTTATCATTTTTATCGTGATAATATTTTATAATAGTAATAATATATTATTATATTAAGTATTATAGTTGCATATTTTAAATAATACAATAGTAAAATTATAAATTTATTAATATTTTTTCGTTTTTGTACTAAAAGTAATGCTATATCATATATATATTTATTATTTTGGTAATTTTCTTACGGTTTTTGTATCATCCTAATTAAAT
>NZ_LROS01000067.1 GCF_001675165.1 Clostridium ragsdalei P11
TTTATGAATGAAGAAAATATTGGAACAAATGCTATGAGTGTAGTTATAAAAAGTAAAATGCCAGTTCAAATTTCTGGAGATGATCATTTTATTAATGCATATCATAAGTGGACATGTTCTGCGGCGCCTATAAAAGATAACAAAGGAAGACTTATAGGTGTATTGAATCTTACTGGGTATATTGAATTTGTACATTCCCATACCCTTGGTATGGTTATAGCAGCATCAAATGCTATAGAAGAAATGCTTAAAGTAAAAGAGTACAACAAGATTCAAAATATGAATTACAAGCATATAAAAAATATATTTAATTCCAGTCCTGTTGCTATAATAACCTCAGATATAAATGGTAAGATAAAAATTTGTAATAAAAAGGCACAAAATATGTTTGGCATAAGGGGCAATAAATTAGAGACAAACAATATGGAAGATATTATAGAAAACTGGAATAATATAAAAGAACCTATATATTTAGGAGAAAGTACTTCAAAAGAGACAATTATGGTTTCACTAAGAAATAAGATTCAGTATCAAGTAACTACCAGTTCAATATACAACTATGATGATGATAATAATATTGAGATAGTTTATGTTTTTGAAAAATTTAAAAAGATAAATAAAAGAAATAACGGACAGGCTTACTATACTTTTGGTAAAATAATGGGGCAGGATGAAAACTTTACAAAAGTAATAAATTATGCAAAAAAGATTTCAGATAGCAAATCAACTATACTTATAATGGGGGAAAGTGGTACTGGAAAAGAAGTGTTTGCACAATCAATTCATAATTACAGCAGCAGGGTAGATGGACCATTTGTAGCTTTAAATTGTGGTGCTATCCCTAAACAACTTATAGAGTCAGAGCTTTTTGGATATGAAGAAGGAGCTTTTACAGGTGCCAAAAAAGGTGGAAACCTTGGAAAATTTGAATTGGCAGATGGTGGAACTATGATGCTGGATGAAATTG
>NZ_LROS01000068.1 GCF_001675165.1 Clostridium ragsdalei P11
CAGTAGGAGTTCCATATACTCAATACACATTTACAGCAACTGGAGGAACAGGGAACAAGACATACTTTGTAACATCAGGAAACCTACCAGCAGGATTGAACCTTTCAGAAGATGGAGTTTTGTCAGGGACACCAACAGAAGCAGGAACAAAAACATTTACAGTGACGGTAAATGATGATGGAGTGTGTGAGCCATCAGATAGCCATGAATTTACAATTATAGTGAGCCCTGCAAAGAGCACGGTAGCAATAGTGACATCAAACAGTTATACAGTAAGTGCAGAAAATACAGGAAATGAAACAATAATAAATGTACCTTATGGGACGACAAAAGCAGAGTTTATAGCAGCATTAACCAAGGGAGAATCTCATGAGAGCTTTGACGAAACATTACTGCATGATTCTGTAGTAACTGGAGACAAGCTAGTAGTGACAGCAGAAGATGGAACAACGAAAGTGACATACACAATTACAGTTAACCCTGCAAAGAGCACGGTAGCAACGGTAACATCAGATAGCTATATAGTAAGTGCAGCAGGTACAGCAGATGAAGGCATAACAAATGTACCTTATGGAACAACAAAAGCAGACTTTATAGCAGCACTGACTAAGGGAGAATCTCATGAGAGCTTTGACGAAACATCACTACATGATCCTGTAGTAAGTGGAGACAAGCTAGTAGTTACGGCAGAGGATGGAACGACAAAGGTAACATATACAGTAACAGTAAATCCTAAACCAACTGCTGCAAATGCATCTAATAACACAGTAAGTTTGGATGGAGATAGTATAGCTGCTGGAGGAACAGTAATAATAACAGCAGGAGGAGATAGGCAGGAAGCAGCAGGATCAGTAGTTGGGGACGAGAGATATATACCAAGTACATGGACGTCTACAGAATCAGACAAAAGTGGAAACTTTGAATTAA
>NZ_LROS01000069.1 GCF_001675165.1 Clostridium ragsdalei P11
AAAAATTGTCCTTTGAAAATTGCACAGTAAATAAGAAATAAAGTAAAGCTAAGGTTATAATATAACCTTTGTAGTAAAGTATCATTTTAAAGATGATATGATGATAATAAGAAAATTGATAGTAACGAGCAGATCGAGGAAAGATTTGAGCGAGGAGCAGAGTTTACTTATGTAAATGAGCACCACAGCGAAAAGGTTGACGAAGATATGCGAAGTTAATAGCAATTTTCGATAATAAAGGTCAAGCTACAAAGGGCGCATGGAGGATGCCTTGGCACCAGGAGCCTAAGAAGGACGCGATAAGCTGCGAAAAGCTCTGGGTAGGCGCAAATAGCCAGAGAACCAGAGATATCCGAATGGGGAAACCCACCTAGATAACGCTAGGTACTGCAAACTGAATACATAGGTTTGTAGAGGCAAACCCGGGGAACTGAAACATCTAAGTACCCGGAGGAAGAGAAAGAAACATCGATTTCCTAAGTAGCGGCGAGCGAACGGGAAAGAGCCCAAACCAGGAACTTGTTCCTGGGGTTGCGGATAGGTCATAAATACTGTGAAGTGTTAATTGAAGAGAGCTGGAAGGCTCCGCCGGAGAAGGTAAAAGCCCTGTAAATGAAAGCAAAGAGCAGCCAGATCTAATCCAGAGTACCACGAGACACGAGAAACCTTGTGGGAAACAGGGAGGACCACCTCCCAAGGCTAAATACTACCTGGTGACCGATAGAGAAGGAGTACCGTGAGGGAAAGGTGAAAAGAACCCCGGGAGGGGAGTGAAATAGAACCTGAAACCGTGTGTCCACAAACAGTCGAAGTACGTAAAGTACGACGGCGTGCTTTTTGTAGAACGAGCCAGCGAGTTACGATATGCAGCAAGGTTAAGTACTTAAGGTA
>NZ_LROS01000070.1 GCF_001675165.1 Clostridium ragsdalei P11
AATCTAAAGGAAGTCGGCGGCAAAACTCTGGTCTGACGAACAGAAACTACATATAAGGCATATGCTTGTGGGTAAGGTTGCCGTACAAACCAAAGCCCTAAACTATCCGAAACAAGTGGTGTAAATGTAGCAGACAGATGGAGTGAAAGATTGCGTTCTTACCCGGGGAGGTCTGATAGGTATGTTATGGATATGAAATTAGAAATAATAACCTACACAGCGATGCGTAGCTGAACTATCATAAGTCAGCAGAGGTCATAGTACCACGCAGTATGCGTTAGCGTGGGAAGGACTGAACAATAGGAGGTTTCAGAATTTTGAAAGATACGAAGAATTGTGGCAAAAGCAGACAACTTCATAAGGAAGGCTATCTACATGGAAATAGAGTGGAACTTAAAAGCAATGTAGAAGTGCATAGTAATTAACTTCAAGAAGTAATGCAATGAATATGGAATATAGGTTTTTAAAATTAAAAGAAACGATAGTTGGATGGATAAATTATTTTGCTATCGCTGACATGAAAAATATTCTTAAAACGATTGATGAATGGCTAAGGCGAAGGGTAAGAATGTGTTTTTGGAAACAATGGAAAAAGATTAAAACAAAACACGATAATCTTGTAAAATTAGGAACACAAAATAATAAGGCATGGGAATATGCTAACACAAGAAAGAGCTATTGGAGAATATCCAACAGCCCAGTATTATCTAAAACTTTAACCAATAATTATTTAAAAAGGAAAGGACTAATCTCTATTTCAGAAACTTATTCATTAGTACATTAATTCCTATTGAACCGCCGTGTACCGAACGGTACGCACGGTGGTGTGAGAGGTCGCTGAATAAAATAATTATTCAGCTCCTACTCGATT
>NZ_LROS01000071.1 GCF_001675165.1 Clostridium ragsdalei P11
ACAAGTTCCTGGTTTGGGCTCTTTCCCGTTCGCTCGCCGCTACTTAGGAAATCGATGTTTCTTTCTCTTCCTCCGGGTACTTAGATGTTTCAGTTCCCCGGGTTTGCCTCTACAAACCTATGTATTCAGTTTGCAGTACCTAGCGTTATCTAGGTGGGTTTCCCCATTCGGATATCTCTGGTTCTCTGGCTATTTGCGCCTACCCAGAGCTTTTCGCAGCTTATCGCGTCCTTCTTAGGCTCCTGGTGCCAAGGCATCCTCCATGCGCCCTTTGTAGCTTGACCTTTATTATCGAAAATTGCTATTAACTTCGCATATCTTCGTCAAGCTTTTCGCTGTGGTGCTCATTTACATAAGTAAACTCTGCTCCTCGCTCAAATCTTTCCTCGATCTGCTCGTTACTATCAATTTTCTTATTATCATCATATCATCTTTAAAATGATACTTTACTACAAAGGTTATATTATAACCTTAGCTTTACTTTATTTCTTATTTACTGTGCAATTTTCAAAGGACAATTTTTCAATTTACATTCCTAATTGGTTGTAAACTGAAAGAAGAATCTATCTGATCCTTCAAAATTAAACAGAGTGAAAAATTGCTATTAACTTCGTATATCTTCGTCAAAATCATTCACTGCGGTACTCATTTACATAAGTAAACTCTGTTCCTCGCTCATGTTTTTCCTTGATATACTTGTTACTATCAATTTTTAAGTATTAGCTTACTTAAACCATCAATTTATAAGATAAATTATACTCTATCTTTCGACTCCCTAGAAAGGAGGTGATCCAGCCGCAGGTTCTCCTACGGCTACCTTGTTAC
>NZ_LROS01000072.1 GCF_001675165.1 Clostridium ragsdalei P11
ATTTGAGCATCCTCGATATCTCATAGTAACCACAGCTAATACTAATCTAGTAAATTTAGAATTCGTAGTGTTTTTTAGCTCAATTAAATCTTCAATTTTATAATCATACAGTGATTCTATTTCAAATAATTTTCTTCCCATAATTAAAACTCCTTTCTCCGTACATTTAGTATTTGGAGAAGAATTTTAATTATTCTGTATAAGTTAATATTTTAGTTAGAAACCCTATAAGAGTTTAAGATGTATATTTTATTGGGGAAAGGTCAGTATTACTTAGGTATCAGTTATTGATCCGTAGAATGTAAGAGCAGTAAAATCAGTATATCCGACATAGTAATTATTGTATCATTACTCTGCTTATTATTTTTTTCATACCCTTTATGTCACAATATTTCTGATTTTTCTATACACCTTTTGAAAGATAAAAACATAATTTCAGAAGGGGTTGAAAATAGAAATGATCATAATAATTTATTTAGCAATTAACATAAAAAATAACGAGGGCTATGCAAATCTGGACGTGGTTTTCAATGTATGATAGCAAATATGTTAGACAATATACAGAAAAACGAATTATAAATGGTTTTGAACTTACAATTACAGTTAAAGCCATCAAGTCCTCCAATGAAGCCATAATCAGAAGTTTCAATATAATGGCACGAATAGTAAAAGAACTAGAACAAGAAAAGCAAACAATCGAGTAGGAGCTGAATAATTATTTTATTCAGCGACCTCTCACACCACCGTGCGTACCGTTCGGTACACGGCGGTTCAATAGGAATTAATGTACTAATGAATAAGTTTCTGAAATAGAGATTAGT
>NZ_LROS01000073.1 GCF_001675165.1 Clostridium ragsdalei P11
ACAAGTTCCTGGTTTGGGCTCTTTCCCGTTCGCTCGCCGCTACTTAGGAAATCGATGTTTCTTTCTCTTCCTCCGGGTACTTAGATGTTTCAGTTCCCCGGGTTTGCCTCTACAAACCTATGTATTCAGTTTGCAGTACCTAGCGTTATCTAGGTGGGTTTCCCCATTCGGATATCTCTGGTTCTCTGGCTATTTGCGCCTACCCAGAGCTTTTCGCAGCTTATCGCGTCCTTCTTAGGCTCCTGGTGCCAAGGCATCCTCCATGCGCCCTTTGTAGCTTGACCTTTATTATCGAAAATTGCTATTAACTTCGCATATCTTCGTCAACCTTTTCGCTGTGGTGCTCATTTACATAAGTAAACTCTGCTCCTCGCTCAAATCTTTCCTCGATCTGCTCGTTACTATCAATTTTCTTATTATCATCATATCATCTTTAAAATGATACTTTACTACAAAGGTTATATTATAACCTTAGCTTTACTTTATTTCTTATTTACTGTGCAATTTTCAAAGGACAATTTTTTCAGCGGCTAAACAATAATGTTTAACTCGCTTGGGATATATATGATACCATGTAGGCCATCTTTGGTCAACATGTAAATAATCCCTGGAAATTAAACAGAGTAGATTTTCTAACTTACTTAAACCATCAATTTATAAGATAGATTATACTCTATCTTTCGACTCCCTAGAAAGGAGGTGATCCAGCCGCAGGTTCTCCTACGGCTACCTTGTTACGACTTCACCCCAATTACTAACC
>NZ_LROS01000074.1 GCF_001675165.1 Clostridium ragsdalei P11
AAAAATTGTCCTTTGAAAATTGCACAGTAAATAAGAAATAAAGTAAAGCTAAGGTTATAATATAACCTTTGTAGTAAAGTATCATTTTAAAGATGATATGATGATAATAAGAAAATTGATAGTAACGAGCAGATCGAGGAAAGATTTGAGCGAGGAGCAGAGTTTACTTATGTAAATGAGCACCACAGCGAAAAGGTTGACGAAGATATGCGAAGTTAATAGCAATTTTCGATAATAAAGGTCAAGCTACAAAGGGCGCATGGAGGATGCCTTGGCACCAGGAGCCTAAGAAGGACGCGATAAGCTGCGAAAAGCTCTGGGTAGGCGCAAATAGCCAGAGAACCAGAGATATCCGAATGGGGAAACCCACCTAGATAACGCTAGGTACTGCAAACTGAATACATAGGTTTGTAGAGGCAAACCCGGGGAACTGAAACATCTAAGTACCCGGAGGAAGAGAAAGAAACATCGATTTCCTAAGTAGCGGCGAGCGAACGGGAAAGAGCCCAAACCAGGAACTTGTTCCTGGGGTTGCGGATAGGTCATAAATACTGTGAAGTGTTAATTGAAGAGAGCTGGAAGGCTCCGCCGGAGAAGGTAAAAGCCCTGTAAATGAAAGCAAAGAGCAGTCAGATCTAATCCAGAGTACCACGAGACACGAGAAACCTTGTGGGAAACAGGGAGGACCACCTCCCAAGGCTAAATACTACCTGGTGACCGATAGAGAAGGAGTACCGTGAGGGAAAGGTGAAAAGAA
>NZ_LROS01000075.1 GCF_001675165.1 Clostridium ragsdalei P11
TTGTCGCCGGATTTGGCTTTTCTAACAAGCTCTTCTATGGTAACCACCGCCTTTTTATTTGATTATACAGGTAAAAGGGCAGTGATTGACCATTTTTTGACATAATGGAAAATATTGATTTTTAAAGTCCACCATTAAATAAATTATACTCTCCTAATCTTCTGACTTATCTGTTACATATGCCTGTTTAGGATGATTAATTTGTCCTGGGTATAAAAGTTTTAATTTATTTTGTTTAACTAATTTATTTAAATAATTACTTCTAAGACCTACATCATTTCTATTCAATAATTTTGCCAATTCACTTAATTTCATAGGTTTAACTTCACATAATTCTAATATAATATCCTCCATAAGACTTAAATTTACTCTCTTTTTATTTTCTATTTTTTTTGCTATGTTAACTAATTTTTTTTGTATATCTTCATTATTATTTATGGAGTTATCGCTGTTATTTATGGAGTTAGCCTCCTTATTTATGGAGTTAATCTCCTTATTTATGGAGTTCATTTCACTATTTATGGAGTTCTCATTTAAATAACTGCTGTGATTAAACATATTAGATAATAAATATATTGTGCCTCTTCGCTGCCCTTCCGTTTTTAATAATTTTTTATCTATTAATGAGCTTAATATTTTATTTACCTCAATAGAGTTTTTATTTATTAATATCTGAAGTCTAGTATTAGTTATTTGACCTTCTTCAAGTGCTGCAACAAGAGCTACTACTTCATCTTTAGATAAACTTTTTAAATTTTCTCCTAATGTATTTTTTAAAACTAAAATACTTTGCTCTGGTAATAAAGAAATAGTCCTAAGTATCATTATAGTTCTATCCGGCTGAACCTTTTCTATAATTTCAGGTTTTCTCCAGCTTTGTTCATTCCAAACTTTATATATATTTTCAATGCCAGATCCTGCTCTCTCACCAATACCAATCAAAGAAAACATTTTAAAAATATTTTTATTTCTTGGATCACTAATACCACCTCGAATTGCCTGTTTAACAGAAATTCTAAGTTCACCTGGATTTGAAAATTTAAAGTAGTTTCCATACCTTTCAATCACTATGCCTTGTTTACCGTAGTAATCAGCATGTATTAGTGCATTGGCAAGTGCCTCACGAAATGCCTCATGAACTGATGTATCATCTTTCCTAACAATTCCTTTAAGTCTAAAGGGAATATTAATATCCTCCGTTAATTTATTTATAATTTTAAAATAGAAGTCAAAAATATTTCCGCTCCAAGTTCCATCTTGAGATGTAACCCTATCATTCCATCTCACATTATCTTCACTATTACCTTTTTCTCTATAATCAAGGAAATAATCCGGTACTTCTTTAGTAATCTCCCATTCATTTCCGAACATTAACAATCCAGCAATTGTCAATCCTTCAACATTATTTTCTCTGTCTTTTCCCCAGCCACCTATTCTTAAGAGAAATTCTTTATCATCTAAATTAATCCACGGATGTGTTGGCTTTAATATACTAAACCTCTTTCTGTATCTTTCATATGATTCTTTATTTATATCTTTCAAAGTATAATTTCTTAATATCTTTTCATCTTGTGAAAAATCGGATTGATCTGCTAGCATCCTTTTTACTTCATCTTCTGAACATTTATAATCACCATCATAATTACGCCTATATGTTCCTGTAATTGGATTAGATCCTAAATAAATAGGTCTTTGCCTTCTATGTGCCCTTGGAATAAATATTTTTATTACTTTTTTTCCATCTACTTCTATTACTTCTGCATCGCTGTCTCTTAAAATATTTGAACTTATTTTATTTATATTATTTATTATGCTCCAAAAATCTCTTAATATTTTTCCGACTTCTTGAACACCTCTTACGAAAAAATTATAACCTTTTTGCTCTATTCCAAGTAAAATAATACCACCATTTGTATTAGCAAAGGCTGAATAAGTTTTCCATAAGTCGTTAGGTAAGTTTTTTTCTGATTTTTTACACTCAAGCTCGGCATTTTCATCATCCTGTATTAATTCAAGTAATTCTTTTTCATTCATAACCTAACCTCCACTGGTTATCTATCTTAATCCACATTTTTATAACCTTCTTATGCTGTAATTATATCAATTGTTTTAATTAAAAGTCATTAATAATTATTTACATTATAATATATATTTTTTATATAATAATGACATTTAATCCATATTATTATATTAAGTTTATATTATTCAGTTTCATTTTTCAATTAATATTCCTTTTGATTTTAAAAACTAAAAATCCACTGACTTATAATTAGTCAGTGGCCTTTTAGTTTTTGTTTTTTTATTAAAGCTTTTCTTTTAAAACTTCTTTTAACAATTCAACAGCACTTTCTTCCTCTGGATTATTAGTTCCAAGTTCTCCGCGGAAGGCTCTTGCAAGAATAGCTTTTTTCATTAAATCTATTTTTTCTATAACATCACAAAGTTCTTTGGCACGCTGTTCATTACCTAGAAGATCTTCTAGAATACGAACGATTTCTTGTTGCTCTTCTATTGACGGAATACAAATCTTAATTTCTTTTAATGTTTCTAATCTTACCCCCAAAACTGTAGATCCACTTGATTTAGAGACTATTTCCTGTTCATAAAAAACAAAATAATAATGCAAAAATAAAGCATTTATATAAGTTTTAATAATTTTTAAATCCTGATTAATTGCAATTCTATCCTTTGCAATTACAGTTTTACCTGGTGATATACGTGTAACTAATATTAAGTCGTCTATTTCACATAAATTTGATGAACTATTATTTAACCCTTCTTCAGTAATATAATCTAATGTACTATAAATATAATCACCTTTAATATCTTTTACACTAGCCCATTTTATTTCTCCATTCCAATAATCATATACTGATTTAGATGGCGTTCCTCCGCCAATAAATTTAGCAATTTCTCCTAACTTTTTATTCTCCCAAGCATCTAAACTAACCCCCTTCTCTTCTCTCCACTTAGCCGTCAATTCTCCTGTGAAAGCTTTATGAAGAATGGCAGCCTTCCTATTTTCAAAGGAGTCCAAAGCATTTTGCACCAGCTCCTTTGCTGCATCTAACTTCACAAATAATGATTCAATGACTTCTACAATTCGCTGTTGCTCTGGAAGAGGAGGAAGAGGGAATTCCAATTTATAAATTTTACTTCCTGATATAACTGGCTGAGCGGTGGAACTGTCATTTTTTCTTAGATTTATAGTAGATAAAAGCCAATACAAAAAATTAATATCTATCTTATCTTTTGAGAAAAAAACAATCAATGCATTATCTGTTACCCATGCATTTTCTTTTATAAAGTGTACTGAGCCACAGTAAAAGCCAACTCTTCCAATTACAATAATAGGTGCTTCAACATTAAAATCATTATGATATCCTGTTACTCCATTTCCACCATAAACAGGTATAGTGCCTTCAGATATCATCTTTTTAGATGTAAGTGATTTACCTGAAGATACCTTTATAATATTACCTAATTTTGTCCACACCCAATTTTCCGGCACCTCATAAGGTCTATCTTCTTTCTTAACAATAGCTTCTTCCAAAAGTTCCTCTAGTGACAACTTTTTCTTCTTTGCCCTTGCCATTACCTGTCACCACCTATGATCTTTAGTTCCTTTACAACAGTTTGGATTAAATCCATTGCCTCTTCAAGTTGTGAAGTTATTTCTTCACCACTTTCAATTGGATCTTGTAGGTCTTCATAGTCTAGTACACTTTCATCACGAATTAAACCTAAGTCAAGACTATCATTCTTCTCTTTTATTTCTTCTCTAGTAAACACCGAAAAACGTTCATCTTGCACCTTTGTTCTATCCTTGGCAGTATAAGCCTTTATAAAGTTTTCAAAATGCTCTTTCTTTAGAGGATTTGTCTTTCCAAAGCTAGGCATATTGGTACGCAAATCATATATCCAAACTTTTTTAGTATTGTCTTTATCACTAGTACCTCTAGTAAAGAAAAGCACATTTGTTTTAACTCCTTTAGCATAGAAAATACCAGTAGGTAAACGTAATATTGTATGTAGATTACATTTATCCATTAAATCCGCGCGAATCTTCGCTCCATCACCATGATCAAATAGTACATTATCTGGTAATACCACAGCTGCTCTTGCTTTTCCATCTGCTTTTAAACTTCGATATATGTGCTGCAAGAAGTTTAATTGTTTATTTGAAGTCATGTAAGTTAAATCATCTCTTGTTGCTCTTTCACCACCTCTTTTAGTTCCAAATGGAGGGTTTGAAAGCACAACATTTAAGTCTTTCATCTGCTTTCCTGTATTTGTTAAAGTATCTCCGAGGATTATGTTTCCTTCTATATCATGAAGCATAGCATTCATAAGGGCTAATCTATGTGTTTCGTGAACTAATTCACATCCAGAAAAAGCCTTAGTTCTCTGAAACTCTTGAAGTTCTGTACCTAAATCAAAATAGTTATCTGTTTTCTGTTTCATGTAACGATCTGCAGCAATCATAAATCCAAAAGTTCCTGCTGCAGGGTCATTGCATTTTTCACCTGGTTTTGGATCAATAAGTTCCACCATAACATTAATTAATACTCTTGGAGTAAAGTATTGTCCTGCACCAGATTTTTTCTCAGATGCATTTTTTTCAAGTAATCCTTCATATAAGTTTCCAAGTCCTTCTTCTTTTGCTGAATACCAATCTAATCCATCTATAGTTTTAATTATTTTTTCTAGATTTTTTGGTTCTTCTATATTTGTTGCAGATCCCTGATATATTTTTTGCACTATCCCAGTAGTCTTTTCTCCAAGATAATTTAATAATTTATTATAAAATTTCTTAAGTTCCATTCCTCTATAAACTTTTAAATCATCCCATCTATAACCTTCTGGCAATTTATCCTCTGTACCTGTTTCCTTTGCCATCTTTAAGAAAAGAATATATGTTAATTCTGTTACATATTGATGATAAGTTATTCCATCATCTCTTAGTACGTTACAAAGGTTCCAAAGTTTGCTTACTATTTCCTGTGTATTCATTATCTAGCTAATCTCCTTATTGTAGAACATATATTTTTTTAATTTTTTTATTATCTCTCCTAATTTGCCATTAAACAACTTTTTATTGAGTCTATCAAATCCACCACCTTGAGATTTGAAGCTTCCAGTATTTAATGTTTCTGTATCTATTACTACTTCCTTTAGCATAACTTTTTCTATTCTATTAATCCAGTTTTCTTGAGGTTTTGTCAAATAATATTCTCTCTTTATTCTTTTAATAGCTCTTTTAACTCTCTCCTCATTAGATTCTAAGGGACTGCCTAAAGCTTGCTGCCTTATAAATGCTATGATATCTGCTACAATATCTTCATTTTTCAAGTCCTTCCAGGCAGTATTTAAATATTCCTCATTGAACCCATTGTTATCTAATATGGCTTTGAGCTGCTTTAATGACTTCTTCGTTAAATCTTCTGGTCTTGTGCATACAACTTCTAAAGCCTGAATAGTATTTTTATTTTCTTCAATATACTTTCTAAACTCATCAATATAATCTTCTGGTTTCTTACCTTTACCATATCCCCTTGTATGTGACACTACCCTATCTTCTTTATCTGAAACAATTACTATTTTATCATTTCTATACTTTTCATCTAAATATTCAATTAATGCGTTATTTTCTATTATTTCACCAGCAGCAGTATCTATATCCGATTCTCTAAGACTTTTTATAAACTCTTCAGGTGTCTTATCATTACAAAGGCTTTTAAATATTAATCTTTGATTTCCATCTATAAGCTTCTTTTTCCTTTGAAGTTTTGCTATTACTTTTTCTACTGCTACTTGCTTCTCATCAGTGTTTTCAGTTCTCTCTAAAGTTTCCCTTAATATTTTAAAACTTGTATTCTCATTTGCTGCAACTGGTTTCATATTAGTTACATCCTCAAGAGCTTCGTATAATCGTACGCAATCAAATATTTCAAAATGAGTTTTATTAATGCTATCACATATTCTGGTTGCCCTGCCAAGCATTTGCTCATAAAGTATTCTTGATTTAACCCTTCTTAAAAATACTATTTTATCAATTCTAGGCACATCAATTCCTGTTGACAATAAATCTACTGTAACTACTACCTTTGGATATTCTTCATTTTTAAACTTCTTTATTTCAAGATCTACATTTTTAATTGATCCTGTTATTTTAAGAATAGAATCATCATCTACGCCGCCCATTGTTTCCTTATAAATTTCCTTTAACAATCTAACAATCATATCAGCATGAGCATCGCTTGCAGCAAATATTAATGTTTTTCCTTCATCATTTTCTGGATCAATATACTTTGTAACTTCTTCTAATGCAGCTCTTGTATGTGACTCCACAATTATTTTTCTATTAAATTGATCTATTTCAAAATCAATATCATCTTCTATTTCCGCTCCATTTATAAGTTCACCAGTAAATTTATTATATTTTGCTACCTTGTCACCTTTATTATAATGAATGCCATCCCTTGTAAGCTCAGTTTCTATAATAAGAGGAGGTTCATGATCCACAAGATATCCATCAATAACAGCCTGTCTATAAGTATAATTGTACACTGGTTTTCCAAATATCATTGTTGTGTGAAGTGCTGGTGTTGCAGTAAGTGCAACTTTAAAGGCATCAAAATACTCAATGATTTTCTTATATTTACTTAAAAAATCCCGACTATCTCTCCATTCAGCTTCTTCTTCACTCATCTCTTTATCTAAAGTGTATCCTCTATGAGCCTCATCAATTATAATACAATCATAATCACCTACAGAAGGTACATTTGTTTCATCTTCATTGTATATAATTCTTTTAACCATAGCTTGTACTGTAGCTACATGCACTTCAGTTTCTTTATCGATGATTTTTTCATCTAATCCATTAATATTATAGATTTGATTTAAAGTTTTTAAGTCCTCAATTTTAATTTCTTTAAAGGTATCTAATGCCTGATTTCCTAATGATGTCCTATCAACTAAGAAAAGAATTCTTTTAAATCTATTAGTTTTAAGTAATCTGTATATAAGTCCTAATACTGTACGTGTTTTTCCTGTTCCTGTAGCCATTGTTACTAATGCAGTTTCTTTTCCTTCAATAATTGCTTTTTCCACTGCCTTTATAGCTTCCACCTGATAGTATCTAAGCTCTAAGCCATCCTCATTTTGCAAGAAATCAAAGCCTAATTTATTTAAGTTTTTATTGGCGTCATCTAAATTTTCATTAAGCATATTTTGAAGTTTCTCTGGGGAATACCAGCCTTGAAGAACCTTAGCATTATTTTTAGAATTTCTGCAATCCAAGAAATGCACTCCACTTTTGTCCTTAATCTCTTTAATATACTTTCTTCCATTAGCAGAAAATAAAAAAGGTACTTTATAATTACGCCAATTAGAAATTACATAATCACTATGTTCCTCTTTTACACCTTTTGCATAAACCTTAGCCTCTACTATAGTACCTGCAACATCCTTAGAATACTTTTTAGCTTCTATAAATCCCACTAACTTTTTACCAATAAATAAAGCATAATCTACCGCACCATGACCCTTTTCTTTTGAATATGTAGGCCATTCTGAAATAGCTAAGTTCCTTCCTTTTTCAGGTCTTGTCCCTTTTGAGTATCTAAGAGTTGTAGTATCAGCTTCCCAGCCAGCTCCCCGAAGCTGAGCATCTATTATCCTTCTAGTTTCCGCTTCATTTAACTCAATTTTTCTGCTAGCCTTTTTACCCTGCTCCCTGCGTTTTTCTAACTCTTCTTTGTCTTTTTCTTTTGCTTTTAATACATTAAGTTCTGCTTCTAAGTCTTTATACTTTTTTTCATATTCTTTTGCTATATCACTAATATCTTCACCATACTGATTTTTTTCAGGCATTACAAAAGGTTTAGGTTCAAAGTCCCAATCTCCATAAGTTTGCATAAACCATACAGCTAATTTATAAGTTAATTCTAATTGAACTTTTGCTTTTTCAACATTCTCATACCATTCATGTGCAGCATAATTTCTTTTTATTCTTAACATGTTAAGTATAGTATCAATATCCTCTGGAATTAAATCTTCTTTCTTTAGTAATTTAATTCTATTATTATGATTGTTATTGTAAACTATTGGTGTCTCATCAATGTGTTCTATAGAAAACATATATTTAACAATAATTTCTCCAAACATACCACATTTCATAAATGTAGTATTTGAATCTATGTAAAGATTTCTCTCTGCTAGCCTACCTAAATTTTCAAGTATAGGCCATCTTTTCTTTAAGAATTCGAAATTACTCATAACATGTCCCCCTATTATACAGTAATATAATTATCTAAGCCTATATGAAGCTTGTGATTCATTTATTAATATATCATCTGAATTATACCCAAACTTAGATAATAAGTAACAAATATCATTCTTGTTAACTCTAGAGCTTGGCCCTATTATTACTTCAGATATAATATTTTTTTGAACTAATTTTTCAAATGAAAGATCAGCATAGCCTATAATTTGATCATTTCTTGCATGAAAATCTATTGGTTTTAAAACATAATTATTAAATCTTCTTGTTTTACTAAGTTCTTCTTGAATAGCTAGATGATTATCCTCACTAATTAACGGCACATAAAATATTCTTACTTCATCCTCCTCTTTAAATGCTGGATTCTTCATATAACAGCTTGAAATTTCCAGTTCATCACAAATTACTTCACAAAAAGCATCAAATTCTTCAATAAAATACTTATTAAAATCATCACTTACTCTTACAGCATCATCATGAAATAAGTTCTTCATATATGTTACGGCGCCATTAACAGCAAGTCGAATATCTTCAATTTGTTCATCCTTATCATATAATATATCTTCTATATAAATATCATTCTTGTTACTGTTAACTTTTCTCAATAATTTCGGGTCAAAACCAATTGACACTCCTTTACCATCATCTCCATATGCTCTCCACTGACTTAGTAAGTCACCTTTTCTCGAAAAGCAAGCAATATAACTTGATTCCATAACTCTATCTTTCAACATACTCAATAAATATTCAATATGATTATTAATACCGTCTTCATACCAGTAGTTTTCTCTAAGATCAATTATTATACCTTCATCTTTAAGTGATTTATCCAGCGCTTCTTCAATGATACTTATTATCCATTTTCTTTCCATATAATCATTTGACTTGCTTAGATCTGATAATCTAATACATTTATTCGATATTATTGAAATAAAAGTTTCTAAACTGCAATAATGATATAATTTTCTCGTCAACTCTATATCATCTCTTCCTAATTATACTTTTTCATATCTATCTAATCATTGATTAACTCACCAATTAAGCATTATCATTGGACCTTTATTCCGCTCAAAAATTACTTCTTCAATGCCTGAAAATTAAACTTCACTTAAAGAAACAAACACCATGATTTCTATTCCAAAGTAATTATCTTTATAAATCTATAAATTTTACATTATGTACAAATTTTTTCTAATAGTTATCAATTTTATGGATATACTCTCCATAACTCTTACATATTTTTATTATACTATAAATTTTACAATACATACTAATCATTGAAATAAGTCTTCAAAGCCATATGAAGATATTCTATATTTTCCTGTATTTTTGGTTATGAAGTAGATAAACTTTTCAAGGATTTTATTCATGGATTTTTCGTTGCCTGATCTGGCTGATTTGAGCAGTTCTTCTATAATAAACACCGCCTTTTTTCCTTAATTATGCAGGTAAAAAGGCGGTGTTTATTATTTTTTGACATAATTGAAAATATTAATTTTTAAAGTCTATATTCAATAATGATATCCGGTATTTCTCTCTGTCTTAGATTTAGTTTTTCATCAGGATATCCAGGTGCTACAGCTCCAACCAGTTCTTGCAGCACCTAACATTTTATTAAGAATATTTATTGATATTTCTTTAGATTTATACTTCCGTATACTCCTTCTATTGCAAATTACTTCTATGCTCATTTATTTCACATCATTAAATTGGAATTTGTTTATTTGATTATAATACTTAAACTATAGACTAACAATAGATATTTTTACATATTATTCTAAAATAATTTGTTTTATTTGCTTAGTTAAACTTCTTAGAATTTCATAAAGTTCCGCTTTTGTAGTTAGATAGTCTTTTCCAAAGGCTTTATTTGTTAATCCTTTTAGTATATCATCTGAAATGATCTCAGTCTCTCTTATATACTGACCCAAACCATAATGAGCGAGACAGTTACGAAATTTTCTATCAAATAAACAGTCATCTATATAAAAATCAGTATTCTTTTGAGTATTCACCTCTTTAATGAAATCACAAAGATAATAATACTGTAAATATGCATATTTAAACTTTTGAGGAATCTCATCTATAAAATAATTTTCAATAAACTCTATTGCATAATTAATACTGCAAAGTATAGAGAAAAGCAGAAATCCAAAATCGTCGTTCATCTTAAGCGGTGAGTTTTTATAAAAATGGTAATCTTTACATTTAACAATAATATTATCATTATATCTATATATGGGAAACTCATTACAACCCAAATAAGCTACTAACTTTCCAGCAACTATACTCATATCTCTTATCCATGGTCCCACATCTTCATTGCTTAATAATTTTATAGGAGTATACATTGAACATAAAATTGTGTTGCCACAAAACTCACCATTACACAAATCAGTACCTACATTGTAATATCCAAAAATCTTTTCATATAAGCTACGTATGTTATAAAAGTAATTTTCGCTTTCTGTGAACTTTTTAAAAAGCAAAGTAGCATAATCTTCATAGCTTTTTTCAAAAAGCTTGTGTCTCTGTCTTAATTGCGTATAAAATACTTTCTCAGTTGGATTAAAGCAAGGAGCATTTAATCCAACTTTTTTGCACCACTGCTCTGCACCTTCTGTAAAAAGTCCGATATAAGGTAGGCTCATAAAAATATAATTACTATTAATATTTTGAGCATTTTTTGAAATATCAGTTAATGTATATAAAAACCTTGCGTCTGCTTGTATTAATTCATAAGCAGTTTTCTGTACTTTATTCAAATCATTTCTCCTTTCAGTTCTCCTATAAACAAATTACTATTTATAGGGCTCACCCTTAAATTGGAATTTATCTTTCCATTATAAAATGTGCTACTTTTACATTTCCATCCATATCTGTACCATCTATCGTAAATCCACACTTCTTTGTATAGAAATTTATATTTTGCTCTTTGTCCATAGGTGTTATCAATGTTATTTTATTCCAGCCTTTATAGTAATCCAGCATATATTTAACTGCTTGCGTACCAAGACCTTTACTTTGATATTTGGGAATCACACAAAGACACCCGAGATAATACTCTCCTTTCCCCTTATTTTCAACAGAAATAACTCCAACAGGGTTATCATCATAATGTATAATAAGTTTGGGAAATTTCTCAATAGATGCTTCCATGCTTTCTCTTGTCTTACCATAAGCAGGACATTCTCCGTATTTAATATAATCATCATAGAACGAAGCATTATAAATTTCTATTAACATATCTGCATCTTCTTTTTTTGCTTTAACATATTTTAAACTCATAACAATCCTATCCCCCCACAAATTGCTATTTGTATGGACATTTTTATATACTAAATCAGCCTTTAACACCATAATAGCACCACTTAATACAAAAGTGCACCAAAAAGTATAAATTATCCATCGCCCCATCCAAGCAGCTGCCTCTCAAGCTCCTTAAAATCATACTGCCTGCACTTTCCCCTTTGATCATGTATATTCTTATACTCCTTAACATCATTGGCAGTCTTCAAGCCTTTCTTTCTCCAGCTCTGCAGTATTCTACCCACATAGTTTATATTCCTGGCATTGTACTTTAAAGCCTCCTCAACCGCAAGGATAATCACATCGCAGTCCATAACACCACTCCACATACGCAGTTTATCTCTCTCAGCTTCTCCTGCAGGATGTATGTTCTCTTCAAAAAATGACAGCACAATACTGTAGGTGTCAAAAGGTACCGCTTCATCTGCACTCTTATTACTCCTTACTTCTTGCTTATTATTTATTATTTTTTGCTTATTACTTATTACTTCCTTACTTATAGGCTCCTTACAAGCCCCTTCCAAGGGGCTTGTAAAGGGCTCTTTTAAATCCTTAGCAGCTTCATTTTCAGAATCAGAAGAATTCTCTATCTCTATTCCATCAAAAATACTTTCAATATCCAGTTGTTCATTAAGACACTGTTTATAAAATAGTGAGACAAATTCTTTGTTTTTAACATTTTTAAGTTCTCTATTGACACATTTTACAGCATTTAAATTATTGGGTTTATTGTATTTAATCCAGTTTAAAATCATTATTTCTTTTGTTTCATTTAGGTAAAATATTTTTTTATACTCCTGAAATCTGAGAAGCAGTTTGTCCACTGTTTCTCTATTGTAACCAGTCTGAGTTTCTATAATTCGCTTAGGAAGCTCATAAATACCACACTGGGTAGTGTTCGAGTTAGTCATCAAGTATATGTAAAAGAACTTTTCCTCGGGAGTTAAATCTAAAACAAATCCGTCATTCCAGAAATCAGTATGGAGCTGCCTGTACTTAGCCATTATAATAACCTCCTAAAAATTAATAATACCCATTCTACCCATTAAATTTATATTTGGCTGTATTATTTTCAAGCCAGTTAATCAATTCCTCTTTAATTATTCTTGTCCTCCTGGATTTAAGCATAATTATAGTAAAGTTTTCCCTGTAAATAATTTCGTTAGCAGTACTTCTTTCTATCCTAAGTACCTGTGCCATTTCTTTTACAGTTATAAGCGGTGGAAGTTCATTGAGCCTTTCTTTAATCATATAGATCCCCCCATATTATAAGATAAAAGTAACTATCACAAAAAAATGTCCTCTATCGTAGTATTAAAAAATCTAGCAAGTTTTCCGGCCTCTCCAATAGTGAAATTCCTGCTTCCTATTTCTTTACGGCTGTATGCAGATATACTCATGTGAAGCATATATGCAATCTCTTTCTCAGTTATATTATTTTTAATTCTAAGAGACTTAAGTTTATAATTTACCCCCATACTTACCACCTAAAAATTATTAAATGCCATTTCATGTAATTATATTTGGTGACATAATATAGCATTATTCCTTTTAATTTAATTGTAAGATATTTCTGTATTGTTTTCAATATTCTGACTAAAAGCATTCTATCCGTCACCTATAAACTATAAAGAAACATCCGTATCAGAATCTCTCACCTAAATGTCCTAGAAACCATTCATCAACTTTATTTCTTATGATAAGTGCTTTTCTTCCGCAGAAAACCACAGGAAAACCCTTGCAATGTATTAACTCATATGCTTTATTATGGCCCACACAGTATTCCTCCATAAATTGTGATACTGTCATCACTTTTTTCTTATCATGTCTCATCCTGTCGGCTGTTTTATATTCTTCCATTTAAATCCCTCCAGGCTTAATTAATTTTATTAAAAAAATAGTTCTTTCACGTCTTCACCCAAAAGTTCTGCTATTTTCTTCATCAAGTCCCTCCTGGGTTCAACTTCACCCTTCTCTATTCTTCCTAAATATTGAGGCGTTATACCAAGTTGTTTTGAAAGTATCCCCTGCTTTATGCCCTTTTCAACTCTCTTAGCTTTCAATTTATACAACATATAATCATCCATTCCCCCTCACAATGATAATATTTTTTATTATTTTATTGATTTTATAATTTAATTCTATCATTATTTTAATGATTGTCAATAATTTTATGAACTACATATTTATAAATTTAATGATTTTATGATATACTATGTCCATAGGGGGAGTACAAAATGGAATTTAAAGATAGGCTTAAACAGCTTCGCGAATCTAAAGGTCTGACTCAAAAGGAACTTGCAGATGAACTCAATAAACTCAATACAGATTTAAATAATAATTCTAAAATATATACGCAAACTATATCTTACTGGGAAAACGGTAGAGATCCATCAATTGGAATGCTTATAAAAATAGCACAGTATTTTGACGTTCCAACGGATTACCTGCTTGGTAAAACTGACTCTGTAAGTATAGATGAAATTAACTTTGAGTATTTTTCTAAATATCTTTCAAAGCAAAATATTCAAAAGCTCATAAAAAATTATCCTAACAATATGAAAAAGGCAGTGTATTTTTTGCTCTCAAATTATACTTCTGATATTTTCACAAATTTTGATAATGAGAAAAAGCAGTATGAAATAAACTTAGATTTTCTATATCTCATAACTAAAGCTGTAGATATACTGAAAAGTTTTTATGATGAAATAGAGAATAAAGTTTTATACTACAACACTGAAAGTTCCCTTGATGATGTTAAATATATGGATTCTATCTCCAGGGATAAACTTAAAGATATAAACAGGCTTAAATTTATTACAAAAGTTGGGCTTGATTCAATAATAGATAAACTTGAAAACCTCGTTTTATTCTGTGATGAACAGTCCAAAATAAAGCTTAAAAATGAGATTTTAGAATATACTAATGGAAATGAGTTTAATAAAAATTATTTTTCAAAGCACTTAAAAAAAGCTTTTACAGATCTGGTTGATGATGCACTAAATTCATCAAAATACACAGTCAAACAGCAGCCATAATTACATATGGAAGGAAGGTGTAATATATGCCCTCTAAAAAAGCAAATGGTGAAGGCTCCGTACAAAAATATTATAAAGATGGAGTTCTAAAGGGATGGAGAACTACAATTACTATAGGACACGATGATACCGGAAAGCTTGTACGAAAGCAGTTTTACGGAAAGACAAAACTGGAGACTATAAAAAAGAAAAATGAGTATATGAATAAATCCGCTGCAGGGCTTCTTCCCTGCGATGAGAAGATAACCCTACAAGAGTGGATTAAAATATGGCTTTATGAATACAGAATCAATGATTTAAGACCTTCTACTCTTGAAAGATACTGCGGAATATATAAAATTTATATATTAAATTCACCTATTGGATTGAAAAAACTTAAAGATTTAAAAACCGCAAATTTACAGGCTTATTACAATATACTTATACAGGAAAAGCATAAAACACCTAACGTAATTAAAAATTTGAATAAATTACTTAAAACTGGTTTAAATCAAGCTGTCAAAGAGCATTACATTATTATCAATCCATGTAACAGTGTTACTTTACCAAAGTTACCGCCTAAAAAAGAAATTCAAATATTTACTGTTGAGGAAGAAAAAAAGTTTATAAAATCTTTGTCCAGCCATAGAAACAGAGCTCTGTTTATGCTTGCACTTGGAACTGGATTAAGGCAGGGTGAAATATTAGCCTTAAGATGGTCAGATATAAATTTTGAAGAAAATGAGCTGAAAGTCCAGAGGACTTTTAAGAGAGTTCAATTAATAAATAGAGATAATTCCAAGAATAAAACAGAATTAATTGTCCAGGAACCGAAAACCAAAAATAGTAAAAGAACTATTCCTATACCATCTACCATAGCTGCAGAACTAAAAAGGCACAAGATAAGGCAGGCAGAAGAGAAGTTAAAAGCGGGAGATATATATGTAGATAATGATTTGGTATTTCCTAATGCTATTGGTGAACCTACTGATGCCAAGAATATAACCAGAAGTTACAAAAGGGCTTTAAAGCGTGCTGATATTTCATATAAAAATTTTCATGCTATGAGGCATACTTATGCTACAAGATTGTTTGAGGCAGATATTCCTCTGAAAACAGTTCAGGAACTTTTAGGTCACGCTGATATTTCGACGACTGCTAATGTTTATACTCACGTTCTTCCAAGACAAAAAATAAAAGCTGTAGATAGGTTAAATGATTTGTTCGCTCTATAAAAAATAGGACAATTTTGAACCGGGGGTGCGGACATTTTCTTGGACTAGCTAAGCTGTAAATCCAAGATTTTATAGTATTCAAAAATTTTTAGAATCTTATTATCATATATGATATAATAAAATTGTCTGACCCTAGAATCAATTTTGATGAAATACCAGGCGACAATGGGACACGTAAAAATACTTGGTATTCATGGAGTGATGTCTATGGTTAATAATATTATAACATTTATAGCTTTTGCTTATTTCTTAGTAGGTTTATTAGTTAATAGTACTATTCTTCCCCGATTACTTGGGGTTATTTGTAATATTTTTAAATTTAGAGAATTTTATTTAAAACAAATAAGTTCAATATAACTCCAGATTTTACACAATTAATTATTTAGTCAAATTAAGAAATATCTAAAATTCCAACTAATTTCTTCATCTTTAAGCATTTAATCTAGTCTTTTCATTTATTATTTTTATTTTAATTCTCACTAACCGTTTTTTTATTTACTTCTATCAATTGTTCACACACCAAATCCGGAATATTATTACATCTTGTTTTTAAATTCCGCAAAAACTTTTTATATGTATAATCACCTATTTGTGAACTTTTAACAGAGCTAACAGATATATCAAAAACTAAAAAATAATCATCATTACTAATTTCATTTTTTAATTTTCCAAACTGACTCATCATCAAAATAAATAATGGATCATCTTTATATGAGATAAATACTTCAGAATCTGGAGTAATAACAATTTCTTCGTTATTGTATTTATCAAAAGTATCTTTACTAAACATGTTCCATACTTCATTACTAAGCTGGATATATTCTTCATCTTCTTTACATTTTATTATTAATCCAATTTCAAGTGCAAAGGAAACTTCTTCTGTATATTCTTTCAACAGCCATTTGATTTTCTTAACATCAATCCATTCTTCTATATTAACTTGAATAGACATTAATCTATAAAATAATTCCTTAACTTTTAGTTTACTCTTGCTTTTAAAAAAATAACTATAAAATTCATTGATTATTCCTTTTTTTCCTTTAATCCAACTGTCATAATTATTTATATTTAAAGTTATATATTTATTTTCAACATAGGTTATTAAATTCTTTGAAAGCAAATAGCTAATAATTATTTTTTTATAATTGTAATTATATAGTTTTCCAGTATTTATAAGTACCTTTTCATTATAGTAAATTCTACTTACAAATAAAATTAACTTTAGAAAAGGGGTATGTTTATTATATATAACTGGATTTTTAAGATTTACTACCAACTCTTTTCTGTATCTATTAATCAATAGTTTTCTTAAGTCCTCTGGTATATGTTGTCCATCAAATATTAATCCACATTTTGCAAGTTGATCTATATTATTTTGATTTTTAACATTTATCCCAAATGTAATTTTCTTAATATTTTCTAACACTTCATAATCGAATTCTACCTTTGCCTTATTATCTAACAATTTATATAAATAATTAGCGTTTAATAATCTATCATTTACTATTAGCTTAATCATATATGATTTTGAAAACTTTTCTTTCATATCATAATTATCTATAACTTCTAAATTATTGCCAATAATCTCTATAGCTCTTATATCTAATTGGGATAAATATTCATGAAGTTTCACTATATATCACCATCCTTTACAAATTTAGAATACTATATCTATACCCATGTTTTATCATTTCTTTCATTACTTCTCTATATTTACTCTCTTCTACTGTATCTTTAGTAACAAGAGCATAATAGTATCCAACTTTTGCACTAAACAACTTATTACTACTTTTTATCTTTCCTATTCTTATATACTCATCTCTAATGGATACTCCTCTAAAAGAAATTGCTACTAATGTATCTATATCCTCTACATTTAAATTTTCAATTATCTCGGTAACTACTATTTTATTTATGAGTTTATTATTAAAATCTTTTATTACTTCTTCTCGTTTCTCTATATCTGTGTCACCATCAATAGCTTTTATATTTTTTAATTCATCTGAAAACTTATTTGCTACATCTTTAAAAGAAGAAACAAATACAACATTCTTATATTTATCAATTATTTTTCTTGCTGCATTAATCTTATTTAAGTTTTTTGCTGCGGCATGAATTTTTTTATCTTGATCATTAATTTCCCAATAGTGCGGTAATACTTTAACAAATTTACATTCAACTGGTATTTGTCCATATACCTTCTCCATTTCACTGATAGTAATGTTAAAAAGCTTTGGTCCAATTACCTTATAAATTCTCATTTCATTGCTAGATCTATCTAATAATGAATCCATTGCTATTTTATATTTTGATGAAATAAATGCTGTATATTTATGTGTAGGTGTTGCCAATGTTCTTGCATCGTCATATATTATTAATCCCCACTTTCTCTGAAACTGTGCATTATTCAATTTTCTTACAGCTTTATCATATGTAAATATACTCATAAAAAGGTTCTTTTCTACCTGATAAGAAATATTATCCTGTGAGAGGTTTGTCCATTCACTAATTTGTTGAACCCAATTTTTATAGCTATGCTCATCCTTAACTAAAATTAAAGTTTTTACTTTTAGCTTTTCAATAACTTTTAATCCTATAATCGTTTTTCCAGCACCAGGTGGCATTGTTATTACCCCTCTTACAGATGAAAAGTTGTTATTTTTATCAAATATTCTATTCAAAGCATTTTCCTGATATTTATATAATTCTACATTAACTCTATAATCTAAGTTCATCCATTTATAATCACCATTAATTTCTTCAATAAAAATATTTAACCTTATTATTTCTTCCTTTAACTCTCTTAGATTTTCTATATTAAACAAAAGAATTTTATTGCTAACTTTATTTACTAATAATTTAGTTAACGTTTCAGACTTTACTAATCTATTCATTATTTCTATATTATTTATTTCTACTGTTAAGTTATCGCCCACATATAATCTTATAGTCCAAAATTCTTTTACGATTTTCTCTATATATCTTATAACCTTCTCAGGTACAATATTTTTACTAACGCCTTGTATTTTATCAATTATGTCACTTGATCTGAATCCTATAGCTGCTGCAGACCACAAAGAATATTCATCTAATTGATAGGTATGCATCCCTTCTGGAGCTTTAATTAATGTAGCAAACAAATTAATTACTGCCTCTGCCTCATAGCTTTTATCATACTTTTCTAAAACATATATTTTATTATCCTCATTAACAATTAAATTTCTATTTTTCACTACTTATCCCCTAAAACTTTATTCAAAATATATTATGAAAAAATTTTTTATATTATAACTCTTACCATATAATACAAGTACATATATTACCAGTTTAAACCTTTCCAGCATTCACATCTCTACCACTTGTTTCAGAAACGAAAATAAGCACCAGTAATCAAACTAGCGCTTGCTCTCTATATTCATATAATAATCTATTTTAAGTAGTTAGCCTAAACCTCTTCTTTCTCCCATTGAGTCCTTATTACTTCTGCCATAGATTTAACTCTATCAACTAACGAACTATGACCTAAATTTTTACTTGTCGCTTCAGAACTAGTTGGATATATTCCATTGTTATTGAGCTTATCACAAACACCTTTCATAGTTTGTATTTTATCTCTATAAAATTTACTGCCTCTAATTCTAATAAATCTCCATCCCAATCGTTCAAGTATAGATTGTCTAATCATATCCTCTTCAAATTTTTCTTCTCCATGCCACTTTTCACCATCACACTCTATAGCAATTTTTTTATCATTATAAATTGCAACCATATCAATTCTAAATGAACCTACATGCCATTGTGGCACTATCTTATACCCTCCGTCTATTAGATATCTCATTACTTCCTTTTCAAATTCAGATTCTGCCTCTTTTGAAAGTGTATCATATTCAATATCCTTTGAATGAGGATTCTTCAAGTAATCTATTAATTCTTTTCTAATGTCACCTGGCTTTAGATCATTTTCAGAATCAATTGAGTGTACTAACCATATTTGATCTCTTGCACGACTTACTGCTACATTATATCTCTTTTTGTATAAATCATCATTACCATATCCATTCCTTCTAAGCGGTCCCTCTCCTTCATTAGTATCAACCATAGATAGAAAGATGATATCCCTTTCATCACCTTGAAAATTGGCAGAATTACCACATAGTACTTCTCTTTTTCTGTATTCTAGTGGATTCATTTTCTTTTGTAATAATCTATCTACTAAAACAGCTTGCTTATCTCCTCTTAGTGTAATAACTCCAATGGTTTTGTCTTTATATTCTTCATTTTCTGAGCAAGCCAATATTAATGATACTATAGTTTTAGCTTCCTTTTCATTTATTTTATTATGACTTGTTGCTCCTTCAACTCTATATGTTACTGTAGCTGGTTTTGTTGTTACTTCACTGTCATCTCTTAGTGGTTTTATTTGGCGATTGTATGACAATATATTTGAATATTGAATTATTTCTGGCACACACCTAAAATGCTCTTTTAATCGTATTGGTTGATATCCAGATGCTTGAGCTAGATCATATATAGAAAATTTTCCACAATATAATTTATCATTTGGAATATCATATAGATACTCTCTAATTAACCTATCTATATCCTCAGTTTTTTCTCCAATAGATAATGGACTTACCTGCTCGTTATCACCAACTATTATTACCTTTTTGCCTAAATAAAGTGCAACTAAAGCCATAACATCTGCTTGACTTGCTTCATCTATTATTACTACATCAAACTTATTTTCACTTGGATTAAAATTCTCAACTACCTTACTTAAAGGCATTATCCAAACTGGAACTGCACTTTGGCAATTTGGCATTAATTTTCTAGCCTCTGCTTTATAAATTGCAGCTCTCTTCCCTTTTCCACTTCCGATTTTTCTAATTAACTGTCTCCACCCTTCAATATATTGCACTTGCCTTTTATTATTTTGAAATTCTTCAAGTTTAGCTTGCCATGCTTTTTTAAAGGCTAACTCTGCTGTGTTTTGCTTTATATTATCTTCAAGTTCAATCATATCATTTTGAATGGCTTCAATTGATTGACTATTTCTCTCTTTTAATTCCTCGTTAAACTGAACAAATAGCCAAGCTTCTTTTACTCCTTTAGGTGGCTTACTTTCCCTATGAATTGAATCTCTATTTTCTATTTCTTTAGCCCATGCAGGGGCAATCTTACTAAGCTTATTTAGTAAATATCTTCTTCGTTCTATATACTTTGATAACCCATTCAGCTTCACTAGAGCCTCATAATACTTTTTATACATTTCCAGATCTTCATTTATTAAAGCTTCTTGTAATCCAGCAATAATTTTACTATCCTGCTTTGTTGAATATTGATTTACTAATTTTACGATTGATTCTTTCATCTTAAGGTACTTGAAATATTCCAATCTATATATCTCTGAATTAAGTATATCTATGAGCTTTACTCCTAACTTGCTTTTTATATTCCTTAACCTACTATATTTATCATTAGACAAATCTATTCTGTGATCAATTTGATTTAAATTAAAATCCATAGACTTTAACTTTGATATTATTGGGTTCCAATAATTTTCATACCATGAAAGATTTTCTTTAATTAAAGTACAATACTTTTTACAAACAACTTCAAAATCTTTGCCCATTTTATTAATATTATCAGCACCCAAACAAGCAATTTGTCTATTCCACCTATTTGCAAGTTGTTTTCTTGCTTTAATTAAATCATAATATTTTAATAAGGCTTTATATTCATTATCATGTTTTGGAATACTGCCATTAATTCTACATGAGTTAATTGTTGTTTTCATGTCCGAATTAAACATTAAATTTAATTTAGTTATCTTTCCTCCAGCATCTAATTTATTCACTATTAACTCTAGCTGCTTTCGTACATCAATTTTATCGTCAACAGGCTCAAATTCTGGATTATACTCTAAAATCTCTTCTGAGATCTCTAATTTCATTTTATAAACGTCATTGACCTCATTAATTAAATTGACCCAACTTTGTTTAATAGTTTCCTCCTTTGAAGCTTCAATAGTAGCGAGTGTCCATTCACTATCTAGATTGATATGTTCTAAAGCCGTATTTAAATCAATTATCATAGATTTTAAATCTTCAATTGTATAATTAATATCTCTACTATTCCAACAATCCTCATATTTTTTTAATTTTTCCTCTGAAAATTTACTTTTATTATATATTAAATTTTGAAAATCTATTGGGCTTTTTAACTCTTCTAGTTTCGGGAGCTCATAATCATATTCTTGCTCTTCCTCCTTTGAAACTATTTTATTCGTTTCATATAATTCTACTATTTCTTCTTCTGTTAGTGAAAGTCCAGCTCCTAGCTTAACTGGCGTTGGAATCCAATTATGTGTATCTTTATATTCATTAATAAATTTAGCTGCATCTAAAGGTTTATATTCCTCTCCACTTATAACTATTGGTCTGTATTCATTCAGTCTTGCATTTTTTAGCTTTGATTTTAAATCATCTAATTTAGTTAGATATTCTTTCCTTGTCTTTTGTAATAATTCTACCTCTTTTGCCAAAGTTATTGGATTCAACCTAGATCTATTTTCATTTATCCCATCCAATGTTTTTTCCATCTCTTGCCTGCCTTCAGTTGTTGACAATAAACTCAAACAAAGTGATTGTAGATTATGGGCTACTTTACCCTTTAATACCGAAAGAGCCTTTTCACTATAACTTGTTACTAATATACTTTTGCCTTGTGATAATAAATGCCCAATCATATTTGCTATAGTGTGGGTTTTTCCAGTCCCTGGAGGGCCTTGCACTAATACTGCACTGTTACTTTCAAAGTATTTTGCAACAGCTAGTTGCTCTGAATTTGCTGGCTTAGTTAATAGTATATCTTCATCTATCCCATTTGGATTTAGATTTAACATAGCATTTGAATTTTCATCAGTTAAGGAATTTTCTTCAATGCACCCTACTACTTCCTCTAAAAATGAAGGCATATTTTCTACATTTTTTATATCTTCAATTATTGAGTCTATAGCAATACCAAAGCCTAAATTTCTTTTTCTTAAAAATAATACTGGTCTTCTATAAATCTGAGGATTTTCCCAATCATCATTAACTTCTGATTTTGATGCAAAAAACTTTCCTTTTGCTGACAACGCATTAGCAATTCTATTTAAGAATGAACTTGTATTTTTTAATTCGATTGGTGAATAATTATTTTCTTCAAAATCATTGTATATTCCTTTTAATAATTCATTATTTATATCTTCTATATTATAAAAGAGGCTTCTATAAATTTCTGTTCCCTTATCTGATGGAATTAATTTAAATTCCGGGACGTTTGCATCAAATTCCAATTTTACATACTGCAAAAGTATAGGGTGATTAATAAAAACATCTTTTTTATATAGCAACAATCCATCACCTAAAATTAATTCCAATGATTCTGAATTCTTTTTTATGTTTGAGTACAATTCATATAGTATATTAAATAGATCATCTACAGCTCTTGCTGGTATCTCTTGTTTAAGCCATTGTTCTCTTTGTCTTTCCCATTGATTGAATATATCAATCCTACGTTTATCATCTTGAAATTTCTTAATTATATATTTATTTTCATTATCTTCATTTTGATTGCTAAATTCATTTACTAATTTTATTTCTTTTCTTATTTTTACTTGGCCATTAATATTCTCCCAGCCTTTTTCTACCCAATCCTTAATTTCTACTGGTAGTTTAGGGCATTCTTTTAAAACAGGTCTTTTTACTTTTAGTATTTCTTCCACTTCATCATCCTGTAATGAATAAATATTATTTACTATAGTTTCATGCTGCGGTAAATCATCTAACCATTTATACCATTCTTCACCTAAGATATCTGTAATTATTGGGTTTTTAATATTATTGTACTGTTTTAAAAATTGAAATAATCTCAATATCCTTTCTTTTGAATCTTTATTCATTCTAATTTCATCACCTTATTTAAAACATTATTGCTATTATCAATATTCTTATAACTTCATACGTAATACTAACCACTTTGAAGCAACTTAACACATGAAAGTTATGTTAATTCTTAATACTTATTTATTTCCTTACATAACTAAAAACTTCTACGTCAATCATTTTTATTATTCATGATATATCTTGTACTTCTAATAAAGGTATTACCTATTATTAAGTAATACTTTTATTATACTATAAAGTTTTTCATATTTTCCTTACTTTCCCTAAAAAGTTTCTTTTATTTATAATTCTAATTTAAATTAAAACTTTACCATTTATCCACAATTTCCTGTTCTCAGTATATGCACTATTTTTATTTCTAAAATGGCCTCTAAAATTCACACTTTTTAATTAAAACCACATTTCTTAAGCTATATTATTATCAAAGATATTGCTTGCCTGTTTTATTATAATTTCAATTGTATTTTCAAGATCTAAAGAAATTCAAATATTTACTGTTGAGGAAGAAAAGAAGTTTATAAAATCTTTATCCAGCCATAGAAACAGAGCTCTGTTTATGCTTGCACTTGGAACTGGATTAAGGCAGGGTGAAATATTAGCCTTAAGATGGTCAGATATAAATTTTGAAGAAAACGAGCTGAAAGTACAGAGGACTTTTAAGAGAGTGCAATTAATAAATAGAGATAATTCCAAAAATAAAACAGAATTAATTGTCCAGGAACCAAAGACCAAAAATAGTAAAAGAACTATTCCTATACCATCTGCCATAGCTACAGAACTAAAAAGGCACAAGATAAGACAGGCAGAAGAGAAGTTAAAAGCGGGAGATATATATGTAGATAATGATTTGATATTTCCAAATGCTATTGGTGAACCTACTGATGCCAAAAATATAACGAGAAGTTACAAAAGGGGTTTAAAGCGTGATGATATTTCAACAACTGCTAATGTTTATACTCATGTTCTTCTAAGACAAAAAATAAAAGCTGTAGATAGGTTAAACGATTTGTTCGCTCTATAATTTAGGGCAAACAAATCACTTAAGATATATTATTAGAACACACTTTTCTCAACTAATATATTTTTTATATTATTAAAATAATAATCATTAAGTTCAAATTTTATTCTGATTTACTTGTTTTTAAATATACTATTTTTACACATACGTAAATAATAAAAAGCTAAAGTAATTCATTCTCTATAAGTTTAGTTTTTCTATAATTATATAATATATCTTTTGCTAGTGAATCTAATCCTGGAAATAATTTAGTATTATTATATCCCATATTTTTTAATTGTCTTCTCATATTTTCAATTTTTGAAGACGGTATTATTAATTTCTGCAATATTGCTTTATCATCGCATATTTTTTCGAATGGTCTTACTCGTTCAATTGGCAGCCTAGGGAATAATAAAAATGTTCCTTTTTGTGACACTATTCTGCTATTATTCAAAGTTCCAATACAAGCCAGAGGTTCTGAGATTCTAGATGGTTTATCTCCCACTCCATATAAAAGCGTCTGCTGATCATCTAGTGTAACTAAATTTACAATACTGGCATCTTGGTTTATGCTTTCCTTATTATAATTATATGGGTCAAATATCCATACTACAGCATTATTACTACAATTATATTCATCATCTGGCATATCTGTCCTTAGTGCAAAGCTTAAAGCTATAAGTGGATCTATTGTAAAATCTAGTAATCGTGTTTGTAATCCATAATGTTGCATTAATATTAACCATTCCCAGTCACTTTGGGGAATATTCTTTAAAAAAGGAAACGATTGTGCCTTAAAGAAAGATAAATAATCTTTCTCCGTTTTATAATCAAGTAAATACTTTTTTGTTTGTTTATCTTTTCTATAAATGCTTGGAATCAATTCATATTTAATATTAGATTGCCCTCTATACCAAACTATTCTGTTACAATTATCATCCTGTAGCGAATTAATTCTTTTAACATACATATCAAGTGTAGATATATAATCAATATTCTCAATTTCTTTAATATCTATTAAATCTCCAATATTAACTGATGCATCATTTTCTAAAGTTACTGCTATCTCCTCATTCGCTCTATCTTTAGTTGAAGTAGTCCCTGAGTAATTTTCATAGAATGGATTCAAAAATGTATTTTGTCCAACAAAGACGTAACCTTTTCTGTCTAAATCCTTAGCATTGCCAGTCTTATACACCTTTTTAGCATAACTATTATAATAATCATAATTATCTTTTAAATACCAACCACTTGAACATATTAACTTCTCTACTTTTTTTTCTTTCATTAATTCTACTAATAATTCAACACTATGACCATTTAAATATTTATTTTGACTTTTAGGATTTATGATTTTTCTATTAAAAATTATATTCTTATTATCTTTTAAAAATTTTCTTATATCTTGAATTTTTTCCATTAGTCTACTCCTTATATTAACCGTTTTTATTAATCAATCTAAATAATACTTCTCTACGATTTTTTATATTTCCTCTTAATTTTGCAAAAAATAAAGTATAATCCTACAAACCCTTTATTATCTTGAAATTATATACAATTTCTTAGATATTTATAGCTATTGTACTAAAGAATAACCTACATTTGTTTTATTTTGTTTGATTATGCTTATACAATAAAATATTTTGATGAAACTTTTTATTTCCAAAATTTTTCTATTTAATTCATTAAATTCACGTTATATTATATAAATAAGTAATTCATATAAAAATCATTATTGGATGTTATCAATGTAACTTCTCTTTATTTAATTGTAAAACTTCTTGCCAAATAGGACAAGCATTTACAAAAGTTAAAAATAACACTAAAGTAGTATTTAACTACCTTAATCTTTAGTTGATATTATTCAACTTGAATTAAAATTTAAGTTTACATAGCTTGTACCTAAATTTGAGTATAAGCTACAATCTTATATCTAGTTGATATATTCTACTTCAATAGACTTTAAATTTTTAACTATTAAAAATATAATATAATGTTCATAAGAAAATAAAATATTTTTATTTAGTCACTCCCTAAGATTTATCTCTTGCAAAAGAATTAATTACGGTAATGTAAATATAGATCGCATGGCAACTTGAGTGATAACTATCATTTCACTAGCATTTGTATGTATTACATCACTTGGCTTAACAGCTATGGTGATTATAGGAACATATCTTAAAGATAGGCTAAAAATTAAAAATAAATCTTCAGTTGGTAAATCAACTGAGAATAAAATATCTATAACTGCTGAAGATAAGAATTGAAAAAAATAAAAGCTGTAGATAGGTTAAATGATTTGTTCGCTCTATAAATTCATAGGGCGTCTTTTTATTTGTGTTTATATATTTTTATGGTGGTTGTGTTACGATTGTGTTATTTGGCAATAAAAAAGGCCTCACGATATCGTGAAAGCATTGATACTGGTGCACCCAGGGAGATTCGAACTCCCGGCCTCTGGATTCGAAGTCCATCACTCTATCCAGCTGAGCTATGGGTGCTCATACTATTTAATTATAAATATGAAAATGGAGCGGGTGAAGAGAATCGAACTCTCATAACTAGCTTGGAAGGCTAGCACTCTACCATTGAGTTACACCCGCATATCTTTATTAAATTAAATGGTCGGGGTGACAGGGATTGAACCTGCGACCTCATGGTCCCAAACCACGCGCGCTCCCATCTGCGCCACACCCCGTTATTAAATTGAACTTATGGTGCGTCATCGGGGGCTCGAACCCCGGACAACCTGATTAAGAGTCAGATGCTCTACCAACTGAGCTAATAACGCTAATCATGGTGCGTCTTAAGGGATTCGAACCCCCGGCACACGGCTTAGAAGGCCGTTGCTCTATCCAACTGAGCTAAAGACGCATATTTGGAGCGGGTGAAGAGAATCGAACTCTCATAACTAGCTTGGAAGGCTAGCACTCTACCATTGAGTTACACCCGCAATTTATTTGGAGCGGAAGACGAGATTCGAACTCGCGACGTTCACCTTGGCAAGGTGACGCTCTACCACTGAGCCACTCCCGCATATATAAAAGTTGTACTTATTATTACAAATGGTGCAGGTGAAGGGAGTCGAACCCCCACGCCGTAAAGCGCTAGATCCTAAGTCTAGTGCGTCTGCCAATTCCGCCACACCTGCATAGACTAATGTAATAATTTAAAATTAAAATGGTGGCTCACCGGGGAATCGAACCCCGGACAACATGATTAAAAGTCATGTGCTCTACCAACTGAGCTAGTGAACCATTTTGGCTGGGATGGCAGGATTTGAACCTACGAATGATGGAGTCAAAGTCCATTGCCTTACCACTTGGCTACATCCCAACATTGGGGTGAACGATGGGGTTCGAACCCACGACAACCAGAACCACAATCTGGCGCTCTACCAGCTGAACTACGTCCACCACATCTTGGTGCGCCATCGGGGACTCGAACCCCGGGCAACCTGATTAAGAGTCAGATGCTCTACCAACTGAGCTAATGGCGCTTATGGTGCGTCTTAAGGGATTCGAACCCCCGGCACACGGCTTAGAAGGCCGTTGCTCTATCCAACTGAGCTAAAGACGCACGCTTGGAGCGGGTGAAGAGAATCGAACTCTCATAACTAGCTTGGAAGGCTAGCACTCTACCATTGAGTTACACCCGCATAATCTTTCATGTCAAATAAAAAGAATTTCACTACTTTATCTCTTCCTTACATTTAACTAAGCTTTATCTTAATTAAATGGTCGGGGTGACAGGGATTGAACCTGCGACCTCATGGTCCCAAACCACGCGCGCTCCCATCTGCGCCACACCCCGTTATTAAGAAATCATCTTGTTTATCTTGAAATCTTTTTTGTAACTCCTGACAACATCAATTATTTTACACGATATATTCTAATTCGTCAATACCCTATTTTACTTTTTTTTATTTTTATTTATAATTCTATGATATCTGGCCTTATAATTTTATCATTTATGCTTATGATAGCAGCACTTTTCAGCCCATTTCTAGGCAAAGACGGACTTCCTGGATTAACAAAGTATATACCATCCTCATAGGCTATCTCAGATACATGAGTATGCCCAAATAGAACTATATCTGCCTCTTCCTCTAAAGCCCTATATCTTAACCTAGATAAATCGTATTTAACGTCATACCTATGCCCATGTGTTATTAAAAATTTTTTACCTTCTATGATTTCTATCCTTTCAGGAGGGACATCTACAGTAAAGTCACAATTTCCCCTTACGTTTATAATGTTACCATGATAAAATTTCTCTATCTCTTTTACATCTTCTACATTATCTCCAAGATGAATAATCAAATCCATATGATTTAATACCTGCATAACTTTTTTTACCATTTGCTTGTATCTATGTGTATCACTTATTACTCCTATTTGCAAATTCTAAACCTCCTCCATAATGTCCCTCATTTGTTCCTCCAATTTTTTAAGTGCATTAGCTCTATGGCTTATAGAGTTTTTTATTTCATAGGGCATCTCTCCAAAGGTTTTATGATATTCAGGCACGTAAAACAGCGGATCATAGCCAAATTTATTATTTCCTCTCTCTTCATCACATATTATACCCTTTACTTCGCCTTCAACTTTAAATGTCCTTTTTGAATCCACTATAAGTACCAGTGCACATACAAACTTAGCTTCTCTATCTTGTGGTTTCATACCTTCTAAAAGATTTAACAGCTTTTCATTATTTTTTTTGTCATTTCCATGTTCACCTGCAAACCTTGCAGAGTGAACTCCTGGTGCCCCATTTAGTCCTTTAACCATTAATCCTGAATCATCTGCAAGAACCATACACTTATCCTGCAGCATATTGTATATAGTACTGGCCTTTTTATAGGCATTTTCTGAAAATGTTTCTCCATCCTCTAAAATATCCACATTTAAATTCATATCTTTCATAGACAAAACTTCTATAGGATATTTGGAGAGTATTTGCTTAATTTCTCTTATCTTATTACAATTATTGCTTGCCACTACTAGTTTCTTCATTATTTTCCTCCTGTACCTATCCATAGAGAATCCATTTTTAAACTCTCTTTTTGTGCGCGAATCATATTATTTATTCCTTTTTCACCTAAACGTAAAAATTCTTGCAAATCATCTCTAGTAAATGGGCTTTGTTCTCCCGTACCCTGTATTTCAACAAACTCTCCTGAATCCGTCATTACTATGTTCATATCCACTTGAGCTCTTGAATCTTCTAAATAGCATAAATCAAGCATTCTCACATTATTTACTATTCCCACACTTATAGCACTGACAAAATCTCTTATAGGATAAACTGTAAAAGGGGTACGTTTATGAAGTTTATTTACAGCATCTACTAGTGCTACAAAAGCTCCTGATATAGAAGCAGTTCTAGTTCCTCCATCTGCTTGGATTACATCACAGTCAATCCATATAGTTTTTTCTCCCATAGCTTTCAAGTCAACTACAGATCTAAGTGCTCTTCCTATTATTCTTTGTATTTCCATTGTCCTTCCATCAATTTTTCCTTTGGTTATATCTCTAATTTTTCTAACTTGAGTAGCCCTAGGCAGCATATTATATTCACATGTAATCCATCCTTCTCCTTTTCCTTTTAGGAAAGGAGGTACTCTATCTTCTATAGAAGCAGTACATATTACCTTTGTATCTCCTGTTTCTATAAGTACTGATCCTTCTGCATATTTTGTATAATCTCTTGTTATTTTTATAGGTCTAATTTGATCATATTTTCTACCATCAATTCTCATACTTTACCTCCAAAATCAAAACTATATTACTAATTATACATCAATTATTTCAACTTTTCCTCTAGTACAAATAACTCATCTCTTTTAGGCGGTACAACCTCTTTTTCAAATTCATCACAAACCAATATTCCCTTTTCCCTGGTAATTTTACCTATGATACATGCATTAATATTTTGGCTTTTTAAAAGTTTAATGAGTTTACTTCCATCTTTTGTAGTAATGAGCATACTCCCTGAAGATATAAACCTCAAAGGGTCAACTGCGTACTTATTACATATCTTTTCTGTTATTTTAGTAATTGGCATCTCATTTTTATATACTTTAAATCCTACTTTACTTGCCTTGGCAACTTCCCAAAGTGCTCCTAGTACTCCACCTTCAGTTATGTCGTGCATAGAATTTACTCCTGATTTTGCTGATAAAATCCCCTCTTTTACCACACTTATATATTTTATATAATCTTTTGCCTCTTTTATTTCCTCAGTGGTAAGTATATTCTTTAATTTATCCTCGTAGTCATTTACTACAATACTAGTTCCTTCCAGACACAAATGTTTTGTTACCAGTATATCGTCCCCTTCTTTTGCACCCGAAGTAGCTACAGCTTCTCCACTTTTTCCTTTTCCTATTACAGTACAGGATATTACCATTTTATTTACAGCTCTTGTTATTTCCGTATGCCCGCCTAAAATTTCCACATTTAGCTTTTCCGTTTCCTCACTGATTTCTTCCATAATTCTTCTTATGTCTTCTAAAGAACTACTTTCTGGAGCTAAAATCGTAACTAAAATTCCAACAGGCTCGACTCCACAAGATGCTATATCATTACAATTTATATGAACTGCAAGCTTTCCACTGTTCACACTAGCCCCTGTAATAGGATCTGTAGACATTACACACTCCATATCACCAAAATTAACTACACTGCAGTCCTCTCCTATACCGCTTCTTATTCTCACATCTTCTCGTACTACTTTCCTATTTTCATCTATTATAGTTTTTAAATCTTCCCAATTTAATTTTCCAGCTTTCATAAAAATTCCTTCTTTCTAAAAATAAACAAGCACTATTTTACATCTCACCTCATATTATATATATAAGGATTAATTTATGGTAGGTGTGAATATTTTGAAATATATAGGACCTTTTTTGAGAATTAATAAGGTAAACCCGGCTAACATCAAAAATCAACTATTTTATTTATCAAAAGAATCTTTAAAGGAAATTGTACTGCACTCAGAATGCGGAGTTTCCACTCCAGTTAAAGAACTTGATATAAAAAACATACCCAACTTTGATATTAACACATTTAAAGGTGTTTCTCCACTTATATGTATTTATAGGAAAGCAAACCCTATTCTCATAAATATGGACAATAAGTTATGTTGGAACCAAGATAAATTTAAAAAAGAAATAAACATAGATAGCAATACACTTATGACTCTATGTTTACTAGAACTTTCTGATTACTATAACCTATTTAACAACATAGATAAAAGAAATTATAATTTAGGGAAATTGTACGAATCCCTTTGTAAAAGTCAATTAAAATTTTATGCCCTGCACTTTAGAAATAATGAAGGTGTATTTACAGATAAAAAACTGGAAGACGGTTCCCTTATGGATGACTTAAAATTTGCAGATAAAAATAAAAAGTTTAAATTTTCATCTCAGGCACTTTTGATGGCTGCCTACTACAAATGCAGCACTTTACTTGAAGGAGAAGAAAGGGAGGACTTTAGGAATTTTTCTTTTGACATTCTAAATATGCTTATAAAATTAAAAGAAGACTTGTATGATTTATCTTTTGAAGAACTTACAAGATTATGCTTTGGTCTTAATATATTCTACAGCTATTCCAAAGACTTGACCTGTAAAGATCTAATACTCGACATATCAGAGCTCATATTTGAAAAATTTTATTCTGACAACACCTTAGCTGAACCTTTAAGAGAAACAGATGTAGAAAATGATTCATTGAATTATATAAATTATATGCTTATATATAAGTACACAAATATTATAAAATCTAAGGACAATGCTGACTTTATATTTAAAAGACTTTTAAAGTTGTACGATGCAGAGAAAGGATTATTTATTAAAAATACTTCCAAAAAAAACATTGAATTTACATGTTTAGAAATCATCCTATATCTTACAGTCTTTCTCATAGATGTAGATATATATGAGGATAAAGACAAAAACAGTTTAATAGTACTGGACATATTTAAGCGTCAGCTTATAGACTCAGGTATAATTTTAAGTTGGCCTGATGCCCCTGATCTAAGTAGTGCAGAAAGGTACGAAAACTTTTCTCTTAAATCTGAAGATTTAAGAGAAGAACAAAATTTTAAAACAGATTCAATTCCATCACCTGAATCATGTGAAATAGCACCTGTTTTTACCAAATACGTAACTTACAGCAGAAAAAAGGAAAGTTTTAAATCTGTAAAAACTTCCTTTGACGCCTATAAAAATATGTCTATATTTTTTCTTGTAATACATCTTTTAAGTCCTAAAATAGCACACTAGTATTACAACTAAAAGTTTTTAAAAATATTTTTTAATATTTGGGACATAATAATATAACTACAGTACAAGCACTTCATAATTTAACTTTAAAACTAAGTCTGCTTCTATAAGGTAGGTGATACCTAATGATGAATATTAATTGCTCGGAAAGTTGCATACATGAAAAAAACGGGAAATGTACCCTAGATCAAATTAATGCTATTACAAGCCTTTCATCTTTAGAAACAAACTGTATATACTTTACTCCAAAAGGACAATTAAAAAGCACTTCAAATCAATTTACAAATTTCAATTCTATTTAACGAAAAGGTCTCATATTTATGAGACCTTTTCAAGCCTTGTAAAAAGTACTATATGCTCTATCAATGAACATCTAAATAAGCTTTATCTAACTTTATATTTCCCAATTTATTAGTATAAATACCCTGTACATAGTTTTTTTCACTTATAATTACATCATTGAAATATAGAGGAATAATTGGTATGTCTTCCATCAACATATTTTCCATTTCCTTAAGTATTTCTATTCTTTTAGTTCCATCCTTTTCAAATGATGCATTCATAAATTTATTGTCAAATTGCACATTTCTATATCCATATAAATTATATTGGGATGTAGACCTCCACATATCCAAAAATGACAGAGGATAATCATAGTATCCCTCGTATTTTATCTCTGCCATATCATAGTCACCTTTTTTTAACTTCTCATTGAATTTAAAAGACTCATATCCTTCACACTTCACATCTATTCCAACAGCTTTTTTTATACTTTCAGCTATGGTTTCACATGTCTTTTTGTTCTCAACTGTGTCCAAATATATGAGTTTTAATGAAGTTTCTCCATAACTAGAACTTACACTTTTCATCATATCAGAAGCTTTTTTTATATCTTCATTACCTTGAAAAAATACCTTATTTATATATTTGCCATTCAGTCCATTTCCTGTATACTGAGGTATATAAGAATATGCCTCCAAAGCAGTGCTATTTAATATATTTTTAACTATATTATTTCTATTAATAGAAGCAGCTACTGCCTTCCTAAAACTATTGTCATTTACAATACCATTCCTTTTTAAATTAAAAGCTATGCCTTCCCCTTGAAGTAAAGGTGAGACTTTATATTTTGCCTTACCTTCTATAGTTTTTAATTCTCCTAAAGGCGGATCTGTGAACACATTTATTGTAGAACTTTGAAATGCAGCAAGTGCACTTTCTCTAGTTTTTAAGGAACTCAATGTTATACTATTACTTTTCACCTGTGCCTTGTTCCAGTAATGAGCATTCTTCTTTAATGTAATCTCCCCGCTGTCAGATATATTGTTTATACAAAAACTCCCTGAATACATTATTGATCTATAGTCTTTTTTCCAATCTATGAGTTTAGAATCAATATTTCTAAGTGCATATATAGGCTGAGAGAGTATATTCAAAAAATAATTACAAGGATAATTTAATCTTATACTTAGCGTTTTATTATTTAAAGCAGTAACAGCCACATTCTTAAAATCACACTTGCCTTTTCTATAATCTTCTACTCCAAATATACAATTTAGCTGATCTGAAAATATGTTATTTGTGTTTTTATTTAAAATATCACAAAAAAAGTTCACAAAGTCATCTGCAGTAATATCAGAACCATCACTCCATTTTCCATCTTTTCTTATTTTAAAAGTATAATTAGTTCCATCTTGACTTACACCCCAACTTTCGGCAAGCGCAGGAACTATTTTGCCATTTTCATCACAATTGACAAGTCCTTCAAATGTGTTTGCAAGTATATCCTTTTCCCTCAAATTATTGGAATCAAGCATTATAAGATCTTCAGGTAACTTACCCAAATTATATGTCACATCATTCTTATAATTACTGCTTTCAGTTTGCTCAACTTTCTTTTGCAAAGATCCTCCAATTAAAGTTATAGAAATCATGGAAATTATGAGCATACCTAATATTATATAAATAAATTTCTTCATATATATCTCCTCATTCCCACTTCATGGGATACTATTTAAATTATTGTCACTTATTATAAAAATAAACAAATTAGGCTGTATTATTTTTAATCCATGTTTTTTATGATATAATGTTCACGTACATTTAGATATAAGGAGTGTAAATATGATACTTGCATTAGAAGTTTTAGGTATTTTAACTATGTGTACTATTATGTTTGTTTCAATTTGGGGATTTATAATTATGAAGCAGATGTTATCACAATTAAAATATAGAAATTACTTAGTAGAAAAACTAACTCAATATATGTATTTTTTGACAAAGAAAGATGATGGCTCTTTAACTAAAACGGACAATAAGAAAAAGGAATAAGAAAGCTTTAAAATAGTTTCCTATTCCTTTATTTAATTAGTTTTTATTAAATTCTCTATTTACAAGGTCATTTACAATCTTAGGATTTGCCTTTCCCTTAGTTTCTTTCATAACTAAACCTATCATAAATTTAATAGCTCTTTTCTTACCATTTTTATAATCTTCTAATGGTTTAGGATTGTCTTTCATAACCTTTTTTATTATCTTCAGGATTTCATCTTCACTGCTGTTTTGTAAAAAGTTCCTCTTCTCAATTATTTCTTCAGGTTTTGCACCACTTACAAACATTTCCTCTATTATTTCTGTACCTATATTATTAGAAATCATTCCTGAATCTATAAACCTTATTAAACTTACTAGGTCTTCCGGCTTAAATTTAAGTTTACTTAATGATACCGATTTTTCATTCATAAGCCTTGATATATCTCCCATAATCCAGTTAAAAGCAGCTTTAGGATTTCGGCTTAGCTTAGCAGTTTTCTCAAAGAAATCTGCTGCCCTCATATTTAATATTAGTACCTCAGCATCGTGTTTTGAGACATTGTACTCTTTAATAAATCTCTCCACTTTATCATAGGGAAGTTCAGGTATAGTTTTTCTTATTTTGTCTATCCATTCATTTGAAATATTTATAGCTGTTAAATCCCCTTCTGGAAAGTATCTATAATCTCTAGCTTGTTCTTTAGCCCTCATAACTTCAGTTCTATTTTTAGACTCATTCCATCTCCTGGTTTCTTGTACTATCTTTTCTCCAGATTCTACAGCCCTTACTTGCCTTAAATATTCATACTCAAAAGCTTTTTCAAGAGCTTTAAAGGAATTCACATTCTTTATTTCCACTTTTACACCAAATTTTCTACTGCCTTTAGGTCTTATGGATATATTGCCATCACATCTCAAAGAACCTTGTTCCATCTTACAATTTGAAACTCCTATGGATCTCAAAATATTTTTTAACTTCTGGAGATAACAGGTAGATTCCTCTGGGGTTCTTATATCTGGTTTGGACACCACCTCTATAAGAGGTACACCTGCCCTATTATAATTGATCAAGGTACCTGCCTTTGTATGGATTAATTTTGCTGCGTCCTCTTCCATATGTATTCTTTCAATGCCTATTTTCTTTTTTTCCCCCTCACTATTTTCTACCTCAATGTATCCATCGCTGCATAGAGGAAATCTGTGTTGGGTTATTTGATAATTTTTAGGGCAATCTGGGTAAAAATAATTTTTTCTATCCATTCTACTCTTTTTATTTATTGAACAATTAAGAGCAATTCCCGATTTTATTGTATACTCTATTACCTTTTTATTTATTCTAGGTAGCGCACCTGGAAGTGCAAGGCATATTGGACAAACGTGGCTATTGGGTTCTCCTCCAAATTCAGTGCTGCACCCACAATACATCTTAGTTTTTGTTGAAAGCTCCACATGAACTTCCAGGCCAATTACCAATTCATATTCCATAATTTTTACACCTCACTAATTTGTGGACTCATTTTATGCCAGTTAGTAGATTGTTCAAAACTATAAGCTATATTAAAGATCGTATCTTCTCTATAATAATTTGTCATAATTTGAAATCCTACTGGAAGTCCATCTACCATACCACAAGGTACAGATATAGCCGGCATACCGGATACATTAGCAGGAAGCACATAAACATCCGAAAGATACATAGATAATGCATTCTTTTTCTTCTCGCCTATTTTAAATGCAGTAGTAGGTGAAGTAGGTGCTATAAGTGCATCAAATTCCTTCATGACTTCCTCAAATTGGTTTTTTATAAGGTTTCTAACTTTAAGTGCCTTTTCATAATACTCATCATAGTAACCTTTAGAAAGCATATATGTCCCTAACATTATCCTTCTCTTAACTTCCATTCCCAGTGCTTCACTTCTAGATTTAAAATATAAGTCCATGTAGTCTTTAAAATTTTTTGATCTATACCCATATCTTATTCCGTCAAATCTAGCTAAATTTGAGGAAACTTCAGCACTTGCAATTACATAATAAACTGCCATGGAGTACTTTACTAGTGGAATAGAACACTCTTTAACCTCAGCTCCATTTGCTTTTAGTACATCTACAGCTTCTTCTATGGATTTTCTAATTCTATCATCTAACCCATCCTCAAAATATTCTTTAGGTATACCTATCTTCATTCCCTTAATATCTTTAGTCAAACTTTTGCTGTAATCCGGTACTTTCATATCCACTGTAGTAAAATCATTTTTATCAGGTCCTGCTATACATTGTGTTAAACATGCGCAATCTTCTATATCTGCTGACATAAGACCTATTTGGTCTAAAGTTGAAGCAAAAGCAACTGCTCCATACCTAGAAACTCTTCCGTAAGTTGGCTTTAAACCTACTACACCACACAGACATGCAGGCTGCCTTACAGAACCACCTGTATCTGTTCCAAGAGACATTACAGATTCACCAGCTGAAACTGAAACAGCCGATCCACCTGAAGATCCTCCTGGAACTCTGCTTAAATCCCAGGGATTTCTGGCTAACTTAAAAACACTTTTTTCATTTGAAGATCCCATGGCAAATTCATCCATATTTGCTTTTCCAATTATTATTCCATCTTCAGCTTCTATTCTTTTTATTACGCTAGCATCATAAGGAGATATGTATCCCTGAAGCATCTTTGAAGCACAAGAGTTTTGCATACCCTTAACGCTTATATTGTCTTTTATAGAAATAGGTATTCCAAAAAGTCTGCCCATTTTTTCACCATGTTTTATTTTCTTATCCAAATCCTTTGCTCTTTTAAGTGCTCCCTCTTTTTCTACATATAAATAAGCTCCCAATGTAGTATCAAATTTATCTATTCTATTTAAATAGGATCTTACAATTTCTTCTACACTTATTTCTTTGTTTTTTAACATATTTTTAATTTCATGTGCAGTCAGCTTCATAAAACCACCTCCTGTAAAATTATTCTATTACTTGGGGTACTACTATATATTCTTTAAGATTTTGTGGTGAATTATCCAGTACTTCTTTTATATCCATAGATTCTTCCACATTATCTTCTCTAAATTTATTTTCCATACAATATGGATTTATGGTTATATTCACTCCATCTGTATTTAGTTCATTTAAGTTTTCCATATATTTAAACATTCTATCTAATTCTTCTATGACTTCTTTTTCTTCTTCTTCATTAAACTCCAGCTTAGCAAGCTGAGCTACATATTTCATTTCTTCTTTTTTAACTCTCATAAATGCATCTCCTATCCCTTTTTATTAATGGAGTAAAAACTAAATATTTATTTTATTCATCAAACCTATTTTGTACAAAAACGGATAGTCTTAACTATCCGTTTTCAATAGAATAAAATATGGTAAATCTCATTACATTTTTGTTATATTTTATATCATCTTAGCTAATATATCAATATCATACACTTTTGTTCCTTGAAACAGACACTAACTTTTTAAATATTTCAAGCATTTGCTCGCTATTACCTGCAAGTCCCTCCGGATGCCATTGAACACCCAAAATAAAATTATCCTTTGTTTTTTCTATAGATTCTATTACACCATCTTTGGCTACTGAACCTACTTTAAACCCTTTTGCTAGATCTTTTATACCTTGATGGTGAAAACTATTTACCATAGACTTTTCTCCAAGTATGGGATACAATATGCTATCTTTTTTTACAAATATAGTATGACTTGTAAAGCTTCTGCTGGAATCTTGAGAATGTTTAATATAAAATCCATCCTTATCATCAAGATCTTGATATAAGGTTCCTCCAAAATATACATTTATTATTTGCAGCCCTCTGCAAATGCCAAGTATCGGCTTTTTCAAGCTGCATGCTGCCTTAATGAGCTTAAAATTAAAATTATCCAGCTCATATGAAGTAAATCCCTGAGCCTTTCTAGGTTCTTCTCCATATAATATGGGATTCACATCATATCCACCAGAAATAATTATTCCATCAACTCTTTTTACTTGATCAAAAATATACTCTTCATTTTCAATCACAGGAAGTATTATCGGTGAGGCCCCAGCCAAAGTTACAGATGAAACATAATCACTATTCACATATGTCCTTTTCATTCCAGGAACTGGTCCACCTTCCATTGCTAATATATTACCTGATATTCCGATAATCGTATTCATATCTTTTCCTCCCTGATAGCTATTTTAAATTCAATATAATTTTTATAATATCTTTAATTTTTAAACACTTGCATTTTTAGATAAATTGTTTACTTTATAATGCTTCATTATAAAGTAAATAGGTGCACAAATAACCAAGGCACCAAGTCCCCAAATCAATTGTTTAGGAGTAGCCTTTGTCAAAATCCATATACTTGCTATCACAGATAGTATCGGAAGTACTGGTCCAAATGGAACTCTAAATGTTGATTTTTCATTTGGTCTCTTCTTTCTAAGCATAATAATTGCAAGACATGTAGGTATGTATTGGGTAAACCTTGATACAACACTTATTGCAGCAAGCTGTATAAAGCTTCCAGTTAAGACCAAAGGAATTGCAACACAAACTGTTATTATAATTGCTATATATGGTGTGCCAAATCTGCTTTTTTTTCTTATTACTTTTGGAAGCACTCCTCCTTCAGATAATGCAACAGCAGATCTTGGGGTATTAAAAGAACAGCTAATATTTATTCCTAATATGGAAATAATAGTTCCAATAGTAACTAAAATTTTACCTAATGGTCCTAAAAAAACTTTTGCGGCATCGGCTACAGGTGTCGAAGACTGAGCAAGTTGTATTCCTAGTATTCCAATAGATACAACTTGTATGAGGACATAAATAGTAGACGCCAAAACCATAGTAATTATTATTGCAATAGGTAAATTTTTCTTTGGGTTGTCCATATCTTCAGCTGCAACTGCAATAGTTTCAAACCCAGTAAAAGCATAAAATACAACTATGAGTGTTGAACCTAATGCAGATGAATTTATAGGTACAGTTGAAATGTAATTACCACCTTTTATAAAAAATATTCCAATAGCTATAAAAAGTATAAGAGGCAATAATTTAGCAATCGTTGCAATATTATTAAGATACTTTACTATCTCTATACCTAAAATATTAATTATGCCTAATCCTAATATTATTGAAATAGCTATTATATTTTTCATCATTCCATGTGCAACTTGAGGCCATATTGCCCCCAATGCTGTTGGAAATGCCACTGCCATAGTAGCCCATGCTACAATGCTTACAATCCACTTCATTACTCCAACTTCAAAACCTGCAAAATTGCCGAAAGCTTCTTTTGCATAAATATATGGTCCTCCTGCTTTATCAAACAATCCCGCAGCCTCAGCAAAGCAAAGACTCATTGATAATACAAGAATCATATCTATAACATAAGCCCATATGCTTTTAGAGCCCATTACAGCATAAGCTTTACCTGGAAGTAAAAAAATGCCAGAACCTATTACGCCATTAATTCCAAGCAATACAATACTCCAAAATCCAAACTTTTTTTTATTATTCATTTCGTAATCTCCCTTCTTCATTTAATATGAAAATATATTTTGTTTAAAATAGTCAAAATATTGAGCCTTATGTATATCTCACCCACCTTTCATAATTATTTATTTTTATAAGCATTTTTCATGCCATAAGTTAAAGCAAATAAATAACCTATGCACGTTTTATTTGCATAGGTTATTTATATTGAATAGGTTATTTAGGCTATAATTTTGTCCTATTTTCCATCCATTTTAAAAAATTGTCCCCTTTTGTTGTAATTTTGCTTCCGCCTCTTCCTAAGTTGCATAATATTAATGACAATTTGTTTAAAATGCTCATTATTCTTCTTATTTCAGCTTCACTTAGTCTTATATTTTTTGCTTCCATAATCTTCTTTATACTTTTTCTACCAATTCCTGATTTCAAAATTCCTTGTTCCTTAATAATTTTCAATATTAATACTGAATTCAAAATACAATTTTTAGATTTCAAATACGTAATTTCTTTATCAAAGTCTATATTATAGTCAACCAAATAATAAGGCAAGTCTCTAGCTTTTACTTCTTCTTCATCATTCATAATCTTTATATAGGAAGCAACGTTTTGAATTTCCCTTATATTGCCCGGCCAAGAATAATTCATAAAAATTTCTATGACTTCATCAGATAATCTTATATTCCTTTTTCTTCCCATAAAATATTTTATAAGAGAAATGATATCTTCTTTTCTTTCTCTTACAGGTGGTATATTTATAGGAAGCACATTGATTCTATAAAATAAATCTTTTCTAAATTGTCCTTTCTCTATCATTTGAAGCAAATTTTTATTTGTAGCTGAAATAACTCTGATATCAATATTTATAAGCCCATCAGAACCTATCCTCATTACTTGTTTTTCCTGCAGCACTCTAAGCAATCTGGCTTGCAGTGTTAAAGGCATATCACCTATTTCATCCAGAAATATAGTTCCCATATTAGCTTGTTCAAATAATCCTACTTTTCCTTCTTTGCGTGCACCTGTGAAGGCCCCACTTTCATATCCAAACAATTCACTTTCTAACAAACTTTCAGGAACTGCAGCACAATTTATGGCAACAAAAGGCCTGTTTTTTCTCAAAGATGCATTGTGTATTGATTGAGCAAAAAGTTCCTTGCCAGTACCACTCTCACCCGTTATCAAAACTGTCAAATCTGATTTTGCAACTTTATTACCTAGTTTTATGCATTCTTTTATACTGTTTGAATTTGTTTTTATGGAATTAAAATCATACCTTGCTATAAGTCCTTTATTGCTATATTTTAATGTTAGTTTTTTTGCAAGCTGCTCCAAATATGTAACTTCACTTATACTAATATAGCATCCTTTTTTTTCTCCATAGTAGTTAACAATTTCTTTATTGACTACTATAAACTTGTCTCTATATTCTATGAGTTCGTCCTTAACACTATTTTTTCCAAGCAAGCATACCAAATTTTTATCCAATACATTTTTTATATTTTTACATTTTATATTTTCTCTTATATTGAATAACCTTTCAAAAGCATTATTGTAAAATGATATCTTTCCATCTAAATCTGTAAACATTATTCCTTCTTTGGACATATTAAGTACTGCATTCAGATCTTCATTTTTAATGTAAAGCTCTTTATATTTATCCTTGATACCAATATCTAAATTTACAATTTTTTCTGAATATTTAAACAGCCTGGTATCAATTACTCTGCTTTTAAACATTAATTTATTAGAAATATTAATAAAGGTAGATATATCAATACACCGATTTCCTATGTCTATAACTTTTTCAATATATTTTGGCACTCTGGAAGATTCACCAGGAGTTATTGCAAATTTTATGTTTTCATATGTTTGATTTTCATCATAAGGTATAAGGGTAATATTATTTACACCTATCCTATATAATAGAGATATGGTTTCTAATGTAGCCGATTTTGCATTATTTACCACAAGAGCTTTAGTGCCCTGGGGAATATTAAATATTTTATAAACTTCATTTTCTTTTATCGTTCTTTCAATAACTATTATATTCTTTTTATTTTTTACATATCTCTCTATTTCAATTGCTATTTCATGATTCATTATCAATATCACATCATCATCTATCTTATCTGTACTTTTAAGCTCATTCAAATAATAATTATTTATTGCAACAAAACCCTTATATATATTTTCTATACTGCTTTTCAAAAATTCAGCCACTAAAGAATTGCTATTTGTAACAATTCCAATAGATTTCAATATATTCACCCCCAAGCTGTCGCCCATGTTGGGCGTACCTAAAAAAATAAGACAATCTACCAAAAGATTGTCTCTATAATCTTAATAAACTTTCATATACATAAAAAACATAGTTGCGCAAGCTATCAATACACATGTTATAGGGTATACTATATTTCTAAAGTTAGCTCTAGAAATTATCATATTTATAGCCCAAGCTACCATAGTAACAAATATGCTCCACTGAAGCGTGCAATAATCATTAAAGTACTTTACATATGTAAAATGATATGTAGTAAGGAGTGTTAAAATCAATGTTAAGATAGTAAAAATAACTCCTATCCACCCTAATAAATTTATTGTCCTTTTCATTTTTATCCTCCACTATAGTGATCCCAAGCAAAATTTAGTAGCATATTAAAGGAAATAAGCTGCCTCTAACCTAGAATCTCTATACTATACAAATAGTTTAACTTTCATATGAAATTAAACTATTCTTATAATAATCCTTTTTTACTTCTTTGTAAATATTTATAGCATGCTTTCAAATTCATTTTTCCTTTATTATTTTAATTCAAAATCTTAATAATTCTTCTATGCTCCTTATTATATTTCCCTGTTTAAAAAATTCTATTATTTATTTTTATTTAAGCATTTGCAATAATTCCGCTTCAGATATTACCTTAACACCTAATTTCTGAGCCTTAGTTACTTTGCTTCCAGGAGCATCCCCTGCAAGTACATATGTAGTTTTCTTAGATACCGAACCTGATACCTTGCCGCCGTGTTTCTCTATAAGCTCCTTTGCTTCAGTTCTTCCCATTGATGGCAGCGTTCCTGTAATAACAAACTTACTGCCTTCAAGTAAATTATCTGCTTCTTTATCTTCGTTCATTACCATATTTACACCGCATTTAGCAAGTTCACTTATAATTTTAAGGTTATCTTCATTTTTGAAATATTCAAATATTGTTGAAGCACTTATATCACCAATATCAGGTACCTTCTTGATTTCATCAATATCTGCATTAATGAGATTATCAATAGATTTAAAATATTTCATAAGTTCTTTAGCTGTTGACTTACCAACATTAGATATACCCAAACTTGCCAATAACCGATGTGGTTCATTCTTCTTTGAATTTTCAATAACATCAAGAAGTTTATCTGTATTCTTTTCTTTGCCGATTATGCCTTCTTCAACAAGCTTATCTCTATATTCATTAAGGTGATAAATATCCGGTATATCATCTATATATCCTTTATCAACAAGCTGTTCAACATAAGCTGCACCAAATCCTTTAATATCCATGCAGTCCCTGCTTACAAAATTAATAATTCTTTTTACAAGCATAGATGGACAGTTAATGTTAGTACACTTAATGTCAGCTGCACCTTCTTCTCTGGCAACTGGACTGCCGCATACAGGACACTTATCTGGAAACTGAAATTTAACTGTTCCTTCAGGACGTTTTTCGTGTATAACTTTCTTGATCTTAGGGATAATTTCTCCTGATTTATATACTACAATAATATCGCCAACGCCTACATCCAGTTCATCAATAAAATCTTGATTATGGAGAGTGGCTCTTGATACGCTTGTACCACACAACCTTATTGGCTCAAAAATAGCAACAGGGGTAATCCTTCCAGTCCTTCCTACCGTAAGTTCAATATCAAGGAGCTTAGTTTCTTTTTCTTCAGGTGGATATTTATAAGCAATAGCCCACTTTGGAACTTTAGAAGTACTACCAAGTTCCGTTCTGTATGCTAAATTATTGATTTTAATAACCGCACCATCAATATCATAATCTAAATCTCCGCGGTTTTCACCAATTTTTTCAATGGCATCCCATATTTCACAAGTAGTCTTACATACTGTATAATTCTCAATAACTTTAATGCCCTGTTTTTTTAGAAATTCATAACCTTCGGTATGAGTTTTAAACTCCATACCCCGAACATCTTGAACATTAAAAATAAAAAGAGATAAATTTCTTTCTTTTGTAACTTTACTGTCCAGCTGTCTAAGAGTACCTGCTGCACAGTTTCTAGGATTAGCAAATACCTTTTTACCCAAGAGTTCCTGATGTTCATTAACATTTTGAAAAGCCTCTTTAGTCATATAGACTTCTCCACGAATCTCCAGATACGGAATCTTATCTTTAAGTGATTTAACTACATCATTTATCACTTTAGCATTCACCGTAACATCTTCACCATAAACAATACCATCACCTCTAGTAATAGCAGTTATAAGCTTTCCATCTTCATAGCGTAAAGCCATTGATAAACCATCAATTTTTGTTTCTACTACAAATTCTACATCAGGAAATTGAGCTTTAACATCATTAACAAATTGTTCAACGTCCTCTTTGTTAAAAACATCCCTAAGGCTTAACATAGGAACTCTATGTCTAACAAGTACGCCTGCTTCACGTTTAGCATCACCTCCTACATACTGAGTAGGAGAATCCGGAGTAATAATCTCTGGATGTTCTCTTTCTATATTCTTTAGTTCCTGCATTAACATATCATATTCATAATCAGATATTTCAGGATTATCCTGATTGTAATACCTATCATTATGATAAGTAATTATTTTCTTTAATTCATTATATCTATCTTCATATATCAAAGCTAAAATCCTCCATAAACAATAAATGCAACTTATACAGCTTCCAGCGGTGCTACTCCGTACATTAAATTTTTTATTCCCATCTTATCAAAAACTATAGTAAGTTTTATATCACTGCCACTTTTAGATATACTTACAATAGTCCCTAATCCAAACTTTCCATGTTTAACTTTTGTTCCTTCTTTTATATTCTCTAGTTTTAAATAATTACCCTTTGGTACATTTTCTACAGAAGGAGATACTGGATTTTCTATCAAGCTGCTCTGGTGAACCTTTTTACCCCAGGAAAAAGTATTTTTGTTTAATTGCTTATTTATAGGACTAGTAAAATTGGATTTTTTTAAACTATCATACTCTATAAGGTCATGAGATATCTCACTTATAAAACTGGACTGCTGGTAAGATACCATTCTTCCAAATACCCTTCTGGTTTCCGCAGAAGTCATATAAAGTTTTTCCTTAGCTCTAGTTATTCCAACATAACAAAGCCTTCTAGACTCTTCCATTTCCTTAAACTCATTTAAAGACTGGGTTCCCGGAAATATTCCATTTTCCATTCCCGCCATAAAGACTACAGGAAACTCTAATCCTTTAGCACTATGTACTGTCATAAGTACAACTGAGTCAGCATCTTGATCAAAATTATCTACATCTGAAACCAAAGTCACCTTCTCTAAAAATGCAGAAAGAGACGGATCTTCTGAAGAAGTTTCAAACTCTGCAGCAGCAGACACAAGCTCCTGTAGATTTTCTACCCTGCTTATACTATCTGCCTCATTTGAATCTTTAAGTTCCTCTAAATATCCAGTAGTATCTAATATCTCCTTTATAAGACTGGACACAGTAATCTTGTCCCTGCTTCTTATAAAACTGTTTATAAGGCTTACAAATTTATTTATGCAATTAATATTTCTCTTTGTTAAATTTAAAACTTCATCTATAGCTAAAAGTACGTTGTACATGGACTCATTCATAGAATTAGCAAAATCCTGTATTTTCTGTACTGTAGAATCCCCTATACTTCTCTTTGGCACATTTATTATCCTTCTTAAACTAACATCATCTAAAGGATTATTTATAAACTTTAAATAAGCCATAATATCCTTTATTTCTTTTCTGTCGTAGAACTTTAAGCCTCCAATAATTCTATAGGGAATATTTGATTTCATAAATACATCTTCAAATATACGGGATTGGGCATTAGTTCTATAAAGTATTGCAAAATCCTTATAATGTTTGCTTTCATCCTCTTTTAGTATTTCTTTGATCTTAGATGCAATATACCTGCCTTCATCTATATCTGAATAAGCCCTATATAATTTTATTTTGTCTCCATTTTCACTTTCAGTTCTCAGTATTTTTTCTTTTCTATTTGAATTATTACTTATGACATCATTAGCTGCCTTCAATATATTACCCTTGGATCTATAATTTTGCTCTAACTTTATTACCTTTGCATTTGGATAATCTTTTTCAAAATCCAAAATATTTTTTATGTCCGCACCTCTCCAAGCATAAATACATTGATCATCGTCTCCTACTACACATATATTTTTATGTGCCTTTGCAAGAAGCCTTACAAACTCGTATTGAGATCTATTGGTATCTTGATATTCGTCTACCATTATGTACTTAAACTTTCTCTGATAAAATTCCAGTACATCTTCATTTTCCTTAAAAAGCTGTACAGTTTTATATATAAGATCATCAAAATCCAATGCATTGTTATCCTTGAGTTTTTTTTGATATAACAAATAAACATCTGCAATTCTATTCATTCTGAAGTTTCCTTCATTTTCTTTTTTAAATTGCTGTGGAGATATTAAATTATCTTTTTGTCCACTAATTTTATTTATTATCTCTCTGTCAGTTATATCCTTGTCACTTATATTTAACTCTTTCATACACTGTTTTATAAGTACTTTTTGATCATAACTATCATATATTGCAAAATTCTTATTATATTCTAATTTATCTATTTCTCTTCTAAGTATTCTTACACAGCTTGAATGAAATGTAGATACCCACATTCCATCTACTTCATCTCCTACTAATTCTTTTATCCTGTCTTTCATCTCTCCTGCAGCCTTATTAGTAAAAGTTATAGCCAGTATTTTAGAAGGATATATATTCATATCCTTAATCATATGAGCAATTCTATAAGTTAAAACTCTGGTCTTTCCAGAACCTGCCCCAGCTAAAATCAATAGAGGACCGTCTACATATACTGCTGCTTCATACTGTTCTTTATTCAAAAGGCTTTTTAAATCCATAACATTCACTCCTGTTTGTTTATCCGATGGCTACCAGCCGTAATACCCCCATCTCACACAGCGAAAGCGACTATCACCAAATCAAAGATTTGGGATATCTGCTTTTCTTATAAAGTTGGGAATATTAGAACTCTTGAGCTTCAGCGATTTAGAGTTCTTATGCTGTGCATAACGGCTGCTACGCCCCTGGATAACGATTTTCCCTAAAGGATAACGCCTTCTAAGTGCTAAAGCACTAAGAATCCTGTTAATAAGTTTCAGATGGATAAAAAACTCCACCTGAAACCAAGAACTCTGTTTATCTCCCCTAATTTAAAGTAGATACAGAGATACTTCCTGTTTAATATTATAACATTCTACAATTAATTTAATCATGAAAAGCATAAAAAATGTGCTGATATTTTTATCAACACACGAAAAAATTTATTTGTACTGATTGAATATATTATTTTAATCTTCCTAAGACTATCTTATAACCGTCACTTCCATAATTCAAACACCTATTGACCCTACTTATGGTAGCAGTACTTGCCCCTGTTGCAGCTGCAATGTCCAAATACGTTTTTTTGTTTTTCAACATTCTAGCTACCTGAAGCCTCTGTTCTAATGCCTTTATTTCATTTATAGTACATATATCCTCAAAGAATCTATAACACTCTTCTTTTGTCTTTAAAGACAATACTGCCTCACACAAGTAATCCATTTCTTTACTCTGTAATTTAGATTTATATTCTTCCATGAACTACACTCCTTATTCATGTACATTTAATGTTAATATTCCCCCTTTAATTTTATCACGTATTAAAACATTAATCTATAAAATTGTAGATAATTAAATTCAAAAAAGCAAAAACAGCCCATTGGGGCATGGACTGTTTTGCTCATAAATAAAAAGGGGGCTATTCATTCCTTTTATTTATCCTTGCAACTTAATTATAGTAAAACTTGAATAAAATATCAAGTAAAATCTGATACATTTATGCACATATAATTGTAAATTTAATATAATTATGATTGAATTTAATTCATATTTAAATTCTTTTTATACTTTCAATCTCATTTTTAGATAATTCCCTATATTCTCCCAAATTTAGATCTTTATCCAACTCCATAGGTCCAAATTTTATTCTCTTTAAATAAACTACATTTTTTCCTAATGCATTAAACATTCTTTTAACTTGATGAAACTTTCCTTCCTGTATAGTAACTTCTACCTTAGCACCATCTTCATTCGATTCCATAATATGTAGTTTACCCGGTAAACATTTATAACCATCTTTTAGTTGTATTCCTTTTTTAAACCTATTTACATCTCTTTCATCCAAATACTTATCTATTTCAGCATAGTAAACTTTGTCTACATGATTTTTAGGTGATATCATCCTGTGATTTAGCTCACCATCATTTGTAATAAGCAAAAGTCCTTCCGTATCTTTATCTAGCCTTCCTACTGGAAATGGTTTAAATGCCTGATACTCAGGCTCTAAAATGTCTATAACTGTTTCATCATAATTGTCAAAAGTTGCCGACACTACTCCTTGAGGCTTATTCATTAATAAATATATATTTTTTTTGTACTCTACAACATTACCTCCAACTTCTATTGTGCTTTTATCAGGATCTATTTTCATAGAACTATCTTTTATAACAGTGCCATCTATTTTTACTTCTCCATTTTTTACTACAGCTTTTATCTCTTTTCTTGTTCCAAAGCCTAAATTTGCTAAAACCTTGTCTATTCTATCCATATTTTCGCCTCCTCTCATATATTATACCCTTTTCTGCATTTATAGAAAATATACTATTATAATTAAGAATTAATAGTTATGGACAATTTTCTTTCGTTAAAACTTCAGAAAATCTAAAATATAGCGTTATTAAAGCAAAGCTTCAATAAGCTTTAAATATAAGATTTTTCACAGCATAGTGGAGAAAAATCCTCATTCACTATTCACTTTTAATTATTAATTCTTAGTCCAAAATTCAGACAATTGACCTAATTACTGCATAAGTATAATTCTTGGCACCGCACAAAAATACAGGATATTAATATATTTTACTAATATCCTGTATTTTGTATAATTAAGTATTTGTTACAATTTTATATAAATGTCATTAGAAAAAGCCCTACTATTTTCCGTAATATTTCATAACTTTTTGTACATAATCTCTCGTTTCATAAGGTAATCTTGAAATACCCGAAGTACTGCTAACACCCCTAGACTGCAAAGTGCCGGGACCCGCATTATATGCAGCTAGTGCAAGTTCCTTGTTGTTTCCATACATATTAAGCATTTCTTTTAAGTATTTAGTACCTCCATCTACATTCTGATCTATGTTATATGGGTCACTGACCCCAAGTTCTCTAGCAGTACCTGGCATAAGCTGCATAAGTCCTTCAGCTCCTGCACCGGATGTAGAATTTGGATTAAAATCAGATTCTTGTTTTATAACTGCCTTTATTAAATTAGCATCCACCCCGTATTTTCTTGAAGCATTTGCAATTGCCTCATCAATACTTGCAGACCCACTCTGTATGTCACTTTTTACACTATTATAGACAGTATTTAACCTTTGGCCTGCCCCATATCCTAGTTTACTAAGATCTTCTTGTCCCAAATTTAATTTAGACAAGTCAATATTTCCACTGCTGTCTGATAATGCTTTAGTTAAGCTTTCCATTACAAGTTGAAAGGAATCAGAATCTCCAAAGGCTTGTTTTAATATTTGAGTCATCATCTCATATTGTAATACTTTTTGAAGATTTGTATTTTGATTCTCATTACTTACGTTATTTACACTCATTTTTTCACCTGCTTAAAAACATAATCTACTCATTTTCATCGTATTAATATATGATAACTTTATACCCATTCAATTAACTTTAAAGGAAAATATGGTATAATCTTCATAAAACACTTTATTGTACTGGCTTTTACTAAGTACAAGCACTTTGTATTCGTCTTTTTCAAAGGGAATAAATGTATAGTAATTTTTTTTACTATAGTTTTGAACTAAATTCCAATCCCCTTTTTCCATTATATAAAATTCATATAGTACATCTTTACCCCCTTCACTATGAGCTGTAAATATAACTGGTTTATTGCATATAAAATCTGCACTGTCACAGGTTATTCTCGTATTTGTTACAGGTAGTGCTTCATTTACTTTAATTGTAACTTCCTTTTTGCAATCAAATTCTCTGGTTCCTTTAACATTTTTTGCAAATATATCTACCTTATATCTACCACTGTATTTTGGTATAAACACATAGGTCTTTTCACTCACAAAATCCGTCTCTTCCACCTGATGATTATTTATATTAAGCACATATTTCATAACCACATTTCTAGTATTTTGAACTATACAATTTATAGAAATTTTATCTCCTACTAAATAATACTCTCTTGCTGGATACAACACATAATCAATTGCAGCAGGTATATAGCTTAGGACCGTTATATTTATTATGGAATGACAGTCGTATTCTCTCTTTGAATATTTATCTTTTACTCTAACCTCCAGTTCATAATTCCCTTCCTTTTTAGGAATAAATTTCATGTGGTTATTTTTACAATAATTTATTTTGTATAACTCTGCTGCCTTTTCCCTTATTATAAATGAGTATCTAAGATCCACCCCTCCCGATGCTTCTACCTCTACATTAATATTTTCATTTATTAGCACATGGTCATTTTTATCCATTAAAACTTTTTCAATTTTGACAGGTTCATCGCTTCTCTCATCTATAACATAATTTAAATGTTCCATAGCCTCATAACTTCCCTGAAAGGATTTATCCTTCACCATCAAAGTTATCTTGTAATCTCCTGGAGCCTTACTTTCCCAAACATAACTATTAGAATGAGTATATCCAGAATCGTCACTGGATTTCCCATAAATTATGTACCTGTATAAAAGCTCTCTTCCACCTATAGTTTCAGCCTTTAAAGTTACTTTTGTTCCACATAATTGTGGGTAATTTATATCTGTAATAAAACTTTTTATATAAATTTTACTGTACTTTTTAACTTCAAAATTAAGCATAGCCCTATCGTCAAATTTATTTTGGGAGTACATGTCTTTTACCATACATAAGAGCTTGTACTCACCGCTCTTATGTTCCACATAACTTACCGTCCTCTTGGTAGAATAATTTTGTACACACTGTACCTGGCCATTAGAACTTATTTTAAAAAATTTATAAAGTATAGTTCTATCTATATCATACTGTGCATCTACTTGAAAAGTAAGTTCAGAATCTTCTAAAATTTTACCAGTCAGACACTTAAAATCCGTTATCCTAATTTCTTTTAGGGGAAGCACCTGAAATTCTTCAATTTTAAAGTCATCATATTTATTTTTTGAGTCCACATTTTTACACTCTACTAATATTTGACATTTTCCGTCACTTTTAACTGTCCAGGAAAGTGTATTTTCAGCACAATAGTCTTTTATCATTTCCCATTCATCTTTTATTTTTATCCAGTATCTAAACATAAGAGGCATTTTAGATGTATTAACTGTTATATTTAATTTATCACCTAATTTTAATTTCTTCTTATCCATATGTACAGCAGTTATTAATTTTTCCTCTACTTTTCCTATTACATAGTCCATCCTGGATACATAATCAAAGCTTTTACTTCCATTTAACTTTTTAGCTTGTACCATTAATATATACTTTCCTTCATTCTTTGGAATCCACTCTACACTCTCATTTTTTGTAAAATCCTTTAATACACTCCAGGTTCCATTGCATCCAATCATATACTTATAAACAAGTTTTTCTTTTAAGTCATTATATATATTTATAATAATTTTTGATTTTTGCTCCTGTGGACTTTCTAGATTACAGCTTATAGCAAGTTCATTCATCTACATCATCCCCCATGTAAAATAATATTCCTAGGAACTAATTCCCATAAATTTATTATACTATAGTTCCATATTCTGTAATAGTATTTTTTGTATATTTCTATTATAATTTAACACTAGGTCAATAAATTGGAATATTTCAATCTATCACAATATTGAGACTTAGCTAAAATCAAAAATACTCCCTTTAAAAGTAAACTACTTTAAAAGGAGTATCCTATTCTCGTTTGTAAAAATTATCTACACTAATTAGCCTTAGGCATTTGAAAGAAAATAACAAGTCAAAAATGCGAAGGATATTTTTTATCTGACAAGGAGGCAGGTTCCGCAGATAGTGAATCCTATCTAAGGGTTCTACCGACGCAGTCTGATAAAAAATAGGCTAGCATACTGACTAGTTATTTCTTTGAAAATGCCTTATACCTGGATATTAATTTAAGTAAATTTTTTTCAAGTCTCTCATCATCTTGTTTTGTCCTTTTCTTAGGGCTGAAAGTTTTTCCCCCTGACCTTCTTATTTTTGAAGATATATGTCTTTCAAAAAGAAGTTGATCCATATTATTGTCATCATATATGTACCCTTTAGGATTTATAGCATAAGCTTTTTTACCTAAAGTCATAGCTGCTACCCCATAATCCTGACTTATAACTATATCTCCACTTTCAACTTTATTTATAAGAACCATATCTACACTTTGAAATCCACCATCCACGTACTTAATAGTACTATAATTGCTGCTTAAAATATGATTTATATCGCAGTACATTATAACTTCCACATTGTTTTCTCTAGCAACATTTTCTATTATAGACTTTCCAGGACAGGCATCTGCATCTACTAATATTTTCATCTAATCCACAACGTATAATTTTACGTATTTTCTCCTTTACTATTGATTTCTTTTTTGTCCCATCTTTCCGAAGGTAATCTTTAGCAAAAGCATAAGTCCTCCAAGACACCCACCTGACAATAAAGAAATGCCAATAATTTTAAAAACTGATCCTAAATTTTTATCCTGCAGGTTAATAAAATATAACACAAAAAATATAAGTGTAAATATTACAAATCTTTTTATAAAATACTTTTTCAAATAACTTCCCCCTACACCTATAAAATATATTACAACACTTCCTATTATATATTATATTTACACATTTAACAGATAATTTATAAAAATATTTCTAGAATTTCTCATTTGAAAGCTGCTTTATAGTTTTTCTAACTTAAAAATCAACTTACACTCAGTCATATTTTTACAATAATGAAGCTCTTTTAAATTTTTTGCTTAGCCTTATCAAAATGTTTAACGAGCTTAAGGTTGCAAAAAATATCCGAAGTATAAGTTGATTTTTGCTTAAAAACTCTATATCTGTTTTTCAAGTTCTAATTTCATATTTTCATAACCAGGTTTTCCAAGGAGTGCAAACATATTTTTCTTATATTTTTCAACACCAGGTTGATCAAAAGGGTTTATTCCCATAAGATAGCCGCTTACAGCACATGACTTTTCAAAGAAATACACCATATGTCCAAAATAATACGCTGTCAATTCAGGTACATTTAATACTATACAAGGTACATTTCCATCACTATGGGCTAAAACTGCACCTCTAAAGGCTTGTTGGTTTACAAAGTTCATAGTTTTTCCTGCAATAAAATTTAATCCATCAAGGTTTCCTTCATCTAACTTTATTGTAACCTCTTTTCTTGGCTTCTCAACATTTATAAAGGTTTCAATTAAACTTCTAAATCCGTCTTGTATATATTGTCCCATAGAATGAAGATCTGTTGAAAAATCTACTGCTGCTGGAAATATTCCTCTATTATCTTTTCCTTCACTCTCTCCATACAGTTGTTTCCACCATTCTCCAAAATAATGCAAACATGGTTCAAAATTAGCTAATATTTCTATAGATTTACCCTTTCTCTGTAAAATATTTCTCACTGCTGCATATTTATAGGCATCATTTTTATCTAACTTTGAATTTCCATAGGCAATAACTGCATCTGCAGCACCTTGCATTAATTGATCTATATTAATGCCGGCTACAGCTATTGGAAGCATCCCTACTGCTGTGAGTACAGAAAATCTTCCTCCAACATCATCTGGAATTACAAAGGTTTCATATCCTTCCATATCTGCCACAGATTTTAGTGCACCTTTTTTCTTATCCGTTGTAGCAAATATTCTTTCCTTTGCTCCCTCATGGCCATATTTATTTTCAACTAATTCTCTAAGCATTCTAAATGCTATGGCAGGTTCTGTTGTGGTACCTGATTTGGATATTACATCAACAGATATATCTTTTCCCTCTATAACTTCCATAAAGTCTGCCATATAAGTTGAACTCATATTATTTCCCAGATAATATATTGCAGGACCACCTCTTTTTTCTCTAGGCAAATTATTATAGAAAGTATGACTTAACATTTCTATAGCTGCTCTAGATCCCAGGTAAGACCCTCCTATTCCTACAACTACAAGGACATCAGAATTGTCTCTAATTTTTTTCGCACATTTTTTTATTCTCTCAAACTCTTCTCTATCATAATTTAGAGGTAAACCAATCCATCCTGTAAATTCACCGCCTATTCCTGTTTTCTTATGCAACATTTCATGAGCCTGATTTATAAAAGGTTCCAAGGCTTCTATCTCATAATTTTTTAAATAATTCTCACATTTACTCAAATCCAAGTTTAAACATCCTTTAAACATATCTTACCTCCATAATTGTGTATCTATAAAATAGTTTATACTAAAAACCTTAAAAAATTAATAAATTTGCCTTTTATTTTTACTTTTTATCTCTTAATATATATTAATTTTTCTAATACACTATTCCTTAACTCAACTTTCGCACATATAAAATTTTGACTTAATATAAAAATATTGCGAAACAATTTTCTTAAAGAACAAAGTTCAAATATCAAATAAGGATAATTTTCTTCCTAACGTCAGAAAATATTAAAATTATAGATTTCCTGAGGTACGATGGAAATCATCTTTATCTGTTCTTTGTTATTTGAACTTTGTTATTTTTAAAAGCTTTGCTTCGCAAAGTTTTTAAACTGCGAAAGTTAAGTATTAATATATTACATATTAAAAGTGTATCACAACCATATACTGTTATGATACACTCTTAAATACATTTTTATCCGATGACTACCTGCTCTAACATTCCCACTTCTCCAAGTGTACGTTGAGAGCAGCTACGTCCCTGGATAACGATTTCTAAGCATCAGCTGAAGTCAAAACTCCATCTGATGCCAAGAACTCTGTTTATAATATAATGTCCTTTACAATTTATGTGCAATTTTATTTAATTCTGCTGACATAGAAGTCAATTCTTGTATACTCGCCGTAATCTCTTCTGTAGCAGAAGCTTGTTCTTGACTTTCTGATAAAGAACCCTGGCTTTTTTCACGAGTTTCATCAACTTTCTGTTTGATGCTATCCGTTAATTTCTTAATTTGTGGAACTGTATCTTTTGATTGTTTAGATAATTTTCTTATTTGCTGTGCAACAACTTCAAAGCCTTTTCCGTTTTCTCCTGCTCTAGCTGACTCTATGGCAGCATTCAAGCCAAGCATATTTGTTTCATCAGCAATATTTTTTATAAACACTGATACTTTGTTAATTTCTTCGGACAAATTTATTACTTCCTTAATACCATTATTAAGATCCATTTCATTTGAGTGTATGTTTGTTGCAGATATTGATAACTGTTCAATTGCAGAAGCAATTCCAGAAATACCACTTTCAAGATTAGCAGACATATCTCTTAGATCACCTGCAACTTTTTTTGGAATCATTATTCCTAATGTGGCCACAATTTCATTTGAATTTTCTTCATCGAACAATGGTAAACATGTAACTAAAGTAGGGATTCCATACTTTGAACTGTCAAATTCTAGTGTAACTTGCTTTTTCTTATCTATAACCTCTTTTGCAATGTCACCTTCTATTAATTTATATCCTACAACTACAGTAGGAATATCAAACTGTTTTGATGCTTGTCTATACATTACTTTATATAAATCAGTCAAATAGATAAAAGCTCCTTCTGGAAACATTTCGGATAAAACAGGTGCAAAATTATTAAAGGATTTTGCTACAGGGTGAAGCCTTGGAAATACAATTGAAAGTGCTCCAACAACTTTCCCATTTTCATCAACTAAGGGTTCTGCAATTGTCTTTAATCTTACCCCATAAAGATATCTGGGAATATTTTCTGTCAATGTTCTATTTTCTTTCATTGCTCTACTTACTACACTGTTTGAATTTAATTTATCACCAACCTTAAACATATCCAAATTAAATTGTTTTGATGCTTTTCTCCATGTAAATGTGTCTCCTTCAATAATTAGATATAACACTCCACCAGGTATCATATCTAATTGCAATTCTAATATAGCTTTTAACTGTTCCAGTATGTTTATGGAAATCATAATAAATCCCTTCCTTCCTACCCCAATTATAAAATATTTGTAAATTTGTGGCCTAATTTAAGTTATAATTGTTTATTCTGTCGTAATTTAAATAATCATATATTTTCAGTATATTATAAAAATTTAATTCTATCAATTACTAATATGCCTTATTAATACTCAATTTGGTTGACTTTTCTAGGTAAATTTTTTCATATATACAAAAATAGAGTGCTGCAAAACTACTTTAAAAAGTATTTCTACAGCACTCCATTTTTACTAATATTAAATTTTAATATATTTACCTTTTATTCCCATTCAATAGTAGAAGGTGGTTTTGAAGTTACATCATAAACAATTCTGTTTACTCCTTTAACTTCATTTACTATCCTTCTACTTACTTTATCTAAAACATCATAAGGTATTCTTGCCCAATCACAAGTCATGGCATCACTGGATACTACAGCCCTCAGTGCAACTGTATAGCAATAAGTTCTTTCGTCCCCCATTACTCCAACAGAACGTATATTAGGAAGGCAAGCAAAATACTGCCATATCTTTTCATCTAGTCCTGCAATAGCTATTTCTTCTCTAAATATAGCATCTGCTTCTCTTGTTATTGCAAGCTTTTCTTCAGTAATTTCTCCAAGTACTCTTATAGCAAGACCAGGTCCTGGGAAAGGCTGTCTCCAAACCAATTTATGAGGTATACCAAGCTTTTCTCCTACTGCCCTAACTTCGTCTTTAAACAATTCTCTAAGAGGTTCTATAAGCTTAAAATCCATGTCTTCTGGAAGTCCACCTACGTTATGATGGCTCTTTATAGTTGCAGAGGTTCCAAGACCGCTCTCAACTACATCCGGGTATATAGTGCCTTGAACTAAGAAGCTTATATCTCCTAGTTTTTTAGCTTCTTCTTCAAATACCCTTATAAACTCTTCTCCTATTATCTTTCTCTTCTTTTCAGGATCTGATACACCTTCTAATTTCCCTAAAAATCTATCTCTAGCATTTACTCTTATAAAGTTCATGTCAAACTGCTTTTTAAATACATGCTCTACCTGATCGCCTTCATCTTTTCTCAAAAGGCCATGATCTACAAATATACAGGTAAGCTGCTTACCTACAGCCTTATGTACAAGAACTGCTGCCACAGAAGAATCAACTCCACCGGACATGGCACATATTACTTTCTTATTTCCGACTTTTTCCCTTATTAACTTTATCTTTTCATCTGCAAAGGAAGACATAGACCAATCTCCCTTTAAATTGCATACCTTAAATAAGAAGTTAGAAAGCATTTTTCTTCCAAAAGGTGTGTGTTCAACTTCAGGATGGAATTGAACTCCATATATTTTTTTATCAGTGTTTTCTATTGCTGCAACAGGACATCCATTGGTCTTTGCTATTACTTTAAATCCTTTTGGAGGTTCTGATACAACATCTGTATGACTCATCCATGAGATTTGATTTTTATCTATATTAGAAAATAAAGCACTATCTGCATCAAGTTCTATCTTTGTCTTTCCGTATTCCCTTACTTCTGCACTTTTAACTTTTCCGCCTAATATATTGCATATAAGTTGATGTCCATAACATATGCCTAAAATAGGTACTCCCAATTTAAATACCTCTTCACTTATTCTAGGAGCATTTTCACCATATACGCTATTTGGTCCACCTGTAAATATTATTCCATTAGGATTTTTTTCCTTTATCTTATCTATAGAGCAAGTATAGGGAAGTATTTCGCAGTATACATTATTTTCTCTAACTCTTCTTGCTATGAGTTGATTATATTGTCCACCAAAATCAACTACAACGACCATTTCCTTTTCCATGAACTTCCTCCTAACCAATTATAGAAAATCATTTTATATTAAACATTACAAATACAATTATATTATAAAAACTTCTATTGGACTATAATTTTTACTGTCTAACACTGTAATTTGGAGCTTCTTTAGTCATGGAAATATCATGTGGATGACTTTCTCTAAGTCCTGCTGAAGATTGAACTACAAAAGTAGCTTTTTCATACAAATCATTTAAAGTAGGTGATCCTAAATATCCCATTCCTGAACGTATTCCTCCTAAAAGTTGGAATACAGTATCTGCTACAGATCCTTTATAAGGGACCCTTCCTTCTACACCTTCTGGAACTAATTTTTTATTTCCTTCCTGAAAATATCTATCTTTACTACCACAAGCCATAGCACTTAGAGAACCCATTCCTCTATAAACTTTATAACTTCTTCCTTTATATATTTCAGTTTCACCTGGTGCTTCTTCACAACCTGCAAACATTGATCCCATCATAACTACTTTTGCTCCAGCAGCTAATGCCTTTACTATATCTCCTGAATATTTTATTCCTCCATCTGCAATAACTGGTATGTCGTATTTATTAGCTTCCTCTACGCAGTCCATTACTGCAGTAAGCTGTGGAACTCCTACTCCTGCTACTACTCTAGTAGTACATATAGATCCAGGTCCAATACCTACCTTAATTGCATCTGCACCAGATTCAATTAAATCTTTAGCAGCTTCTGCTGTTGCAATATTTCCTGCAATAATTTGTACGTTTGGATATTTTTCTTTTATAGTTTTTACTGCATCTAAAACTCCCTTAGAATGTCCGTGAGCTGTATCAACATTTAAAACATCAACTCCTACTTGTACAAGAGCATCTACTCTTTCCATCATATCTTTTGTAACTCCTACAGAAGCACCACATAAAAGCCTTCCTCTAGAATCCTTAGCACTGTTTGGGAATCTCTTTACTTTTTCTATATCTTTTATGGTTATAAGTCCTCTTAAATTATTATTCTTGTCTACTAAAGGTAGCTTTTCTATTTTACTTGTTTTTAATATCTCTTTAGCTTCTTCTATAGTAGTATCTTCTGGAGCTGTTATTAGCTTTTCTCTTGTCATAACCTCGGAAATCTTCTTATCATAGTTCGTTTCAAAAACTATATCTCTGTTAGTAATTATACCAACTAATTTCCCTTCTACGGTTATAGGTACTCCAGATATTCTATACTTACTCATAAGGCTAAGGGCATCATTTATACTATTATCAGGTGAAAGGAAGAAAGGATCTGTTATTACTCCATTTTCCTGTCTTTTTACCTTGTCTACTTCCATAGCCTGTTCTTCTATGGTCATATTTTTATGTATTATACCTATGCCGCCTTCTCTTGCCATAGCAATAGCCATTTTTGAGTCTGTAACAGTATCCATTCCTGCACTCATAAGAGGTATGTTTAACTTTATAGTCTTAGTTAGATTAGTAGCTAGAGAAACTTCTCTGGGTAAGACCTCTGATTTGTTTGGTACTAAAAGTACATCATCGAAAGTGTATGCTTTTTTTAAAATTTTTGCCAATTAAAATCACTCCTAAATCATAATATAATATATTTCTGCTTAATCATTTTTGATAAGATTTAATAAAAAAGCCATATTAAATTCCCATATGTATGCGAAATTAATATGACTTGTACCATAATAATTCCGCTCATAGTCAGAAATTTACGGCTTCCGGTAGATACTCCCTTCCTTATTGAGGGTATATATGAGCTGGACAAAAGATATTCACTTTTTACAAATTTTAATGAATTTCTATCTCTTTTAATAACTATTTACACTATTTTATTCAATTTTTTTCTTTTTGTCAATGAAAAATTCCTCATATACTTAAAATAATCCTAAATTATATTATAGATTCCCCTTTAGGTACCCTATATATACATGCATTTAAAAAACTTTCTATTATGCTACTTAATATAAACAGAGTTCTTAGCATCAGATGGAGTTTGACTCCAACTTGGAAAAGTGGGAGTATTAGAGCAGATAGTCATCGGATAAAAATTAAACCCCGCATTTACATAATGCTAGGGTTCAATTTTTCATTTATATTTGCTTTTAGATTAGTACATTCCTTCCATTCCGCCCATTCCTGGTGCTCCTGCTGCTGGACCTGCAGGTGCTTTTTCTGGAATATCTGCAACTGCTGCTTCTGTAGTTAAGAATGTAGCTGATACGGATGCTGCATTTTGAAGTGCTGATCTTGTAACCTTAGTTGGGTCTACAATACCCTTTTCTACCATATTTACATATTCACCTTTTAATGCATCATATCCAACGCCAACTTTACTATTTCTAACTTTTTCAATTATTACTGAACCTTCAACACCAGCATTGTTTGCTATCTGTCTAATTGGTTCTTCCAATGCTTTTCTTATTATATCTATACCAACTTTTACATCTGGTATATCTGAAGTTAATTTTTCAACTTCTGGAATTGCATTTATATAAGCAGTTCCGCCTCCTGGTCCCATACCTTCTTCAACACCTGCTTTTGTAGCTGCTAAAGCATCTTCTATTCTTAATTTTTTCTCTTTTAATTCAGTTTCAGTTGCTGCTCCAACTTTTACTACAGCTACTCCACCTGCAAGTTTTGCAAGTCTTTCTTGAAGTTTTTCTTTATCGAAATCTGAAGTAGTTTCTTCTATTTGAACCTTAATCTGAGATACTCTATCTGCTATGGCTTTCTTATCTCCTCGTCCATTTACTATAGTAGTGTTTTCTTTATCTATCTTTACAGATTCAGCTCTTCCTAAATCCTCTAATTCAGCTTCTTTTAAGTCTCTTCCTAATTCTTCTGATATTACCTGTCCTCCAGTAAGTATTGCTATGTCCTGAAGCATTTCTTTTCTTCTGTCACCAAATCCAGGTGCTTTTACTGCTACACAAGTAAATGTTCCTCTTAACTTATTTACAACTAAAGTTGCAAGTGCTTCTCCTTCTACATCTTCAGCTATTATAAGTAACTTCTTTCCTTGTTGAACTATTTTCTCAAGTAATGGTAATATATCTTGAATATTTGATATCTTCTTGTCTGTTATTAATATATATGGATCTTCTATTGCAGCTTCCATTTTTTCTGAATCAGTAACCATGTATGGGCTTAAATAACCTCTGTCAAACTGCATACCTTCAACTACGTCTAATTCAGTTCCCATAGTTTTTGATTCCTCAACAGTTATGACACCTTCATTGCCTACCTTTTCCATGGCATCAGCTATTAATTTACCTATTTCTTCATCAGAAGCTGATATAGCTGCAATTCTTGCTATATCTTCTTTTCCCTTTACAGTTGTTGAAACTTTCTTAATTTCTTCTACAGCTTTGTCTACAGCCATCTTTATACCTTGTCTTATAAGCATTGGATTTGCTCCAGCTGTAACATTTTTTAATCCTTCTCTTATTATTGCTTGAGCAAGCAAAGTAGCTGTAGTTGTTCCATCTCCTGCTACATCGTTTGTCTTTGTAGCAACTTCTTTTACAAGCTGTGCTCCCATATTTTCATATGGATCTTCTAATTCTATTTCCTTTGCTATTGTAACACCATCATTTGTGATAAGTGGTGAACCAAATTTCTTATCAAGTACTACATTTCTTCCCTTAGGTCCAAGTGTAACCTTTACTGCATTTGCTAACTTATTTACGCCTTCTTGCATTGATTTTCTTGCATCTTCACCAAATAAAATACTTTTTGCCATAAAAAACCCTCCTTACAACTAACTGTTATATAAGATACTTATCTTTCTCAATTAATTAACTACTCAATTATAGCTAATATGTCATCTTGTTTTAAAATAGTGTACTCTTGTGCATCTATTTTTACTTCATTTCCAGCATATTTGGAGAATAACACCTTATCTCCTACTTTTACTTCCATTTTAACTTCTTTTCCATCTACTGTTCCACCAATTCCTACTGCCACAACTTCTGCTTCTTGTGGTTTTTCTTTAGCACTTCCTGGTAAAACAATACCGCTTTTTGTAGTTTCCTCAGCTTCTAATTTTTTAATTACAACTCTGTCTCCAAGTGGTCTAATTTTCATCTAAACCCCTCCTTAAAAATATTTTAAATGTATTTAAAATTAATTTTTAGCTCTTATTGTTAGCACTCATTAATTGTGAGTGCTAATACAATTATTATAATAATGAATAATATCTATATTTTCAAATTTAAATTTACCAGTTATTAACCTATTTTACAGTAAAAATCTTGATTATTCTTTAATTAGATAGCTATTTCGCTTTATTACTATTAATTTCATATATATCTTAATATATAAACTTTTCATATGTAAAACCATACCTATTATTATCTTCCAATTAGGCTTATATATACAAAACATTTAAAATTTATCCGATGACTACCTGCTCTAATACTCCCACTTCTATCAAAGTGGGAGATAACAGTAGCTACGCCCCTAGATAATTCATCTAAACTTAGTGGGAGAAACAAAACTCTAAAGAGAAAGCGATTCACTTTAAATCAAAGATTTAAGTTCTCTGCTTTTCCCACTAAGTAAGATTCATTGATTAGAAAAGCGATAAACAATACAATTAAAGTTGTTTATCGCTTTCTGAAGTTTTATTTTTTGTTATCTTAACTATTATCTTTTCTCCTTTTAACACACCTATTACAAATAAAAGTGTCATTGTGATTCCTATTAATATAAGAACTATTCTATTTCCAGTATATATTTTTGATCCAAAATACGCTGAAATAATTACTCCAGGCAACCTTCCTAAAGTTGAATAAAGTATAAAGTGTTTAAAGCTAATGTTCGATATTCCACATATATAAGCCAGAACATCCTTAGGTATTCCTGGAATTACATATAACAAAAATACTATAAAGTTTATACTGCCTAAATTCAACATTTTATGAAAAAATTTTAAATCCTTGTCAGATATTATTTTGTTTACAAGAGGCTTCCCATAAATTCTAGATATACTATAAGCTGCTATGCTGCCAAAAGTTATGCCTAAAATTGATATGATACTTCCAAACAACGTTCCATATATATATCCTCCTGCAATTTGGACAATCTCTCCAGGTATAAAAAAAGCAACTACCTGCAAAAATTGAACAAACAAAAATACTACTACCCCATATTTGCCATAGGACATAATCCAATTCTTTATTTTATTTGGATCTCTAAATATATACATGTATTTATTGTAATATTCATATGCAACTGCAATTAATATAAACAATATAATTGCTAGCACTATATATGGTCTATATTTCTTTAAAATTCTTTTTAGTTTTTTCAATCTATATCACCTAATTTAATGTAATTAATATTCATTATGTTCAATTCATTTTGTTATATACATTAAATCTTACCACAGTTTTTTGTATAATTTATTAAATTTTACTTAACAATATCGGTATTCTAACTTAAAAACCCTATAGTTTATCTTTTAAGATTTACATCTTTAAATTCTTCAAGTTTTTCATTAGAAAGCACAGACTTTTTATCAGATTGCTTGCTAAATTTAATCAATTATCCTCTAGCTTTCATAGAAGAAATCATAGTAGCCGGTCCCCCAATACATCCACCTTCACACATCATTCCCTTAATAAATAAATTTGAACAGATTATATGCATAAGTGATCCAGATAAAGAATGCTAATTTTTCACTGAATTTTTATCATCTATATATAGCTATTCTATAACTTTATATTATTTTCCCTAACATAATAAAATAAATACTGCTGTGCAAATCCTGACAACTTGCCAAACTTGCTTATTCCAAAATCCCTTATTTTTTTTAGTGATACGTCTGGTGCTAGATAAAAATAGTTCATAGCTCTCTTAACCCATACATCCACAGGGAATGCAAAATATTTTTGCATAGAGAAAAGCATAATGCAATCTGATACTTTAGGACCTATACCCATAAACTTTTGAAGTTCTTTATGGCATACCTCATCCTCTTGATCTTTAATCCAATTAATATCATATTTTTCATCGTAATTTTCTTTAGTTTTAGTTCCATTATAATAAATCTTTGATACAGTATCTTTAATATATTTATTTCTAAAACCAGTTCCACAAGAAGCAAGTTCTTCTAAAGTGGCTTCCTTTAATTTATCTATTTTAGGAAAACTGTAATAAACTTTATTTTTATATTCTAAAGGCTCTCCCCATTTTTCACTTATATTTTTTATGGCTCTCTGTATCATTGGGATTCTATTATTAGCAGATATTATAAAAGAAACTATCAATTCAAAGGGATCCTGCTTTAATAACCTGATTCCTTCTCCAAATTCTATAGCTTTCTTTAAAACAGGATCTTTACTAAGTATATTTTTTATTTCATTATAGTCCCTATACAAATCAAAATAATCTGCCCAAATTTCCTTAAAATCCTGCTGCGATGTGTTATATAAAATCACATCCTCTCCCTTTTTTTCTACCTCTATTACTTTTCCAAAACTTACGCCTATATAGTTGCCATTTTCTTCTCTATGCCATCTAAAACACTGCCCACATTCAAATATATGGGCTAATTCAAAATTTCGAACATTTTTTATTATAATCCCATTTTCAAAATCCTCTACATAATTAAAATCCATATTATACTTCCTTTTCTCCGTAAAATTTTTACCAAAATGGTATACTTATTTCTGATAGTATACCATTTTATTAAGATAATTTTCAATCAATATTAAAAAAGCTGTACCAGAAATGTGATACAGCTCCTTTATTCAATATATAATTATTTTTTCAGATATTCATCTATAGCCTTAGCAGCTTTTTTACCTGCACCCATTGCAAGTATTACAGTAGCAGCACCTGTTACTGCATCTCCACCTGCATATATTCCTTCTCTTGTAGTGAGTCCAGTCTCTTCTTCTGCTATTAAGCATTTACGCTTATTCATTTCAAGTCCTTTTGTTGTAGTTGATATAAGTGGATTTGGTGAAGTACCAAGGGCCATAATTACAGTATCTACATCTAAATCAAATTCTGATCCCTTTATTGCAACTGGTTTTCTTCTTCCAGATGCATCTGGTTCTCCAAGTTCCATCTTAATACAGCGTATTCCATTAACCCAACCTTTTTCATCTCCTAATATTTCTACAGGATTAGTTAAAAGATTGAACTTTATTCCTTCCTCTTTTGCATGGTGTACTTCCTCTGCTCTTGCTGGAAGTTCTGCTTCGGATCTTCTGTATACTATGTATACTTCTGCTCCAAGTCTTAGAGCTGTCCTTGCAGAGTCCATAGCTACGTTTCCGCCTCCTACTACAGCTACTTTCTTACCAGCTTTTATAGGAGTTGCATAATCATCCCTATATGCTTTCATTAAATTACTTCTTGTTAAGAATTCATTTGCAGAGAATACTCCATTTAAGTTTTCTCCAGGTATTCCCATAAACCTTGGTAGTCCTGCTCCTGAACCTATAAATACAGCATCAAATTTTTCTTTTTCTACTAGTTCATCTATAGTAACAGTTCTTCCTATTATTACATCTGTCTCTATTTTTACTCCTAATTTCTTTACATTTTCAACTTCATGTTTTACTACAGTATCCTTTGGAAGTCTGAACTCTGGAATACCATATACAAGTACTCCTCCTGCTTCATGAAGTGCTTCAAATATAGTAACGTCATATCCAAGCTTTGCTAAATCTCCTGCACAAGTAAGTCCTGAAGGACCACTTCCTATAACAGCTACTTTTTTGCCGTTTTTAGGTAAAGTCTTAGATAAATCGATATTATTCTTTCTTGACCAATCTGCTACAAATCTTTCCAGCTTACCTATAGCAACAGCATCACCTTTTTTGCCAAGTACACATTTTCCTTCACACTGAGTTTCCTGAGGACATACTCTTCCACATACAGCAGGAAGTGCACTTGATTCTGCTATTATTTTAGCAGCTTCTTCAAAGTTTCTATTTTTTACCTGTTCAACAAACTTAGGTATAGTTATTGTAACAGGGCACTGAGTAACACACATAGGCTTTTTACAATTCAAGCATCTTGAAGCTTCTTTTACAGCTTCTTCTTCAGTGTATCCCAAGCAAACTTCATCAAAATTAGTAGCTCTAACTTTAGGATCCTGTTCCTTTATAGGTACTCTTTTCATTCTTTCAAGTTTTTCTTCTGCTCTACACTTTTTACCTTCTCTACTTCCAGTGTCCCCTTCTTCTTCTTGCAGAAGTTTCTTTCCTTCTTCAGTCTTGTACATAGCTTGTCTTCTCATAGCTTCATCAAAATTTACAAGATGACCATCAAATTCAGGACCATCTACACAGGCAAATTTTAATTCTCCACCTACAGTAACCCTACAAGCTCCGCACATTCCAGTTCCATCTACCATTATAGTATTTAAACTTACTATTGTTTTAATTCCATATGGTTTCGTAACTTGAGTTATAAACTTCATCATTATCATAGGTCCTATGGCAATTACACAATCATATTCTTTATCTTTCTTGTCAATAAGTTCTTTCAAAAGATTCGTAACAAAGCCCTTATATCCATAACTCCCATCATCCGTTGCTATATATAAATTTCCACAAATTGGTTTCAATTCATCTTCAAATAATAAAAGATCTTTTGATTTACATCCAACTATAACATCTGCAGCAACTCCATGTTCATGAAGCCATTTTACCTGTGGATAAACTGGTGCAGTACCTACACCCCCTGCTACAAACATTATATTTTTCTTCTTAAGTTCTTTAAGATCCATCTCTACAAGTTCTGAGCAATGTCCAAGTGGTCCAACAAAATCTTCAAAATACTCTCCCACTTCATATTTAGCCATTTTTTTAGTTGAAGCTCCTAATGTCTGAAATACAATAGTAACAGTTCCTTTTTCTGCATCATAATCACAGATAGTAAGAGGTATTCTTTCCCCTTTATCATCCATTTTGACTATGATAAATTGTCCTGGTAAACAGGACTTGGCAACTCTTGGTGCCTCAATATCCATTAAGAATATGTTTGGTGATAACTCTTTTTTGTTAACAATCTTGTACATACTTTTGTGCCATTTTTTCTAGTACATAAATCATAAGATCTATGGCTATTTCCCTTTTCATAGTGTTCGATTTTGCTAGTTAGCTACTTTCGTTTGGTCTTTCACTCCAAGGGCGTAAATTCGGATGAAATTCACCCTACAACATCAGTAAATACCCCCCAATAAGATACATCTGACTAAACGGCTTTTTGCCCCTTTCTCAACTCATATTTGACCTAATATAAACCTATATAATTATATCATATAATTATGAAAATTGCACAAGAAAACAATTACAATATGCTAAAAATATAAACTATATTCATAATATTGCTCATTTTTACTAAATATTTATAATTTAAATTTATTTTCTAACAAATGAATTTTTTAACTTAAAGAATTCATTTAAGTTTTTAATCTATATCATTTAAAAGACATGTCAATGTTAATAAACTATCACTTAAATGAACATTTTCAATCTTTATGTCTTCTGGAGTAACCAAATCTACAGGAGCAAAATTCCAAATACCTTTAACTTTGTTTTTAACTAAAATATCACAAACCTTTTGGGCATTATTGTTAGGTACACATATAACTCCTATATCTATACTATTTTCTTTTAAGTAATCATCTAAATAATCTATATCCCTTATCTCGATATCCCTAATTCTAATACCTATAAGTTTAGGATTTATATCAAAAATAGCTTCTAAACGAAAACCTATTTTTTCAAATCTAGTATAGTTAGCTATAGCCTGACCTATATTACCTGCACCTATTATAACAGTCCTATAAGTTCTCGTAAGACCAAGTATATTGCATATTTGCCCGTATAGTTCACCTACGTTATACCCATATCCCTGCTGTCCAAAGTCTCCAAAACAGTTTAAGTCCTGCCTTATTTGTGAAGCTGTGAACCCTATTTTTTCACTTAATTCCTTAGAGGATATTCTATCTACGTCATTTTTCATTAAATCCATTAAATACCTATGGTATTTTGGCAATCTCTTTATAACAGCCATTGATATATTCTTTTTTTTATCCATACTACACCTTCTTCTATATTCTTTGATTTCTCTTAAATACTTTTTTGATTTTTAGAATACCATTATTGTATCTAAATAAATTACTTTGATATATATTTAATTATCCTATTCATACAGACATAAATCAATACATTTATATGTAAATTATATTAATTATTTACATGTTTTATACAATATAGTACTCACTTTTTTAGTTACCTTTTAACATTCGTAAATAATGAGCAGTAACAAATATTATTAATTTGCCTACATTCCCAATCCTTACAAATGTAATTGAAAGTTAATTAATTATAATTTCTTTTAAAAATAAATTTAAAACACCAATTAGCCCATATTACAATTTTCTAATTATAATTATAACATAGGACTACAAAAAAGTTACTATACATAGTAAAATGTTAATGATTAAGGAAGGTGTTACTAATGGTTGTTTTAAGTTGCAATAATATTCATAAAAGTTATGGAATAGAAATTATACTTGAAAATATAACTTTCAACATAAATGATGGAGAAAAAGTAGGATTAATCGGTCCAAATGGAGCTGGCAAATCCACCTTATTTAACATTTTAACAGGTAAAATAAATTATGACAGTGGAAATTTATTTATAGATAAAGCTAAAACAGTAGGATATCTAACTCAACATCTGTCATTGGATTCTTCAAATACTATATATGACGAGATGCTTACTGTGTTTCAGGATCTAATTAATTTGGAAAATAAGTTAAATAAATTAGAAGCCTTGATGAACGAACCTTACGATGCCCAAAATGAAGAGTATAGAAATAAATTGATAGATAAATATACCACCTGTTCAGAGCTTTATACAAACAGGGGTGGCTATACCTACAAAGCTGAAATAAACAGAGTTTTAAGTGGATTAGGTTTTCAAGAAAATGAATTTCTCGATCCTATAACTGTGCTAAGCGGTGGGAAAAAAACAAGGGTGGCACTTTGTAAACTGCTTTTATCTAAACCTGATATCATTCTTTTAGATGAACCTACTAACCACCTGGATCTAAACGCTATAGAATGGCTAGAAGAATATTTAAAATCCTATAAAGGTACTATCATAGTAATATCTCATGATAGATACTTTTTAGATGCTATAACCCAGTCAACTATGGAACTCATAAACGGTCATATAAATTTTTATAACGGAAATTATACTACTTCTTTGGAGTTAAAACAAAAAAATTATGAAGTCCAGCTAAAAGCCTATAACATGCAGCAAATAGAAATAAAAAAGCAAGAGGAAATTATTGAAAAATATAGATCTTTTAACAGGGAAAAAAGCATAAAGGCAGCAGAAAGCAGACAAAAGATGTTAGACAAAATTGATAGACTAGCTGCTCCTGACAAAGATGAAAAAATTAAAGGCATAACATTTAAAACTCAGATAAACAGTGGAAATGATGTACTTCACGTAGAGAACTTAAGTAAAAGTTTTGATGAAAAACTATTGTTTAAAAACTTAAATTTTGATATAAAAAAAGGAGAAAAAACAGCTCTAATTGGTGAAAATGGTAGAGGCAAAACTACGTTTTTTAAAATAATCCTAGGTAAATTAGAACAAGATGTTGGACTTTGCAAATTAGGTAAAAATGTGTTAGTAGGTTACTATGACCAAGAACAATCTGACTTAAATGTTGAAAAAACAATTATAGACGAAGTATGGGATAGCTATCCTAAGCTCACCACTACAGAAATAAGAAATGCTCTAGCCAGCTTTTTATTTACAGGAGATGACGTATTTAAAAAAATATCTTCTTTAAGTGGTGGAGAAAAATGCAGGATAAATTTATTGAAGCTTATATTGTCTGAATCTAACTTTTTACTTTTAGATGAACCCACAAACCATCTTGACATAACATCCCGTGAAGCCTTAGAAGAAGCTTTATTAAACTACAATGGCACCGTGCTTGTAATTTCCCATGACAGATACTTTTTAAACAAATCCGTCAATAAAATATATGAATTAAATGAAAATGGTGCAAAAGAATACTTGGGTAATTACACCTATTATGTGGAAAAGAAAAAGAATCCCTTGAGATTTGAAATGGAAGAGGAACAAAGTTCAAAGACTAAAACTCAAATACAACATGAGAAAAAAAAGAAAAGAGAACTTGAAAAGTCTAAACGTGAAAAGAAATCTAAAGTTAAAAACATTGAAGAAGAAATTTCAAATTTAGAAGACCACGTACTTGAACTTCAGAAAGAACTGTGCCTAGAGGAAGTTTATTCTAATCCTGAAAAAAGCAGTGCTGTAAATAAGGAACTTTCAGATACACAAAATGAAATAGAAACTTTATACGCTGATTGGGAGAACATGTTATAGAGTTTCTAAACAAAAATAAACTTATACTAACCATATGCTAACAAATTTCGTTACGTTAAAAACTTTTAATAAGTCTAAAGCTCGGCATTTTGAAATCTAAAGAAGCTTAGATAAACTCGTACCTCAGACATATCTAAGCTTCTAAGATTTCTAAAATGCCTCGCTAAGACTTACCAAAAAGTTTTTAAATGTAACTTCAATTTTGTTATCATATTTTACGTATAAGTTTATTTTTAAGTCAGAAACAGATATAAATTATAGCAACCAAAAAATCTTATATTAATGAATGAAAACATATGCATAATTTCATAACTGCACCATAATCAGTTTCAGTATATCATGAAACTTAAAGTACATTTAAAGAATTACAAACAGCTATTTAAATCAATTTCTCTGGAATAAATTTAGAGGAAATCCTTTTTATCAATAGATAATCAAGTACTAAGAGAACACCACCTGCTATAAGCATTACAAGATTATCGAGTAAAAGTATACCTGTCATTTGAGCTACTAATATAAGAATCACTGGAATGACAAGAAGCCCGCTTACCTGTTGTGCTTCCTGAAATGTTTCTGATTTTGCCGATACCATAACAGTAAATGTTAGCGATAATAAATTGATTGCAGGTGAAATCCAAAGTATGATTATAATCCATTTTATGTCCGGGAAAATGAGTCCTCCAAAATAGATAAAACCACCTATATTACATATGATGCCAAAGACTATAAATGAAATGAAAGTCACGATGTAGGATGGCACAAAAACCCCTAAAATCTTAGCTCTAAGCAATTGTTCCATGGATATTGGTGTGTAAAGCAGAGACTCCATAGTTTTATGCTCTTTTTCTCCCACAAAACTACTGGCTCCAATAACTCCTGAACACATTATTGGAATTATAAGAAAGTATGACGGAAACATAAAGTCTATACTTACTTTTATTAAAAGCTTAGCTGGAGTATATGCTGCATATTCAGGAGGCAATTTTCTTAGAAGAGGAGCCATTTTTGTAAGCATACTTGAATCATTTCTAATAAAGTTCGCACCAATAAGTATTCCTAATGGTATGATTACAATCAAAATAATCGGTACAATAGTCATAGGCATAATAACACGTTTTGAACTTGTTATTTCATTTATATCTTTATAGATCAATGCTTTTTCACTTATATTCATACTCTAACCCCTCCAGACTTATAAAGTTACATCATTAGATGTGCCTTTTATATATTTAAAGTACAGTTGTTCTAGTGACCATTTCTTCTGCATCGCCTCATAAATTTCCCCACTGCTTGTCAGTATGCCTTGTATTAGAGTATTTGCCTCTTTATCTCCTAAAATAGATTTGCTATATATATTATTACCTTCATGGATAAATCCAAGTTTTTCCGAAATATTTTTTCCTCTAATTTTTAATTGAAGAGCTGCATTTTTCCTTAAAGCAAGTTCATTAAATGTACCTAAACCAAGGATACTACCATTATTTATAAAACCATATAGTGTGCAGATATCTTCAGCATATTTTAATTGATGGGTGCAAAGAAATATTGTAACCTCGTTTTCCTCTGCAAGTTCTTTTATAAGCCTTGTAACATTTAGTGCATTTTCTGGATCTAAACCAGAAGTAGGTTCATCAAGAAATAAAATCTTAGGATTATGAACTAATGCTACAGCCAGAGAAACTCTCTTTCTCATTCCCGTACTGAAAGATTTTACCTTCCTGTTTTTTACATCTAATAACTCCAGCCTTTTCAATATAAAATCAGTACGTTCATTAAGCAATTTTTCACCCATTCCATGCATTTTGCCAAAAAATATTAAATTTTGCTCAGCAGTAAGGTTCTCATAACAGGAAGAACTTTCAGTCATAACCCCACATAATCTATGAATTTCAATATTATTTTTTCCCACAGGTATTCCTAAAATTTCAGCATATCCTGACGTTGCCGAAAGAATTTCATTAAGAATTCTAACTGTAGTGGTTTTTCCTGAACCATTAGGGCCAAGAAATCCAAATATCTGGCCTTTTGGTATACTTAGACTTATATTGTTCAAAGCATTAATCTGCCCATCGTAAGACTTTTTAAGATTTTTTATACTTATTGCATTCACTTTTTTCACCTAACCTTTCTTTCAGTTTTTTCTTGATTGTTGTCTCATCTATACGAGTATTTGTTCCATTACAATTATTATCCTCAAATCATTTATCTACCTTATTAAAATATTCATTTCTTTCTATCGCCTATAAATAATATTTTAGATGTTGACCTATTTACCGTAAATGGAGTTGTAGTTGATCTTAGTTGAAAAAATCAACTTGCAGGAAACATGATTTCATAATTAAAGCCCTGCTTCTTTTTATTAAGCAAGGCTCATATATAGCTTATTTCTCAGATAGCACACTATTTTTCGTCTTCATACACAATAGTTCCCTTATATATTGTGTTCTTTACTTTTCCATACAACTTTTCACCTATAAAAGGAGAATTGCATGACTTAGAATAAAAGTCACTTACCACATATTCTTCCTCAGGATTAAATATTACAATGTCTGCCCTATGTCCTTCTTTTATATATCCCCTATCCAATCTATACAACTTTGCAGGATTTACAGTAAACTTTTCTATAACATCCATGTAACTTAAATATCCTGGTTTAACTAATTTTGAAATTGCAAGAGAAAGTGCAGTTTCAAGGCCTATCATTCCACTTGGTGCTTTAGAAATTTTACCTTCTTTTTCTTTTTTTGAATGAGGTGCATGGTCTGTAGCTATTATTTCAATTGTGTTATCTTTCAGTGCCTCGATTATAGTCTTTCTGTCACTTTCCATTCTCAAAGGTGGATTTACTTTTGCATTTGCTCCCTTTTTCAAGACTTCCTCTTCTGTTATGCTAAAATGCTGCGGTGTTGCCTCTGCCGTTATATTTGCACCCATCTTTTTTGCCCATCTAACAAGTTCAACAGATAAACCAGAGCTTATATGTTGAATATCAATTTTTGCTTTAGTTGATATTGCAAGTGCTGCATCTCTTGCAACAAGCACATTTTCTGCTTCTCTGGGAGAGCCTTTTATCTCTAATGCGTCTGCTATTTTCCCTGAATTTATTCCATTTTCACTTATTAGTTCCGGATCTTCTTCGTGAAAGCTAAGAACTACATCAAGCTCCCTTGCCATGTTCATAGCCTCAACTGCTGTTTTTGAACTTATAATTGGTTTACCATCATCAGAAAATCCTACTGCTCCAGCTTCCTTTAACTTTTTCATGTCTACAATTTCTTTTCCAGCCATTCCTTTTGTTATAGAAGCTACTTGAAGTACTTCAATTCTTGCCATTTTAGCCTTGTTCAATATATAGTCTAAAGTCTCAACATTGTCTACCACCGGTTTAGTATTCGCCATACATATAACCGTTGTATATCCTCCCCTTGCAGCTGCATTTGCTCCAGTAAATATATCCTCTTTATAGGTAAAACCAGGATCTCTAAAATGACTGTGTATATCTATAAAACCTGGAGCAACTATGCAAGAAGACGCATCTATAACCTTATCTACATTTTTTTCATCTATGTTTTTATCAATTTTTACTACATTTTCATTATCTATTAAAATATCCACATTTTCATTTAATTTGCTCAATGGGTCAATGACATATCCGTTTTTTATAAGTATCATTCAAAATCCTCCTACTATATTCATAAGCTATTTTGCATTTATTCTACCAGAAACAGATAACTTTAGCTATCTATTCCCATAGAAAATGTAAAAAGAGTTTCTAACTTAAAAATCAACTTATACGTAAGCATATTTTTAATAATTAATAGTTAAGAATTAATAGTTAATGTGGATTTTTTTCCACTACACTACAAAAAATCTTTGATTAAGCTTTTTCACCACTCGTTTCGCTAAAGCGAAACATTGGTGATTCATATAAATTTAAAGATTTTTTGCGATAGCTAAAAATCATCCTTCACTATTAATTTTTCATTATTAATTCTTAACTTAAAAATATGTCTGCGTATAAATTGATTTTCTGCTTAGAAACTCTATTTCTCCTTAGAATCTCTCTCTAAAAAGTCTAAAAGTACTTCTGTACGTTCTTTTTGTTTCTTTTCTAAATCTTCTGGTGTCCAATTATAAAATCCTTGTCCACTCTTACTTCCCAAATTTCCAGCTTCAACTTTATCCTGCATTAACTTAGAAGGTTTTGTATAATTACATAAATCTTTAAATAAATATGTAGATATATTATGAAATATGTCTAAGCCTCCTAAATCTGCACTGCATAATGGGCCTGTAACAGGTAATCTTCTACCATGTCCATATTCCATGGCTTTATCTACCTCTTCTGGTTTTGCCCAACCTTGTTCTACTATATATAAGGCTTCTCTAAGAAGTGCAAGTTGAAGTCTATTCCCTATAAACCCTAAACATTCCTTTTCCATGCGAACAGCTTTTTTACCTATAAACTCAACCCAGTTCATGACTATTTTCATCGCATCCTGTGATGTTTTTTCTCCTGGTACTACTTCTACCAATGGAATCAGCTGTGGTGGATTCCAAAAGTGGGCAATTGCTACTCTTTCAGGGTACTTTGTATTCTTAGCTATAGCTGTTGGACTAAGTCCTGAAGTATTACTAGTTAAAACTACATCTGGTGAACAAATTTCATCCAACTGCCTAAAGATATCCTGTTTTAACTCTAAGTTTTCAGCTAATGCCTCTATTACAAAATCAGCATCTTTAGCAGCTTCTTGAATTGTTTTAACACCCTTTATTTTACTTAAAATTTCTTCACATTTTTCATCTGACAATTTTCCTGCAGCCTTTAAACTATTTAAGCTAGATTTTATATTATTAAATCCTCTTTCCAAGCTTGCATCAGATCTGCCATACATAACTACATTTAATCCTGCTTTTGCAGAAAGTAATGCTATACCATGTCCCATAGTTCCAGTTCCTAAAACTGCTATATCTTTGATGTTCATTATTCTTTACCTCTTCCTAATACAAAAGTTGAAAACCAGTTTATCTGTATTTCCCAATTTTCTCTTCCATAGTCACACCTGTTGGCTTATAATCTATTTTTACTATAGATGCAACTCTCTCCGCCCCTCCTTCTACACATATACTTTGAGCCTTTTCTACTATTTTCAGAAGTTCACTCAATTCACCTTCCATAGTAGTTTCCATAGGTCCTACTTCATACTTTACCCCAGTAGAAGCTATATACTCTATAACCTTATCAACAACACCATACAAATCCTTATCCTTTACTACAGGTAACACTTGAAGACTTACATTTACTACTGCCATAATACATTTCTCCTTCACAATTTAATTTTTAACTATTTTGTCAATTACAAACCATATATAAGGTTTCTAATTGAAATTTGTCATTACATGATCTGTATAAGCTAACTTTCTAACCAAGAAACTCTATAATTCATATCTTAAGCAATTCTCTTAATTTTTTTACGTTACTTCTGCTTATAGGAATTTCTGATTTTTCTTCATCATCCATAACCAGCTTATAAGTTCCATTAAACCAAGAATATAATTCTTTTATATTATCCATGTTTACCAGGTAGCTCCTATGACATCTAAAAAAATTAGTTTTCTCTTCTATCTGATAAAGAGTTGTCCCAACCAGATATCTGTCATTTTTAGTTTTAACATAGGTTTTATCATCTTCTATGTAGCAATAATAGATATCCTTTACATTTACTAAAATTATCTTTCCTTGCCTCTCACAAGGAATTCTTTTTACCAAATTACTCTCTTTGTCTATTTTACTTACTATTTCATTTAATATATCAGGTATTTTTTCATTTTCTGAACTTTTTTCACGCCATTTGCTAATTAATCTTCTTATAGTAACAGCTATTCTCTTTTCATCAAAAGGTTTAAGTACATAATCAAGGGCATATATTTCGAAAGCCTGAACTGCATATTGTTCATAAGCAGTAACAAATATTATATCTATTGACTTATCAAATTTTTTAATGACCTTTGCCAATTCAATACCATTTTTTAAAGGCATATTTATATCTAAAAATACAGCATTTGGTTTTTTATTTTTTATAAGATCTAGTCCACTTTTACCATCGTATGCAATTCCTTCTACACATAAATCCTCATATTTTGATATTATATAATTCAATTCCTCCGCAGCAGGAATCTCATCTTCTACAATAACACATTTCAGTTTATCCATTTACCGATGAAACCTCCTTCATTGATATGAGGAAACTAATTTCAGTTCCATTATTTAAAGAAGTCTTTATACTTAGCCCATGGTCTTCCCCATATAATAGTTTTAATCTTTCATTTACATTCTTCAATCCTATTCCAGGCCATTTAGTTAAAATTTCATTTAATCTTTCATTGCTCATACCTACCCCGGTATCTTCTACTGAAAATAATATGTCTTTATCCTTAAAAGATGCCTTAAGATATACACTGCCGCCCTCAGGTTTGGGCAGTATTCCATGTTTTATAGCATTTTCTACAATAGGCTGTAGTATGAATGCAGGAACCTTGGCTGTCATCATTTTATCTGGTATATCAATAATTAGCTTCAGCCTATTTCCAAATCTAGCTTCTTCAATAGAAATGTATGATTTAGTAAATTCTAATTCATCTTTTAAATAGGCAAAATCCTCTTCTCTCTTTAAAGTTTGTCTAAAATAATTTGATAAATCTATAATAAGTTCCCTAGCTTTAGAGGGGTTTGTCCTACAAAATGACGATATAGTATTTAGGGCATTAAACAAAAAATGAGGTTGTATCTGGGATCTTAGCGCTTTAAATTCTGCTATAGATGCTTCTTCTGCCAATTTATTTAGTTTATATAATTCTATCTGGTTAGAGAGTAAATCGCTTAGTTCTTGTACAAATTGTATAAAATAATTGTTAATATCTTTTTTTGACTTCAATCCAAGTCCCAGTACTCCTTGAAAACCAGAGTTTGGTATATTAAATGGTGCACACACAAAAAACATCTGTCCTTCATTTATGATTTTATAAACAGGAAATTTATCACCCTTATATATACTTTCTCTTAATCTTATCTTATTTATGTTTTTAACAGAACAAGTCAAAATATCACTTTTATCCCCTATAAGTATTCCATCAATATTTGCTACTTCATATATTATTTTTGATACATTTTTAGCTGTTTCCTCTCCAAGTCCTTTTCTCATATATTTTACAGTTCTCTTTGCAATGTTTAAAGCCTTTTGTGCTTCTATAGCTCCAACTTTATTATATTCTTCCTTAACACTTTTTATTATACTTATAAAAATAACAGTACCTAATGAATTTATAAGTATCATTGGGACAGCTATAATTTTTACTAATATAAGTGCACTTATAAGAGGTCTTGCAAATATTAGAATTATTATCATTTGAAAACATTCTGCAACTATGGCCGCAAAAAATGCGTGTTTTACATTAAGGCTTTCATCCTTGGAATATTTTCTTGCAATACCTCCTATAAGCCCTTCTACTATAGTTGCAATAGTGCAAGCAACAGCTGTAAACCCACCTAAAGCATACCTATGGACTCCTGAAATCAATCCTACTATAACTCCAATTAAAGGTCCTCCAATATATCCGGACACTATGGCTGCAATAGGTCTTGTGTTAGCTATAGCATCATGCATTCCCAGATACCCCAAAGCCATAGTTTCTGAATTAATATTATTAGCTGGTTCTACATTTACCCCTGTATAATTACTTAAAATACCTAGAGTACTAAAAAATATTACAAGTAAAATTTTATCTGCAGTTCCCAGCTCATCTTTGATTAATTGTTTTAAAATACTAGAATGATTGTACATATATGCAGATAAAGCAATTAAGGCCATGTTCTGAAGTAATTTAAGATAAATCAAAGTATATCACTCCTCGTATAATTATCTATGAGAACTAGCAGGAACCAACTATTTGAACTTTTGTGCCTAAAAAATATAATAGCACCCCTTATATTATAATAACAAAATTCAATTGCTTTGTTAACTTTATTATATAAATACCTCTTACCGATTACCATCTATTTTCGACTATTTATCACCCTTTTTTACCATTTTAGAGTGCATTAGTATGAAAACGAATAAATTCGGACTATTATCAATATGTAATAACGTTACCATTGTTATCTATTAATCAAGCACTTTTAATTTATTAAAAATTTTACAAGGAGGTACTTATATGAACTCTATAGTACTAGTAATTATAGGAGCTTTAGTATTAGTTATAGGCTACAGACTTTATGGATCATTTTTAGCCGCAAAAGTCCTAGTTCTAGATGAAACAAGAGAAGTTCCCGCTAAAAAATTTGAGGATGGGCATGACTATTTGCCTACAAACAAATGGATGCTTTTAGGACAGCACTTCGCAGCCATTGCCGGTGCTGGGCCACTTATAGGACCAGTTTTAGCAGCACAATTCGGATATCTTCCAGGTACACTTTGGATTTTAATAGGTGGTGTACTAGCTGGAGGAGTTCACGATATGGTTATATTGTTTGCTTCAGTTAGACAAGATGGTCAATCCATAGCCGAAATTGCAAGAAAAAATTTAGGCGAAAGAATGGGTTATATTACATCAATTTCTGTTATTTTTATACTAATAATTACCATGGCAGGCCTTGGGCTTCCAATAGTAAACTCTCTTGCCAGTAGTCCATGGGGAACTTTTACCGTAGGTTTTACTATTCCAGTCTCAATATTCATAGGTATTTATCTTAAATTTATAAGACCAGGTAAAATAGGTGAAGGTACCATAATTGGTATGGCACTTATTTTATTAGGAGTTATTTTAGGACCAACTATCCAAAGTTCAGCACTTGCTCCATATTTAACTTTTAATGTAAAGCAAATGTCACTTATACTTGCTATATACGGTTTCTGTGCAGCTGTTCTTCCTGTATGGCTCTTACTTATTCCAAGAGGTTACCTAAGCACTTACATGAAAATTGGAGTTATGGCCGCACTTGTAGTAGGTATTGTACTTGTAAGACCAGAACTTCAAATGCCTGCTCTTACTAAATTTGTAAATGGTGGAGGACCTATAGTTCCAGGTAAAGTATTTCCATTTATATTTATAACTATAGCTTGTGGTGCTCTATCAGGTTTCCATTCATTGATAAGTACTGGTACAACCCCTAAGCTTATTGCCAATGAAAAGGATATTTTAGCTGTTGGTTATGGATCAATGATTATAGAATCTTTCATAGCTTTAATGGCATTAATTGCAGCAACTTGTCTTCCAACTGCTGATTACTTTGCTATAAATTCAACACCAGCTCTATTTGCAAAACTAGGTATGGTTCCAAAAGAACTCCCTATGCTTCAGCAGTTAGTAGGAGAAAACTTAGTAGGAAGAACTGGCGGTTCAGTATCATTAGCTGTTGGTATGTCTTACGTATTCTATAAAATTCCTGGACTTAAAGGATTGATGTCTTACTGGTATCATTTCTGCATAATGTTTGAAGCATTATTTATACTCACTACTATAGACTCAGGTACTAGAATAGGAAGATATTTATTTCAGGATTTATTCGGAAAATTCTGTAAGCCTCTTGCAAAACAGGACTCCTGGTTTAACATAATATTCTTCAGCTTGCTTATGTCTTTCTGTTGGGGATATTTACTGTGTACAGGTAATATATCTACAATATGGCCTTTATTTGGTGTGGCAAATCAAAGTTTGTCAGCTATAGCCTTTGCAATAGGTACTTCAGTACTTATAAGAATGGGCAAGAGAAAGTATATACCTATTACAATAATACCTATGGCATTTATAAGTGTGGCTACTTTAACTGCATCAGTTGAAAATATAACAGGAAACTATATTCCAAATCATAAAACTACACTTACAGTGTTATCTTTAATTCTCATAGCTATAGTAATAATTATACTTTATGAAAGCATAAGACACTGGATTAAAGATTTAAAATCCGGAGATTATGATAAGCCTCAAGAAGAAAAAATAGTTGGATAAATAGGGTTTATCCTTAAAAGTTTTATTCACAGTGTGTATGAAAAAAAATTCACACTGTGAATTTTTTTTATAAATTTTTCACACTGTAAAATTCAATTATGTTATTCAACTCATTGTAAATACCATTCACATGTTATTTTTGACCATTCGCATCCGTTTTTTTGCACTTTGGAATATTTGGGTATGAAAATCAATAAATTCAGACTATTATAAACATGTAATAAAATTCATATAATTAATTATTAATGAACTATTTATAATTATTAAAAATTAAAAAGGAGGTTTTTATATGAATTCTATAGTACTAGTAATTATAGGCGCTCTTGTATTAGTCGCAGGCTACAGAATATATGGATCATTTGTAGCAGCAAAAGTTCTAGCATTAGATGAAACAAGAGAAGTCCCGTCTAAAAAGTTCGAAGATGGACATGATTATGTACCAACTAACAAATGGATACTTCTTGGACATCATTTTGCTGCAATTGCAGGTGCTGGACCACTTATAGGACCAGTTTTAGCAGCGCAATTCGGATATCTTCCAGGTACACTTTGGATTTTAATAGGTGGTGTACTAGGCGGTGCCGTTCACGACATGGTTATCTTATTTGCTTCAGTTAGACAAGATGGACAATCAATTGCCGAAATTGCCAGGAAAAATCTTGGTGAAAGAATGGGTTATATTACATCAGTTTCAGTTATATTCATACTCATAATAACAATGGCAGGTCTTGGACTTCCTATAGTAAACTCACTTAACAACAGTCCATGGGGAACGTTTACAGTTGGATTTACTATTCCAGTTGCACTTTTTATAGGTATTTATCTTAAATTCTTACGACCAGGTAAAATAGCTGAAGGTACAATTATTGGTATGGTACTTATATTACTTGGAGTTATTTTAGGACCAACTGTTCAGCATTCAGCTTTAGCACCATTTCTTACTTTCAATGTAAAACAAATGTCACTTATACTTGCCGCTTATGGTTTTTGTGCAGCTGTACTTCCTGTATGGCTTTTGTTACTGCCAAGAGATTATTTGAGTACTTACATGAAACTTGGAGTTATGGCAGTACTTGCAGTAGGTATTATATTTGTAAGACCAGAACTTCAGATGCCTGCTATCACTAAATTTGTAAATGGCGGCGGTCCTATAGTTTCAGGTAAAGTATTCCCATTTGTATTTATAACCATTGCCTGTGGTGCTCTATCAGGTTTCCATTCATTAATAGGTTCTGGTACTACACCTAAACTTATTTCAAATGAAAAAGATATACTTCCTATAGGTTTTGGTTCTATGCTTCTAGAATCCTTTATAGCTTTAATGGCATTAATTGCTGCAACTTGCCTTCCAACTGCGGATTACTTTGCTATAAATTCAACACCAGCTGTATTTGCAAAACTAGGCATGATTCCAAAAGAACTCCCTATGCTGCAACAGCTAGTAGGAGAAAATTTAGCAGGAAGAACTGGTGGATCTGTATCTCTTGCAGTTGGTATGTCCTACGTATTCTATCAGATTCCTGGCTTAAAAGGATTGATGTCTTACTGGTATCATTTCTGTATAATGTTTGAAGCATTATTTATACTGACAACTATAGACTCAGGTACTAGAATAGGTAGATACTTACTTCAAGATTTAATCGGTAAGTTCTGCAAGCCTCTTGCAAAAAAGGATTCTTGGTTTAACATAATATTCTTCAGTTTGCTTATGTCTGTATGTTGGGGCTACTTACTGTATACAGGTAATATATCAACTATCTGGCCTCTATTTGGTGTAGCAAACCAAAGCTTAGCAGCTATAGCCTTTGCAATAGGTACATCAGTACTTATAAGAATGGGCAAAAAGAAGTACATGCCAATTACAGTAATACCAATGGCATTTATAAGTGTGGCAACTTTAACAGCTTCAATTGAAAATATAACTGGCAACTATATTCCACACGGTAAAACTACACTTACAGTATTATCTCTAATCGTTATGGCCATATTGATAGTTATACTTTACGAAAGTATCAAGCATTGGATTTCAGATTTAAAATCAGGGAAGTATGACAATACACCTGAAAATACCGCAGTTTAGTAAAACACCCTAAAGTTAAAATGTTATCCACAGTGTGAATAAATATGTATTCACACTGTGGATTATTTTATTTTATGCTTATTCAAACAAACTAACCATATTATTAAATATATCTTTATTTTCTTTTATTTTTTGTTCATTTCCAAGTACACATACATTATTTTTGTCCATTACGCTGGAAATAAGTTCTGAAAACCCTGCTATGTCCTCAGGCTTAGTACTTAGTATTTCTTCTCTTTCCTTTTGTAGGTCATCATAACTTATGTGTCTTATATAGTTTTCAGCAGCACGTTCTCCCTTCATAGAAGGTGACAGTGGAAAATCCAAATCTGATATAGTACCTATTATATATTTAGTCATCTGCCTGCTGTCTGCTTTAAAGTTTGCAAAGAACTTACTTGCATTATCATATACCTCAACAGTATGTTTCAAATTTGGATCTCTATAGGATGTAAAAAACATATTTCCATTTCTCTGAAAAGATGCAAAGCTTCCGTAAGCTCCTCCTTGAACTCTTACCTGATTCCATAAATATTCATAATTAGCTATGGATCTTAATACCTGAAGGCTTCCACTATAAGAATATCCGAGATCTATATAGTTATAAGCTTTAGCTACATATTGAACTTTAGATGAAGTCATAAGTCCTTCATTTTTAGGCTTCAAGTCAAAATTATACTCTACTTTACATATCTCATTATCTTTTAATTCATGAAATAAATCCTTAGAAGCACTTTTAAAATTACCATAATCTTTTTCATCACAAGTTATATTTACAGTCAGGTTATTTTTATTAAATATATTATTTGAAACTTCCTCTAATTTTTTGCTTATTTCCTCTGACTTACTATCAAAATTCTTTTCTAAATCTGATATAAATTTATAAAACTCTAAACCACTGAGCATATCTTCATATTTACTTATAGGCGAAAAATAAGATGAAACATGATTTGCAGCTACTACATGGCCTCTTTCAAAAATAGCCATCTCTATTCTAGATTTAGTTTCCTGAATTATTTCTCTCAATCTCTTCTTTTCTTCAAATTTTGTATGATTTATTATATCATTCAATATTGAAATTAATTTTGGTAAGTTATCCACAAGAACCTTTGATCTTACTACAAACTTAGGATAGAATTTGTGGCTATTTCCATTTTCTCCAAAGGATTGAGCAGAATAACCTATTCCTCCTGTATATATATTTATTTCTTTGGCCAGTTCTTCATAATAACAATTTTCAGTGCTGACTTTTCCAAGTACCGCACTTAAAAGTGATATATATGGAATAAGTTCTTCTTTTACTGTATTACTATCAAAATAAAGGTTTAAATAATAAATTCCATTAGTGAATGTTGGATAAAACAATACTTTTACTTTATCCTCTTCCTTTTCTTCAAGTTTCAATCTCTTAGCCTTTGGATCTATATCTGATATGGACAAAAGTGGTATTTTCATCAAGTCTTCCTTGCTATCCCCACTTTCCTGTCTCTTTTTCAATTTTTGAGTATCTTGTATTATTTTTTCTAATTCACTGTCTGAAAGTCCCTTCTTAAAATTATTTAGTTTTTCCTTTAATGCTTTTTCCTTCTTTTCCTCAAGACCCTTTTCAGGTTTAACTATTACCATAGATCTATGGTTGTTTTTTAAAATATATTTATCTATAAGTTTTTCAAAATAATTATTGTCCAATTCAGATTTTATCTTATCCAATACTTTTTCATAATTTAAGTGAATCCATGGCTTCTCACCATACAACCAACTGTCCATGGACTTCATCCCATATATTAATCCCTTAGGATATCCCCTATAATCTGCTTCTCTAAGCTGGAATTCCTTTATATTCAACGAAGCTTCTACAAGCTTTTTATCGATACCCTTGTTAACCATATCTTTTAAAGTAGTTTCTACTACCTGCTTAAATTTATCTTTTTCACTTTCATTAGAATTTTTACATACTATTCCAAGCATAGGCTGAAGCATACTTGGTTCAAATACTCCAAATACATCCTTCCCTATATTAGCATCAATTAGTGCCTTTTTTAAAGGTGAAGATGGAGTTTCTAAAAGTAAATGCTCCAGTATATCAAATGCTAGGTACAGCTCACTGTCCACAGCTTTTCCCACTGAATAGTTCATACTTAAAAATGTTTTATCTTCTTCCCTTTCACTACTTGAAATAGGATATTTAATTGTCATCTGTCTCTCACTACTAAAAGAAGTCTGATTTAATATAGTAGAATCTACATTTTTTCTAGTAAAGTTGCTTAAATACTGTTCATCTAAAAATTTCAGTTTTTCCATAATGTCCATATTACCATACAAATATATATAGCTATTTGATGGATGGTAATACTTATTATGAAATTCTACAAACTGCTGTTGAGTTAGCTCCGGTATCACATCTGGATCTCCTCCAGATTCTACTCCATATTGGGTATCTGGATAGAGAGATTCCATCATTTTTCTAAGAAGTATGGACTCTGGAGATGAGAAAGCACCTTTCATTTCATTGTATACTACACCTTTATAAGTTAAATCTTTGTCTTTGCTATCAAGTTCATAATGCCACCCTTCCTGCATCATTATTTCTGGGTACTTATATATATTAGGGTAAAAAACTGCATCTAAATATACATCCATAAGATTTACAAAATCCTTGTCATTAACACTCGCTACAGGATACATGGTTTTATCTGGAAATGTCATTGCATTTAAAAAAGTATTGAGAGAGCCTTTCACTAGTTCTACAAAAGGTTCTTTTACAGGAAATTTTCTTGAACCACACAATACAGAATGTTCAAGTATATGTGGAACACCTCTGCTGTCATCCGGCGGCGTCCTAAAACTTATTGAGAATACTTTATTGTCGTCTTCATTTTTTAGGAAAAATAATCTAGCACCACTTTTTTCATGTTCAAAAAGCATTTCCTCAGAATTTATCTCATCTAATTTTTCCTTCTCTAGTAATTTAAAGCCATTGTATGTTTTTCCTAAATCCATATCAATTCTCCCTTCCTATTATTTACCCCACAATCCATTTCTCTAATTTATCATAACACTGTGAAGCTTCTTTATACCCTTGATTATATAGTTCAGTGAGCTTATTTTTATCTTTTTCTATCCTCCTAACTTTAAGCTGATCTTTAGGCCTTATTACAAATACCTTTCCTTCTCTTTCAAGTTGTTCTATATAGCTTAAAGTATTGTTGTATTTTTTATGTCTGTCTATCATTGCATTCACTAACCCTTTATAATTATAGTATATTTTGTTTGCTAAAAATTTCATTCTAAAAGGCTTTTTTACATAATCCTTATTTCTGGTTAAAATAATTACATTTTTATTATTCCCATCTTTTATAGATTTTTTTATAGGTATGGGATCTGAAATTCCTCCATCTAATAAATTTAGCCCCCTAAATTTTACTATAGAAGCCATAAAAGGTAAGCTGCTAGAAGCTCTTATCACATTAAATATTTCTTCATCTAAACATTGATTTTTATCAAAATATACAGGTTCACCTCTATCGCAGTCTGTAGTTGTTATTATAAATTTTTCACTTGCATTATTGAAAGATTTTTTATCAAATATCTCTAGTTTATTTGGTATTTCATCAAATATAAAATCTACTCCAAAAAGTCCCTTCTTAAATATCAAATTTCTGCAGCTCAAATATCTGGAATCATTCACATAGTTTATGTTTATCCTTTTGTTTCTTCCCTTTTGTCTTGAAATGTAGGAGCATGCATTGCAAGCTCCCATGGATACTCCTATAACATAAGGGAAATACAAATTCTTCTCCATAAAAAAGTCTAATACTCCAGCAGTGTATAATCCTCTCATACCTCCGCCTTCTAAAACTAATCCTATACCTTCCATATGTTCTGCACCTTTCTTACTATAACATCAAACACGCTTTGACATTTCAATTGATTTTTCTGTACATTTTTTCACAGCTTCAATAACCGTTCCCCTAAAGTTATTTTTTTCAAGTGAATAAACTGCATCTATAGTTGTACCTGCTGGAGAACATACATTATCTTTGAGTATTCCCGGATGCTGTCCTGTCTCAAGTACCATTTTTGCTGCACCTAAAACTGACTGTGCTGCAAATTCATAGGCCATTTTTCTTGTCATTCCACTTAAAACTGCACCATCTGCCAGTGCTTCTATAAACATATATACATAGGCGCCTGAAGATCCACTTACACCTACAACTGCATCCATAAGTTTTTCATCTACTATTTCCGCTCTTCCTAAGCTTTTAAAAATATCCACCGTAAAATTTAAATCTTCTTCTTTAACTACATCATTAACACATACTGCAGTCATACTCTCCCCCACTTGAGCAGAGGTATTTGGCATAGTTCTTATTATAGGTAATTTCTTTTCGAACCATCCTTCTACAGATTTAATATCTACACCTGCAGCTATAGTAACAATAACTACATCTTCTTTTATTTCTTCTTTTATTTCTTCTATAACTTTTTTATATACGTTTGGTTTTACACTCAAAAAAAGCAAATCTGAAAATCTAGCCACTTCATCATTGCTTTTAGCCGTCAAAATTCCGTATTTCTCTTCAGTAGATTTAAGTTTTTCATAAGATCTATTACTTGCCATTATACTTTTACTGTTAATTAATCCTGACTTTACTATTCCGCCAATTATAGCTTGAGCCATGTTTCCGCATCCAATAAATCCAATATTTTTGTTCATCTTCATACCTCTTTCCTACAATTTGTTTTCTTTCAAATGCCTAAATTTAAACCGCTAAATTGTCATTATTAATATATTCTAACATAACTGGTTAAGTTAGTGAAGTTAAGCTATTAGAGTATTAAAAAATAAGGTACTATTAGAAACTCTAATAGTACCTTTAATAATATTTACCTATTTTAATCTAATTAAAAGTTCTCCAGTTTTAACTCTCTGGCCTTCTTTTACAAATACTCCATCAATTACTCCTGCTTCAGCAGCTGAAACATTTGTTTCCATTTTCATAGCTTCTATTACAATTAAGCTCTGGCCCTCTTCTACTTTATCTCCTGGTTTTACAAGTACTTTAACAATGTTTCCAGGTATACTTGATCCTATTTCTTTTTCATCATCTTCATCTGCCATAACACATGAATTTTCTTTTATTCCTGATCCAGAGAAAGCCAAGTTATCTTTTATCCTTATGTCTCTCTTAATACCATTTACCTCAAATACTAAGAATCTGTATCCTTCATCATCAACTTTTGTAATCTCTAATAACTGTACAAATAAACTCTTTCCTTCTCCTATTTCAACTTCACAAAGTTCTCCTTCCGCAAGTCCATAGAAGAATGTTTCACTTTCCATTCTGCTAAGATCACCATATTCACTTAAGAATTTAAGATAACCTTCATATACATCAGGATACATAGCATAGCTTATAAGTTCTTTATTATTAAATTCTCTCTTATATTTTTTAGTTAAATACTCTTTTATTTTGGCAAAATCTTCTGGTGGTAAAAGTTCTCCTGGTCTTACCGTAAAAGGTTCTTCTCCCTTTAAAACTACTTTTTGAAGTTCCTTTGGGAATCCTCCCATAGGCTGACCCATCATTCCCTTAAAGTAAGAAATTGTAGAATCTGGGAAAGTTAAGCTCTTACCTTTTTCATAAATATTCTTTTCATCTAAATCATTTTGTATCATGAATATAGCCAGGTCTCCTACCATTTTTGAAGAAGGAGTTACTTTAATTATGTTGCCAAGCATTTTATTAACTCTCTTATACATTTCCTTTACATCTTCAAAACGATCCCCCAACCCAAAACTTTCAACCTGAGGTTTTAAGTTTGAATATTGACCTCCTGGTATCTCATACTTGTATATTTCTGCAGTACTCGACTTAAGTCCTGACTCAAACTGACTGTATATAGGCCTTACATCTTCCCAATAGTTAGATATTTTTTGAAGATTATCTGCATCTAACTTAGTATCTCTAGGTGTATTTTTAAGTGCTGCTGCTATTGAATTCAAAGCTGGCTGGCTAGTAAGCCCAGACATACTATTGAATGCAGTATCAGCTATATCAAGTCCTGCATCGGCAGCCATGAGTACTGTTGCCACACCATTACCTGTAGTATCATGAGTATGAAGATGTATTGGAATAGATACCTCATTCTTAAGTGCTTTTACAAGTTTATAAGCAGAATATGGCTTTAATAGGGCAGACATATCCTTTATTCCAAGAATCTGTGCTCCAGTTTTCTCTATTTCTTTAGCTAAGTTTACATAGTACTGAAGTGTATATTTATCTTCCTTGTCATCTAATACATCTCCTGTATAGCACATACATGCTTCAGCTATTTTTCCTTCTTTTAATGTCTGATCTATAGAAACTTCCATTCCTTTAAGCCAGTTTAAAGCATCAAATACTCTAAATACATCAATACCTGAAGCTGCAGATTGTTTTATAAATTCTCTAATAACATTATCAGGATAGTTCTTATATCCTACTGCATTAGCTCCTCTTATGAGCATCTGGAATAGTATATTAGGAACCTTTTCTCTAAGTTTTTCTAGTCTTTCCCAAGGAGATTCATTTAAAAATCTATAAGCTACATCAAAAGTTGCTCCTCCCCACATTTCCATGGAGAAAAGATCGTTTGTCAATACTGATTGTGCTTTTGCTATCTTAAGCAAATCTCTAGTTCTCACCCTAGTTGCCATAAGCGACTGATGGGCATCTCTCATAGTAGTATCTGTAATAAGAAGCTTATCTTGTGATTTTATCCAATCAACTAATCCATCTGCTCCTTTGGTATCAAGTATCTGCTTCGTTCCACTCAATTTAATATTTTCTTCTACTTTTGGTACAATAGGTATATTAAATTTCTTCTTCTTTCCACGAGTCTCATTTACTACTTTATTTCCTATAAATTTAAGTACACTCATCTCTTTATCTAGTTTTGGTTTTATATCAAATAAATCTGGATTATCTTCAATAAAATTAGTATCACATTCACCTTTTATAAACTTTTCATGACTTAACACTTTTATTATAAAGTCTGCATTTGTCTTTACTCCTGATATAACAGTCTCATTTATAGACCTTATTGCCTTTCTTATGGCATCTTCAAAAGTTCTTGACCAAGATACAGTTTTTACTAGCAAACTATCATAATGAGGACTTATTACTGCGCCTGTAAATCCATTCCCTCCATCAAGTCTTATACCAAATCCAGAACCAGTTCTATACATATCTATTCTTCCTGTATCTGGTGCAAAATTATTTAAAGGATCTTCTGTCGTAATTCTGCATTGTATTGCATATCCTTTTAACTCTATATCATCTTGAGATTTTATTCCTATTTCCTTAGAATCAAGTGAATGCCCTTCTGCAATAAGTATTTGATCTTGAACTATATCTATTCCTGTAACCATTTCAGTTACAGTATGTTCTACCTGAATTCTAGTATTCATCTCTATGAAATAGTGATTTCCGTTTTTATCAACCAAAAACTCCAAGGTACCTGCACTTGTATATCCTACAGTTCTTGCAATTTTTAAAGCATCTTCACATATTTGTTGTCTTTTTTCTTCTGAGAGGGCTAAAGATGGTGTAAATTCTATCACCTTTTGATGTCTCCTCTGTATAGAACAATCTCTTTCATACAGATGGACAATATTGCCGTACTTATCTCCGAGTACCTGCACCTCTATGTGTTTTGGACTTTCAATATATTTTTCAATATATATTTTTTCTGAACCAAAAGCTTTTCTGGATTCGTTTTTAGCACTGTTGTAGGATTCTACGAGATCTTTTTCTTCCCTTACTATTCTCATTCCTCTGCCGCCACCGCCATCAGCTGCTTTAATCATGACAGGATATCCACAGAACTTAGCAAATTTTAAAGCTTCTTCTTCTGTCTTTATAGCCTCTTGAACTCCTGGTATTGTTGGAACCCCAGCCTTTTGTGCAACAATCTTAGATTTTATCTTATCACCAAGCATCTCCATCATATCTGATGTAGGTCCTATAAATTCAATACCTGCTTCTTTACACTTTTTTGCCAATTCAGGATTTTCTGATAGAAATCCATAACCCGGATGTATTGCATCTACATTTTTCTTCAAAGCTATATCTATTATTTCATCAATATCTAAATATGCTTCTACAGGTCCCTTATTTTTCCCTATCATATAGGATTCATCAGCTTTAGTTCTGAAAAGAGATCTCTTATCCTCATTTGAATATACTGCTACAGTAGTTATTCCCAATTCTTTACATGCTCTGAATATTCTTATGGCTATTTCTCCTCTATTCGCTACAAGAACCCTCTTAAACCTCTTTAACAAGTACGCCATCCCCTTTTATAAAAATTATATATTTTGTATAAATATTAATATTCATTAATATTTATTAATATTTACTATTAAATATCTGAGTCACATTACTATTATATATAAGTATCAAAATTATTTCAATTGAATTTTTATTTTTTTTGCCTTGCATAACAGTTTTATTTTGAAAATCTTCTTGTATAGTGTGTGAATACTGTATGTATACGTTACAATGGAATTTGTTATCTACAGTTTATAGTTTGACAATATATATATTAATATGCTATTTGCAATTTTTCTTTATACAGAAAATCAATATCGATACCATTTATTATATATCGTGTAATGCATTTTGTAAATAGTATATTCTATATATTATTTATGCTACTCAATATATTGTGGTAAATTATTCAACATGATAGAGTTTCTAAACGAAAATAAACTTATACTCCGAATATTTTGGTAAGCCGCAAATACGGTTAAATATTCTTACGTATAAGTTTATTTTTAAGTTAGAAACTCTATAACTTATCTATCTTTCTCCTAGTTTTAAGTTTGGAATTGCATTTAAACTTAGAGGACTTCTAGTCCCTTTCATATACTCAAAATATGCGGCACTTCCTATCATAGCTCCATTATCCGTGCATAATATAATCTCTGGAAACAAAACCTCTATATTCCTTTCATGACCTGCATTTTTTAAAGTTTCTCTAAGACAGCTATTTGCAGCTACTCCTCCTGCTACAGCTATTTTATCTACATTTTTCAACTTGCATGCCTTCATAGCATTGTCTACTAAAAAGCTTACTACAGCCTTTTGAAACGATGCTGCTACATCAGCTCTGTTTATTTCTTCATTTTTCATTTCCTTTTGATTCAAATAATTTAGCACAGCAGATTTTAAGCCACTAAAGGAAAAATCAAGGGAACTTCCATCATGAAAATTTGCCCTAGGAAATTTAATTGCATCTGGATTTCCTTCCTTCGCTAACTTATCAATTTTAGGTCCTCCTGGATACCCAAGTCCAATAGCCCTTGCAACTTTATCATAGGCTTCTCCAGCCGCATCATCTCTAGTTTGACCCATAACCTCAAATTTTCCATAGTCCTTCATATAAACCAAATAAGTATGCCCTCCAGATACAACCATACATACAAAAGGCGGTTTTAAATCTTTATATTGTATAAAATTAGCACTTATATGTCCTTCTATGTGATTTACTCCTATTAAAGGCTTGTTAAGTGCATAAGCTAATCCTTTTGCATACTGAAGCCCTACAAGGAGTGCCCCTACAAGTCCTGGTCCATAAGTAACTCCTACAGCATCTATATCATCAAATGTAATACCAGCCTTTTCAATAGCCTGCTGTGCTACAAGACTTACAACCTCTATATGCTTTCTTGAGGCTACTTCTGGCACTACTCCTCCAAATTTCGTATGTATATCTATCTGCGAAGATATTATATTAGACAAAACATCTCTTCCATTTACCACCACAGCTGCAGAAGTTTCATCACAGCTGCTCTCTATAGCAAGTATTTTTATATCTCTTTCCATAATTTCTTACCTTCCTACATTTCATATAAAGTTATTAAAATTTGTCTCTAATCCACTTGTTTAGCTACCATTGAATTATACTACTTATCTTTTTTATAGTATAGTATATTTCCAACTTATTTCCCGGGACTTAAAATCCATATGATATAATATAGCCATATTATAATTTAACTCAACTTTCACATTTTAAAAACTTTGCGAAGCAACTTTTTTAATTAATAGTTAAGAATGAAGAATTAATAGTTAATGTGGATTTTTTTCCGTTACACTACAAAAAATCTTTGATTAAGCTTTTCATAACTCGTTTCGCTAAAGCGAAACATTGCTGATTTATATAAATTTAAAGATTTTTTGCGGCAGCTAAAAATCATCCTTCACTATTAACTTTTCATTATTAATTCTTAACTTGCGAGGCTTTGCTTCGTATTATTTTTATATTAATTCAAAATTTCTTATGTGGCAAAGTTAAGTTATCTAAACTTTATATACTGGAGAAATAAATATGATCAAACCTTATGCAAAAATTGTAGTAAAAGGTTCTCCTATATCTAAGTCAAATTTTAAGCTGTTTAACGTAAATGGAAGAGCCATATTGCCCTATAATTCCGGGAAATATCACGACAGATATGCCCTCTATGAAGAAGAAATAGCTTATGAATGCAGAAGTCAAAATCCTGGACTAGTTATAGAAGAATCCCTTATAGCCCTTTTAAAAGTATACTATAAGAGTAAAAAAAGACACCCTGATACCAACAACATAACTAAAAGTATATTTGATGGTATTGAAAAAAGTGGACTCATAATAAATGATGCCCAAATTAGAAGATTAATCATAGAAGAACATTATGACCAGGATTATCCTAGATTTGAACTGGAGTTATTTGGTGAGAGTACTTATGACATGAGCTACAATGTTTTTAAAAAAACTACCATAGATGAACCTATAAACTACTCACCTCCTCCAAATAAGAAAAGAAGCTTTAAAAACACTAAAAAAACATCAAGTTTCCATGAAGAGCATGAACATCGCGTATGTGAAATTTGTCAAAAATCAGTAAGTAGTAGTGAACTAATATCTGCAAACAAAGGTACAGTCATGATTTGCAAAGATTGTTTTAATAAACTATTTAAATAACTTTTTAAGCTCTTATTGTACTTGTACATAAATTTGCAAGTCTGCAAGTTTATGTACTCAATTTATTTTTCAAAGAAATTATCTATTATACTTTCCGCCATTTTCTTTTCTATATTCGCCCTTACAATCAACATAACTACAACTGTTATAAGTTTATTTTCATCCTGTTCTAATTCTTCCCCATTACAATTAAAGGTATCATTCTCAGTGATTTTTGATTTAAAATCTTTTACAAAACTCTCCACTTGAATTTTTTCTATTTTCAAAAAATCCTGGTATATCTTATCTAAATCTTTTGTATGATCTTCTCCTTCTTTTATAGATTCAGCTAGAGAAGAAAATAAACTCTGTATATCACCTATGGATAAAATTTGTTTTAAGTAATATGTCAATATAATAAGTATCATATGCTGCTTAGAATATTTTTTCTTTTTAGGCGGCATTAGTATACCTGCTTTAGTATAATTGTTTATCATAGTTTTAGTAATAGCTGTATCTTCTTTATTTCTCTTTAAATATCCTAACTTTTCTTCAATAAAAGTAGTTACCTGATCCATGTATAAATCTATATCTGGTATGCTTTCAAGTTTTAACTGTGTAAAATTTCCAAGCTCATTTGTCAATTCATCTAATGTAATTTTATCCATATTATACCTCCTAGCTTTATCCGATGGTTACCATCCGTAATACCCCCATCGCACTCTGTGAAAGCAACTATCACCAAATTAAAGATTTGGGATATCTGCTTTTCTTATAAAGTGGGGGATAACGGCTGCTACGCCCCTAGATAACGATTTCTAAGTTTCAGATGGAGAAAAAACTCCACCTGAAACCAAGAACTCTGTTTATCTCCAGTAAATTCTCAATATTATTATAACATATTCTTCTAGAATAATATTTATTTACTGTTACACTACTGTTTACTTGCTGTAGCAAAAAAGTAAGTATGTTAGCTTCTCTTACTTCTTTTTACATTTTTCGTAGCTATAATATTTATTCCTGAATTTACTACATTTTCTACTATTATATCTCCTATTTTAATAGGTGCCTTAACTACTTTTCCCTTGAGCAGCTTTATACAATCAAATACCCTGTCTTTAGGGATGTCCCTTTCTGTTTTAACTGGAAGTACATCCATTTCTCCGCCTTCTACATATACAGAAGAAGTAACTATCCTAGTAGGATTAGTACATTCCTTTTCTCCATACTCTTTTCCATTTTTACATGTATTTCCAGTAACTTCTACAACTTTATCCTTATTAAGCTTAACTAAAAGCTGACATCCCATAGGACATCCTATACAAGTTAATTCTCTTGTACTCATACTACTGCTCCCTTTCCAGCTTTATTGTTATCTCCCTACAATTCGTATATTTATTCAGCAGCTCTTTACTAATATTAACTGTTTCCATTTTTCCTGGAGTAAGTATCCTCTTTTTTATGTACATTTCTCTCGTCTTATCAAAATAAACTGATATAAAACTATCTTCAAATACATCCCCTACTCTAAATCTAACATCTACTGATTTTTCTACATTTTTAGAATTTATATACTTTGGTACTGTATACCTGACACCACTAGCAGCTATAACTTCTATTTTATGTCCACTAAATCTTTTTCCGTCTTTTACATATCTAGCTGCATTCTTACCTGCATTTATGCTTTCTAATGTTACATTATCAACTAAATCATGAACATGTAATACATTTCCACAGGCAAATATTCCGTCTACATTAGTCTCCAAACTTTCATCAACTATAGGTCCTCCTGTTACATCAGATAAATTTATTTCAGCTTTTCTCGAAAGTTCATTTTCCGGCAAAAGTCCAACAGATAAAAGCAAAGTATCACAAGGTATATATTCTTCAGTACCTTCAACAGGCTTTCTATCTTTACCTACTGCAGCAATAGTCACGCCTTCTACTCTTTCCTTTCCCTTTATATCTATTACGGTATAACTTAACCTCAGTGGAATTCTAAAATCATCAAGGCACTGCACTATATTTCTCTTAAGCCCGCTAGAATAAGGCAAAAGTTCCACAACAGCTTTTACTTTTGCCCCCTCAAGCGTCATTCTTCTTGCCATTATGAGACCTATATCACCAGAACCAAGTATTACAACTTCTTTTCCCGGCATATATCCTTCTACATTTACAAATTTTTGAGCTGCTCCTGCTGTATATATCCCAGCACATCTGCTTCCCGGTATATTTATGGCTCCTCTTGGTCTTTCCCTACATCCCATAGATAAAATTATAGATTTAGCCTTTATTTCAATTATACCTTCTTCTTCATTCACAGCCGTTATGCACTTATCTTTATTTAAATCAAGCACCATAGTATTTAATTTATATTGTATCTTTAAATCTTCTACCTTATCTATAAATCTCTGAGCATATTCAGGTCCTGTCAATTCTTCTTTAAAAGTATGGAGACCAAATCCATTATGAATACACTGATTTAATATTCCCCCTAGTTCATTTTCTCTCTCTAGTATAAGTATATTATCTATCCCTACTTCTTTAACTGATATAGCAGCTGCAAGCCCTGCAGGCCCGCCTCCTATTATTACTACATCATATTCTTGCATATTTTAAACCTCCAAATTATCCTAATTTATCTGATGCCAAGAACTCTGTTTATCTTTTCCTACTAATATATTTGAATTATTTCCAAACTTAGTTACGTCTTGTGGTGAGATCTTCAATTCTCTTGCCAAAATCTCAACTACTCTCGGTGAGCAAAATCCTGACTGACATCTTCCCATGCCTGACCTAGTTCTCTTTTTCACAGCATCCATTGTCCTTGCACCAAGAGGCCTCCTTATGGCATCTAATATTTCTCCTTCTGTAACAGTTTCGCATCTACATATAATTTTACCATACTTTGGGTTACTGGCAATCATACGTTTTCTCTCTTCATTTGTCATTTCTCTAAATTTAGGTATTCCTTTTCTTATAGGGTTAAATTTATCGTTCTTTTCTGGTTTTAGCTTACTAACTACAATATCTCTAACCATTTCTGCTATAGCAGGAGAACTGGTTAAACCAGGTGATTCAATACCTGCTGCATTTATAAAATTCTCCGCATCCTCTGCTTCTCCAATTATAAAGTCTCCTTCTGTACTATGTGCCCTAAGCCCAGAAAAAGAAGTTATAATCTGTTTCATTTGCAGCTTATTTACACTTAAAGCTGCCTTAGAAATTACAAAATCTATCCCTCTACTTGTAGTAGTTAAGTCTGTTTTATCTTCTATATCTTCTGCATCAGGCCCTATAAGCAAATTTCCATCTACTGTAGGAGTAACTAAAACTCCTTTTCCCTTCTTAGTAGGTAATTGAAATATAGTCATTGAAACTGTATGTTCTGCTGTCTTATCAAATAAACAATATTCCCCTTTTCTTGGAACTATTTTAATTTTTCTAGCACTTATCATATTATTAATTTCATCTGAAAACAATCCTGCTGCGTTTATTATAAGTTTCGTTTCTATATTTTCTCTATTTGTTTCTATTATATAAAATTTCTTACTCTTTTTTAAAGATATTACTCTTGTATTTAATTTAAATTTCACTCCATTTACAGCTGCATTTTCAGCCAGTGCTATGGTCATTTCATAAGGACAAACTATTCCTCCCGTTGGAGCATATAGTGCAGCAACTACATTTTTTGATATATTGGGTTCTATTTGTCTTACTTTATCCCCATCTATTATTTCAAGATCAGGAACTCCATTTACAATCCCCTGTTGTTTTAATTTCTCCAGATTTTTCACCTCAGATTTATTAAAGCAAAGCACTAATGAACCAACCTTTTTAAATGTGAAATCTAATTCTTTAGAGAGGTTATCAAACATACTATTTCCAATCACATTTAGTTTACTTTTTAACGTATTTGGTTCTGCATCAAACCCTGCATGAACTATACCACTATTTGCTTTGCTAGTACCATTTCCCACATCAGAATCTTTTTCTACCACACATATATTAAGTTTATATCTACACAACTCTCTTGCTATAGCATTTCCAACAACTCCAGCTCCTATAATAGTAACATCAAACACTGAATATTCCTCCTTATGTAATAGTAAAAAATAAAAAGAGCCAACCTTAAGGCACCACTTAAATGTCTTAAAATTTTGGCTCTCTTTTTACTCTGTCATAACCATATTTCTTAATATTAAATTAAGTTTAACATATGCGATCACACTATTCAAGAATAAAGAATGATAATTAAATAACAATCAAGGGTATAAAAATACCTTATTTATATACCCTCACCTTTTGTTTAGAAGATTTATATTTATAAACAACAAAATATGCTAACCCAACAAATACTGATCCTCCAACTATATTACCTAAAGTTACAGGTATTAAATTATGAACTATTCCAGCTGTAGATACTATTTTATCTTGCGAAATTCCTGATGCTGCTACAAATGAAGCATTGGATTTTGCAAAAAGTCCAGCTGTTAAAAAGTACATATTGGCAACACTATGCTCAAATCCACAAGTTACAAAAGTCATTATAGGAAACCATATTATTAAAATTTTACTTATCATATCTTTAGCTGCAAAAGCACCCCACACTGCAAGACATACTAAAAAATTACACATTATTCCGCTGCAGAAAGCAGTACCAAAAGAAAGTGATGCCTTAGTAGAAGCTACCTTTATAACCGTTCCACCAAGCTTTCCACTACTCATACCAAAAGTCCCTGATTCAAATACTAAAAAAGCTACAAGAACTGATCCTATAAAGTTAAATATGTAAACTACTATCCAGTTTTTAATCATAGGCTTAAAGGTTATCTCTTTGCCAACTAGTGGCACAACCATTAGACAATTTCCTGTAAAAAGCTCTGCTCCACATATAACTACTAACATAAGTCCTACCGGGAAGACAGCTCCTCCTACAAGCTTTGCAACTCCAACATTTGTTATGCCATGAGATGCAACGGCAGAAACAACACCACCACATGCAATAAACGCCCCCGCGAGTATTCCAAGTACTGCTTGTTGGTAAGTCTTTAGTGCTGCTTTAGAACAACCCGCTCCTACAGCAGCATTACATATTTCATTTGGCTTTAACATATTATTTTCCATTTCGAGACCCCCATCTCTTATCTCTTATTTCTTATATGCTAAATTTGTTATAATTCCTATAGATGTGTCTCCTACAACAGCTAAATCTTCAGCCGTAAAATAAAATGGCACATTACTATTGAATAATATCTGGGACGAAGGTGCAAATTCTTCATCACCTTCCCATAATGCAAAAATAACATATATGTTGTTTAAAAATCTAAATTTATAAGCAGCATCCCCCATGCTTACTTCTTGAGCTCCTAGACTTTCAAACACTTCTTTAAATTTGTTTATATTGTTTCCAAAGGTTTTAGATAATCTTAATAGGCATCTCCCATAAAAATTATTATAATACACATTTCCGCCATCCACTTCTCTATAGGTTATATATTTATCAGAAGGTGCTAATCCTTTGCCCTGCATCAGATATCTCAAAATTAAAGTCCTAGGAGGATATTTTTCCATTTCAGAACCATCCTCATTAAGAACCTCACCGGAAGGATATTTTACTACTACATTTTTTCCCATCAATTTTACTTCTATTTCCCCTCTGGATTCATTGTATACGCACCCTGTATTTTTTGCCATTTCTTCAGGTTTAAAATTCTTAAATACACTTTTATAGTGATCATAGGGTATTTCATCCTTTGGTTTTTTGTCTATACCATTCTTGTACATCTATTACATCCCTCCAAAACAAATAGCATTATTATTTTTTTAATTTTCTAATAATTATATAATCTCCTCATAGATGGTATATAGGACTAAACAACTTCAACCCTATATTTTTCTATCTGATGGCTATCTACTGTAACACTCCCACTTCTATCAAAGTGGGAGATACTAGAACTCTTGAGCTTTAGCGATTTAGAGTTCTTATGCTGTGCATAACAGTAGCTACGCCCCTAGATAATTCATCTAAACTTAGTGGGTCCCACTAAGTAAGATTCATTGATAAAATTGAAGTTGTTTAACAAACCTAATCTAAGCTATTCCATATGCTTTTCTGCTTCTTCCAACATATTGTCAGCTTGCTTCATAAAGCCGATTGCCTTTTCAATAAATTGTGAAGTTTCTACTTTTCCCATATTTTTTGCTTTCTCTACCCATTCTGCAAATCCTTCTTCATGGGATTTATTATGCTCCACCCAGTGAGCCAAAAGTATTTTTAATGTTTTTTCTTCCTTACTTTCATCTCCATCTAACATTTCATGAGTATGATGGTGATCATCATCGTGAACATGTGTATGAGTATGAGCTATACCATCATGATAATGTTCATGAGTATGAGATGCATCGTCATGATGGTGGTGACATTCATGTTCGTTGTTCATTCTAGTACCTCCTTATACAATAGCTACATTGCCTTTTCTATTACAATCTTATGCTCCAAAAGTCTTACTTCCTTTAACATGCCTTCTATTATCTCTTCTTCTCCTAAAATGTCTGTCAATGACAACTTACCATTTTCTTTTGGAATTATATCCACTACATAATCCATAATTTTACGTTCACCTTCAGGTGTTACCAAATAAGCTGTTGATTCACACATTTTTATTACCTCCTCTTAAATTTTACATATAAACAGGGTATTAATTCTGATATCAGGTAAGGTACTCGCCCAACCTGATATCAGAATAAATGTTTACCCTAAGTTAAAAATTAACTTCAATTTAAGTATACTCCTTTTACTATGTTATTAAAATAACATAATGATAAAATGGCAGAATATTAATTTTAATATGATTAAATAGATTTATCTAAAAGCTTCTTAACACTAGGAAATTTTTCTATATCCGTATGTGGTAAAAAGCAAGCTGATACAAACTGATCCATATATAATGGATCTACACTAAGCTCTACATAGGTCATATGATTTGCTATTTCCTCCAGTTTGTGCCTTGCATCCTCACTCATCAGTGTCAAATAGCATCCCATAAGAGAACTATTACCTATATAATTTATTTTATGCTGATCTATATCAGGCAGCATTCCTATCTTTACAGCATTACCTATATTTAAACTATTTCCTATGCCTCCTGCTATATAGATTTTATCAATCATGGTAAAATCCATTCCCAGGTTATTTAAAAGTGTAGTAATCCCAGAATAAATTGCTGCTTTTGCCCTAATAAAATTGTCTATATCCACATCTGTTATACTTACATCTCTATCCAAATCATATTGTTCTTTAAAAACTAAAATATATTCCCCTATTCCGTTTTCATCAAATCTAACTCTATTAGTTTTTAAATTTTTTACTATTTTGCCCTTCCTATCAATAATTCCTGCAAACATCATTGAACATATTAAATCTATAATACCTGAACCGCATATTCCAAGAGGCTTTTCATTGCCAATAACGCTAATTATAGGTTCATAGTCACTACCTATTTTAACCTTTTCTATGGCACCTCCTGATGCCCTCATTCCACAACTTATTTCTCCACCTTCAAAGGCAGGTCCTGCAGAACAAGCACAGGTCATCAGATATTCTTTATTTCCAAATACAATCTCACCATTTGTTCCTAAATCTATAAATAGTATATTATCTTCAGTATTCCACATTCCCGAAGACAATACACCTGCAGTTATATCTCCCCCTACATAACTTGCTACACAAGGGATCAAATATATAAATGTTTCAGGGTTAACTTCTATATTTAGTTCGGAAGCTTTTATAAAAGGAGTCTTAACAAAAGCAGGTATATATGGCTCCATTCTTAAAAAATTTGAATACAACCCCAAAAAAAGATGAGACATAGTTGTATTACCAGCCGTAACAAAGGATACCACTTGTTCCTTTCTTATTCCTGAATCCATATACATCTTATTTAAGAGGGGATTTATAGTTTCCTGTATCACTGCGTGATTCAATTCCTGTAGTCCGTTACCTTTAGTAGAATACATTATTCTGTTTATAACATCTGCTCCATACTTTATTTGAGCATTTCCAGATGAAGCTTTTGCAATTAATTCACCATTGTACAAATCCACCAAACACGCTGCCACAGATGTAGTGCCAATATCCACTGCCACTCCATAAATCTTATCTGTCGTATCCCCTTTTTCTATATCAATAATTGTAGTTTTACCTACTCCTCTAGGTATATGAGTTATGGTTACTTTAAAATCTGCCTCTCTCAAAAGCTGAGGTATCTTCCTCAATATGGGTAATCTACAAAATACATTACTGCAATTTAAATGATTTTTAATATGCCTTTTTAATCTTTCAAAATCAGATATATTATCATTTAAATTAGGAAGATCTAACTCTAAATAGTCCTTCCTTACATAAGTCTTAAATTCCATACCACATTTTAATATTTGATTTTTAGCTCTTTCAAATATTTCATATTCTCTCTTGCTTGAGAAATCTTCTATTTTCATTCCATGCATTGAAGAGGATGCAGTTCCTGGTATTTCTACTGATATATCTTCTTTAACCTTACACTGACAGGCAAGCACATATCCTTCCTTTTTTTCTTTTTCTGTAATATGCCTGCTATCTTCTGATATAACATTTCCAGCTGTTATCTTAACTTTACATTTTCCACAGGACCCACTTCCATTACATGGAGTGTCTATAAATACACCTGCTTTTCTTATAGCCTCCAGCAGATTTTCTCCTTCTAAAACATCTATTTCTTTGTTGTATGGAGTAAATTTAACTTTTACCATATTTTGTGAATACCTCCTTGTGAAAAGTAACCTTTGTTTATTTCAAACCTGCTTCGTATTCAGAAGCATCTACTAAGTTTTTAACTTCTCCACTGTCTTTTACTTTTATTTTTACTATCCATGCATCATAAGCATTCTCATTTATATATTCTGGTTCATCATCTAGTTTTTCGTTAATTTCGAGCACTTCTCCAGATAATGGAGATATTACATCTGAAGCCTTTTTAGATGATTCAACAACTCCAAGAGAAACTCCTTGAGTAATTTCATCTCCTACATCTGGCATTTCTACAAATAATATCTCTCCAAGTTGATCCTGTGCAAAATCACTTATGCCTATAAGTGCTGTGTCTCCTTCAATCTTTGCCCATGTGTGTTCTTTGCTATACTTTAATTCTTTTGGAAAATCCATAAGTAACACTCCTTTATAAATTAAATTTTTTATAATTGGATGAGTAAACGGTTTATACAAAATTTCAGACTTACACTCTCAACTTAATAATTCATTTATTAAAACAATAGTGACAGCTGCTCCTGTCACTATCATTTAAGTACTTAAAAAATTTTACTACATTATTGGATCCATCTTTAATGCAGGATGGCCTTTTTCTTCCAAGAATTTTAATACTTCTTCAGATTCTGTAGCTATAGTTTCATCACAGATCATATCTGCAAAATTATCTATATTATATAATTCCTTTGCTGTCTTATTTAATTTTTCTGCAACAAAGTCTTTTAATTCTTTTGGCATCCAAACTATTCTACCAAGTCCACCTTCACCTTTCATAAACTTCTTTGAAGCTATGAATTGTCTTCCATGTCCCATAAATCCTGGAGTATGAACTCCACCACCTGTCATAGATGCAAGTTCACCAAATGTCATTCCAAGAGGAGTTGTTGCTCCAAATTCCCTGTTTACCATTACAACACCATTTGCTTCTGGCATTATACCTGTAATACACTCAAAACATCCACAGGAAGTCATTGGATCTTGTAATATACTGTATAATGTAACACTCTTTACAGCGCCTTGAGAAATTTTTGAAACAGTTTCATTTACTTTTTCCCAAATACCTAAATTTTCATCAACCACGCCTTCTTTTGGAACTGCCTGACATGGTCCTGTTGGATTCAATTCAAGTGTAGCTTTAGCATCAAGCCATGAAACTGCACCGCAAAGTCCAAGTCTTTCAGGAGTTACTATACATACATGTGCAGGTGCAAATGATTGACACAAATTACATGAATAGAAAGTATCAACTTTTTCATCAACTAATGATTCAAGTCTTGCATCTCTTTCTGAATATCTAGGTACAGCATATTTGCCTTCCAATTCTTCAGCCTTATCTGGATCAGTTATTATAGTTACTTCACATTTATCTACAACTGAACCAAATTCATCTAACATTTTAGCATATATTACTTCACCAAAATGTTTCAATCTAAATCCTTTTTCAAAAGCTTCCTTACCTATTCTTACCCAAGTAAGATTTCTCTGACCAACATGCATTACTCCTTCTATATAGTTTAAGAAGTAGTGAAGTCTTCTTTCAAGCACTGGCTCAAAATCCTTCTGCATATTTGTTCCACTTACTTTAATAAGCATTCCAAGAGGCATTCTTCCAGGAGCCTTATCTATAGTATCTATATCTGGTCCTATAACTTCTATCTTGTGATCTTCAACTTCTCCCTGATCTGCACACATAACTAATTCCCAAGCTTTAGTCTTATTTCCACCAAACTCTGCAAGCATATCATTCTTTCTTATTCTTTCACCTTCAAATGCTGCTGCAAAAGCAACTGGAATTGGGATCTCAGTTATCTTTATCTTTATATTCCTAGCTTCTAATGAAGTTTTAACAACTTTATCGTAATCTTTTTGAGTTAACAACAATGTAGGAACTTCTGGTACAACCTGATCAGTTATTACAGGGAATCCAAGTGCTATAGCTCCTGCACCTGCTGAAACTACAAGTTCGCTTAATGGTCCAAATGCATTTACAAAAGCAGGTACTCTTTCTGCTGTATATTTCAATATATCATTTAACTGTCCGCCCTTAATTCCTCCGAATATAAGTGCAGCTCTTATAGCAAAACTTACAATATGAATTACGGATGTAACATCATATCCAAGTGGAATAACCCTGAGGTCAAGTCCCATCTTAACTTTGCCTTCTATAGCCTGATCTATTACTTTGCCTACCAAACAAGTAAGTAATCCTTTTGATTGGTAATCCTTTATTACTTTTGCTGCAGTTTCAGAATCTGGGAATTCTCCAAGTACAACTGCTACACCTGGAACATCACCTGTAACAAGTGGTACTCCAAATGATCTAATTATTGGATCTGAGATAAATCCTACACATGGTTCTGCGTAAGGAGCATCTGAAAGGACATACTTTGCAGCTTCTATAATTTCTGCTGCAACAGCTGTTGCAAGTCCTGAATTTAAAAGCTTATCAAGCATTTCCTCCTCAACTATCAAACTTCTTACTATATCTAATGCACCTTCTAATTCTCCTACATTAGTTATCTTTTTTCCTGTAGCTGCAAAAATTACTAATAATGAATATGCAGTATCAGGAAATGCTACTTTATAGTCTCTACCCTTCTCGTCAACAGCTTGCTTAACTATGCCTTCAGCAGCTGCTAAAGCCTGCTTTGAACCAGTGAATACAGTTTGAAATAAATTCATTTTTAGCCCCTCCTAATTTAAAATATTATATATTATAACTCTAAATTATAACTCTAAATTATAACTCTAAGTAAGAATCTGCATATAAAACAGCACCATTTACAACATCACAAGTCTTTATTGTCTCCATTAATCTCTTATCACATGGATTCATTATTGCAGAAGTAAGACCACATTGTATTGCCATAGCTGCAAAAGTTGCATCCATTATTGGTCTTATTTCCTTAGGTGCTCCATTTGAAACATTGCTTAATCCACAGCAAGTTCTAAGACCCATATCACTTATTAATTTAATAGCCTCTAATACTTCTTTTTGTTTATCCTGCATGCCCTTTATTACTAAAAATAATGGATCAAACAGTAAATCTGTAGGCTCCATTCCAAGACCCATACCTTTTTCAAGCATTTCTGTACAATATGCTATTCTTTCATCATTGTCTTTTGTTATTCCTTCTTTTGCACAAAGAGCTATGCTCATAGCATCATACTCTGCAGCTAAATCTATATTTCCAATTCTTTCTCCTGCATCTGCAGAATTTATGATAGGTTTTCCTTTTTCTCTATTGTAAACTTTAAGTCCTGCCTCTATAGCCTTCTTATTTGTTGTATCAAGTGCTAGTGGAACATTGTCAAATTCACTTTGAAGAGCCTTAACACCCCACTGCATTATTTCTTCTCCATCTTTTCTTGCTGGTCCTATATTAAAATCTAGATAATTAGCTCCTGCATCCAATTGTTCTTTTGCTCTTTTAAATATTGGTTCAGGATTTCTCTCCTCAATAGCCTTCCTTATAGATGGAGATATGCAGTGAATTCTTTCGCCTATAATCATAAATTTATCCATGTTCAGATGACCTCCTATTTACCTTAATCTTTATAAACTAGTGTTAATTTATATTGTCAGGCAATAATTAAAAATTTTTAATTATTGCCTATTTCTTACTTAAATATTTCTTACTTAGCAGTTAACTCTTTTAATAACTTAGGAATAAACATAGCTTCTGTACTACTAATTACTATATTCCAGTCTGGAAGAAGTTCCTCTAATTCGCCTTTCAAAACTGCAACCTTTCCTGGGATTAAAAGAGTTCTGTTCTTAGTCTTCTCTGATATTCCACATTTCTTTATTTCATCAGCTATTGCAGCACCAGTAAATTTACCTGCAGCCCAAGATGTAAGAACAGAATATCCACCTGCATCTGGTATAACCATCCATACTGGAACTTTAGATCTTTCAACTTCTCCTGAAACTAGGAAGTAAGTAAGAGCAAAGTCAACAGTACATAATACTGGTGAGTTTTCATCTGGGTTGTTAATTCCATGTATGCCCAAATCAACTGTCATTGGCTTTTGTGGATCTGTAAATACATTCTGTCTTATACTATAAAGAGGAAGTGCTCTTGCATAATCCATATCACTTAAAACAAGTAATGAACCATATTTCAAAGTAAATAATGTAGATAAAGCTACTTCCATAAATTTATCAGCTTTAGTAAGTTCATCTAGGAATAGTATAGAAGGATATCCAAAAGTTCTATCCTGATTTTCAATATTTATTCTTCTAATTTGAACTGTATTTTCAAAAGCTTCTTTAATGGATTTTCCACCTGGATCAAGTACTAAGTTCTTATATCCTAATTTTTGTATTTCTTCTACTAAACCATAAAGAGCTTCCAATCCGTCTGCCTTTACACCTAAAGCTAATTTATCTTCTTTTACAAGTTCAACCATTTCTTTGAAGTTATCTTTATTAGCTCCATAAACTAATGGATTTTCATCTTTAACTAGTGGAAGAGCTTCTTTCATTACTGCTGCATCTTCACAAACTAGAGCATAAGCTACTTTTACTCCACTTGCTTTTATTTTATTTATCAAAGCAAGATATTTGTCTTTATTTCCTGCATATTTTATTGCAGCAAATTCGGTTTTCATTTGTTCACCGATTCTAACATAATCTACATCTTTTATATGTTGGATCTTAGCATCTACTTCTGCATCATCCATACTATCGGAAAATGCAACTGCAAATCTATTTCTATTTACAAAAGTTTTTTCATGACGGAATAAAACAGTTTCTCCACCTAATTTATATTCATTATCTCCCTTACCAATAGTTATTGTCTTCATAATTGGTGCAGTAGCTTCAGCTAATTTTTCCATTGCCTCATCACTCATATGAGGACATTTTCCTATTTCCACAGCTCCTGCTGCTACTTTCATTGAAAAAGCTAGACAAGTAGGAAAACCACAATCCTTACAATTCTTTTTTGGTGTTAATTTAAATATATTTAATCCTGTTAAAGCCATTTTTAATCCTCCTTATTTAATCCCAGTATAAATTTTAATTAACCTAATAATTCCTTAATAAAATTTCTAATTACTTCTACAGATTTTGGATGACGTAATATTACAGCATCTGTTCCTGATGCTAATACTCCGGATGCTGTTGCAACTTCCATGGAAACTGTTCTGTCTTCCTGACTTCCCCATTGTGGTGAATCTTCTTCTGAATCCATTGCTTCTTTTACTTTGCAAGCTTCGAAAGAAACAGGGCTTATTATAGGAATTTGAAGAGTTTTATCATCTTGACCAAGTGCTGCAAGTTTTACTCTGTCTAAAGTTGATATAACATATTCATAACCATATCCACCTGCTGCACATCCTACGTTGTCAACAAACTTTGTATTGTCTATTCCAAGTTGATTCATTAAAATATTTATCTGTTTTGCAAGGTTTATATCAACTGAAGATTCAGCTACAACTTTGTCATTATAAGCCATTACGCCTGCAGCTCCTACTGTCTTATAATTATCTTCTACTGCAGACATTAAAAGTATATTGTGTCCTTCAGTTTCCTGAGCAACTTTTTCAAATAATTTTGCATCTTTTTCATGATTTCCTGTACCTGCAACTACTAATGGAGTTTTTATAGCTTCAACTACTGCTTTAGCTGTTTTAGCACAATCTTCTGGTGCAGCATCTGTACCGTTTGGATCAGCACTTATAAGTCTTAGGCATATAAAATCTGGACTATATTTTTCTTCTACAAATTGTGCCCATTTAACAGGATCTTTTGCAACATCCTTGTATATGTCTTTTAAAGGATCTATCCAGTCTTCTGGATATACATCCAAAATTTCCATACCTACTTTTGGGCTATTTCCTGTATCTCCATCAAAAGTGTAAAATGGTAATACTGATTCTCCTCCTAATTTTAATACTTTTTCTCCTGTTCCAATTTCAACTTCACCAATTTTGCCTGAAAATTTTTGTGTTGGTTTTTTGAACATAATGTATGCCTCCTTAATTTAATTTTCAAATTGAATTTTTGATAGTATTTCATTCAATGCTTTTCTGCATGAAGAATCCTCTGGCAGCTCTACTAATGCTTTTCCATCTGAATCAAATTGATAGACCATTTGGTCCATCGGCACAACTCCTACTAAATCCAGTTCTTGCTTTTTTATTTCTTCTTTTATTCCTGAATTCAATTTACCTTCTGGAGCTCTATTTACGATAAGAAAGATTTGGCCAACTTTTAACTTTAATTCAGCAACTAACCGTTTTATTCTTCCAACAGCCTGTATGCCTCTTCTGGAACAATCGCTTATCAGAAATAGAGTATCAATAGGATCTATAAGTTTTCTACTTAAGTGTTCCATTCCTGCTTCATTATCAACTACTATGTAATCATAATTACCAGAAAGTGAATCCACTTGTGCTTTAAGTATTCCATTAACATAACAATAACATCCTGGCCCCTGGGATCTTCCCATAACAATAAGGTCATAACCGTCTCCTTCAGCTACTGATGCATTTAATTTATACTTTAAATAATCTGCTTTCATCATACCTCCAGGAAAATTATCCCCTTCAAGTGATTTTTTATTTACGTCCTCTTTTATTTCTCCAATAGTTTCCTCAATGTCTGTTCCAAGTACTTCATTTAAATTAGCATTTGCATCAGCATCTACTGCTAAAATAGGTCCTGAACCTTTTTTTGTCAAATAATCTATTAAAAGACCTGTCAAAGTAGTTTTGCCGGTACCACCCTTACCTGCTACAGCTATTTTATATCCCATAGTACAACCTCCTTATATTGCTGTGTTTCAGATTACTTATAAAAAGCCTATTATAAATTTTATGCCTCTTATGTAGAAAACATCTTTAATTATATATTATATGTATAGGGCACGATAGCCCTATACACATTAAACAATTTAATCAACAGAATGAACACATTGTTTGTGTACATCATGAAGAGCTTCCATCATTGCCTCAGATAAAGTCGGATGTGGATGAATAACTTCACCAACTCGTTCTGCTGTTAAACCAAGCTCACAAGCAACACCTAATTCTGAAATCATATCTGTTGCTCTATCACCTACAATAGCAGCTCCAATTATTACGTCCTTTTCGTCTGTAATAATCTTTACAAATCCTTGTAATTTACCCATAGCTTGAGCTTTTCCAAGCCCCCTAAAGTCAAATTTTCCAACCTTGTACTGGATTCCTGCTTTTTCAGCATCTTTCTCTTTCATACCTACAGAAGCTATTTCTGGTTCTACAAATGTACAACCAGGTACTGCTTTGTAACTCATCTTCTTCTTTTTATCTAAAACTGCATTTTGAACAGCTACAATACCTTCTCTTTCAGCTACATGTGCAAGAGCAGCAGTAGGAATTAAATCACCTATTGCATAAACTCCCTCTACATTAGTTTCTAAATATTCATTTACAATTATTCTTCCTTTTTGATCTTTCTTAATACCAATATCATCCAAACCTAAACCTTCAGCATAAGCTCTTCTTCCAACTGCTATGAGAAGTGTTTCAGCCTCTAAAACTTTTCCGCTTCCCAATGTAGCAGTTACCGTATCACCTTTAACTTCTACACTAGTTATACCATCGCCTACAAAGTATTTAATCTTATGCTGTTTGAAAATTCTCTGAAGTTGTTTTGCAACATCTTCATCTTCAAGTGGTGCAAGATGTGGAAGAGCTTCAACTACCTTAACTTCTACTCCCATACTATTTAAGAAGAATCCTATTTCACATCCTATAGGACCTCCACCAACTAGTATCATTGACTTTGGAAGTTTCTCTAAATTCAAAACTTCATCTGAAGTTATAACCTTTTTACCATCATACTTGAATACTCCAGGTGTAACAGGTACAGAACCAGTAGCAAGTATAATTTTATCTGCCGTTATGGATTCTTTAGATCCATCCTGCTTTGTAACCTCTACCTCTTTATTGCTTATAAGTTTTCCTGTTCCCCTTATAAGCTTTACCCCTCTATGTTCAAACATATATTCTATGCCTTTTACAAGTTGATCTACTACTTTATCTTTTCTCTTCATAATTGCATCAAAATCAGGTTTTACTTCACCTTCAACATTAATTCCAAATTTTGATGCTCCTTTTATTACACTTAAAACATCTGTGGAAGCAAGCAGTGCTTTTGTAGGTATACATCCTACATTTAAGCAAGTTCCTCCTACAGCTTTCTTCTCAACTACAGTAACATCTGCTCCTAAAATTGCAGCTTGCAGTGCAGCTACATATCCTCCTGGTCCTCCACCAATTACAACTAATTTCATTCCTAATCGCCCCTTATTTTTTAATCCTATATTTTTATAATCCTGCTTCGTCCAATATTAATGGCACATTTTCTTCCGCACCAATTGCCATTATATGAACTCCATCGCAAAGTCCTGATTCTTTTACGGCCTTTATAAATTCTCCTGCTATCTTTATGCCTTCTTGAACTTTATCCTCAGCATTTTTCATTCTATCTATAAGTTCATCAGGTACGAATATACCAGGCACGTTTTTATTCATGTATTTAGCCATACCAGCTGACTTTAAAGGTATTATGCCTACCATAACTTTAGCATCTACACCTTGAGCTTTAGTCTCTTCTTTGAATTTCTTTAAAGTTTCCATATCATAAACAGCTTGAGTTTGAAAGAATTTAGCTCCAGCTTTAATTTTCTTCTTCATCTTTATAACTTGAAGCTCTAACGGATCATATCTAGGTGTAACACAGGCCCCTAAAAAGAAATCTGGTTTCCCTTTTAAATCAGTTCCACCCATGTCTTTTCCGCCATTTAAAATGCTTGCCACCTGTAATATTCCAACACTATCTAGATCATAAACTGGCTTTGCACCAGGGTGATCTCCTGTAGCAGTATAATCTCCAGTAAGAGCTAAAACATTTTCAATTTCAAAAACACCTGCAGATAACAATTCTCCTTGAATTGCTATTCTGTTTCTATCTCTTCCTGTTATTTGAAATACAGGTTCTAATCCTGCATCTTTTAACACTTTACAAGTAGCTAAAGATGTAGCTTTTAACGTAGCAGACTGAAAATCCGTTACATTAACTCCATGAACTCTTCCTTTTATCTTTTTGGCACATTCAATTAAATGAGAAAGATCCGTTCCCTTTGGAGGTGCCATTTCAGCTGTAACTGCAAACTCTCCCTTTTCAAAAGCTTCCTTCAATAAGCTCATTTTTTAATCCCCCTTCTGATTATTACTTAGCATTTAAATTTATTTTTCTAGGATGAGCACTTATTTGATAATCTCTTGGCTTTCTTAATTCTGTCAAATTATCGAGCTGTCCTAGTTCTTTTAATTTATTGTATATTAATATCCAAGCACAATCATTTTCAGGATCAACTTCACATTTACCATCTCTTGCACCACCGCAAGGTCCATTCAAAAGTCCCTTTGCACACATTGTAATTGGACATATTCCCCCTGTCCATCCAAGCTGGCAATTTCCACAAGCTTTACAAGCTTCTGCATATTGTCCAACTCTTTCTACTTCGCCTATAAACATAGTGTTATTACCTGGATAAACGGGAATCTTTACTAACTTGGCTACAGTTTGAGTTCCATCACCACAAGCTAGGGATACTACTGCATCTGCTTCTTTTAATTCAGCTTTTAAGGACTTTAAATCTTTTCTTGTTTTTAAAAGATTGCAGGAAGGATCAAGTATTTTATAGCCTAAAACTTTTTTGCCTTGTTCTTCTAACTTGGCTTTCATTGCTAATACTTCTTCTTCTCCGCCTACTTTACAGGTAGTTGCGCATAAAGAACATCCTGTGATTATTACTTTTTCACTGTCTTTAAGGTAATCCAATAATTCATCAAAAGATTTTTTTTCTGAAATAATCATATTTATTCCTCCATTTATTTCACAGGTTTATAGGTTATTTTGTAACTTACAGGCCTTTACAATATGCTGTGCAAGTATAGATGATGTAACAGAGCCTACTCCTTTAGGAACAGGTGTTATCATTGAAGCTTTTGATTCACAGTCTTCTGTATCTACATCTCCACATAGCTTTCCACTTTCATCTACATTTATGCCTACATCTATAACTACGGCACCATCTTTTACATATTTTGAATCTATCATTTTAGCTTTTCCTATGCCTACTACCAGTATGTCTGCCTGGGAACAAACCTTTGGCATATCAGTAGTTTTTGAATGACATACGGTAACTGTAGCATTTTCATTTAATAGGAGCATGCACGCTGGTTTTCCAACTACCATAGATCTTCCTACTATAACTGCATTCTTTCCCTTCATAGGAACTTTATAATGCTTAAGGATTTCTATAACAGCAGATGGTGTACAAGGTGCAAATCCTGTCATATCTTTTTCCATCAATTTAGCAACATTTACAGGACTAAAGCAATCTACATCTTTTTCAGGGGCGATTATATATTTTATAACGCTTTCATCTAATTGCTTAGGAAATGGTCTGAATACCATTATTGCATTTACAGTCTTGTCCGCATTTATTTTTTTCAATTCTTCAATAAACTTGTCTTGTGATATATCTGCTGGTAGCTCTTTAACAACTGCCTCTATTCCAATTTTTTCGCACTTTTTTAGAGCTCCTTTTTCATAAGCAAGGTCACTTCCGTTTGCTCCAACTCTTACTAATGTAAGTTTTGGAGTAATACCCTTTACCTTTAAATCATTAACTTCTTTAGTTAAAGCTTCACTTATAGCATCTGCCACTGGTTTACCTTTAATTATTTGACCCATACTTATATCTCCTTCATATTAAAATTAGCTATCTGTACCATACTAAACTAATTTACAAGTGCCTCCAGAAGAAATTAAGATTTCTTCTGGAGAATAATAATTTTATTTGGAAAGTGCACTAACTACTTTTTCATATACCTTATCTGCAATCTTAATGCCTTCTTCAACTAAAGGTTCCGTCTCTGCTTTTACCTTTTTAACATATTCCTGATCTTTAATGGAATTAATGTTGATTATGACATTAAGCTGTGCTCCAATAATAGCAGCTCTTAGACACTGAACTCCTACACCAACATCACTTATTGCAAGTTTGGAGCAGTTATCTACAAGTGCCTCGTGGAGTTTTATTGCTTCATAAGCTTGCTTAACAATGCTTACTGGAACACTGCATGCTTGCTTTAGACACTTTTCTAGAGTTTCTTCTTTTATTTTTTTCTGCTCTTCAGTGTCTTTTGGCATTCCATAAGCCTTTGAAAGAGGCAGAAAGCATTCTGCATCTGCATCCATCATCTTTAAAAGCTCTGCTTGAAGCTCATCAGATCTTTTAAGTATGCCTTTTACCTTTTCATCATACTGTGCATACTTTTTCTTTCCTATTGTAAGGTTACATACCATGCCTCCAAGTGCCATTCCTATAGCACCTGTAATAGCTGATCCTCCGCCTCCACCAGGAGTTGCAGCTTTAGATGCAAGAACTTCTATAAAATCTGTGCAACTTTTATCTGCTAATTTCATATTGTTTCCTCCTAAATGTTTTAGAATAATCCGCTTATTACTCCATTCTCATCTACATCTATTTTTTCAGCAGATGGAACTTTTCCAAGACCTGGCATCTTCATTATTGAACCAGTTACTGCAACTACAAAACCTGCTCCAGCAGAAATTGTAACCTGTCTTACTGTAATATTAAATCCTGTTGGTCTTCCAAGTTTAGTCTGGTCATCAGTTAAGGAGTATTGGGTCTTTGCTATACATACTGGTGTTTTACCAAATCCTAATTTTTCAAGCTCATCAATTTCTTTTTCTGCCTGACTTGTGAAAGTAACATCATCAGCACCATATATCTTTTGAGCTACTGCTCTTATTTTATCTCTAATTGGTAATTTTTCATCATAAGCAAACTGGAAGTCATTTTTCTCTTCTTTTATAAGTCTAAGCACTTCTTTGGCAACTTCTAGTCCACCTTCGCCGCCTTTAGCCCAAACTTCTGATAATCTTACATTTACACCTAATTCTTTACATTTATCTTCTACTAATTTTAATTCTGCCTGTGTATCTGTAGGGAATGCATTTAATGCAACTACTGCTGGTAATTTATATACCTTAGTTATATTCTCTACATGTTTTAATAGATTTGGAAGTCCTTTTTCAAGAGCTTCTAAGTTTTCATTATTTAAGTCAGCCTTTGGAACTCCGCCATTGTATTTCAATGCTCTAACTGTAGCAACTATTATTACTGCATCTGGTTTTAATCCTGCCATTCTGCACTTGATATCTAAGAATTTTTCAGCACCTAGGTCAGCACCGAAACCTGCCTCCGTAACTACATAATCACCAAAGTGAAGAGCCATTCTAGTAGCCATTATTGAGTTACAACCATGAGCTATATTTGCAAATGGTCCGCCGTGTACAAATGCTGGTGTTCCTTCAAGAGTTTGAACTAGATTTGGTTTTAATGCATCTTTAAGAAGTGCTGCCATAGCTCCTTCAGCTTTCAAATCATGAGCTGTTACAGGCTGGCCATCTCTAGTGTATCCTACAACTATTTTAGCAATTCTCTTCTTCAAATCAATTATGTCACTTGATAAACAGAATATAGCCATTATTTCTGAAGCAACTGTTATATCAAATCCATCTTCTCTAGGTGTACCATTGGCTTTTCCACCTAATCCATCAACTACAAACCTGAGCTGTCTGTCGTTCATGTCTACGCATCTTCTCCAAGCAATTCTTCTTGGGTCTATGTTAAGCTTATTGCCTTGATATATATGATTATCTATCATTGCTGCAAGTAAATTGTTAGCAGCAGTGAGTGCATGTATATCACCTGTAAAGTGTAGGTTTATGTCTTCCATAGGTACTACTTGAGCATATCCACCACCGGCAGCTCCACCTTTTATACCAAATACAGGTCCCATAGATGGTTCTCTAAGTGCAACAACAACAGATTTTCCCATTCTATTTAATGCATCTGCTACACCTATTGCTGTAGTAGTTTTTCCTTCTCCAGCAGGTGTTGGGTTTATAGCTGTACATAATATAAGTTTTCCATTCTTTCCAGGTGTAGTCTTTAACAAGTTGTAATTTACCTTTGCTTTGTATTTACCATACAATTCAATATCATCTTCGGAAATATTTAATTTCTTTGCAATTTCCTTAATGTCCTTCATTGTGCATTCTTGAGCTATTTCGATGTCTGATTTATAAGTCATTTAAAAAACCCCCATTTCTAATTTTTGTTTTATATTTTTTACCTCCTTAACAGTTTCCTCATTGGAATCGTAAGGAGATTGATTGACTCTATCAGAACTTCCAACTGTGTCACTATAATGTATAAATCCAAGACATTCTTTTTCATCTACATTTTCCAATACAAATTCTTCGTCCTTCTTATTTCTAATTTTATTTGCTACCACAAATATCTTTTCTATTCCTATATCCTTAGCTAATTTTTTAACATGCTTGAACGTCTGTATACTTCTTATTCCAGGTTCTACAACAACAATAAATACATCTACACCTTGCGCTGTTCCCCTTCCCAAATGTTCAATACCTGCTTCCATATCCATTATGACGATATCTTTGTTTTGGAGCATTAAATGTGACGTGAGTTTTTTAAGCAAAACATTTTCCGGGCAGAAACAACCTGTTCCGCCTGTATCAACTGTTCCCATAGTTAAAAGTCTTACACCTTTGTATTCCTTGCAATATCTTTCTGGTATATCATCAACTTTAGGATTTATTTTAAACATTTTTCCAAAGGATCCTGGAGTAGAATTTGTTCTCTCTGCTACTAACTTTTTCATTTCTGAAATTGGAACAATCTCATCTGCTATCTCTTTTGGAAATCCTAATGCTAATGCCAAATTGGGATCAGGATCTGCATCCACAGCTAAAACATTATATCCTTCTTCTGCATATATTCTACTCATTATCGCTGAAAATGTAGTTTTACCTACACCACCTTTACCTGTTATAGCCATTTTCATTTTCATATGTAGTCCCTCCCATTTTGAACAACCATTTTATATAATTTATTTAAAATACAAACTTAATATATACTTTTATCTACAAATATATTCCCTTATAATTTATGTATTTGTAGATAAATTATAAATTTTATTCTACATTATACCATCTATAAATTAAAATTCTTCTCAAAATGATATGTAATCTTGACTTCATATCACTTTGAGAACATATTTTTATATCATATTGAGCCATGCAAAATTAAAATTAGCTTTTAAGCCATTTTAACTTTGGCATGGCAATTGCTTGTCTTTATTATTAGATACCTAATTTTTTACGTTTTTCATTCATCCTATTAACCATTTGTTCAACTGCTTTATGAGGATCTGTTTCTATAAAGAATTTAGCTCCTACCCAGTCTTCCATCTTATTAGTAAGAATATCTACAACTTCTGGACCGCCTGTTACTGGAGGTGTTACTCCAAGCCAAGTATCTATACCTGAAGTTACTACATAAGTACCTATAGAAACAGCTTTTTCTGACATCCATCCAGGTGCTACACCTACAACTGGAAGATCACTCATATCTGTACCTAAGAAATTAGCTACTCTACCAACTAAGTCTAATATACGGCTTATATCAACACAAGAACCCATATGAAGTACTGGTGGTATACCAACAAGCTTACATACAGTAGCTAGTCCTGGTCCTGCATATTTTTCTGCTGCTTCTAATTGCATTAATCCATATTCTGCTGCTGCTTGAGCTGCACAACCTGTAGCAACAACTATTACATCATTCTTTATTAATCCCTTTATAGTTTCAATATGTGCAGAATTATGAGTAACTTTAGGATTGTTACAACCAACTACACCTGCGGCACCTCTTAATACTCCTGATACTAAAACATCTGCTAAAGGCTTTACAGTTTGCATTGGTCCTATTTGTGTATTAACAACTTTGTCCAATTTGTTTATTACTTCTTCAACACTATATCCTACAATTCCCTTTGATTTCAATTCAGGAATCATTACTTTACTGTTATCTCTATTTTTAAAATTTAATATTGCTTCCTTTAAAATCTGTTTAGCAGAATCAAGTGGATGTTCTTCATCAAATTCAATATAAGTTGAATCTGTGATATGTGCCTTTGGTGAAGTCGTTATAAACTTAGTATGATATGACTTAGTCAATTTTGCTAATGCTGGCATTATACACTGTACATCAACTATAAGTCCATCTACTGCTCCTGTAACTACAGCCAATTCCTGCTGCATAAAGTTTCCTGCTATTTTGATGCCATGTATCATGGAAACTTCATTTCCAGTACAGCACATTCCGCATAAGTTTATTCCATCAGCACCTACTGATTTAGCAAGTTCAACTAGTTCTGGATCTGATGCTGCTTCTACTATCATATCTGAAAGAAGAGGTTCATGTCCGTGTAAAACTACATTTACAGAATTCTTTTCAAGTACTCCAAGATTTGCTTCTGTCTCAATTGACTTAGGTGTTCCAAACATTATATCTCTAAATTCTGTAGCCATATATGATCCTAGCCATCCATCACCTAGCGAACATCTCATAGCCATTTTAATCATAGCTTCTGCATCTGCATTACATCCTATATGTGTTGAGTGCATAACTGCAGCTATTTCTCTATCAATTGCCCTTGGAACTATGTCAAGTTTATCCCATATTTCCTTTCTCTTTGGTGGAAGGGACGGTGGAAGTTTAACTTCTCCCATTTGTCTACCATAATCATCTAATCCTCTTTTAGCTACATCATGAGCTATATCATATATGTCTCTTCCTTCAGTTTCTACATCATATATTTTTGCAACTTCTTTCAATTTATTTTCATCTTTAACTTTTATATCTCCATCTTTGCTGGAGTGGTATAAGCTAAGTGCTATACTTCTACCATGATCTGAATGTGCAGCAGCTCCGCCTACAACCATTCTTGCAAAATTTCTAGATACAATTACATCTGCTGTAGCACCACATATACCTCTTTCAACGCCTTTTCCTGGCACTGGACTTACTCTACAAGGACCCATGCTGCAATTTCTACAGCAAACTCCTGCTGACCCAAATCCACACTGTACCTTCATGTCTGCTTTCCTATCTAAAGCAGTTTCAACCCCATCTTTTTTTGCCTTGTCCAATAATTGTAAAGTAGCTTGATCAATTGACTTTGCCTTTTCTTCCATTTTAATAATTCCCTCCTTAAAGAAATAACTTCAATTTTTGTTGTAATTACTTCTTAAAATAACTTAATTTTACCTAAAACCCTATTTTTTTATTTTAATTAATTGTAATAAATACAATTATAATTATAACCTTTTTACTACATAAAATAAATATATTTACCATAAAAAATGTTAAAAAATAAACATCCATTTAAGTATAATCTTGGTTATTGATATTATTAATAAATTATTTGTGAATTTAATAAGAAAATAAATATTATTATGTGAAATATACAATTACATGTGACATATTTTGGTCTTTTAAGCATTACATGGATGTAAAAAAATTAAGAAACGTTTACAATATTATTACATAACTTCTTCAATTACATATTACCATAATAACGTACAACTTGAAAAGGATTTTTTTAAAAAAACTAAAAAATTTTTTAGGCAAATTTCTACTGTTTAAGTCTAGTATTTAAAAAATATCTATACTAGTTTGGTATATATTTAACAAACATTTGGAAGTTTACTCCAATTTCAAAATTAAACTATTCTGGAACTATTATGACTATCTTTGGTGAATTTTTAACAACTTTACTAGTAACAGAACCAACCATCCTAGCTAACCCTTTTTTAGTAGACTTAGTCATTATTATAATGTCGAAATTATCCTGCGAAGCCTTTTTTAATATTTCATCTCCAGCATATCCAAAATCAAAAAACTTATTTACAGTATATCCCTGAAGTTCTTTTTCTGCCCTGTCTAAAACAATCTCCCCTGTTTCACGTGCTCTATCAACTTTATCCGTAATCACCATATCATTTACTATAACTATTTCTGAAATATTCATAACTGTAACTTCTACTTCATCTCTTTTAAACATTTTTTTTAATAAGTCAAGAGAATGCATGCTCCTGTCAGTTCCATCTAATGGTATTAATATTTTAGTTTTTGCCATACCAAACACCTCTTTCACACCTTTAGTAAATATTTATACTTATGTTATTCTATATTAGAACTCATCTTTCCTGCTTTTATAAAATTTTATTTGAATCTATTGATTATGACTCAACTTTCGCACATATAAAATTTTGACTTAATATAAAAATAGTGCGAAGCAATTTGCTTAGTTGAGAATTGAGAGTGGAAAGTGGAGAGTTAATGTGGATTTTTTTCGTTGCACTACAAAAAATCTTTAATTAAATTTTGAAGCCTCGTTTCGCTAAAGCGAAACATTGATGGTTCATATAAGTTTAAAGATTTTTTGCAATAGCTAAAAATCAACATTCACTCTCAACTCTCAATTTTCAACTCTCATCTCAAAAAGCTTTGCTTCGCAAAGTTTTTAAACTATGAAAGTTGAGTTATGAAAATTTTTAAATTAGGCAAACGCATCAAGTATATTATTACTGGAAGTGTTTTTACTACTTGTACCACTAGAATTAACGGTATCATTTTTCAGTGATTTTACTTGCTGGTTATCGATTTGTGTCGTTTTTTGTGATTGATTTTGTTGAATCTGCGACTGAATCTGCTGAAGCTGTGCTTCAAGTTCTTTGATCTTTGCTTGTTTTGTCTTTTCATCATCTTTACTTGAATTTTCCTGCTGGATCTGCTGCTGGATAGACTGTTTCTCTTTTTCAAGCTCGCTTACATCACTGCTGCTGCTTGAAACTGAACTTGAAACTGAAATTGAAGCTTTTGATATAGAAGAAATTGATGAAATACTCATTTTAAGACCTCCTAGAAATTTTATTATTTATATCTCTTCCTTAGATAAGTTTAATATGGTAACATTAATTTTTTCTTAAAAAGTCTCTAAACAAAAAAATCAACTTATACTCCGGATATTTTTACGTATAAGTTGATCTTTCGTTTAGAAACTCTATTTTTGCTTAGTGCTCACAATGGTGATTGCAAAGCTCATTTTTATCTTCTAATTTTCCGTCAATATAACTTTGAACAACATCTCTGTATTCACCAGATGCCCCTTTTATTACTTTGAGACCGCACTGCTGCAATCCCATCAAAGCTCCTCCACCAATACCTCCAGTTATTACTAAATCGACATTATGTTTTACTAATAAATTTGCAAGTCCCTCATGTTGATGAGCTAATTGAACTGTAGATACTTCTTCAACATTTCCAATTTTGTTGTCCTCAACAGTTACAATTACAAAACTCTGACTCATACCAAAATGTTGGTTAACCATATTTCCGTTATTAGGTAATGCTATTTTCATAAACTTTCCCTCCAATTTTTGTCATATGCTACTTTCATTATATCATTTTTAATCTTATTTGCAATACTCTCAAATAGTTTTTCCACAATTAGACGTTATTATCACTTTTTATATTTCTACACCATTTTCTACAAAATTTCGCCTTTTTATTGCATATAACTTCTTCTGAACCACAAATAGGACAAGTATATCTATCTTGCTCATATTTTATTTCATATACATTACCGCAATGTAAACACTTAAATTTACAGTAGGTTGTAGTATAGTTACCTCCATTTATTCTTATGGCATTTCCTTCTGTTAAGGCAACAGCTACTTTTTTTCTGGCACTATCTATGATGTTTTGAAAGGTTTGCCTGGATACCTGCATTTTTTGAGCACATTCTTCTTGATTTAATTCTTCAATATCCTTTAACCTCATTGCCTCAAGTTCTTCTACCTTTAAAACAATTTCCTCAATTTCACACTTATGTTTTCCCCAGGGTACAAAATAAGTATTTTCCGGGAAAAACTCTACTCTTCTAAACTTTGTTGGCCTTGGCATTTTAACTCCTCCCTGCATTTACTACATAATCCTATAAACATAATATTTAAATCATATATTTCTAAGTCATTTTCTGCTTCTACTTTTTTATTTAGTCTCAGATAGTCAAAGTTTAAACTTTGACTATCTATATCAATTATACTATTACAATTAGAACATTTAAAATGCATATGCAGGGGTTTTCTACTAAATATTTTCATTTCATAGTAACTTATTCCATTGATATTTATTTCTTTTACTATCCCTAATTCATTAAATACTCTTAAAGCTCTGTACACTGTAGCAGATCCTACATGCTTTTCTTTTACTTTTTCATATATTTCTTTTACATTTAAATGTGTCTTACTATCTAAGATAGCTTCCAATATTGTTCTTCTGCCTGTGGTAAATTTATATCCACTCTTCTCCATAATTTTTTTTAAAGACATTAAATCATTATTCATGAAATCATCCTTTAAAATTATTCGTTACAATGTCCTTCGTATTTATGTTCCTCACAAACACTTCCTGTTGATTTTAATTCACCTTTAATATATTTTTGTACCATATCATCACATAAGCCTTGCGCACCAACTATTACCTCAATTCCATTTTCATTAAATAACTGTTGTGCTGTTTCTCCCATACCTCCTGCAATAATTACATTTACATTTAAACCTTTTAAAAACACTGGAAGATATCCTGGTCTATGTCCTGGATTTGCAGTAAATTGTCCCTGAGATGCCTTTCCATTCTCTACATCATATATTGTGAAACCTTCACAATGTCCAAAATGTCCACTTACATACTTTCCATCACTTGCAATTGCTATTTTCATTTAAATTTCCTCCTTATATTTTAATTGATAATTTATAATTTTATACTTAACGCTAAAAATTTAGAAAAAGCTCTTTATAGTATTCCACATATCTTCAATAGCTTTTTCTGCCATACTTTCCTTATAAAAAGTTATAGGTTTTAATTCATTTATGGACTTCATAACAGTATCATCATAAGGAATTTTGCCTACTAACTCTAAATTTTCCAAGAAGATAAATTTTTCTATTCTTTTACTCATTTCTTCATTTATATCATATTTATTTATACATACCATAATAAAAATTTCAAAATGTTTACACAAATTTACTACTCTCATTAAATCTTCAAGACCTGATTTTGTAGGTTCAGTAACAACCAACACAGCATCACTACCTGTTACAGACGATATTACAGGACATCCAATACCAGGTGATCCATCTATTATAGTCAACTTATTATCATAATTAAACTTTTTCCCATTTTTTCTTAAATAACTTACTAATTTCCCTGACCCATCACCCCCTATTTTCATTTCTGCTCTTGAAATTATTCCTTTATCTAACTCAGTAATGAAAGTACTTGCTACATCTTGATCTTTTAATTCTATAGCATTATGAGGACATACTAATGTACATGCACCACAACCTTCACACTCAAATAAATCTACTTTAAAGTCTGTTATAGCTTGAAATTTACATACGGTTTCACATTTCCCACATTTTTTACACATAGATTCATTTATAGAAGCCTTTTTACCACCTATAAAACCTTTTTTTTCTATATCTTTTCCTTTATAAAACATGTAAAGATTTGGGGCATCTACATCGCAATCTATCCTTATTACATCTTTTGCAATTTCAGCTAATGCTGTTGCAATAGTAGTTTTTCCTGTTCCACCTTTTCCACTTACAACTACTAATTCCAAGCTAACACCTCCCTTATCTTCTGTGAGAGTTTATCAAATATTGCTTTGTGGCATAAATCATCATATAATATTTGGCCCTTAGAATAAAGTATTGCTGTATTCTTACTATAGTCAATAGTACCTAACAACATAATCTTTTCTTCTTTACAATATTTTTTTATTATATTGTCCTTTTTATCATCTTTATTTATAACTATACCAAAAGGTATGTTATACATCTTTACAAGTTCTACAGCCATTTTTAAATCATGAAGTCCAAACTCTGAAGGTTCTGTAACGAGCACTGCAGCATCAGCATATTTTAAAGTATTTATTACATTACAGGAAGTTCCAGGTGGACAATCAATTAAATTAACTTCTCCTGACAAATTCTCAAGTAATTCTTTAATAACAGGTACTGCCATAGGTTCACTTATATTTAAAATTCCTCTACTGCATTTTATATCTCTTGATGTTCCTTTTTCAATTTTCCCTATTTCTCTTTTACCATAAGTTACAGCATTGTATTTACATACAATTTCACAAGCACCACAGCCATGACACAACTTTTGAAAAAGGAAAAGATCATCCTTCACTTTTGCAAGGGCATTAAATTGACATGCATTTGCACAAGCACCACAGGCAGTACATTTACGAGCATCTATTATTGGATATTCTACTTTCACCGATTCTACTACATCTACTTTAGGTTTTAGGAACAGAAAACCATTTGGTTCTTCTACATCACAATCTACATAGTCTGCCTTTAAAGCAAGAGCAAGATTAGTAGATACTGTAGTTTTTCCTGTTCCTCCTTTTCCACTAAGTACTGCTATATTCACTATACACTCATCTCCAACTTAATAAATTCTTCAATGGTGTGCTGGACCAGAAATTTTTATTTCTTCAAGTTCGTTATTTTTATACTTCTGAAGAACTGAGTTTATATCTATACTACTGCACTTATAAGCTTTGATTCCTGATTTTTCAACAAGCTCAAATGCATTAGGTCCAAGATTACCTGTAATAATAGCATTTACTTTTTCATCTATTAATTGATTAGATGCAGCAATACCTGCTCCTCCACTTGAACTTTGACCTTTGTTTTCTATGACTTTAATTTCTCCACTTTCAGTGTCATGAATTTGAAAGTACTTGCACCTTCCAAACCTACTATCAAGTAAATCTTCAGCATTTTTTCCTGCTGATGAAATTGCTATTTTCATCACTATCCCTCCAAATCTTCAATTATATTTTTGCTATAGATATGAATTATATTCCAAAATAAACTCATATCTCAGTTATGTTATTGGCATTTGCTATTTTCATAGTATCACTAATATTTATTATTGTCAAATGCCAATAACTTATATTTTTATAAATTGATTATTTCATATCATTTTTATTGTCTAAAGATTCACATTGTTTACATTTAAAACATTTAATAGGATGAACAACATCGTTATTAAGTGACCAATCTCTCATTGCCTTCAATATATCCAACATGCTTGTACCCATTTCACTTAAACTATATTCAACACGGGATGGAATTTCCGCATATACTTTACGTACTATAAGACCATCTTTCTCCATTTCCCTCAATTCCTGAGTTAAAACTTTAGCACTTATACCTGATATTTTTCTATTTAACAATCCATAACGTACAGGTCCTTTTATTAATTCTTTTAATATGAGTATTTTCCACTTTCCACTTATTAATGATAATGTAGTCTCAATAGGGCATCTATATTTCATGTAAAAACCTCCCTTCAATAGTTACTTTTATGTTAGTATTGTTACAAAAAAGTGCATACTTGATAAATATAATAATTGTTGTAACATATTAGTTGAATAATTTATATAAATTTTTAGTAAGTATTTAAATTGCTGGAATAAGAATATAAATTAATTACAATTTTTAGATGTGAGGTGTATATTATGAACAAACTTGATGAAAAGGTAAAAAAATTATTAAACGAATCAAAAGCATGGATTATGTCTACAATGGACACAACCCCTAATGCAGTACCTATTCTTTTTAAAAAGATGGATAATGAAGACAACCTTATCCTTTTCGATGTTTTTATGAAAAAGTCCATTGAAAATATTAAAAAGAATTCACAAATTGCAATTACTATATACAATGACGAAACATTGGAAGGATATCAATTGAAAGGTACAGCAACATATTCAACTGATTCAAAGCTTTTAGAAGAAGGAAATTCAATAACATCTAAAATGAACCTAACAACCAAAGGTGCTGTCATTGTAAATGTAAAAGAAACATTCATTCTAACCCCTGGTCCTAATAATGGGCATATTCTCTAATGCCTTTTACTAAAATAGATTTATTCTCAAATACCCATAACTCCCTTTAAACTATTTTGTTTTAAATTACCCCCATCAGAATATACTTAAAAAATCTACCCGTAACTACAAAACGGTTACGGGTAATTTATAATTCATTTATAAGTATTTGTCTTTATTTGTCTAAACTCTTCATTACGTTATCAACGATAGGATAAAAAACCTTTTCAAGGTCTTCATCTTCATTTTTATATGTAGGATCTGATAAATTACCTACGCTATTTAAAACAGGAATTTCTCCTAAAAGCTTCAAATTCATTTCTTCTAAAAACTTAGTTGTGCTTTCTCCATTAAATGGTTTTATTTTTTTTCCACAATCCGGACAAGTTATATAGCTCATATTTTCAATAACACCTAATACATCAATATTAATTGCCCTTGCCATATTTACAGCTTTTGAAACTATCATTGAAACTAGATCCTGGGGAACAGATACCATAACTATTCCATTTATAGGAATAGACTGCATAACTGTCAGTGCAACATCACTTGTTCCTGGAGGCATATCAATAACTAAATAATCAAGTTCTCCCCACAGTACATCTGTCCAAAATTGTTTAACTACGCCCCCAATCATCGGTCCTCTCCAAATGACAGGATCATTTTCATTATCCACTAATAAGTTTAAAGACATAACCTTTATGCCATCATCTGTATCTACAGGATGCATTAGTTCTCCATCTGAAATAACTTTTTTATCTTTTAGTCCAACAAGCCTTGGTACACTTGGACCTGTTATATCTGCATCTAAGATACCTGTACTATATCCCAGTTCCTTTAAACGTTTTGCAATAAGAACTGAAATTGAAGATTTTCCTACTCCACCTTTTCCACTCATAACGCCAATAATTTTTTTTACTTTGTTTAAAGGATTATTTTCAATCATACATTTCTGCTTATCCTTATCACATCCCCCATTAGATGGGCATGAATTACATTCTGACATGAAATCATCTCCTAAATTTATAATTAGCATTTGCTACTTATATAATAACTCCATTTATAATTATTATCAAATGCCAATTATAATAATCATTTTTCTATTTAAAACAAAATATCAATCACAGCGTTTTTTCCGCAATAATTCTTCTAACTCATTAATGCGTTTATTTATTTGTTCTATCTCAGCTTCATATTTTCCTACTGCAGCACTAGATAAATGAATGCCTCTCTGTCCTAGTACAAGTGATCTTTCTTCTTCTATATCTTCAAGAGAGTCTTTAAATTCTGCAAGTTTTTTTTCTAATTCAGGAATACTCATTTTTTCAAAATCATACATTATAATCTACACTCCATTTCTTTTTATTACTCAACTTTCGAATATATAAAATTTTGACTTAATATAAAAATATTGCGAAGCAATATTTTTGAGAGGACAGAGGACAATTGACAGATGACAGTGAAGGAAGATTTTTCTCCGTTACACTACGAAAAATTTTAAATTTAAAAGAAACTCACGTTTTTTTGTTTCTAAGAAGTACTTTCTGAGCAAGCAATTATCTGAAAATCACAGATTTTAGAGCCTGCTTAAGCGATGTTTTGCATTAGCAAAACAAGCTTAAAAATAAATTAGTTTTCTGACGTAAGGAGGAAAACTCACCTTCATTGTCCTTTGTCCTCTGTCAATTGTCCTCTTGAAAAAGTTGCTTCGCAATATCCTTAAACTGCGAAAGTTGAGTTTATTATTAGTATCATCCACAATATCACAATCATTAATTCACGATTACTGCTTTTCCCACTAAGTAAAATTCATTGATACCTTTACTACTTTATTGTACATAAATCTATAAAACGTTTCATTGTCTCTGTTAAGTATTTGTTCTTGTGATATATGATTTTAAACTTTCTTTTAAATTTAATACCTTTAACAGGTATTTCGCAAAGGGTACCAGAGGATAATTCATTTGTCACTGAATTTCTAGAAATAACTGACACTCCTAATCCTTCTGCAACTGCAATTTTTATAGTATCAGTATTGTTACATATCCAGGAAGCCTTCCATGTTAATTCATTTTCTATCATTTTATCTTCAAATGTCTTACGAGTTCCACTTCCTTTTTCACGAATAATAAATTTTTCTTTTTGAAGTTCGCAAGGTTCCACATAAGGAAGTTTTGCAAATCTGTGGCAAGCTCCACAAATAAGTATCAATTCATCATCCATAAATGGTTTGTTTAAAATGTCTGAATTTGTCGTTTCTCCTTCTACAAGACCTATGTCAATTTCATCGTGAAGAAGCATTTTTTCAATTTCTGTAGTATTTTCTTCATACACTTGTATATCAGTTTCTGGATATACTTTTTGAAAATGTGAAACAAATTTAGGTAAAACATAAGCTCCAACAGTAACACTTGCACCAATGCGGATAGCACCATTTTTATACAAAGTTTTCATGTCATTTTCTAATTCTGTATTTAATTTGATAATATACCTAGCATAACTCATCAGTTTTTCTCCTGCCTGAGTCAGATAAAGTTTTCTTGAAAGCCGTTCAAAAAGTCGTATGCCATAGTGACTTTCAAGTTCAGAAATTGCCTGACTAACTGCTGACTGAGACATAAAAAGTGTTTCAGAAGCCTTAGTCATATTCATTTTGTCACATACAGCAACAAATATTTTAAAATGTCTTAAAGTCATAATATTCTCCTTACACATTAGTATATACTTATTACATTCATTAAATAATAATATTTTACTTATATAATGTCAAGGTGTATTATGAATTGCAGATAGGGGGAGATCTTATGAAAACAATAACTAATAAAGTATCAGGAATTATACTTGCACTAATTATAGCTATTCCAGCATGGCTACTTGGAAATACTTTTCCTATTATAGGAAGCCCTGTGCTTGGAATTTTATTTGGAATGGTTTTAGCATTTTGGAAAAGACCAAGCTGTTTTAATGAAGGTATAACCTATACTGCAAAAAAATTACTACAATACTCCATTATCCTTATGGGTTTTGGCATGAATCTTTTTAATGTTTTTAAAGTAGGAAAACAAACAATTCTTTTAATGACTTTCACACTAACAGCAGCATTTATTACTGCTTATATTGTAGGTAAATTATTAAAGATAAATGGGAAAACGGCAACCTTAATTGGCGTTGGTTCTTCCATATGTGGTGGTTCAGCTATTGCAGCAACAGCTCCTGTTATTAACGCAAATGAACAAGAAGTTGCCCATTCTATATCAACCATATTTCTTTTTAATGCCATTGCAGCCTTTTTATTTCCATTTCTCGGGCATTTATTTGGCATGAGTAATCAATGTTTTGGGCTTTGGGCCGGAACAGCTGTTAATGATACTTCATCTGTAGTAGCCGCTGGTTATTCTTACAGCAATGCAGCAGGCAATCTTGCAGTGATAGTAAAACTTACAAGAACCTTAGCTATTGTTCCAATTACGTTGGTGCTGGCTATTTACACTTCTAAGAAGGAAGCTAAAAATAAAGAAGAATCTTATAGTCTAAGTAAAATATTTCCCTGGTTCGTACTTGGTTTTGTAGCCGCATCAGTAATTAGCACATTTATTCCATTACCAGCTGTATTTACTACATTTTTATCACAGGCAGGAAAATTTATTATTGTAATGGCAATGGTATCTGTGGGACTAAATACTAATATTATAAAACTTGTAAAAAATGGTTTAAGTCCAATCCTATTAGGCTTTACATGCTGGGTAGTTTTAGCACTTACTTCACTTGGCGTTCAACATTTTATAATGGGTATTTTTTAAGCATACGTTAATAAATATTTATAACTCAACTCTCACTCATATAAAATTTAAACTTAATATAAAAATAGTGCCAAGCAAAGCTTTTGAAAATAACAAAGTTCAAATAACAAAGAACAGATAAAGATGATTTCCCTCGTACCTCAGGAAATCTATAATTTTAATATTTTCTGACGTTAGGAAGAAATTTATCCTTATTTGATATTTGAACTTTGCACTTTGTTCTTTAAAAAAATTGTTTCGTAATTTTTTTAAAGAACGAAAGTTAAGTTTATTAAAGAAGTTGAATTTTAGAAAAATCAATATCTCCGTTATCTTTAATCATTTCTTTATCAGCATGAACATATTCAATTTTTCCTGCAAACATTTCATGTGAACCAGTAATTATAGAATCCTCTACCTTACACTCTATGTTTATAGGGCAATCTGCTAATAAAGGAGCATTTACCTTTATTCCTTCGTCAACTTTAATATTAAGTTTTGAAAATTTATCTTCATTTCTGCCGCTATGACTACCTAAATATTCAAACATTTCTTTTTCTTCTTTTGTAACAATATTTACTACAAAAACACCTGTTTCTTTTATCATTTTATAAGAATATCTAGATGGAACAATACCTACCATAATCATTGGTGGGTCATAACTGCAGTTACAACAGTATGCTACTGCTAGTGCATTATTCTTACCATTTGCATCCCTACAAGAAACTAATATTTTAGGCATTGGTTGAAGACATGAATTCATATTTCCTTGAATTTTTTCCATAATAATATTCCTCCATTGTATATATATTGGCATTTGCCATTTTCATGATACATCTATGCATAATTATTGTCAAATGCCAATGTGAAAACATATATTTTACAATTTATTATAGTAAAAAAGCCCATGCATTATAAAATGCGTAGGCTTTTTTATTACTTCTCTTCCTTGTATTAAAGTTATTCTGGATATATATATTGATTTTGTGGCTTTTGAGCTGGATCTACACCTTCAACTCTTATAACAGGAGTACTGGACTTTTCACCGTTAATATTTTCAGTTTCTACATCAATTTTTCCTGTGATTTTAATCCATTTGTTATTTTTTAATGTAGAAGCTTTATTCCAATCACATACTAATCCTGTAACCTCTGTATCAGCAGCACAGCAAACCATCATTAATCTTGCAATTAGAAATTTATCTTTAGAATTTGTACCATCCCTAAATACAAAACCTGTTATAACTATATCTTTACCTTTATATTTGCTTGGATTATTATAACAAATATCATCTGCTATATGAGTAAAATTTTTTCCATCAACAACTAAAATATTATCTTTTGGAGTATCTTTCTGAATACTTTTCGATTGAGTTTGAGAAGTTGAGATTTTTTTACTTATGCTATTTTTCATTACTACTTCACCCTTTTTTGAAATAAGTTCATCATTTAATCCCTGCGGATTTATGTAAATACCTAAAAACAATGGAACTAAAAACACACAAAAATAAACTTTTCTTTTATTGATTTGTGTAGGTATAAAAAGTCTTCTTAGTTGAAAAATAGTAAGTATAAGAAAAATAATAAAAGAAAAACGAACATATTTTATCATTTTAGGATTAAGATAAAGATAAATTTTCCCGGATGAAAGTAAGTTGTAAACATAATAAGTAAAACATATAAGTATTACAAACCATTTAAATTCACTTTTGTTCAATTTCACAATATCAATCCCCCCTTAAAAGGCAAGTAGTTAACTACTGCTCCTATAATAAAACAAACTGTAAAAATTACAAAAATCAGTTTTATTATAAATCTACTTTTAAAAGTCTCACTTAACATAAGTGTATTTTTTATATCAATCATTGGTCCAAATATAAGAAAAGCTATTATAGACCCTGTAGTAAATTGGCCAACAAATGTTCTTGCAATAAATGCATCAGTTTCAGAGCATACTGCTAATAAAAATGCTAAACCTATCATAACAAGTATGGAATATATTTTGTCATGTCCAACTAATAAAATATACTTTCTTGGTACAACTGTTTGCATTAGTGAAGATAGAAATGCACCAATAATTACAAACTTTCCAACATCATTTAATTCTATAGTAGTATGGTCCACTACCTCCATAATTGTTAATCCTATATTATGTTTTTTACCTGAATTATAATGAGAATGTCCACATCCGCATTGGCAATCACTATCATGTTGATGATAATGCCTGTGATGATATTGGAGATCCATGTCTACTTTTTTTAATACAGAACTATTATCACATATAATGCTAATCACATTACCAATAATCATTGCCCCAATAATACCTAACCCACCACGCATAATAACTATGTAAATATTATTTGAAAATGCATAGTAAGTTGAAGCAAGTACTACTGGATTTATTATAGGTACGGAAAGCATAAAAGTAATACCTATATGTAACGGCATACCTTTTTTTATTAATTTTCTTACAACAGGAACAATTGCACAATCACAAATAGGAAATACTAATCCTATTAAAGCAGCACTTAATAATCCCAAAAACTTGTTTTTAGGTATTATCTTAGCTAAAGTTTCTTCTGTAACAAATATTTGAATTATAGATGCCAATATTGTTCCAACCATTATAAAAGGAAATGCCTCCAAAATTATACTTAAAAAAATTGTTGAAAATCCTTGTAACATTTTATTATCTGTTAAAGATTTAAATTGAATATTAGGCAGTGAAAAATGAAATGATGGCATTAATACTGAAATGCTTGAAAACAAAATAGGAAAAATAAGCATAAAAATAATCATTATAAGAAAGTTTTTTCCCAATTTATCATTTTGAGTTATCAATTGTACTTTACCTCCCTCTATTACGTTTATACTAAATTATAATATTTATATTAAATACATAATAGAACAAAAATAAGAGTTAGACACTAATTTCTTAGTGCATAACTCCTATTTTTAATTTCTTTGAAAATGCCTTAACCTATTTTAAACTATTATATATTAATTCTAAATTACTCTTCATGCTTTGAATATAATCTTTATTATCTTCCTTGCTTTCAATTGTATATATCTTTTTCACTTTCGCTCCAACTTCTTTAGCAAGAGTATCTGAAACCTTAGGACTTACCATGTCTTCTACAAATATGGTTTTTATTTTATTTTGCTTACAGTAATTAATTAACTCTCCCATCTTTTTAGTTGTTGGCTCACCTTCTGCAAATACATCTTCTACACTATTTTGTTTTAGTCCAAAATCTCTACAAAGATAAGCAAAGGCTGCATGACCTGTAACAAAATTTTTATTAGTTACTGTATCAAACTTTTTCTTATAATCATTATATAAACTGTTAAGTTGAGTTGAAAAATCTTTATAATTTTTCTCATAATAATCTTTATTAGATGGATCAGCCTTTACTAAAGCTTCTTTTATGTTTTTTGCTTCAAATTCCGCACCCTTTAAACTTACCCAAGCGTGAGGATCATTTTGTCCATGTTCCTTAATTTCACCTTCATCAGTATTTTTTATTGACTCAAAACCCTTTGATGCTTCAACAACAACTAATTGTTTGTTATTTACAACTTTTAGAGACTTGTCCACCCATGACTCCATTCCAAGCCCATTATAAACAAATACTTTAGCTTTGTTTAAATCTTCAAGATCCTTCGCTTTAGGCTCATATTCATGAGGCTCAACCCCATTTGGAATTACTGTCTTAACTTCTACCTTATCCTTACCTACTGCTTCAGCAAATTCTCTCATAGCATTAAAAGAAACTACAACTTGAATTTTTCCATGAGATTCCTTTTTATCAGCAGCCTTATTATTGCTGCTCACATTATTACCACATGCCGAAAAAGTTACAAGACTACACATTAACATTAAAATTGAGATTATTTTTCTATACATTTTTTCACTCCTTAAATAAAGTTGTTGCAAATCACTTGCATTTACATATATAATATACATATATACCTAAATTGTCAACAGCTTCCACATTAAATATCATTTAATAATCAGCAAAGGAGTTAAAATGGAAAAGAAGGCTAAGTTTTATACAAACGACAAAAAACTGGCTATAATTATAATCTCAATGGTATTATTACTTTTTTTAATGAATATCTTAAGAAATATTTTTATAATAAAGATTGATACTAATACATTAAATAATTTTTGCACAGTATTCATAAGCATGATACTAGAAGGACTGCCATTTATTATAATTGGATCTCTGATTTCATCATTTATCCAAATCTTTATTTCAGAAGAAACTATATTAAAAATTATACCTAAAAATAAAATTATAGGTTTATTTTGTGCAGCATCAATAGGCTTAGTTTTTCCAGTATGTGATTGTGCAATAATACCTGTTACCAGAAGGCTTATAAAGAAAGGAGTTCCTACAGGCATAGCTATTACTTTTATGCTTTCTGTACCCATAATCAATCCTATAGTTTTGTTTTCCACTTACTATGCATTTACTGGTAAACTATACATACTAATTTCAAGATTCATATTTGGATTTATAAGTGCTGTTTTAATAGGATATTTCGTAGATTTAATACATTCAGGAAATGTGCTGAGATATGATATTCAAGTAAACAAATGCACCTGCAATTGCAATGGACATCACAATCACAGTCATAATCACAATAATACTATCCATAAGCTTCATCTTTTTTCTGATATAATTTACCATACTAGTTCTGAAACCTATAATACAGGTAAGTTATTTATTATAGGTGCACTTATATCAGCCTTTGTTCAAACCTATATACCAAAAAAGTATATACTCTCTATTGGACAGGGTGAAATATACTCTATATTAATTATGCTTGTATTAGCTTATATATTATGTATTTGTTCTCAAACAGATGCTTTCATTGCTAGAACTTTTCTTGGACAATTTACTGTTGGTTCTGTAATTGGATTCTTAATATTTGGCCCAATGCTTGATATAAAAAACACATTAATGCTCATGGGCACATTTAATAAAAAATTTGTCATAAAACTTATTTTTCTTATACTTTCTATATGTTTCATTATGGCTGCATCTGCAAATTATATAATTCCTCTTAGCTTAAAAATTATTGGGGGTATCTAAACATGAATAGTAAAAAATTTAATTTTAATATAGGAGAATTTACATGGTGTATACTTCTTCTTGCAATTTCATTCTATTTTTATAAATTAGTTTCTTCAAAAAAGATTAATATGTTTATAACCCCTAATATGAGTAAGTATGTTATGTTCGCTTCCATAGCTTTGCTGGTTTTGGGAATTTTTCAAATACCTAAAATAATAAGTACTCCAAATGACAAACCAAAGTTTGGCTACTTAATATTTGGGATTCCAATAATAATTGGTATTTTAGTGAATCCAGGTGGATTAAATCAACAAATAGCAGATACAAAGGGAATCAATGTAGTGCAAAATTCTACTCAAGCAAACACAAAAGCACTAAGAAAAAACTCTAGTGTGACTAAAAATACGGAAATTGTTATGACTGAAAAAAATTTTTTTGCTTTTCTTAATGGAATCAGCGATGATCCAAATAAATTTAGAAATTGTAAGATAACATTAACAGGTTTTGTTTACAAAAACGATAACATAAAAGCCAATCAATTTGTTATTGCAAGATTGCTTATGGTATGCTGTGCAGCTGATACACAGACTGTTGGATTCTTATGTAATTACAACGGACAAAATTTAGACAAAAACACATGGGTACAAGTAACAGGAATTCTTGATACTACAAATTACATTGATAATAATTCAAAACAACCTTCTTTAATTCCCCTAATAAAAATTCAAAGTATTAAAAAAGTAGACCCTCCTACTTCCAAATATATTTACATTAATAGCACTGATTAAATTTAATTAAAAACATTATATGTCCATTAAGGTTCCAGTAGAAATTCCACTTAAGATATCTTTGTCCTTATATTCCTCCAATAGATACATCAAGCTCTTCATATTATCATTAACAAATTTGTTCTTATAATATACCAAACTAAAATATCTATTCAAAGCTTGCCCACTGTCTTTTATCACATACAGCAGACCTTTTTTTGCTTCTTCTTCAACTAACCTTGCAGATATAGCTGCAAGACAATTATTCATAATTACTACTTTCTTCATCATATCTGGACAAGTTACTTCCCACTTAATATTTATATTTGCTCCACACCTGGAAATATAGTTCTCAAAAAGTTCCCTCGTACCGCTTCCTTCTTCACGCATTACAAAATATTCTTTTTCCAAATCCTTAACAGAAATACTACTGCATCCTGAAAATCTATGGTTTTTACTGCATATTATTACAAGATAATCATTTATCATTGGAATAGCAACTAAATCTCGGCTTTTAATTTTACCTTCCACAATACCAATATCTAATTCAGATTTTAGCAACTTTTCTTCTATAGACTTAGTATTATTAATATAAACGAAGGTCTCAACCTGAGGCTTTATTTTGCAGTATTGATTTATAAGTTGAGGCATAATACAGGAACCCACAGTTATGGTACCGCCAATCCGAAGTTTTTCTGAAAATCCCTTCAGCATATTATCCTCTAATTCATCAAACTGATTTACTACCATTCTAGCATAGGCAAATAAGTTCTTTCCTGCTTCTGTAATACATAATTTTTTACCAATTCGTTCAAATAGCAATACACCATAATGCCCCTCTAATTCTTTAATTGCCTGGCTGACAGTTGGTTCCGAGATATAACATCGAGCTGCAGCAGTACTCATTTTGCCTGTTTCTACTACAGCAATAAAAATTTTTAAATGTCGAATTGTCATATTAGTAACCCCTTTTTATTATTCCGCCCTATTGCATTTATACTATTAAAAATTCTTAATAGGTTTTACCTATCATTATTATAACATAATATATATTTCCTTATTTAGTCACAAGTGATATCATGAAAGCAAGTAATATTGATAAATAAAACACAAAGATAAGGCATTTCTTATTTAGAATATGGATTTTCTTATTATAGCAAACTTATTAAAAATGAATGATAACTTTAAAGGAGATGTATAATTACTATGGTTAGTGCAAAAAGACAAAAAGAAATGAAATCATTAGGATTTTTATTACAAAATGACAAAGAACATTATTCTGTCAGATTTTTAAGTAAAGCCGGCAATTTTACAGTAGAAGAATTAAACAACATTAATAAAATTGCTGAAAAATATGGACGAGGGTATTCAGGACTTACAACAAGACTTCAAATTGAAGTTCCATGGATCAAGGATGAAGACGCAGAAAAAGTAATTCAAGAAGCTAAAGCTTTAGGACTACGCCACGGCGGTACAGGCCAAAAAGTAAGACCTTTAGTTTCCTGTAAAGGAACTGTATGCCTCCATGGCAATATTGACACCCAAGCAATCTGCAGAGAATTAGACCGTAAATACTTTGGAACTGATACTCCACATAAATGTAAAATAGGAATAGTTGGGTGTGCTAATAACTGTGGAAAAGCTAATATAAATGATATCGGAGTTATGGGAAGATGTGTACCTAAATTTGATTCAGATAATTGTGTTGGCTGCGGACTTTGCGTAACAAATTGCCGACAAAAAGCATTACAGTTAGTAGACAAAAAAATAGTTCATAATAAAAATTTATGTGTAGAATGTGGTGAATGTGTACGAGTATGCAACAGTAATGCTGCTACTGCTAAAGAAAAAGGTGCAGAAATATTTGTTGGTGGAAGATTTGGAAGAGGAATGAGAATTGGAGACTCACTTGGAAAGATATTTAAAGAAGAAGAAATAGTATCAGTTGTCGATACCATTATGGAGTATTATAAACAAATCGGCAATAAAGGTGAAAGAATTTCAGGAGTTATGGATAGGATTGGAAAAGAAAAATTTATAGCTGATGTATTAAAAAAAATTGATTAATTATTCTACATAATAACCAGTGAAATTATAAAGCATGTCAAGAATATCTTAAAAAAAGGATATTTTTAACATGCTATTTTTACATCTTTCAGCTATTTAAGAAATCCTTTTAATATAGTATCTTCAGCTTCTTTTTCAGAAAGTCCTAGTGACATAAGTTTTATAAGCTGATCACTGGCAATTTTTCCTATAGCAGCTTCATGTATAAGTTGTGAATCTGAATGAAATGCTGATATTTTAGGTATAGATTGTACCGTTGCTTTATCCATTATTATGGAATCACATTGAATATGACCTCTGCATCTCTCATATCCAGACATATTTAAATGAAATAGTTGTTTTGACTCATCTCGTGCTACAGAACGAGAAATTATTCGTGCAGAAGAATCTCTTCCTACCATTTCCACATTTATCTTCGACTCTGCATCTTGATTTTTATATGTAAGAAGTCTCTCTGATACTACAGCTCTAGCATTTTTATGAAGTTTTATTTCTGTATCCCTTTTAGTACTGCTTACTCCTTTTATTTGGACTAGCTCTAATTCAGCAAATCCTCCTTCTTCAACTTCTATTATTGTTTTAGGATTCAATATTCTCTCACCATTCCCACTGCCTTCTCCAAAATGTCTCTCTACATATTTTATGCGAGCACCTTTCCTGACAAAGAATTCATGGACTCCATCATGCTGGGATTTTTTCTCACCTGGATTATGTATACCGCAGCCTGCCACTATAAGTACATCTGACCCCTCACCAATTTCAAATGTATTATACACAACATCATTTAACCCTTCTTGTGTTAAAATTACAGGTATATGTACACTCTCACCTTTAGTACCAGGTTTTACTATTATGTCTATACCAGGCTTATCTTTTTTTGTAACTATATCTATATTGGCTGTAGTATTTCTTGCAGCCTTTTCTCCATTCTTTCTTATATTATAAGCACCAATTGGCAATTCATGAAGTCCTGACATTTGACTCAACATACTTTTATCCAATTCATCCAACATCTAAAAAGTACCTCCTTTTTGACAAATCTCGCCGCATTTACAATTATCATTCTTTTTTATTTTATCAAGTATATTCTCTTTTGAAGTTATTTCCTTAATTTGACCATCTGCAAGTATGATAACCTCATCTGCTAAATTTAAAATTCTCTCTTGGTGAGATATTATAATTATAGTTGTTTCTTTATTTTTATTCATATTTTCAAAAGTCTCAACTAACTTTTTAAAACTCCACAAATCTATTCCTGCTTCAGGCTCATCAAACAATGCAACTTTGAGGTTTCTAGCAAGTATAGTTGCTATTTCTATTCTCTTAAGTTCACCACCGGAAAGGCTTGAATCAACATCCCTATTTATATAATCTTGAGCACAAAGTCCCACATCCTGAAGTAATTTACACGTATTTACCTTATTATCTCCTGCAGCTAGATTTAGCAACTCATTTACTTTTATACCTTTAAATCTTGCCGGCTGTTGAAATGCAAAGCCTATACCCTTTTTAGCTCTTTCGGTGATATCTAAATCTGAGATATTTTCTTCATCTAATAGTATATTTCCAGAAGAAGCTTTATATATTCCCATTATTGTTTTGGCTAAAGATGATTTACCACCACCATTTGGACCAGTAATTACATATATTTTATTCTTCTTAAACTTTAAGTTTATATCTTTTAAAATATTGATTTTTCCATTATCATTTTCTATTTCAAGACATAAATTTTTTAATTCTAACATCTATCTAATCCTCCCTCTATAATCTTTAAATTTCTTCCTAACAAATATATTGTATCATCCTTAGCAATCATTATATCATCTATTTTATCAAATTTTTAGATAGTAATTTTAACATTGGTATAATGCTGTTTGTAAAATAGCCAATATTTATCTGATGGATGCGTTAAGGTTCATTGATGTCTGCAAAAAAACACTCCTCAGCACAAATAATTGTAAATTCATTATCTAAAATTATTGTTAAGAAAGAGTGCTTTTATTCACTTGATATAAAATCTTCATCTCATATAAAAATATCCCATTTAAATGGTATTCTTGATATGAATATAGCTAGTGGTGATTTCCACTACAGCTGTCTGTCCCATTACAGTTTCTAATTAATGTTAATGATCTTTTATCCATTAGCTCAAGAGCTTTTTCAACTGAATAACCTGCTCCAAAAAACCTTGTTACTCCGGCATCTGCTAAAATATCAAATGCCATCAATTGTATATCACCTGTAATCAACGCCTCACAATCATACTTTAATATCTCATCAGCAAGGTTTTTCTGAGATAAACCTTTACATCGTTCCTCATTTTTTATAGCCTTAATACTTAAATCATTCATATTAACAATCAACAAATATAAACATTTTTCAAACTTATCAGATACTATACTATTTAAATCTTCACCCTCCGCTGCCACTGCAATATTCATCCTTTTCCCTCACTTTATATATATTTAATCTAAAAATGAATATAAAATTTCACTAATTATTGTTCTTCATTACTTTGAACAAGCACAAAATCTTTCAAGTTTCATCAAAGCTGCTGTGCCTGCAAGGGTAGTTCCAAAAAATATAGTTGGTTTATTTAATAAAACATTAGTTATTGTTTTATTAACTACAGTACTACCTGTAGCAACTACAATATCACACCAATTCAATAAATCATCAATTGTTTTACTTCCATCCTCAACCGTTACACCATATTTAACTTTTCCTATATTATTGGCATCCAAATCTACAATCCTAACTTTATAATTTTTGCTTAAATTTTCTAACATAGCTGGCTGAAATCCTATCAACGCAATTTTGGGATTCCCATATTTATTTTTTATATATTCCACTAACTCTAAAGCACATTTTTCTGGTTCCCCATCTTTACAATGCACTGTCTTATCCGTTATTCCTAAATATCTACATACAGCATTTAAAGTAGCAATATATACAGCTGTATCAAAATTTGTCTGTAAAGGCATTTCAATTATTTGTTTTAAATTTCCGCGAAAATTATTAGGCATATCTGTAAAAGCCTGACCTTTAGCACCTTTAAAATCTGCTTGAAGTAACTTTTCTTTTCCTTTTATAATAGGAAAATCTTTTCTTTCAGTATTTCCTATGGCTTCTTCTGCAGTTAACGCTCTTCCTGTTATTTTTACTTCATCATTTAAAAGTCCATTATCTTCTACAAGTTTTCTAAAATTATGAAATAAATCAGTATAAAATTCATTTTTATTCATTTAAATTCCCCCAAAATATTAATCTAATTCTCAAACTCAATAAGCTACTATACTATAAATTGTGAAAATAAACCCCATTTAAAATTTTACTATATATCATTAACTTTTATTAATTATTTATACAACTTATTTTTATAGTATCCATCTGAAAGATATAAAGCCCCTAAAGGATTGTGTGCAAGTACTCTATCCTTAACTGCAAAAACGGTTATGGGTGCATTAGAATGTTTTATAAACAATGAATCATGTCCTACACATAATCCTAAAATAATATTCAAATCCGTTTTAGCATTATTTAGTAAAATAGCTTGTCCTATAGGATTGCACATTGCTTCATAAGTACCTGGTCTTACCTTTTGACTATCTTTTATGTTTAAAAATTCTTTAGGTATACTTCCATTTTTACAAATCACCGAATCAACTTCAAATCCATTATGTTTTAATATTTTACATAACATTTTTGCTTCTTTACTTAACCCTACACAAAAAGCCACTCCTAATTTTTTAAAATTACATTTATTTGCAAAATCCATTATCTCTTCAAGTCTTGTTTTTTTGCAATATCCTTCTGCTTCAACTAATGCCGAATTATGTGACAATTTATAATTTTCATCTTCAGAATATAATTTTTTTATTTTATCCTGTTCCTCTTTCTCATTGCATGGACAATTAAGAGGCAATTTATCAAGTTCTCCTTTTTTACAATAATGTTCACTGCACATAGCACAAGTATACATATTCCCACCTCAAGCTTTCTTCATTAATTTTTGTACCCTATATATAATTATAGCATATGCTAATTATATATCAATTCCAACTTAAAAATATTGCTAACTTATATAAATTTGAAGCTTGTTTTGCATTAGCAAAACAAGCCTAAAAAAATGAATTAGTTTTCTGACATAAGGAAGAAAACTTACCTTCAATGTCCTATGTCCTCTGTCAATTGTCCTCTAAAAAATGTTTTGCAAAGTTTTTATATTAAGTCAAAATTTTATATGTGCAAAAGTTTACTTTTAACTTACAACAAACCCTATTATTTTAAAGTTATTTTTTTAAATCCACCAAAGTTATTTGCCATTTGTGAATAAACTTCTTTTCCAAGAATAAACTTATAAATTTCATCAGCTTTCTTTACTGGATCAACATCCTTAAATTTTTCAGGGTACAGAACTTTGCCTAAATAATAGGCATCTGCCATGGCAGTTTCAATATTTGTATCATAAAAATTATAAGGCATCTGTGAGTATACTTCACCATTTTTGACTGCAGAAAGATTATTATAATAATCAGGATTCTTTTTATAATCTTCCTGTACTACCTGAAGTCCTCCCTCATCTATAAAAACTTTTTCTGGATTCCATTTAAGAAGTTTTTCTTTATCTATCATGACTGTGCCTGTTTTTCCTGTTTCATCCACTACATTTTTTCCGTTTACAGCCTTAAGCAGTGAGTAATTTCCCTGAGTACTTTCAATACCATGAGAACCTTTCATACTTACAGCTCCAATATATGTACTTGGCCTTTTATTTTCAGGAACATCTTTAGTTCTTTTATATAAGTCATTTTTACAATTTTTCATATAGTTAACTACTTGCTGTGCTCTATTTTCATTGTTAGTAACTTTGCCAATAATTTGTAAAGAATTATACACATCAGAATCAAAAGTAGATTGTTTCCCATAACTTACAACTACAACAGGTATATTGGTTTTAGATTGTAACTCATCAGCAGACGATTTGTCTGAAGAATAAGTAGAAAAAATTACATCTGGTTTAACAGAGAGTATTTTTTCAGCATCTGGTGAATTATTAGGTCCACCTTGACCTATAGCTGTAAGTTTTTTAATTTCAGGATTTACCATCATATATGGTTTTCCTACAGCCTCACCCTTTTCCATCTGTTCCACACCTACTAACTTTTTTGAACCATTTATATAACAGTAAAGTCTCAATGCCCCTGGTCCAATAGCTACAACTTTGTTTGCCTTGGCATTTAATGTAACCTTTCTTCCAACTAAATCTGTTACAGTTATCTTTTCAGATTTTGAACCTGAAGTTTCAGCTGATTTAGAAGAACATCCTGCAAATAAAAACGTTATTATAAATACGGTTACAAGCAATAAGCTTGAAATTTTCCTATGCATAATTTATCCCCTTCCCTAATTTAATATATTAGTTAAATAAATCAGCATTTTTTATACCAATTTTTAAATTAATATACTATAAATAGAGTACGCTGAAGTATTGGAGCCGGTAGCCATTGGATAGGATAAGCTTGTAATAAAAATGTATATAAAAAATGATATTGTTCTTATTAAAACAATATCATTTTGATAAAATATATATTTCATTTTGAGAACGTTTTATCATTATAAAACTAAATAACTTCTACAGGATCACCAACATTTATTTTTCCACCTTTAACTACTATGCCAAATCTGCCTTCTCTACTAACTATATAAGGCCTGCCATGTTCTTTGTATTCATCTTTTCCTATATAAAGTATTTTAATTACAACTTCTCCAATTTGAATTAAACTATTAACACCAAGATTGTTAAGTGGAATACCTGATATAGTAATATTTTCAGTAAATCCACCTTTATTAACTTCCGCAACTTTATCAGAAGGAACCTTTTCCAAAGCCTCTATAGGTAATATACTTATCTGCCTATCCCAATTTCCTGCATGTGCATCCCCCTCAATACCATATTTTTCAATGACATTAACTGAGGGAACTTGAATTTTTTCAGTTCCTCTTTTTTTACTAATATTTAAAGAAACTACTTTTCCCATTAAACTCTGCCTCCATATTTAAATTTTTATTTAATATGTTTTACATAGTATTTAATTTTATCCGATCGCTACCATTGCTAACACCCCATCTTATTCAAAGTGGGTGATAAGCACTGGTACACGCCTGGATAAGTTCTTCTAAGGTTCAGATGGAGAAATGTATTCCCTATAAGCAAACTCCACCTGAACCTAAGAATCACTTGATACTTCTTATCTAAATTATCTTGAACAGTATATATTTTGTTTACCTATATATAACAATATCAAAAAAATTCTAACAAATCAATTAATTTCAGCTAAAAAATAAGCTTATATTGTGATTATAGGAACATCTACAATATAAGCTTATTTTTTATTTATCAACCTATTCAATTATTTCAACGTTATTTTTTTAAATCCTCCATACTCTTTTGACATTTGAGAATAAAGTTCTTTTCCAAGAAGGAACTTATAAATTTCATCGGCCTTTTTCTCTGGATTAATATCCTTAAATTTTTCAGGATAAAGAACTTTACCAAGATAATACGTATCCGCTAATGCAGTGTCTATATTATTATAATACGCAACATAGGGCAGTTGACCATATAATTCTCCATTTTTTACTGCAGAAAGGGAATTATAGAAATTGGCGTTTTTTCTATAATCTTGCTGTACTAAAGTATATCCACCCTCGTCAATAATTATTTTTTGGGGATTCCATGTTAAAAGTTTCTCTTTGTCAATCATAACTGATCCACTTTTTCCAGTTTCATCTGCCACATTCTTAGCATTTAATATTTCAAGTTGAGGATAATGAGCTGATGTACTTTCAATGCCATGAGTTCCTTTCATAGAAAGTGCACCAACATACACACTCTGTTTTTCCTCATTTGATATGTCTTTAGTTCGCTTGCTTAAATCATTCTTACAATTTTCCATATAATCTACTATATCATTAGCTCTTTTTTCTTTTCCTATAACCTTACCTATAAGTTTCAATGCAGTATACATTTTTTGATCAAATACTACATTATTTCCACAGGTAAGATTTACTACAGGAATTCCTGTCTTATTTTGCAGTTCTTCAGCCCCTGATTTATCAACAATATCTCCAGCAATAATTACATCAGGTTTTACATTAAGGATTAATTCAGGATTAGGATCTGCCGGAAATCCAGGTCCTATTACAGGTAATTTCTTAAGTCCAGGATTTGCAAGCATGTAAGGTCGTCCGTCAGAACTTGTCTGCTGTGCCTTTTCTACACCAACAAGTTCATTTATACCATTAACATAACAATATAATCTCATTGCTGATCCAATAGCCACTACACGCCTAATATTTGCAGGAATAGTAACTTTCCTTCCATCCATATCAGTTAAATTTATTTTTTCTGGTTTCTCAGATGATTTAGATATTCCCTTATTGCCACAGCCACTAAATACACATGTAATTAAGAATAACATGGCAACCATCATGCATGAAAATTTTTTATACATAATAACCTCTCCCTTTATAGTGGTACAACTACAGGAGTATTTCTATATTTTTCAATAGCTACTGAAACAGAATAAACGCTTTCAATGTTTTCAGGCGTCATTACTTCCCTTCCACCTGCAGCAAAAATACTCCCATCTTTTAATAGAACAAATTTATCTGCAAATCTTATAGCAAGATTTAGATCATGTACTATCATTACGGCGGCAATTTGCTGAGTCTTAACTATTTCCCTAATAATTCTTATGACTTCAAGTTGATTTTTTAAATCCAAATTACTTGTAGGTTCATCTAAAAGAAGCACCTCTGGCTTCTGGGCAAGTGCCCTTGCAATTACAACCTTTTGTAATTCACCGCCACTTAACTCATCCAAATATCTTAAAGAATAATCTTCAAGTCCAAGCGCTTTAACAGCCTTATTCACTATTTCAATATCCTCTTTTGAAATATTCCATTTTATATATGGTTTTCTCCCTAAAAGCACCGAATCAAAAACAGTAGTCCTAACACTTACCTGCTGCTGGGAAACATAGCCTATCCTTTGAGCAAGCTTTATGGGACTAAGCTTAAAAATTTCATTACCTTCGATTAATACAGTACCGGACTGTGCCTTTAATATATGATTTATACATTTAAGGAGGGTGGATTTTCCTGCTCCATTTGTCCCCAAGATCGCAAGACATTCCCCTTTTTTTACTGAAAAATTAATATCTTTAAGAACAGATCTACTTGGATACTTAAAAGTAAGCCCCTTTACAGATAAAATCATTTTCTCTTATACCCCCTCATAAGCAAATATAAAAACATAGGTGCTCCCATAAAAGACGTAATAGCACCAACAGGTAGTATTATAGGTGAAATTATGGTTCTTGCAAGGGTATCAGAAACAAGAAGTAAAAGTGATCCCATAAGTGCAGATGCCGGAATCAAGAAACGGTGATCCCCTCCAATAATTCTTCTCATTATCTGAGGTCCTATAAGTCCTATAAATCCTATAATACCTAGAAAAGAAACTGCTGCTGCAGTGATTAAAGAAGAAACAAACATTCCGCCAAAGCGTACTCTTTCTACACTCACTCCAAGACTCTTCGCAGCTTCTTCTCCACTGTCCATAGCATTATAATCCCATTGCCTTATAACAAAATAAATCACTGATGCTATAATAAGAATTGCCATTATAATTACCTCTTTCCAAGAAGCACGTCCAAGATCACCAAATGTCCAAAATACAACAGCTGCTACCTGAACATCCTGGGCAAAATACTGAACAAGTGTAATACCCGCAGAAAAAAGTGACCCTATAGCTACTCCGGCAAGGAGTACTGCTTCTGAGGAAAGAGATCTGAGTTTTGCAATCATTAAAATAACAACAGTAGCTAGCATGGAAAAGGAAAATGCACAAATAGTAACTATGTATGGATTATTTATAAGCACTGCATCACTACCGGTACTTTTAACGCTTCCTGCTCCAAATACTATAATAGCAATATTTGCACCAAAAGCTGCAGCACTGGATATTCCTAAAGTTGACGGTGATGCAAGAGGGTTTCTTAAATTACTTTGCATTACACATCCCGCAACAGATAGACCTGCACCTGCTATAATAGCAGCTAAAACTCTTGGGAGACGTATATTCCAAATTACAACGTTGGATAACCCATCCCCATTTTGAAAAATAGTCATTAAAATTTGGTACGGTTTAATATTTGATGAACCAGCACATATAGAAAATAAGGAAAATATTATGATTAGCAATAGTACAAATAAAATTACAATCTTTTTTCTTCCTGTATACCTTTCGTAATTTTCATGTATCTCTTCTTTCAATTTCATCAATTCCTTTGCTTATTTTATACATCACTGCTACTTTTTCCAACAAAACCATGCCACTTTAGAAGTTACCTTTTCTTCTACAATCCCATTTACTGCCTTGCTTTCTATGTAATCTCTAATTAAAACTTTATCTTCTTCTGTTAAAGACTTTTTTCTTCCAAAATTAAGTAAAGATTTTTTATAAAATTGATCTACAGGCTGACTTTTACTCCAATCTGAATCTACATAACTTATCTTTGGATAATAGCCCATATTCCATAATATATTAAGGGCACTATACATTTTGTTTCCATAGGGTTTATCATTATGACATCCTAAAATTATTTCAGAAATTTCATTTTTTAAGCTGTCTTTTCTCTCTACAAATCCACTTAAAAAATACAAGTTTGTCCCGCAATCAATCATTTTTATAAGATCTTCACAGCTATCTACAGCTGGTGTCATAGATGCAAAAACCAAATCAAATTTTTCTTTCCATTTAAATTCTCCTAAACTTAAGTCTGGCCATGCCTTTTTTACAAATTTTACATTATTTCTGCACTTTTCCTTTGAATTTTTTTTGGCATACTTAAGCATATTTTCAGAAATATCTACTGCAGTAACACATTCAGATATTTCCGAAAACTTTCTAGAATAAAATCCTGTACCGCATCCTATATCCAATACGTTCTTAAATTTATTATTTTTACTTGCTTCAATAAATTCTAGTATAGAGATAAAATCTCTACTCTCCTTTTCCTCTATATCTTTGCTATTAAACTCTTCAGCCCTTTCATCCCAAAATTTTTCTTCCATATCATATGATTTCTTTGAAATACTCCACAAATTAGAAAAAAAGTTTATGTCCATTCTTTACCACCCTCGTGTATATTCTTCAAAACAATCCAAGCAAAGTTTCTTTCCTTCACTCATTCTAATTTTATTCTCTGGAACACCTTCTCCACATTTATCGCAAATAACTGTATTAAACAATCTTGCAGTTTTGGGAACCTCAAACTTAGGTTTTTTTATTTCAAATACTTCATCTACCGGTGATTCTAAAATATACCTTTCTCTTTCTTCTCTACTCATTTCGTCCTTAAATTGTTTTAAAACTACCCTTATGCTGTCTCCATTTTCTCTGTTAAAAAATGAAAAAGCCATTTTACCAGTACCCCTATATATTAGATTGCCCTTTCCTAAAGTACATCCTGTTATAACTTGTACTGCATCAACACCACAAGCGTCATTTTCAGTAACGCATACTACTTCTTCATCAGATGAAAATTTCAAATTCATTTTTTCTACTGCTGCCTCACATGCCTTAAATCCTATGGCAAGTCCCGGACACTCATGTCCATGAAATTGTATACATTTATTCCATAATTCTTTATTCATCAATAATCTCCCCTTTCAATTATTTAAATTATACAAGCAATTTTTAAGCCAAAATATGATATATAGATTAGAAATGTATATATTATAACAAGCAGAATTCTTGGCATAAGACAAAAATACTGCTTAAAACCAAGTTTTTTAAATTTTCTTCTAACAGATTATAATTGAAGTTAGATAAAAATGAAAAGCTGATTTTATTATAATGATACAGAATTAGTCTCACAATGATATGATAGCATCATTATGAGACTAATCTAAAACAGAAATATCTATATTATAGGTTCTATTTTGCATCCTATATCAATAGGTTTTGCATAATAAACACAGGTTGTTACAATAGCATCAATTCCTGTTTCAACATAATCCTCAATATTGCTTTCATTAATTCCACCAGCAGCTAATATAACCATAGATGGATTAATATCTTTCAGAATACTTACATTTTCCTTTAATTTATCGCAGGGAACCTTATCAAATTGAATTCCATCAATTCCATTTTTACAAAGTTCAACTGCATCCTCTAGTGAATCAACTTCAGCTATTACTTTTTTTTCACAAACCTTACCTTTAATTTTCTTAATCATCTTAGCTAATTCATGAATGCCGCCTAAAAAATTTAAATGCTGTTTGAAAATAAGTATAGTCTCCGATAATCCTAATCTATGAGGAAAACCTCTCCCTGAAACAACTGCTTTTATAGCTAATTCTTTAGTGCCTGGTATGTTTTTCCTTGTAGTTATAACAGAAACATCTGGATTTATATTAGCTACCTTATCAACTAATTTCCTTGTTTTAGTAGCAATGCCAGAACTGTAGTCAATAATATTTTGACAGATTTTCCATGCCATATGTAAATCACCGGCGCTGCCCTTTCCTTCAAGAAAGACCTCATTTTTCTTTACTAAACTGCCGGAAGATTTTATTTTTGTCAATTGTATATTTAATTTGCTAAATATTTTTGCCGCTTCTTCTGTTCCACATAGTACCCCATCTTCCCTTGAAAAAAATTGTATCTTACCTTTCTTATTACCAATTTCTAAAACTAAAGTAGTTAAGTCAATATAAGGAACATCTTCTTTAATAAATTTGTCAATGAGTTCATCTGAAATATACACTTGTAACGTCTCCCCTCTGTTAAAACATTTTTATCACAAACCATGACCTATAAAATCTTCCACATACTTTGATTTAGGATGATTAAATATTTCATCAGCAGTGCCTATTTGATAAATTTGCCCATTCCCCATAATTGCTATTCTATCTGCCAGGTATACTGCTTCATTAAAATCATGGGTTATCTGAATAGTTGTAGTATTCAATTCTCTATGCATTTTTTTTAAGTTATGTTGAAATTTTTTCTTAGTACCTGGATCCAAAGCACTGCTTATTTCATCAAGGAGTAGTATCTTTGGTGTAGTCACAACAGCCCTTGCAAAAGCAACCCTTTGCTGTTCTCCACCGCTTAATGTAAATGGCCTTCTGTCCAGTAAATGTTCTATATTTAGCATTGAACTTATTTTCTGTAAAATTTCATCCATAATACTTTTATCCATTTTCTTTGTCTTTAATCCAAATAATATATTTTCTCTAACGGACAAATGGGGAAATAACAAATAATCCTGATATACAAATCCAATATTTCTATTTTCCGGCGGAATATTATTTATGTTAACATCATTTATATATATTTTTCCCCTATCAATATCACACCCACCTGCAATAGTTTCTAAAACAACAGTCTTTCCGCTTCCTGTAGCCCCTAGTATTACAAAATACTCTCCATCTAGTACTTCGAAACTTATATCACAAAGTTCGAAATCACCAAGTTTTTTGTAAATATGCTCTACTCTAAGCATATTAGCCTCCTTATGAAATTCTAGTAATTAACTTTTTTTGTACTGCATTTTTGCACACATTCAAATGCAAATAAACAAATTATAGATATAATTATAAGTATAGTGGCAGCAGCTAAAGCCTTATCCAGGTTTCCTGCTGACAAATTTAAAAATATAGCTACTGGCAGGGTTTCCGTTTTCATTCTAATAGCACCTGCTAGCATGAGTGCGGTTCCAAATTCCCCAAGTGCATTTATCCACGTAATTATTATAGCTGAAATCAATCCGTTTTTAGCTAAAGGAATTGTTATTTTAAAAAACACTCCCCAGACGCTGCACCCAAGAGTTCTACCTACAAACTCAAGTCTCGGATTCACATCTTCAAAAGTACCCTTTAAAATTCGTATCATATACGGAACATTGATAAAAAAGTTGGCTAGTATAATTCCTTTAACCGAAAACACTGGGTCTAAACCCAACTTATTTATTATATCTTCAACCTGTTTTGTGCTAAATAACATAAGCAAAGCAATTCCTGCTGCAATTGGAGGAATTGAATTTGATATTTGTATTATAGAATTTATAATCATTTTGCCAAAGAAATCATATCTGGCAAGTCCATAAGCTATAGGTACGGCAAATATCAAACAAATTATAGTAGATATTGTAGATGTATATAATGTCAATTTAATTGCAAATTGTATTTCTTTGTCCATAATAATGGATGCTAAGTTAGGAAAACTTTTTTGAAAAACCACAAATATGGTTAGAGTTATAAAAACCGTAAATATACTTATAAAAAGAAATATATAAATTTTAAAAAGAATGTCTTTATAATTATTTTTTGACATACTTAAGACCTCTAATTCCTATTTAATAGGCTTTAAATTATACTTGATAAATATTGATTTTGCTTGATCTGATAAAGCAAAACTTATAAATTTATTGCATAATTCTTTATCTTTAGAACTCTTTAATGCAGCTATAGGTACTGTCTTAATCAAATTTTGATCTTTAGGAATTTGTACTAAATCTATGCTTTTAGACGCATTTAAAGCATTATCTTCCCACATAATAGATGCATCTGCTTTTTTCATGGAAACAAACGTTACCATTTCATTTACTGTAGTAACTGTAGAAACTACATTATTTTTTACCTGACTCTCTATAGCCTGTTTTTGAAATAATTTAGATGCGAGTTTACCTAATGGAGAAGTTTTAGAATCTCCTAAAATTACCTTAACTCCAGGTTTTGTAAAATCATTTAAAGTTTTAATGCCTGCAGGATTTCCTTTCGGTACAGCAATTACAGGCACATGGTATACTAAATCTTTTCTATCTAAAACCAAACCTTTTTTATTTGCTGTTTCATAATCTTCCTTAGATGCTAATACACAAAGATCTCCCTTTTTAGAAACTTCCATCTGACTTATAAGTTCTGAAGAATTAGCATAGGTATACTGAACTTTTACTCCATATTTCTTTTCAAACTCTTTAGCTATTCCCTCCATTGGTTTATTTACTCCTGCAGCGCAATAAATAAGTAATGTCTTTTTATCTGTGTCATTCGTATTAGTACTTTGCTGTTTCTGTCCACATCCTATAAACATACCGCACACTAGTAATAAACTTAAAACCAACATTAACATTTTGTTTTTTTTCAAAGACTTCATCCCCCATACTATTTTATTTGTTTTAAGTAAACATTAAAGTAATTTCATGATAAAATCAATCAAAACTAATCAATACTAAATTTAATTAATTCTTATTATTACTTTTTGTCTACTTATGTTGATTGTATCAAAAACATAACACTAAATCAATTATGTTCAATATCTATGTTAATAGAAAATAGTCCATACTTTAACTTAAAATATGGACTATTTTATGTGTAATTTAAATAAAATTTAACTTATATACAAAAATTTTTTTAAAGCTTCATTGCTGTGTGTAATCTTTGTAATCCGGTTTAAACCACTTTATAGATATACTTGCTTTACCTGTTTCATCCTTAGGGTTTACTTCTAAATTATCATTATCTATCTTAGATTTATTTATTAATAGCACTGTATTTTTAGGATTATCACAATAAAAAGTAATTCCTCTTATATCATCAATTGTAGGAATGTATCTTCCAAATATAGGATCACTTATAGAAGTTATATTAACATAAGTTTTGCCGTTTTGAGTTAATTTCTGATAGGTTAAGTACTTATGAATATTGGCATAGTTTAAAACTCTGGAAGTTTTCGCAACAATTATTTTATTGTTGTCCTGATATTCTTTTAATAGTTTCAGTGAACTTATATTATCTTGTGTAAATAAATCTTCTGTGTCAATACCCAGGTGTTGTGCCACTATACTATATTGTTTATTATTTACTATGCTGTCAAGATTGGCTTTCGTAAGCTGCCTATGAATATATTTAGGAGTCCAGATCCAATCTATTTTATTATTTACTAAATCATTTGTATACCTATGAAATCCCCACACTTTTTTCCCATCTCTCAATGAAATTTCATAGAGTGGATAATCGTGTCCAAATTTGTGATCTGACCATGAATCCCAAACATATTTAATACCACTTTTTAAAGTTATATCTGTATGATAATAAGGTGATTTAGGGTTGTCTCCTTGTTGATAATTCATAAAATTTCCGGTACCATATGCACCAAAATTTTGTTTATTAGCTTTATTACCATGGTTTATCCATACCGTTTGTTTTAAATTTTCAAAATTTAAAACGTTCCATGCATTTTCAGCCAAATTTCTATTAAAAAGAGTACCTCTTTGATTTTCAGTTGAAAAATCTCCAAAAGTATGGATGCAATCTATCCATCCTGACCTAATATAGTGAGTTATTTCATCAGCATTGTGTTTTTCAGTTTGACTTGTCCCATTAAAAAATGTCATTATGCTTTTCACATTATGTCTTCCATGAACATCAACTACAGAGTCGGTGTTATCACCCATATACATCCAAAATGAATCTCCAATATCTAATCCTAGTCCTTGTCCATATGATGTTTCAGATTTGGTATTTAAAAATTTATGATACGTTTTAAATTCTTCCAATGTTCCATCATCAATATCAGAGCATATTGCAAGCATAGAACTGTAGGGATATGGAAACTTCCTTAAATCTTTATTTTGGGAATCAGTAGTTTCAGGAATTGAATTTAATGCATTTTTAGGTATAGCATCCTGAGTTTTTTTACTTTTATGAGAATTTGCAGAAGATGATACTTCTACAGAAGCAGTCAATTTTTTTTGAAAGTCAAATTTATAGCTGCAAAAAGAAGCAGCTATAATTATTAGTATAAAACAAGTTAAAGTTATAGCCTTAAATTTTTTATTTTTCTTAATTCTTTTTGTTCTTCTTGATCTTGGCATAAGTCACATCCTCATATAAATTATTTGTTAATAAAAAGAGTACTATGTCTCTTTTCATTTTCTCATAATTATCAAATTTAGTCTACATTATGTTAAAAATCCTATATAAGTATAAACTCTGCCAATCTATATGTCAAACATTTAATATTTTCCTATATTGTGGAATATGTTGAAGATAGTCAACTAATTTATTTAGAGGAATTGTTCCAGCACCTTCCACATCTTAAACAAGCTTTAGTAGAATAAATATTTTTCATATTGGAATACTGATTAGAGAGGTGAAAGATATGTCTAAAAGTAAAAAAAATCAAAACATAAAATCCAAAAACGTACAAGAAAAACTAAGCAATGCCGTTAATTCTACTCATAGTGATAACCAAAATCAAAATCATAACACAAAAAAAGAAGCATTAGGCTCAAACACTAAGAGATGATGAACTTGAATAGATTGTACCTGAATATTGAGTATCACTTGCTGAATGATTCGAAACCATCAGATTATTTGAAAGGACTCTATAATGATCCATTATTTCAGCAGTATCCCTTTGATATGCTCTACAAATTGAATATTACAAAACAATCCCCAAAATACCACCCAGAAGGTACTGTTTGGAATCATACTCTACTTGTAGTAGACGAAGCAGCAAATGTAAAATCAAAAAGTAAAAATCAAAAAATATTTATGTGGGCAGCACTGCTTCATGATATTGGAAAACCTTCTACAACCAAGGACAGAAAGGGTAAAATAACCTCCTATGACCATGATAAGGTTGGAGCAACTCTATCAAAAGAATTCTTGCTATTTTTTACAGAAGATAAAGACTTCATTGAAGGAGTTTGCGAACTTATCAGGTACCACATGCAAATACTCTTTGTAGTAAATAATTTGCCCTTTGCAGATATACAGGGTATGAAAGAGCACACAGATATCCATGAAGTGGCTTTACTAGGCTTATGCGATAGAATTGGAAGATTAAATAGCGATAGAGAAAAAGAGAAACATACCCTTAATCAGTTTCTCCAAAAATGCAAATAATTTTATTTTTTTAATATGTCATTTCAAATAAAAAAGCCGTACAGTTTTTTGATATGATCCCCCATTTCCATTAACAGACTTTTATTTTTAACCTGTGTGCTTTAAGGGGAGCATATCATTTTTTAATTGCTGCATTAAATAAGAAGATTCATCAATTTAACTTCTTTTTAACCATTGAACATTTCCCCTATAAAGTGATTTACCCTCTATGCTCGTGACATTATATGCACAAAACGGAATAATCTTGCCCTCAGGACTTACTACATGTAAACTGCACTCATGCAGCCTTTCAAGATCAATATTCCAGCAATCCTGAAAAGCCATTCCAGTAATAGTAAAACCATGAGATTTGAGCCGAGCAATAAAAATATCCATTTCATCCATTTTAACATTAGATTTATTCAAACTTTGATTGCTTTGAGAACTCTGCCTTACCCATCTTCGCATTACAAAGTTTCTGTTTTTTTCAACCCCAGAAGAATCGGTTTTGCTATTACAGCAGCATCCCTCTTTTCTAATTGTTAAGTGTTTTACACTGCCATCAGGCATTACTACAAAATCTCCATGAAAACCACAGCGTGCATGATCACAACCTGATGGTGCAAAATATTCAACCTTAAAATTACCTCCTGTCTGCCCTTCAATTTCCCTTAATACCTCTGGCAAAGTTATACGTTGATTGTCGGAAGGAGAAGCTGGATATCTACCAAAATAACTTACAGGTTGAAAATGAATTCCTCTAACATCAGGAGCTCTTGACAGTCCAAATCTTACTATATCTCCAATATTGTCCACGTTAACTCCTGGAACTATTGTAGGTACCAGCACAATTCCAAGATTATTATCGCCGCAGTTTTTAATAGCATTTTCTTTTTCAGCAAGAAGGTTTCGTCCCCTAAGCTGCCTGTATATATCATCTTTCGTTCCATCAAACTGCATAAAGACTGAAGATAATCCAGCTTCTTTTAGTATTTTTACATATTCAGGTTCTTGTGATAAACGAAGTCCATTTGTATTTAATTGTATATACGGAAAGCCCATCTCCTTTATCATTCTAATTATTTCAGGTAAATCATTTCTCACTGTAGGTTCTCCTCCTGAAATATGGACAAAAGGTCTTCCAGCTTCTACAAGGACTTTAAGCCACTCCTTTATCTTATCAAAAGATGGATCTTGAGCTTTTCCTCCACTGCTGGCAAAGCATACATTACAATTCAAATTACAACGCTGAGTTACCTCCAACAAAGCGCAGCAGGTTTGCTGTCTATGTTCAGCACATAAACCGCAATCATAGGGACATCCCTTTTCTACCTCAGTCAAACATTTTTGAGGGTATATGGGCCATTTATCCTTTTTCCATGAAGTATAACAAGGTTCATCTTGCCCTCTCCAGATAATCGTAGAAAAATCTCCATGCTCATCACAATTTTTCTGCATATAGATATCTCCATTTATTGAAACATGTCTTGCAGGTATTTTTTTTAAACATACTGGACATAAACTTTCGGTTATATGAATTACATTCGCAGCTTCATTCATGATAGTTCCTCCAAATCATAATACATAAATATTTTTGTTTATTCTTTTCCTTCATCCATCATCCCAAAACATTCTGTAAAAAATACTTGATAATCAACTTTATACATTTCTGACACTTCTTTAAGAGCTTCATCAATTAATGCAGCTAACAATTGTGACTCACAAGCTGCTCTTATATTTATAACAACACGCAGTTTATTATATTTTTTCTGTATTTTTTTATCATATTCTGTTTTATAATCAATTCCAAGCAAGGATGCCTTTCCAAAATCATTTTCGCCGCCAACAGCAAATATTTTAAGATGAGGAACATTACGTTTGTTTTTGACAAGTTTCATACGTATCGATTCAATAAAATCATCAATAAACGCATTACAGTCAAATTCCTTACCATCCTTTGCTTTGAGAAAAAATCGGCGGTTATACCAACTAAGTTTACTTTCTGCTGCTAAAAACTCATCCCCACCATAACCTATATCAACAACTTTAAGCTTTGATTCATGTGACATAAAGTATTCCACAACTTCCTTAATATTTTTATTTTCTCTTGCTGAAATAGCAAATACGGGGATATTAGGACAAGCTTTTCTAAGAAAGCTCAAATATTTTTCAATTTCATCATCTGTCAAAAGATCAATCTTATTTAATACAATACAATCTGCTTCTTCAAGTTGAGAACTTAGTAAATATATCATTTCTTCAGGTAAATTTATATCTGCTTTCTCCGGCATAATCATTCGCAGTCTTTCAGGATCTACAATAACCATAAATGGTGCTAACTCAAATTCTTCACCATAATCACTATTTAATTTATGATAAACATGGTCTAATGCACCTACACCACAACCTGGAATATCAGACATCACAATATCTGCATTTTCCACATCTCGCAGTCTTCTAATTTTATCTACCAGGTTTTCTGTCTGGTAGCAAATACAACCTCCAGCAATTTCTGTTACTGAACACCCTGTTGTTGATGTATAACCAGCATCAACAAGATTTTTAGCACCTAAATCATTAGCTATAATAGCAGCCTTTCCAATATTTTTATTTATATATTCGGTAAATGCAATCATGCTTGTTGTTTTTCCAGCTCCCAAAAATCCACTGACAACCATAAATTTATTTTTTTTCATTTTATCCATCCTTCCAATTTTTTTAGATATTTAATATCTCATACTTTGAGTAATTACAATCGTCTTCATTAATTTTAAAAATTCGCTTTGCTGGACAGAAATTAGTTCCATTCCAGATTGCTATCTTTACACGGACATTTTTTAATTATTAATTAGATTAAATCTCTTATTAGACTATATCTAATATTATCTATAAGTATACCGCTTTTGTATCTAATGTCAATATATATCTATTCAGAATTTTCCCAAACATGGAGTCTTTAGATATACTTTGCATTTTTCTTCTTTTGATATAGGCTTGGAATAAATTGTAATGCATTAGTAAGTCTACTTTTTTATGAATTTTAACCATAAATAACTACATACAGATTTTTGTTATTTTATTCTATCCTGTTCCAATTTGTTTTATTTTTTGGAGAATATAAACATAAAAAACACTGTAAAATTCAAATTTGAATAATACAGTGTTTTATAAAATTATTTGCTGCAAATCAATAAATCCTTTATGTATTTCTAAATTGAAACTGTTTATTAGTGTGATCCTTTGCCATTATTATCATTACTACCAGAACCAGAATTAGAGGTATTAATATCTGTTGAAGCTGGCTGAATATATGGCAATGTATAACTTACATTCACATCTTCACCATTAAATGTTACTGTATAGAGTAAATTTTGGTCACTGTATCCTGTACCATTTATAAAGTTGGTGCTTAAAGATTTAGAGAAGGATTGACCATTAATTTTATAAGTTAAAGTATAATTTTCCTGAACATTTCCTCCGTTAGCATTATTCCCAGTCCATTTAGAACTAATACTGCTAGGTTCTACTAAAGCATTAGTTACAACCGGAGTTGGTGCTGCTGGTGCAGTAAATGTAAAGTCTTGTGAATAGTCTGGTGACCTACCATCCTTTGCAGTATAAGTATAGGTTGTTGAAGGATCTATTGATATAGATTCTTGATTTTCTTCAATTTGACCATTACTTAGATTCTTAATAAGAGTAAAACTCAAATTATATTTATAATCTGACCAATTCCAATCACAATCAACTACTGGTTTTACCACAAAACTTTTAATATTTACAGGTGGTATTTGGTTACCTACATTAGCAGGTACACCATCATACGTTGGATCTTCCCCTAGAATTGAAACCGAACTTTCACCAGAAACAGTTCCTGTTATTTCTTTAGAAGTTTTTGTTCCATCATCCCAAACTTTTATTAAGTCATACATTCTCAACTCTCAATTTTCAATTAAAAAAATTAGATCGTAATTTTTTTATAATCTGTATTACAAATTACTAATTTACTATTTCAAACCTTAAATTGGAATTTATGGCTCTATCCACTCTCTTTTCAGAATAGCATATTGGTAGGTGTTTTCATAATGCGGAGTCCCATCCGGGTTGTTCACGAAAGATATAAATTCCATAAAGAGTCCTTCTTTTCTCATTCCAAGTCGCTCACAAAGCTTTTGGGACGGAATATTATCGTCTTCAGCATAAGCATATATTCTCCTTGCACCGTTATTGAAGAAGTAGTCGATTAACGCTTTTGCCGCTTCAGTTGCATAACCTCTCTTGCCATATTTTAAGTTGAAATTCCATCCGACACTATATGTATCAGGCTCCTCTTTTATGGCAAAAAGATCCCCGATAATTGAATCTGTATCAGACAAACAAACAGCGAAGTCTTCACCTTCTTTGCATCTTCGCTCCACTTCTTTTTCTGCTTCATCAAGTGAATCTAATTTTTCACTCAGAAAACAATGTACAGGTGGGTGCTCAAGGATTTCATACAATCCCGCAGCATCTTTTTTATCAAAATCACGAATTATCAATCTATCTGTTTTCAAATGCATTTAATAATTATCTCCTTTAACTTCTAATTTTTACTTGAGTTATATTCTGTTTTTTTAATTCTAATTTCGTAATAAGCACGGCAAAATACAATCAACGATGTTGTTAAGATAGTATATTGGACTAGAAAAAAAGTGGAACAAGATCTTTTCGGATCTTATCCCACTTAAATAATCTTTTGATTACAAGTCCTCTGATAAGGATAATTCATTATACCATATTCAGACAAAAAAGCAACACAAATTCTGATTCACTTTCATTCAAATCATCAATACAATTTTTATTTGTCTGTATAATTTTTATTTCACAATATATGAATAGAATGAAATAAAGATATTTATGAAGCAATTTTTTAATAGTACTCGTCTAACATATGAAAGATACATTTCAATTAAAACTTAATTCAAATAAATTTATTTAATAATTGGAGGAATTACTATGAAAACTACTCACATTACATGTATATGTTGTTTAGCAGGTTCTTTATTTTTAAGCAGTTCTGTTTTTGCTGCAGGATTAAACAATGAAAAAATAGGTGTAAATCCTATACCTATTTCTATCCAAGAAAAAAGTATAAATAATACAAGTAACGGGCCTATACTTGGAGCACCTTCCCAAAAGACTTGGATATTTGAAGCAAATCAAAATGACACGTATAAACTGAGGTTTTCCTATGCGCAGCCTTGGGGAAAAAATGTTTCTCCTGCAAAAACTGTAGAATATACAATACAAGTATCAGATGGGAATAAGAACGATACGATTGTTAACTTAAAGCCTGGTGCTATTAATAAAGTAACTAAAGGTCAAAAATTTAATATTTCTTTAGAGGAAAATATTTTAACTGGTTACTCATGGAGTTATAATACAGATAGTAAAGCTATAAATCTTATTGAACAAGATAATTGTGGCCAATCTTATGAAGAATATAGATATTTTCAATTAAACCCAAATAATACAATAAAGTAGGTAAAGATTATAAAAAATACATTTTAGGAGGATATACACTTTGACATGCTCCTTTTAGAGTAGACAGATAAAATAAAAAATCTGGTTAATCCGAAGGGAGCTATTATTAAGCTTACTTGGAAGTGCAGGGGATATATATGCTTCTGTATCTTCTTATATATGATAAAAATAGGAAAATATAAATAAAGCTTACTTTTTTGATGTGATATCATAAAAAAAGCTGGCATCACCAACCTTCTTTACTTATCCAAACAACCTATTCCATGTATTAACTCCAACAAAATGCCATCAACTGCAAGCCCGCTGTCTCTCTGAAAACTTTTTCTATATCTTTCATATGATTCTTTATTTATATCTTCCAAGGTATAATTTCTTATCTATTGATATTTCTTTAGATTTATACTTTCGTATACTCCTCCTATTATAAATTGCTTCTATGCTCATTTATTTCACCTCATTAAATTGGAATTTATAGTTAAGCAAAATTTTATATATGCCATACATATAGTGCCATATCATAATTATTTTTTGACTTCTTCTTACCTGCATATATAAAACCTTCATTTTCATATAACATCCTCAATTTATTTCTTTGTAAATTACAATCTAATCTTAGTGAATTAATACCATTTTTTAATGATAAATTTTGGGCAAAATTGATAAGTTCTTTTGAGACACCTTTACCTGCAATCACTCTCTTAACAGCCAACTTATGTATATAAAGTGACTTTTCTTTTGAAATTTCAGGCCAATACTTTGTGTCTAAATCAGTTATAGCCATACATCCCACAGGCATTCCATTGATTCTGCAATTTATTTTTTTCCATCCACATCACTGCATCTAATAATATCTCCTCAATCACTAAAGTATCATGTTCTTTTGCCTGCTTTATCATAGATTATCCTTTCTAAAGTACTATTTACAATATTCAATCTTAAATTGGAATTTTCACATCAAAATTCCCAATAAACTTATCCTTGAAAATCCTGCTTCAAATATTCATAAACTATTATTTCAGTATTCTTATTTAAATCTTCATCTCCATTTAGTCGAAGTACTTTACAGGGTAACGAATTAGCCCATTGTGTATGTGTGCGCATACATGGAGAACCGTCGGTATCATATCTTGCTGAATTATCAAGAAAACGGCAATGTTCTTCATACATATCGCCGCCTTCCATGATTCTCTCCCCATATGCTTCATATTCTCTCTTATTAATTCGGGAAATTCTAAATTCCTCTTGCCATTTCTTTTAACCTCCTTAACGCCAAATTATAATTTGTATGAACATTCTTATATACAAAATCATAAAAATGGGCATTATTTATATTAGTACTCGGAACAGGTTTGAGGATAAGCGAAGTAGTAGCCCCTAAGTGGTCTGACATAGATTTTAAAAGAGTATCTAAAATTAATATAGGAAATTCAGTGGAAAATAAAACTGCAATAATAGAACAAGGGGCTAAAACTAAAAGCAGTAAGAGGACTATACCTGTACCTCTAAATATAATGGAAGAGTTGAAGAAGCATAAAAAATGCTTTCACGAAATCGTGAAAGCATTGATATCTGGCAGGGGTAGTAGGTCTCGAACCTACAACCTACGGTGTAATAGAATGGTCATTATGTTAAAATTATACAAGTTTATAAGCCTTTATATATCAACGCTCTTCAGACATAGCTTGTCCTTCAAATATATCTGAATACATTACTTTTTTCTCCCGGTTGTGTTACGGTTGTGTTACAGATTTGAGCATAAATCTCTATAATTTTCTGGAATATAGTTACATAACTTATTCCACTATATGGGCTTACATATAAGATAATTGGATAAGTTTTTCTGCTTCATCTCTGAAATATTTTTTTAACTTACCTATATTTTTTATAATGTAATCATTTCTCACACCTTAGAGAATAACTCCATACTCAGATAAAAAACTTGACCATATTTTCATAAAATTTTTGAATTACGACGAAAAAACACCATAAAATTCTTTTTTGATATGCTCCCTTTAAAGTAGACAGATTAAAAAATAAAAAATCTGTTACTAGAAAGGGGGCATTTTTGTGTCTAGAAGAACTAAATATACGGTAGAGGAAAAATACAAGATTCTAATGGAATATAAAAATGGGAGTAAATCAATACAAGAAATCCACACTAAGTATATGGTTAGTGTTTATGCTTTTTATAAATGGAGATACAACTATGAAAAGTATGGAGTAGATGGACTAAGAGAGTCAAAAACTTGCAAGAAATACTCAAAAGAATTAAAGGAACAAGTTGTTCTAGAATACCTTTCAGGCAAATACTCACAGGGAGAACTCGTGAAAAAATATGAGATAACAGATAAAACAGTGTTGAAAAGGTGGTTAAACAATTATAATAGTCATAGAGAAGTAACGGCAAAACCGAAAGGAAGGAGAAACTCTATGACAAAGGGAAGAAGTACGTCTTTAGAAGAAAGAATTGAAATTGCAAAATATTGCATTGAGCATAATAATAACTATCAGCAGGTTGCTGAGGCTTATCAAGTCTCCTATCAGCAAGTATATCAATGGGTTAAAAAATATAAATTCGGTGGAGAAAATGCACTTCAGGATACACGTGGCAAAAATAAGATTGAATCGGAGCTTACACCTGAAGAGAAAATGAAACTTGAAATGAAGAAACTTGAAACTGAAAATGAAAGATTAAGGGCGGAAAATGCATTCTTAAAAAAATTGGAGGAACTAGAAAGGAGGCGGTATTAAGCCGTATAAAACAAGAAAATAAATATATTGCAATTTCAATACTTCATGAAAAAGAGAATTTCTCTATATCTCTATTATGTAAAATAGCAATGATTCCACGTTCTTCGTACTATAAGTGGACAAAACGTGAAAAAAGTATGCAAGAGACTGAAAATAGTATGTTGATTGCAGAGATTGTTAAAATCTATGATGAAGTAGATGGTATCTATGGTTATCGAAGAATGACTTTGAACTTAAATCATAGGCTGGGTAAAAATTTTAACCATAAACGCATCTATCGACTTATGAAACTGGCATCGTTACAGTCTGTAATTCGCAGAAAGAAAAAACGTTATGTCAAATCTGCTCCGCAGCAGGTAGCAGAAAATTTACTAAATCGTACGTTTTCAGCCGATAGGCTGAATCAGAAGTGGCTTACTGATGTTACTGAGTTCAAATATGGTAACTCTCAAAAGGCTTATTTAAGTGCCATTTTTGATCTATATGACAACTCTATTGTCGCATATATTCTTGGTCATTCTAACAATAATGATCTTGTTTTTAATAACTTAGACTTAGCCTTATCATCCAATCCAGGTGCAAGCCCTATGCTTCATAGCGATCGTGGTTTTCAATATACATCTTATGGTTTTAAGCGAAAGCTTGATGAAGCTCAAATGACACAAAGCATGTCACGAGTGGGCAAATGCATTGATAATGGCCCAATGGAGGCCTTTTGGGGAACTCTTAAATGTGAAAAGTACTATCTCCATAAATATCATACATATGAAGAACTAACCAATGCAATCAATGAATATATCAATTTCTATAATACTAAGAGACTACAAAAAAGATTAAACGGCCTAACCCCAATGGAATTTAGGGCTTTATCCGTTTAAATAACTTTTATTATTTCCACTGTCTACTTGACAGGGTGCAGTTCATTTTTGAATAATACGATGTTTTCCAAATTGTTCGTTTTTAATTGTGATATTAGATAAAAATATTACATATGACGTATACCTTATATTTCTGCAGAAGAACTTCGTCAACCTTTAGATTCTACTGTGTCAGTCTACAGTCTATAAAAATTTTTTTCGTGATCCACTGGATCCATTAAACACAATTGCCCATCCTTCTTTCCACTCCTGTAAGTACCTTTCAAAGTCGCTATCATCCCTACTAATAGTACTTGTAAGGGTAAAAATTTCTTCTTCCTTAATAACAACCTTACGCTGATTGTGAGGAAGTGTAGCTTGACATAGAAGAAAATTAAAAACAGCAGAATTGTTACCTGGATTGAGAGCAATAAGATCCATATGTTCCTTGATTATTTCACGAATTCGCATTTTTTGTTTCGCATCCATCCTAGCTCCCAAAATAATTCCCACTAGCTGATTGGGCTGATAGTGAAACAGTCGTTCTTGCTGGCTACACTCGACAACCTCTCCAAAGAGCCATGGAATAGGAGAAGAGAGTGTTAACCGTGACTCTTGTTCATAATCCCAGCAGTTGTGTTTTATCAAGTGCTGTTGTCTTTTCCATGTAAGAAAATCTTTCTGCTTCCTTTTATCAATTTCTGGTCCGATAACATACTGTGGAAAACAATAGAATGCATTATTGCTTGTAGAATCTACGCTATATGATATATCTTCAAATGGGAAACTATCTGGAATAGCCTGACTCATCTTTGGGGCTATTCCATTTTGAGTATTCCTTCCTACTGAATTTCTCTTGTGTTTATGGCATTGATAAAGGCTATTATCAATAGCCTTAAAAATTAGGCAGTATCCTTGATGCATTGAGGCATAATGAGCCCACATTAGCATTTCATCGCATACCCTTGAGAATGAAACAAAATACGTGTTTCTTGGTTTATACAAATCCAGAAAATGCTTAATTTGTTTATCAAGTATAAAAGCTGTTATTAAATCAGGAGGAAACTGAAGAGAACATAATACTTTGATATAATCAAGTTGAAGAACTTCATCATAGGTTAATGGTGAAATTTTAGTAAGATATGCCGAGAGCTGTTCTTCATATCTTGTTTTGTTTGGATTATTATAATTCTTCCATGCAAGCTCTAGTAACCTTCTCCATTTACCCTTATCTGCTTCAAAAGCAAGGAATGTCTTTCCATCAAATGGGTCATTGCATTCCTTATTAGAGGCAAAGTAAATCTCATTATACATCAGTTCCTTAATAGCAAGTTCGCTGGATGGTCTAAAACGATAGTAGAACATTTTATATCCCTCCGTTCATTGTTTTTTCTCATATTTAAGCTTAAAGTTCTATCCCTGAATATTTCATGGGAATATAGCATACTTTTACCGATATAATGGTAATTATACCACATGATTCAAGTGATTTCACTATCGCATATTAAGAGAGATACTATTATTCAACACCGTATTATTAAATTTTCAACGAATCATGACTTACTTCACAGCCGCCAATGAAAATAGAAACATCCTACAATTCAAATGTTTGCAATGTACATATGTGGACATAATTTCATATTGGCAGGGCTAAGTCTGAATGTTCTTTGGAGGATTTGCACCCCGATTTTCAACGTAGACGTATTACCCATGAGCACAGCAGATTGTTGCACCACTAAGAAGTGGATAGCACGTGTAGCAAAGTTCCTATTATCTCGGGTAATTCTCCTGCTAATTTTTTATAGGG
>NZ_LROS01000076.1 GCF_001675165.1 Clostridium ragsdalei P11
AATGCCCTTTTGAAAGGCCAGATAAAGCACTTTAGAGAAGTACAGGATGAAGGGGTGCTGTCAATTCAGCCTTATGACTTTACCCTTGAAGATGAAGTTATTGCATTTGATCAGGCAGAAAAGATAAGACTTTCACTTAATAAACTTCAGGATATAGAGATAAAAATAATTAAATCTGTGTACATGGAAGGCAGGACACTTAAAGAAACCGCTGATATACTTAACATAAAATATAGACATGCTATAGAAATAAAAAAATCTGCCCTAAATAAACTGAAAAAATATCTGAAATAGCATATATATTTTTATAATGGCAGAGGGAGGGTGATATTTATGTATGACCAGCTGGTTAGTTTAATCAGCACCGTAGGGTTCCCAATAGCAGTTAGTATATACCTGCTCATAAGGTTTGAAAATAAGATTGACCTTTTAGTCAAATCTATTGAAGAACTAAGAGAAGATATATCAGCCGTTATAAAAAACCAGGAGAAGAAATAGGTAAAAGCCTATTTCTTTTTTTCTGCACTAATTTTTCGAAAGGCATATATATAAGTAAAAGTTAAAGAAAGGGGCGAATT
>NZ_LROS01000077.1 GCF_001675165.1 Clostridium ragsdalei P11
ATTTGAGCATCCTCGATATCTCATAGTAACCACAGCTAATACTAATCTAGTAAATTTAGAATTCGTAGTGTTTTTTAGCTCAATTAAATCTTCAATTTTATAATCATACAGTGATTCTATTTCAAATAATTTTCTTCCCATAATTAAAACTCCTTTCTCCGTACATTTAGTATTTGGAGAAGAATTTTAATTATTCTGTATAAGTTAATATTTTAGTTAGAAACCCTATATTAATCACATCTTAAAGTTTTATAAGTAATAGTAGTAGGCTCGCTGCAGCATACTTCTATATCTTCTTTGCTTATTTTGGTATTTAATTTCACGGGATATCCCCACAATTCATAAATGCATTTTAAAGTAGCTTCCATATAATTTGAATTTAATTCTCTCCCATCGTAAATATGTTTTAATACGAGGGTATTGTCCTTTTTTAAAATATCATCAACGACAATATTGGGAATGGAACCCATACCACAATTATTGCATAGGGTATTCCTGATTTCAATCCATCCTTTTTCATCAGGAATTTCTTTTATTACGTAGTCACTGCGTTGTTTTGCATATTCAAATAAATTTAGTTCATAACACAGCTCTTTTGTTAAGTATCTTCTAATAAAAGAGGCATCTCTTTCCAGTGATCTTACTTCAAATATTTTATTTTGTCCGTATCTTTTATCTAAGTCTTCAAATATTTTAAAGCCAATATAATAGGGGTTAATTCCTCCCATAATAGGTGTAATTACATCATTATGTCTTTTAATGAATTCAATGTGAAGTGAAGGCGAAAGGTCCAGTCTATTTAAGGTCTTGTAGTGCCAGTAACTTGCCCAACCTTCATTCATAATCTTTGTTTCAACCTGAGGTATAAAATATGCAGTTTCTTTTTTTACTACATATAAAACATTTTTTTGCCATTCTTCTAAGTCACTGTGATTTATAATAAAGTTTAGTAAGTCTTCTTTTGATTCTTCTTCTGTTTTTTTTAATCCTATAGCCCTATTTGTTTGAAATCTTATGGAATGAGCGGCATTTAAAATTTTTTCTACTCCTTCATACCCGATGCTTGGGTCATTTATATATTCTCTTATCATATCTGCGTCATTTTTAAACATTTCAAGAGTATAGGATGCTTTAGTACCCTCTTTAAACAATCTGTTATTTTTAAAGAAATCATTATGTCCGTATACATGAGCCATTGTTAGAATTTGCAGTAACAGTGTATTGTCCTTCATCAAATAAGCAAGACAGGGATTTGAGTTTATTACCATTTCATAAGGAAGTCCTGTAAGGTTATATTTGTAAAGTGATTTTGTCCTATCATAGGATTTGCCAAAACTCCAGTGAGGGTATCTAGCAGGCATTCCCAGATAGGCTTCGTATCCTATCATGTCTGTATAACTTACAATTTCAAATTCTTGAGGATAAAAGTCAAGTCCTGATTTTTTAGATGCATCTTCTATAATGTCACACCATTTTTCTAAATCTGTACCTGTATATTCCAGAAAAATCACCTTCCTTCCAGTTCTTTTTTCAATATTTTTTTAAGGGATATCCATAAGTCTTGCTTCTCATTAATAGTTACAGTAGAAAAGTTATTTTTATCTATTCCTCGACGGAAAATGTTTTTTATATTACTTCCAAAATAGCTGGGTATGATTTCTGCATAGCTAAAAAGATTGCAGACTTCACATAAATCTTTGGCAGCTTTTAAAGCACGTTCGTTGTCTTCATCCCAATTGTCACCGTCACTTACATAAAAGGTATATACGTTCCAGTAAGCAGGATTATAATTTTCTTCAATTACTTCAAGAGCTTTATTTAATCCGCTGGATATATAGGTTCCACCAGATTCTACTTTGTGGAAAAATTCATTTTCAGTAACTACTTTTGCTTTAGTGGAGTGAGAAATAAATTTAATTTCAACATTATTGTATTTAGCTTTTACAAATTGATACAGAATAAAGAAAAAGGATCTAGCTAAGAATTTTCTTGTGCTATCCATGGAACCTGAGGTATCCATTACGCATATAACAGCAGCATTTAATTCACGCTTTTTTTTCTCTTTTATCCTGAAGTATCTTAAATCTTCCTGCCTGAAAGGAAATCTTGAGTCTATATCTTTAGAAATAATTTTATTTTTAAACAGTGGGTCTTTGGAAGCTTCTCTAATATCTCGTTTAGAGTTTTGCTGTCTTTTTAGCTTTTCTATAACAGTTCTTTTCTTAGCGAGCCTTGGATTTATTCCATTTCTTTGATATCCTGCTTTTTTTAAGGATTTTTTAGACAGTAGTTCTGAAAATTTTTTTTTGTCCATCAAAGGTAGCTCCATATCTTCAAGAAGGTAATTCATAAGTTCTTCTAAGGTAATTTCCGTTTCGTACATATCTTCCCCTTCTTCGTTACCTGCACCGCCTTTGCCTTTGCCTCCATTTTTCGCTAGGGATCTTCCAATTTTATCTCCTCTTTTTTGAGATCCATTTCCACTTCCAACTTGGGGACTGTTGTCTCCATATATAAAGTGATATTCTTTAATGCCCTTTATGGGAATTTTAATTTTCTTATCTTTACTCTGACCTATAATGCTTTCTTCTGATATTATATCTGCAAGATTATCCTTTATGGATTTCTCTACTAATTGCTTGTGGCGCCTTCTATCTTCTAAGGATCTATCATGGTGATCCCTTGGATCAAATTCTCTAAAAATAGCCATAATATCAATCCTTCCATAGGTTGTTGGCAGCGTATTTTAAAATAACGTCACAGCAGTGGTTACAATATCCATCTGCCTTCATTTCCTCAACCATGGAATTATATTTTTCGTTTTGTTCCTTGCCCCTTACTTTTGACTTAGTTATAACTCTGGATAGTTCTTTTACAGATGCAGTGAGTTTTTTCTCAATAGCTTCTTTAAGAGGTTCGTAGGAAGTATAGCTGATTTTTCCTCCATTTCTTATAACGTAGAACATATATGAAGTTACATCTGTTCTAAATCCTTTTGCAGAATTTTCGGAGATGCCAATATGTTCTTCTATAGATCTCATGAAAGTCTCATCTGGTTCTAATTCTTCTCCAGTAGATTGATCTTTAATTTTATTTTTATTTACATAAGCTTCTGCATGATCTAGGTAATTATCAAAAAGACTTTCTGCCTGTTCTTTAAAACTGTGAATAAAAGCTCTGGTTATTTCTTTTTCCAATACTTTGTTGTATTCTTTTCTAATGGTATCTTTTATAAAAGTTAAATATCTTTGTTTATCATCTTCAGCTATATCCAAATCTTTAACTGCTTTTGTTAAGCTTTCTATTACGCTAAGAGGATTTATACAGTTGTATTCTGAGTTTGAAAGTGCACTATCTAAGGCTTTTACTATAAACCTAGTGGAAATTCCTGTCATTCCTTCTCTAGAACCTGCTTCCTCTTTTAATTCTGAAAAGTCAATTTTTTTAGTTGTGCCTTTTTCAACGATATCTTCTCCATTGTAAATTTTTAATTTTGTCATAGGATCTACCTTGTTGGAAGGTGAAAGTCTGGATAGAATTGCGAACATTGCTGCTATTTCTATGGTGTGGGGTGCTATATGTGCATTAAATTGACTCTTGCCAAGTATTTTTTTATATATTTTAATTTCTTCATTTAATTCCATGCAGTAAGGAACTTCAATTTTTACTATTCTATCTAGTATTGCTTCGTTAGTATGGTCAGATTTAAATTTGTTCCATTCAGATTCATTGGAATGTGCTAGAATAATTCCATCAAAATAAATCATTGAACCCTTACCTGGAGATGGAACTGATTTTTCCTGGGTAGCTGTAATTATTGTGTGAAGATATTCCACATCATTTTTAAAAACTTCAATAAATTCTACAAGCCCTCTATTACCTACGTTGAAAGCACCATTTAGCGAGAATATTCTAGGATCATCTTCAGGGTACATATCCATCTTTGATATATCAATGGAACCTGTGAGTACGGATGTATCTTGGTTATTAGGATCAACTGGGGGTACTACTCCAATGCCTTTTCTTGATCGTATGGAAAAGTCAGTAGTAGTTACAGGAAATTTTTCATATTCGCCGCCGTAATCATGCTTTAGCCTATATTTACAAACAGGACATAAATCACCTTCAATTTCTACACCGAGTGCTTTCTCAAAACTTCCTTTTAAATGTTTTGGTATAAGGTGCAGAGGCTCTTCTCTCATAGGACATCCTTCAAGAGTATAAATAGGTTCTGAGGTTTCAAGGGCTTTTTTAATTGATTCTACTAAAGATGATTTACCAGCTCCTACAGGACCTACTAGGTAAAGCACCTGTCTTGATTCTTCTCCCATCATTGCTGCAGAGTGGAAATAGTTAACTAGTTTCATTATGACTTTGTCAATTCCAAAAAAGTCATCTTTGAAAAAGTTATACCTTCTAATTGGTTCATTTCCATATAATTTTTTTATTCTTGGATTTTCTTCAGGCTTTAAAACTTCATAACCTTTATTCATTATAATATCATACATTCTTCTATGAGATAATTTTACGATTTTAGGGTTCTTTTTTACAATTTCTAAGTACTCTAGAAAAGTTCCTTTAAACTCATGCTTTTTTCTTATTTCCCTGTCTTTTTCAATTATATCCTTAAAGTTCATATTCTCCTCTCCTTTTTATTATATCTATTAAATACTACGCAGCATGGGCATTTATTATGTATAATAATTGATAGCACTTGTGATTTCAATCAAGTGATTCTTAGCATCAGGTGGAGTTTTAACTCCATCTGATGCTAAGAACTCTGTTTATCCGATGGCTACCAGCCGTAATACCCCCATCGCACACAGCGAAAGCGACTATTGCCAAATCAAAGATTTGGGATATCTGCTTTTCTTATAAAGTGGGGAATATTAGAACTATTGAGCTTCAGCGATTTAGAGTTCTTATGCTGTGCATAACGGCTGCTACGCCCCTGGATAACGATTTCCCCTAAAGGATAACGCCTTCTAAGTGATAAAGCACTAAGAATCCTGTTAATAAGTTTCAGATGGAGAAAAAAACTTCACCTGAAACCAAGAACTCTGTTTATAAGGATGAAGAGAAAGGTAAAGGGAAAACACGACAGCAGTAAGCAAGTTTTGCTGAAGTATTTTCCCTTTTATTTAATATCTTCTAATAGTGATTTGTAATGTTCTAATGCATGAATAAATTGATCTACTGATTTGCTATCCATATTTCTTATAGTATCGGATATACAGTTGGAAATTAAAGTTTGCTTTATGTCTAATATATCATTAACTTTCTTAAATTCTTCAGATATAGATAGTTTTACAATTCTTCTGTTGCTTTCAGGTATCTCTCGGGTTACAACACCCTGATTTACCAGACGGTTTACTATACCAGATACTGTACTCTTTGCAAGCATTAAATGATTGCTCAACTCATTTAATGTCATACCAGGTTTTTTATACAGATGAACTACAACTGCCAGTTGAGGTGCCGTAAAACCAAATTGTCCTGCAATTTCTCTGAATTTATGACCAATAATTTTATGGATAATTTTAAAAAGATTAATTATTTTATCCGATTGCTCTAATATTAAGTCATCATTTTGTGGTGGCAAGTTCTTTTGTGTTGGTATTGTGCTCAGCTCCTTTCTCTGTTTTTTTACTTTTCATCATTAAAGTTAAGACTATAGTGACAATTACTATAATAGAAGTAATAGCAACTGCATAAGCCATAGCGTCTATGGTAGCCTGTCCTTGAAGCAATTTACTTAACGTAGATAATGCAGAGGCTTTAGCTGTGCCTTGGGGTAGGCCTTCTTGCATATATGATTTCGTAAGTATATTTATCGTATCATTAGCGGGTTTATTGTAGACATTTATTTGCTCAGATAGTTTTAAATAATTGTAGTTAGTTTTGCTTTGTATTATGGCGGACATTATTGTTACGCTGAGGGAACTTGCTATTTGTCTTATGGTACTGGAGAGAGCAGATGCTTTTCCAATCAAGTTTTGTGGTACTACATTCATTCCTGCAGTATTAATTGGCATCATTGTAAATCCTAGCCCAATTGACCTTACACATAGAATAAAAGTTATCATTTCTCTAGTGGAATTCATATTTATTAAAACTGAAAGATGATAGGAACTTAAGGCTAGTATTATAAGCCCAGGTATAACTAAGGGCTTGGCACCAATTTTATCAAACAAGTTACCACTTACAGGCATTAGTATTCCAACTACAAGTGCAGCAGGCAGCATGATTAGACCTGTTTCCATTGCTGTATATCCTCTTATATTTTGGAGGAATAAGGGTAGCACGTATACTCCACCCATAAGTGCCATAGTCAAAACGCAGATTATTATTTGACATACACTAAAATCAAATAATTTAAATACAGTGAGGTCTAAAAGTGGCTGCGGGTGGGTAAGTTCATTTACTATAAATAGTATAAGACTCAGACATCCTAAAGTCAAAAGCAGCGGGTATTGTACTTTGCTCCAGTCAATTGAAGTCCATTCCCCAAGTACATATAAAATGCTTACTACTCCAATTGTAGAAGATAAAAATCCTATTACATCAAAAGATTTAAATGTAACTTTTTTAGGATCCTTTAGTAAAATTCCAGCTAAAATTACACCTAGTATACCTATGGGAACATTGATATTGAAAATAAGTCTCCAGTTCATATTTTGAATAATATATCCACCTAAAGTAGGTCCTATGGAAGGTGCTGCCATGGAAGCTATCCCCCAAATTCCAAGGGCTAGGCCTATTTTATCTCTAGGAAATATTTCATATATTATGGACATACCTACAGGCATTATCATGCCGCCACCTAAAGCTTGTATAATACGAAATACTATCATAGATGTATTGTTCCAGGCAAATCCACATAGCATGGAGCCCAAAGTGAACATTGCAAGTGCAAACATATATATTTTTTTAGATCCGAAAACTTCCTGAAGATATCCCGTAAGAGGTATAATTGCACCAAGAGCTAGGGTATATGATGTCAGTATCCATTTTGAATCATCCATTGATACTCCAAAGACTGCCATCATCTTTGGAATAGCGATATTAACTATACTACTGTCAAGTATGGACATAAAAGTTCCTATTACTACAACAATTAATGCTAGCCAGCTGTATATAGATTCATTGTTGTTTTCTTCCATTATATCACCCCATTACTTTATGCGAATTTTAACAACGGCATTGGTACCTGGAAGTATTTTGTTGTTAAATTTGTCTAGAGAAATTTTTATAGGTATTCTCTGAACTACTTTTGTAAATGTACCACTGGTAGTAGTTGGTATAATAGATAGTGCAGATTGGGCTGCTTCTCCTACAGATTTTACTTTACCGGTAAATTTTTGAGACCCATACTCATCTATAGTAATGCTAACTGGCTGTCCAACTCTTATTTTTCCAAGCTTTGTTTCTTCTATGTCAGCAGTTATATAAAGTTTATTTGGATCTATTAAAGTAGCTAGGGTTTGACCAGGAGACCAAATTTCACCGATGGTTCCCTGCTTTTTAATAATTATGCCATTTATAGGTGATCGTATTAAAGATTGATCTACCTTTGAGTCAGATAGGTCTGACATTTCTTGACGGGCTAATATTTGATTTTTAATAACAATATCTCCTTCATCTACATTGAGTTCTAGCAATTTACCACTGATTTGTGGAGTTACGTTGACTAGGTCTGCATCTACTTTTGCATCGTCTGTTGAAACATAGTAGGTGTTTTCATACCAATAATAAAATCCTATACTACTGAGTGCGACTGCGATTATTACTAATATTCCTACAATCAATATTTTTCGTTTTTGTTTCATATTTGAAATACCTTCTTTCTCTATTTTTCAAGTCCAATCTCAGCAAACATACCGGGTTTTAGCTGTGAATCTTTATCTGTTAGGCTTACTTTAACTAAAATGTCTCTGCTTTCAGAATTTAAATTAGAATTTATAACGGCTATTCTACCCTTAAATTGTTTGTCTGGTATTTCAGATACTTTTACAGCTACTTCTTGTCCTTCTTTAATTTGACTTACAATATCTAAAGGTGCATAGGCATTTACATAGAGGTTGCTGGAATTTATTATAGAAAGAAGTGTTGCACCAGGGGATACTGTATCTCCTACATTGACATTTCTGGTATTTACTACTCCGGAAATAGGTGCCGTAATAATAGCATTGCTTAAGGATGTCTGTGCAGTTTTTAAAGCTGCTTGAGCCTGGATTACCTGTGCTTTGTAAACATCTATAGATGATTTTGTGGGGCCATTTTGTAGCATAGCAAGTTGCTCTTGGGCAGTTTTATACTGTGAATCTGCTGTAGCAAGCTGCTGATTGGCTGAATCCAGTTCCTGCTGAGTTGCTGCTCCTGCATTTACTAAAGCCTGTACACGGTCATAGTTCTTTTTTACTGTTTCATAACTTTGAGAAGCACTGCTTACAGAGGATTGAGCTTCAGCGACTTGTTCAGGACGGGTGCTATTTTGGGTATTAGTTAAATTTGCATTTGCGGTATTTAAAGCTGCTTGGGCTTGATCAACTTGTCCTTGAAGATCTTTTGTATCTAGTTTAATAAGTACGTCGCCTTCATTTGTTTTTGAACCCAAGTCAACGGATATTTCAGAAACCTTTGCTGAAACTTTTGAAGTTATATTTGCTTGTTCATTTGTTGAAATTTTTCCTCCCATTAAAAATTGATCACTGGTATTTTGATTGATGTTTTTAATATTTTTACTCGTAGTGTTTGTAGAACCGCAGCCTGTCAAAAATATTGCTGCAGCCAGGCTAAATAAAATAGCTTTTTTCATATACAACCTCCTTTAATGGTTAATATAGATATTATTTGCATAAAAACTGTTCGTGTATTAACAGTTTTTATTATATACCTGTTTATTTTCATTTTCAAGAATATTATTCCAAGTGATAATTTAAAAAATACATTTTTTGATACTTGACATATGGCCATATTTTAATTAGAATAAAGGTTAGAATTTAAGTGAAAAATACACTTTAAATTGGTCCTGTGAGGCCAGAAAGAGGTATGTGATGGGTAAGCTTTTTTATATCCTAAAAAAAATGAATAGTTTTGTATTTGAATATGAAAACTTTGGCAATAGAAAAATTGTTTTTTAAAATAATTTTTTTATTGCCTTTTTTGTTTTTTAAGATGGATAGGTGTATTTTTACTAGTAAAAATGCAGGAGGTATAGTATGAAAGCAAAACTTATATTAGAAAATGGAAGTATCTTTCAAGGAGAAGCTTTTGGGTATTTGAAAGATAGTGTAGGTGAAGTGGTATTTAATACTGGAATGACAGGATATGAAGAAATACTTACAGACCCATCCTATTATGGTCAGATAGTAACGATGACTTATCCCCTTATAGGAAATTATGGAATTAATCTGGAAGACATGGAATCATCCAACCCAAAGGTAAAGGGATTTATTGTAAGAGAGTTATGCAGCTATTCCAGTAATTTTAGATCTGAACTTGAACTTTGTGATTACCTTAAAACGAATAAAATTGTAGGACTTTCTGGAATCGACACGAGAGCACTTACAAAAATGCTAAGAACAAATGGTACTATGAAGGGAATTATAACTATAGAAAATCTAGACTTTGTCTCTGTAGAAGATAAAATTAAGTCTTTTTCCAATAAAAATGCAGTATCTAAGGTGAGTACAGAGGAAAAATATATTGTAGGTGAAGGCAAAAAAAATATTGCTATTTTGGATTTTGGAATTAAAAAAACCATGATAAAAGCATTTGCAGATAGAGGATGTAAGGTAACTATATTTCCTTCAAATACTAAAGCAGAAGATGTACTTGAAATTGATCCAGATTTGATATTCTTATCAAATGGTCCGGGAGATCCAGATGATCTTACCTGTGAAATTGAAAATATAAAAAAGCTTATAGGCAAAAAACCTATTACAGGAATATGTCTTGGACATCAGCTTTTGGCATTAGCCCTTGGGGGGAGCACAGCTAAACTCAAATTTGGTCACAGAGGATGCAACCATCCTGTAAAAGATCTTATAAGCGGTAAAGTGCATATAACTTCTCAAAATCACGGCTATTATGTGAACAGACTGCCTGAAGATATGGAAATAACTCATGTAAGTTTAAACGATGGAACTATAGAAGGAATGAAACATAAAAGTCTTCCTATATTCTCAATACAATTTCATCCGGAAGCATGTCCGGGACCGGAAGACAACAACTATATATTTGATGAATTTATGAAATACTCACTTTAAAATATAGAGTTTCTAGTTTGAAAGTTAACTTGTAATCCGGATATTTTACTGTTAATTGATAAAATATAATTAAAAATTAAGAGTTAAGAATTAATAGTTATGGATGATTTTCTTCAGCTAACACTTCAGAAAATCTTCATTCACTATTCATTATTAATTCTTAACTTAAAGATATGCTTGCACACAAGTTGTCTTTAAGTTGTAAATTCTATAGATGAAAATTATGAATTGTGAATTGTGCATTGAGTAGAAGGGAGATAGGTTTTTATGCCTTTAAATAAAAATATTAAAAAAATATTAGTAATAGGATCTGGCCCTATAATTATAGGTCAGGCAGCAGAGTTTGATTATTCTGGAACTCAGGCTTGTGAATCTCTTAGGGAAGAGGGGTTAGAAGTTGTACTTATAAATAGTAATCCGGCAACTATAATGACAGATAGGGAGGTTGCGGATAAAGTTTATATTGAACCTCTTACGGTTGAATTTGTAGAAAAAGTTATAAAAAAAGAAAGACCTGACAGTCTTTTAGCAGGTATGGGTGGACAGACTGCATTAAATTTGACAGTGGAATTATATGAAAAGAAAATACTTGAAAAATATAACGTGAATATAATAGGTACCGCAATAGAAGCTATAAAAAAAGGTGAAGATAGAGAACTTTTTAGAGATACTATGAATAAAATAAATCAGCCTGTTGTGGAAAGTGAAATAATAACGGATATGGAAAGCGGTAAAAAATTTGCAAACAGAATAGGTTATCCTGTTATAGTAAGGCCTGCTTATACCTTAGGTGGAACAGGCGGCGGAATAGCTGAAAATGAAGAACAGCTGGAGACCATACTGGAATCGGGACTAGAACTTAGTTCCATAGGTCAAGTACTTCTTGAAAGAAGTATAAAAGGCTGGAAGGAAATCGAATATGAAGTTATGAGAGACAGCTTTGGAAACTGTATAACTGTATGTAATATGGAAAATGTAGATCCTGTTGGAATTCATACAGGAGACAGTATAGTAGTAGCCCCTAGCCAGACATTATCTGATAAGGAATATCAAATGCTTAGAACTGCTTCTATTAATATAATAAATGAGGTTGGAATAGAAGGCGGATGCAATGTTCAGCTGGCACTTAATCCAAAATCTTTTGAATATGCAGTTATAGAGATAAATCCAAGGGTAAGTCGTTCTTCAGCTTTGGCATCAAAGGCTACTGGATATCCTATTGCAAAGGTTGCAGCTAAAATAGCTCTTGGATATGGCCTAGATGAAATAAAAAATGCAGTTACTAAAAAGACTTATGCTTGTTTCGAGCCATCTCTTGACTATGTAGTAGTAAAAATTCCTAAGTGGCCTTTTGACAAATTCCACAATGCAGATAGGGAACTTGGCACAAAAATGATGGCTACAGGTGAAATAATGGCAATAGGTAGTAACTTTGAAGCTGCATTTTTAAAAGGTGTGAGATCTCTTGAAATAGGGGCTTATTCCTTGGAGTATAAAAAATTTAAAGACTTCACCATGAAAGAACTTAAAGAAAGAATAGCATATCCTGATGATGAAAGAATATTTGCAATGGCAGAAATGATTAGGAGAAAATATAGAATTGAAAAATTAGCTGAGATTACAGGAATAGATATATTCTTTATAAAGAAATTTCAGTGGATAATAGATGAAGAAGAAAAATTAAAGTCCAGTGATATTTCCAATATGGATAAAGAGTGGCTAACTTTGCTTAAGAAAAAGGGATTTTCAGATAAGGGAATAGCAGATATGCTCCGAGTATCTCCAGAAGAAGTATATAAGCTTAGAAATATATGGAGTATAACTCCTGCTTATAAAATGGTAGATACCTGTGGGGGAGAATTTGAAGCCCTATCACCTTATTATTATTCTACTTATGAACAATATGACGAAGTTGAGGTTTCAGATAAAAAGAAAGTTATTGTAATAGGCTCAGGACCTATAAGAATAGGCCAGGGAATAGAATTTGACTATGCTTCTGTTCACTGTATAAAGACTCTTAGAAAGTTAAATATAGAAACTATTATAGTAAACAACAATCCTGAAACTGTAAGTACAGATTTTGATATTTCAGATAAATTGTATTTTGAACCTATAACTGAAGAAGATGTACTAAGCATAATAGATAAGGAAAAACCTTATGGTGTAATACTTCAATTTGGTGGAGAAACTGCCATAAAATTAGCAGAATTTTTAAAGGAAAAAAATATAGTTACTTTGGGTACAACAGCGGATCAGATAGATGAGGCAGAAGACAGAGAAAAGTTTGATGATCTTTTGGAAAGACTAAATATAAGCAGACCTAAGGGAAAAGGTGTTTGGTCTGTAGAAGAAGGATTGGAAGAAGCAAGAAGATTAGAATTCCCTGTACTTGTAAGGCCGTCCTATGTACTTGGTGGTCAAGGAATGGAAATAACTTACGATGATAAAGAACTTACTTACTACTTATCCATGGCTTTTAAGAAAGATAGGAAAAATCCTATATTAATAGATAAGTATCTGATGGGAAGAGAAATAGAAGTAGATGCAATTTGTGATGGAGAAGATGTGCTTATACCTGGAATTATGGAGCATCTTGAAAGGGCTGGTATACACTCTGGTGATAGTATAACTATGTATCCTAGTCAGAATATAAGTGATGAAATGAAGAAAAAAATATTAGATTATACCGAAAAACTTGCAACTGGAATCGGAATAAAAGGTATGATTAACATTCAGTTTATAGAGTATAAGGGAAATCTGTATGTAATAGAAGTAAATCCAAGGGCTTCAAGGACAGTTCCATATATAAGCAAGGTGAGCGGTGTACCTATAGTTGATATTGCAACTAGAGTAACTTTGGGTGAAAAACTAAAGAATATTGGGTATGGAGTTGGAATTTCAAAAGAACCCAATATAGTGGCAGTTAAGGTGCCTGTATTTTCTACACAGAAACTTCCAAATGTAGAAGTATCACTTGGACCTGAAATGAGATCAACTGGAGAAGTACTAGGTGTTTCAAATACTCTTACAGGAGCACTTTATAAAGGATTTTTAGCTGCAGGAATGTTTTCTAATATGAAAAACGGAGTAATGCTTGCTACTATAGGAGATCATGATAAACAAGAATTTTTACCTATAGCTAAAGAGATTTACAAGATGGGAATAAAATTTATGGCTACTCGAAATACGGCAAAACTTTTAAGAGATAATGGAATTGAAGTTAAAGAAGTTAGAAAGATGAATGAAGAAAATCCTAATATAATAGATGTTATAAAAAATGAAGAGGTGGATTTAGTCATAAATACACCAACTAAAGGGAATGATTCTAGAAGAGATGGATTTCATATAAGAAGAACAGCCGTAGAGAGAAACATTCAAGTAATAACTTCTTTAGATACATTTAGAGCTATGACCTATGTCAAATCAGAAGATGTAGATAGTGATGAATTAGATGTATTTTCAGAGTATAAGTAAAAATACAATCAGGTGCCAGGCACCATGGTGGGACATTTATGCTCCACTATGGTGCCTGGCACCTAAAATAATAATGAAAGGTTTGTAATTATGAGTGATATAAAGGAACTTACAGAAAAGTATTACCCTGAAATAGTTGAGATAAGAAGATATTTTCATAAATATCCAGAGTTAAGCAAAAAAGAATTTGCTACTCAAAAGAAAATCATTGAAGTACTTGAGGGTTTGGACTTAGACATTAGAAAGGCTGCTGGTACAGGAGTTATTGCTGAATTAAAAGGTGAAAAACCAGGTAAAATTATAGCAATTCGAGCAGATATGGATGCACTTGCCATAGAAGATGAATGTGGAAAGCCTTATCAATCACAAAATAAGGGTGCATGTCATGCTTGTGGCCATGACGGACATATTGCTATGCTTTTGGGAGTTATAAAAGTACTTAGTAATCTTCGTCATGAGATAAAGGGAACTGTAAGATTCATATTTCAACCTAGTGAAGAAGAAGTAGCTGATGGATCAGGGGCAGCGGCAATTATAGCTGATGGTGGACTAAAAGATGTAGATGCCATTATAGGAGCACATCTATGGCAGCCTGTTAAATTTGGGACAGTAGGAATATCTGCTGGTCCCATGATGGCAGCAAGTGATGAATTTACAATAATTATTGAAGGAAAAGCAGGGCATGCTTCCATGCCACATCAAACTATAGATTCTATATTAACAGCATCCCAAATAGTGGTGGCATTGAATACAATTGTTGGAAGAGATGTAGACCCAATGAAGCAAGCTGTTGTGTCTGTTGGTGTATTTAACTCGGGACATGTTTACAATTCAGTAGCAGGAAGAGCTGAACTAAAGGGAACCATAAGGTCTCTTGATGAAAATGTACGAGAAAAAGTATTTGGCCATATAAAAAAGATTGTAGAGGATGTATGTGATATGGCAGGTGCAAAATGCAAAATTGAGAGAGATAGATGTACTTACGTTCTTGCAAATGATCCTAAAGTTACCAGTGTAGTATTGGAAGCAGGTAAAGAGATGGTTGGACATAAAGCTCATGCTATAGAGCCTTTTATGAGCAGTGAAGATTTTTCTTACTATTTGCAAAAGATTTCCGGATGCTTCATCTTTGTAGGTGTAGGTAATCCTGAAAAAGGTATTATATACCCTCAGCATCATCCTAAGTATGATATAGACGAGAGAGCCATGGCCTACGGAGTAGAAGTCATGAGCAATGCTGCATTGAAATTACTAAATTAGGTGCCAGGTACCATGATGGAACATAAATGTCCCACTATGGTGCCTGGCACCTATAATATTGATATCAATTTTTCCGTTTTATATTTATCTTATATTCCTTCATTTTTCTCCACAAGGTTGTTCTACTGCATCCTAAAGTTTCTGCAGTTTTTCCTATCTCTAAGTTATTCGTCATTAAGGTTTTTATAATATTATTTTTTTCAAATGTAGTCAAATCAAAATCATTTTGATCATGCTTATCTAGTTTGTCTATTTTGGTGTGTTGTCTAATTAATTCATTAATTAGATCATCGATTTTATTTTTCCTGTTTTCCTCATTGGATACAACAAATAATCTTTCAACAAAACTTTTTAGTTCTCTAACATTTCCATGCCAATCATAATTAGTTAATTTGCTGAAAATTGAGTTGAAATCTATTTTAATGTTTGATTTATTTTCATAGTTCAATTCATTTAAAATATTATTAGCTATCTCAATAATATCATCTTTTCTATTACGTAATGGAGGAATTGTAAGATTAAGTACGTTAAGTCTATAATATAAATCTTCACGAAATCTATGTTCTTTTATTTCATTAAATAAGTTTTTATTTGTTGCTGCAATAAATCTGATATTAATTGGTATTATGCTTTCTCCTCCAATTCTGCGAATTTCATTTTCTTGTAAAGCTCTCAAAAGTTTTACTTGAATTTCCATAGGCATTTCTCCTACTTCATCAAGGAATAAAGTACCTCCATTAGCTAGCTCAAATACACCCTGCTTTCCACCTTTTATTGCTCCTGTGAAAGAACCTTCCTCATATCCAAAAAGTTCAGATTCAAGTATGTTTTTTGATAGCGCAGAACAATTAATTGCTACGAATGGTCCCTCTTTCCGAGGGCTTGTATTATGTATGCTTTGAGCAAATAGCTCTTTACCAGTTCCAGTTTCACCAGTAATTAGTATTGTAAATTTTGAAAGAGAATAATTATATGCTATTTTTTTAATTTTTTTTATCTGCTCTGAACTGCCAATTATATCATCAAAATTGTGTTTAGCTACAAATCCTTTTTTATGTAATTGTACTCTTGCTTTTCGTTCACTTTTTTGTAAGGATTTTATTTCTTGAAATGTTGCTACTACTCCTTTTATCTGTTGATCAACAATTATTGGTATTCGGTTAGTTGAAACCATTGTACCATTAATATTCATTATCTCATCTGTTTCTTTTATGCCTGATTTAGTTACATCATGTAACCTGGTATTATGAATTACTTCTTTTATATCCTTTCCAATACAATATTTTGAATCTGACTTTACTATTTTTTCAGCTAGACTATTTAAAATCTCAATTTTACCTGTAGTATCAACTGCGATAATAGCATCATGAGTATAGTTAAATATAGTTTTATATCGTTCCATCTTTAATTTTAATTTTTCTTGTATTATGTGTTCCCTATTTTTCACTTTTAATGGTTGTTCTGCTACCTCTATTGCTTTTTTTACAGATGTTGGGGAACTCTCAACAACGATATGATTTAGCCCATATTTTCTTGCAAAGTATTCTGTAGAAGTTCCCCCTATTCCTAAAACAATGTTTTTTGCCATTGCATTCTTTATACATATTTCACAATCTTTAAAAGTATTAAATGTATAATAATCTGCATCAATGTTTAATAAATAACACATAGTTTTTACGTCATTAGATATTTCTGAATATGAAAAAAAAGCTATTTTACCTTTAACTTTTATGACTTTCTCCATAATTGGAATATAGTCAGATAATGTTGTATCTATGTTAACGGTGGGTATATCTAGGTCTTGTTTTAATATTTCTGTTGTACCTTTTCTGCTGATTATTATTCTAGCTCCCTTAGATATTAATTCTTTAGAAAACTCAAGTGCCTCGTCTAACTTTTTGATAAATACATCAATTTTTTTATTATTACTATTTATAATTTTATTAGCTAATTTAACTAATTCTTTGGATGGAGATATTAAACATATAGGTGTTACTTGCTCTTGCATCTTAACAAATTCCTTCCTAATAGTTTTTATTATCATTAAAATAATCTTTAGTAGCACATATTTATGGATAAATCTAAAAAACAATTTTATTAAATTCTTCTATTCACATTTATTATACTGCAAATGCATTTAAAAATGGCATATTTGAAAGTAATGTAATTCACACTGTTTCATAATGTTTTACTTTCATAAAACGATATGAAACAATATGAAACAATACGTAAATATATTAAATATATTAAGATAATATTTAATATATTTACGTATTATCTTAATATTGGCAGAGTGCAAAATGTAAGCTTTTTTTAATTTATATTTGAGAATATTATAAAACTTGGCATAGAATTTGCTCTAATCAATAGTAATACTAATTAGCCGGCATTAGTTATCAAATAAAAATTATGAAGGGATGGGTACAAATGAAAAATATGCCTAAACAATTACGTGAAAGATTAAAGGAGAAAGAAATACTTGTTGCTCCAGGAGCTTATGATCCTCTAACAGCAAAAATTATTGAAAGAGAAGGTTTTGAAGCAGTTTATATGACAGGCTATGGAACATCTGCAAGTATACTTGGAAGACCAGATGTTGGATTATTAACTATGAGTGAAATGGTACGTCGTGCAGCAAATATTGTTGAGAGAATAAATATACCTCTTATTGCTGATGCAGATACAGGATATGGCAATGCCGTTAATGTTATGAGAACTGTTCGTGAATACGAGAAGGCAGGGGTTTCTTGTATCCAATTAGAAGATCAGGTTGCACCAAAAAAATGCGGACATATGCTAGGAAGAGAAATTATTTCACAAAACGAAATGGTTGGAAAAATTAAAGCCGCATGTGATGCAAGACAAAATCCTGATTTAATGATTATGGCAAGAACAGATGCACGTACTAATTTTGGATTAGAAGAAGCTATTAAAAGAGGAAAGGCCTACGAAGAAGCAGGGGCAGATATTTTATTTATAGAATCTGTTGAATCTGAAGATGAAATGAAAACAGTTACAAGTAGTTTTAATGTTCCTGTATTAGCTAATATGCTGGAACACGGAAGAAGTCCGTTACTTTCTGCAAGTCAGCTTGAAAAGATAGGATATGATTTAACAATATTTTGTGTATCATCAACCTATGTTATTGCAAAGGCAGTAACCGATTTAATGAGACACTTAAAGAAAACAGGTACAACAAGTGACTATTTTGATAAAATGATAACATTTGAGGAGTTCAATAGATTAATAGGGTTACCAGAAATTCGTGAAATAGAAGAGAAATATTCAACAGGAAGAAGTGCAGTATTTCCTAAAGGTAACTAACTAAACTTTGGCAGAAGGAGAGTTAAATCTTATCAATGATTTGTTTATTTTAAAGGAAATTGATGTATTGTTATCTGATGATTTCAACATCAGATAACAATACATCAGTAAAAATAAGTACTGACCATTTTTTACTGTAGTTTTTATTTCCTACTAATATAAATTTTGTATTAATATCATATTAAGGAGGTTCTTTAAATGCAAACGAATACATGTAAACGAATTCAAAATAATAATGGATATTACAAATATTCTTGGGCTATACTTATTATTATGATTTGTGCCTATTTTGTGGACATGTTTATGAGATATAATATTCCAACGGTTATACCAACGCTTATGAAGACATATAAATGGGATGCAGCCACTGTTGGGTGGGTGGATTCATCATATTTATGGGCTTATGCGCTAATGCAAATGCCTTGGGCGTACATAAGTGAGAGATGGCTTGGTGCACGTTGGACAATAACTGTTGGTACCGGGTTAATTGTTTTTTCAAGCATTGTTTTCGCATTTAATATTTCTAATCTTGGTGTTGGTATTGTTGCACGTGCACTAATTGGTGCTGGTGCTGCTGCAATTTGGGTTCCTGCAAATCCAATGCTTGCAAGGTGGTTTGCACCATCTCATCGAGGATTGCAAACAGGAATACTTGGAATAGGCGGAACTTTAGGTACCTTTGTTGGAGGAGCATGTATGCCAGCCTTACTCTCTAGTTTTTGCTTTTTTGGATTGCCAAATATTCAAAGTGGATTTTTACTTTCTGCCCTTCCAGGACTTTTAATACTTTTTATCGTCCCCAATATAATTAAAAATAGGCCAGAGGAAATTGGTTTGGTCTCACTTGATAATCAGACTAAAACAAAACAAACTGATAATGAACCAACTATTGGATATATCATGAAGCATTCCCCATACCCATATATAATGGGTATAGTTTATGCTGGATTTCTTGGAACACAATATTTTGTCTTTACATGGTTTGCAACGTATTTAGGAAAGGTTTATATGGTTAACGTTAAATCAGCAGCACTTTTATGGGCACTTTCTGCAACATTACCATCTGTTATTAGTCAGCCATTAAGTGGAATGATATCTGATAAAATTGGCCATAAGAAAGCAACATCAGCAGCATTACTTCTTGCAGCAACATTTTCATTAGTATTTGTTTTCATTGCTTCAATGGGAAATAGATTGCCACTAGCTGTTACGATGACTGTCATGGTTTTATTTGCGCTATTTGTTAATATGTGGGTCCTAGCTTGGCCATTTACGACTATGATGTTTCCTACAAAAGCTGGAGCTGTAGTAGGAGGATTTATGAATACTGTAGCTCAATTGGTTGGTGCTGCAGCACCAGTAATTTCTGGTTACATTATAAGGGGAACTAATTCTTATGTTGGAGTATTTGCATTAGGTGCAGTTTGTGCTTTAAGTGGTTTTATAGCATCATTATTTCTTAAAGAACATCGAGTGGTGTAATGTGAAATAGTGTTTTCAATATCCCTATGATAATTCGTTAATATGCAATATAAAACAAACATTCTTTAATGTTGTCACATTAAAATATCTAATAAACTGAAGGTTGTAAAAAATATTTAGAGTATAAGTTGATTTTTCGTTTATAGACTCTATGATTTGTAGTTATTTTAATTCAAATTTTACCTTATACATGAAATATACTAACAAAATTGAAATTACATTTAAAAACTTTTATAAATAAGTCTTAGCTTGGTATTTTAGAAAACCTTAGGTACTTAGATGTGTTTGAGGTACGAGTTTATCTAAGTACCTTTAGGTTTTCAAAATACCAAGCTTTAGACTTATTAAAAGTTTTTAGTGTAATGAAATTTGTTAGTATATGGCTGTTATAAGTAAACTTTCTACTTAGAAACTCTATATTTTAACTTACTGGAAATATAACTTTAAAAGTAGCTCCTTTACCTACAGTACTTGATACATCTATAGTTCCATCATGTTCTTCCACTATACACTTTGCAATGGAAAGTCCAAGTCCGAAATTACCCTGCCTACTTGATCTAGATTTATCAACTTTGTAAAATCTCTCAAAGATTTTATTTAGATGTTCTGGAGCTATGCCTTCCCCTGTGTCAGACACTGTTATTTCAATTTTATTTTTTATTTTTTCTAAAGTTACTCTGATGGAGCCGCCTTCAGGGGTATGTTTTATTGCATTGTCAACTAAGATAGTTATAAGTTGGTTGATCCTACCCTCATTTCCTAAAAAAATTACATCTGGGTGAATATCTGATAAAATGGCTATTTTATGTTTTGAGGCAACTGGTTCAAGAGGAACTACAGATTTAGTCACAGCACTGCTTATATCAAATGCAGAAGTATCAAATCCATTTTTATGGGAATCTGATCTAGCAAGAAATAAAAGGTCTTCTATAAGCTTAGTCATTCGTGTAGTTTCAATCTTAATGTTTTTAAGCCATTTATCTTGGCTTTCTACAGTTTCATCTTTATTGTCTAGTACTATATCTAAATTAGTGGTTATAACTGCAAGGGGAGTTCGAAGTTCATGGGATGCATCTGCAGTAAAAGCTTTTTGTTTTTTCCACGCACTTATAATAGGTTTTAGAGACATATTGGCAAGGAATAAACTTATTATAAATACAAAAACGAGACTTATTATATAAATCGTTACAGATATAGTAATTAATCGACGCAGTACTTCATCGTCGAAGGACTTATCTTGAAAAACCACAATAAAGCCGTAACTTTTAGGGACTTTAATATACCTTAAAATATAATTTCCATATGTTGTAGTACCGTTTGGTTTAGTTTTCTTTAATATTTGTTCTAATAGTTTCTTGCAGCTTTTTTCAGATAACGGAGAATTAGGAGATATTTCTTCAACTTCATTTTTGAAATTTATTTTTATAAAAAAACTCTCAGAAGCAGTCATGTTTTTATCATGAGGTCCAGAGGGTGGAATATTTTCCATTTCAGCTGTTTTACTCATACGCATATAGGCAGAATGTTCAAAACTTGTGCTCATAAGTATATATATGCCTGAAAATATGGTTATTAATACTAAACTTGTAAGTATTAAATTGATTAGAATAAGTTGTATTTTTAATTTACGAAACATAATTTAAACCTCTTTTAAGCAGTAGCCTATGCCTCTTATAGTTTCAATGACTACATTACATTTTAATTCCCTTAGTTTTTTCCTCAAATAGGAAAAGTAAACTTCAATATTGTTATTCATTTCTACGTCGGAATCAAGGCCCCATACTCTATCTAGTATCTGATCTTTAGTTAGAACTTGATTTTTATTACGTGCTAAAAGTTCTAGAAGTTGGGGCTCTTTTGTAGTAAGTTTAGTTTTCTTACCATTACATTCAATTTCTCCCCTCAGTGGATCGAAAGTTAGTGAGGACAGCTTAATGCTTCCATGCTGGATAAAGTCTGTATGCCTTCTGCTGAGAGCCCTTATTCTAGCTAGCAGTTCCTCTTTAGAGAATGGCTTTACAAGATAGTCATCTGCTCCATTGTCAAGTCCTTCCACTCTATTTTCAATGGAATCCATAGCTGTAAGCATGAGTACCGGGGTTTCAATACCCTTTTTTCTTATAAATTTTAAAATATCAAGTCCGTCCTTTTCGGGAAGCATTCTGTCAAGTATTATCAAATCATATATTTCGGATTCTGCCATTTCTTCTCCGGTGATTCCGTCGTAAGCTGCATCTACAACATAATTGTTTTTCTTTAAGATATAGACTAAGGCATCCGAAAGCATGACTTCATCTTCAACTAAAAGTAATCTCATAATAAAATTTCCCTCCTTATATCTAATTATTATACTATAAATTATGTGATTTTAAATTTAATTTAAATTTATTATTATTCTTTTAAGTTTCTTTTAAGGTTGAAACCTCAAAATAATAACTAAGCTAGATCGATAAAGTTTCTACCGACGCAGTATGATAAAAAATAGGCTAGCATACTGACTGGTTATTTCTTTGAAAATGCCTAACATTAAATTGAGGTGAATAACATGAATGAAAATGTAATGTATTCTATAGTAGTACCGCTGTATAATGAGGAGCTAGTAATAGATGAAAGCTATAGAAGACTTAAAAAAGTTATGGACTCTACTTTAGAGAGTTATGAAATTATATTTATAAATGATGGAAGTAGCGATAAGACCAGGGAAAAGACGGAAAAGATATGCAGTGAGGATAAGAACATAAGACTTATTAATTTTTCGAGAAATTTTGGTCATCAATGTGCTATAACTGCAGGAATGGAAAACTCTATAGGCCAGGCTGTAGTTGTAATAGATGCAGATCTTCAAGACCCTCCAGAAGTTATTTTAGATATGATTAAGAAGTGGAAGGAAGGCTATGATGTCGTCTACGGAAAAAGAGCTAAGAGGGAAGGAGAATCATTTTTCAAGAGGTTTACAGCAAGGTCATTTTATAGATTATTAAAGAGTATGACTAGCATTGATATTCCTGTAGACACTGGAGATTTTAGACTTATAGATAGAAAAGTGTGCAATGCATTAAACTCACTGCCGGAAAAAAACAGATATGTGAGGGGGCTTGTAAGTTGGGTTGGGTATAAACAGACCTTTGTAGAATTTGTAAGGCATGAAAGATTTGCAGGGGATAGCAAGTATCCACTTAAAAAAATGCTGAAACTGGCCTTTGATGGTATAACTTCATTTTCTTATAAACCGCTTATGCTTTCTGGATATTTAGGAGGACTGTCACTTTTTATTGGATTTGTTTCAATCATAGTTGAGTTTACAAAATGTGTATTACAAAAAACGAGCATAGTAAATTTTGGACTCATAATATCAATTGATTTGGTGATGTTTGGGACAATATTAAGTTGCATGGGTATAATAGGCCAGTACATTGGAAGAATTTTTGACGAAAGTAAAGGAAGACCTAATTATGTTATTGAAAATATAGTAAATAAGGCATTTGAAAGAAAATAGGCTAGCATACTGACTGGTTATTTCTTTGAAAATGCCTAGTAGAAAGGAGCAGATAAATATGGATCAATTAATTAAAACTATGGATTCTATTTTCAATGGTAAACTAAAACTACTAAGCCGTTTTTCTGCCACTGGTGTCATAAATACAATAATAGATTTTGCTGTATTTACTCTTTGTCAAAGTGTATTTGGACTGCATTATACAATAAGCCAGGTTATAGGTTATAGTTTTGGAGTTGTAAATAGTTTCATATTCAATAAAAAGTGGACTTTTGAATACAAAAGTTCTGGAAAAAAGGTGATTCGAGAGTTATCTCAATTTGCAATAGTAAATCTCATTTCACTTATTGCAACACTCGTATTTATGAAATTTTTAATAAATGATTTTAATTTAAACGTGTATTTATCAAAAATAGTCGTAACACTCATAGCTCAGGTAATAAATTTTTTATTATATAAAATATGGGTATTCAATTAAGGAGGAAAACTTATGAAAAAATTTAAATTTACAAAAGAAAGATTTGCACTATGTATAATTCTAGCCATATCTGCAATATTGAATTTTGCGAATTTAACTATAGAAGGATACGGAAATGGATATTATGCTGCAGGTGTAAAGAGTATGCTCATGAATTTTAAAAATTTCTTTTTCGTATCATTTGACCCCGCGGGATTTGTATCCATTGATAAGCCGCCTTTAGGTTTCTGGATACAGACTATATCAGCAAAAATATTTGGATTTAGTGGATGGAGTATATTATTTCCCGAGGCACTTGCCGGAGTAATTTCAGTTGGAATCTTATATTATATAGTAAAAAGATCTTTTGGGGAGATAGCAGGACTTATATCGGCTCTGTGCCTTGCAATAACACCAGTTTTTGTAGCAACCAGCAGGAATAATACTATAGACAATCTATTAATTGTGACATTACTTTTTGCCTGTTTATTTTTATCCAAAGCTGCTGAAAAAGGCAAGCTTAAATATCTAATAATAAGTTTGGTTCTTGTAGGATTAGGGTTTAATATAAAAATGCTTCAGGCATATATGATAGCTCCTGCTCTATATATAACTTATTTGATTTCTTCAGCTGTACCTGTAAAACAGAGGATAAAACATTTGATTATAAGTACACTTATTCTTGGAGTAATATCCTTATCCTGGGCAGTGGCAGTTGACTTGGTTCCATCACAAAATAGGCCTTTTGTAGGGAGTAGTACAAATAACACCGTTACTGAACTTATATTTGGACATAATGGACTGGAAAGACTTAGCAGTACTAATGGTGGTATGGGTGGAGGACCATCAGGAAAGGTAGGAAATCCTCAATCTAAAGAATTTAGAAGTAATTTCGGCAAAAACCAGGCAAATTCACAAAGTGGAAACAGTAATGCTCCTAGTGGAATGACACCTCCACAAAATTCAGGAAATTCTGCTCAAGGTCAACAAGGAGGTCCGGGAGGTGAGACTACACAAGGCAATTCCAAGAATCAAGGTGGAGGACCTGGTGGCGGCGGACCTGGCGGATCAAATGGACTTTCAGGAAGCTTTGGGGGACAGACAACAGCAGGTGTTACTAGATTATTTTCTAAAAATGTTTTGTCAGACCAGATAGTTTGGTTTTTACCTCTAGCTATATTTGGACTTGCTACATCTGTAATAGTAGAAAAACTTAAGTTCCCATTTGATAACAAGAAAAAATTAGGGTTAACATTATGGACATTATGGTTGGTACCTGAATTCATATATTTCAGTTATACAAAAGGATTGTTCCATCCATATTATTTAACAATGCTAGCCCCTCCAATTGCAGCTTTATGTGGAATAGGACTTACTTCTATGTGGAAGCTATATAAGGAAGGCAGCATAAAATCATGGATAATGCCTGCAGCATTTATTGCAGAAGGATTGGTACATCTTTTGATGTTATCCTATTTTACTACTACTATATCCACTACTATAAAATGTATAATTATAGCAGCTATCATATTGTGTTTTGCATCTGCTGCACTGCTTATAATATACAGGATAGTAAAGAAAGGAAATTTGGATCAGGGTAATAGTGGAAGGCTTGCTAAGATATTTACAGCACTTGCTCTTATAGGAATTTTAGTAACACCTGCTATCGGTTCTGCTGCTGCTATAACTCACAGCTTAAGTTCTTTGCCAGCTGCAGGATTGGAGCTCCTGTCAAATAGTAAATCAGGAAATTCCATGATGATGGGTGGACAAAACAGCAGTAAGAATTCAAAGCTTATAAAATTCCTTGAAAATCATACGTCAAACGAAAAATATGCACTTGTAGTTTCAAGTTCTGCTTCTGCTGAAGATATAATAATTGAAAGCGGAAAAAGCGTAATGGCCCTTGGAGGTTTCTCAGGATCTGACAAGATACTTTCTCTTGATCAATTTAAACAAATGGTTAAAAAAGGTGAGGTAAGATATGTACTTACAGGAGGTATGGGAGGAAGAGACTCCCAGGATATAATGAATTGGATTCAGAAAAACGGCAAAGCTGTTTCAACTACTGAATGGAAAGATACTACTAGTTCTCAAGCTCAAAAAAGTGTAAATTCTAATAACAATAATAAAAAAGAGAATAGTTCAAAAGAAAATAGTAGTTTCCAGCATCAAGGAATGGACGGCATGAACAATGAAACGCTGTATGATTTAAAAGGCACTGTAAAATAGAGGTAGAGTTTCTAAACAAAAAAATCAACGTATACTCCAGATATTTTTTACAACCTTCAGCTCATTAAATATTTTGATAATTCTAAGTAAAAAATTCTAAAAAGCTAAGAACTTTTGAAAACTCGTACCTCAGACAATTCAAAAGTTCTAAGTTTTTACGAATTTTTTTCTAAGACTTATATGCAAAATATTTAAAAGAGCTTCATTATTGTAAAAATATGCTTGCGTATAAGTTGATTTTTAAGTTATAAATTCACATTGAGGTATTCTAGCTTAAAATTTGAACTTATACCTGAAAATAATGCTGACAAAATTGAAATCACACTTAAAAACTTTTTTTATAAGTCTTAGTGAGGTATTTTAGAAAATCTTAGAAGCTTATATATGTCTGAGGTACGAGTTTATATAAGCTTCTTTAGATTTTCAAAATACCGAACTTTAGACCTATAAAAAGTTTTTAGTATGATGAAATTTGTCAGCATATGAACTGGTATATGTCAACTTTCAATCTAGAAACTCTATAGTTGATTCTTTTTATGATAATGTTATAATTAAGATGAAAATTAATGTTGTAAAATAAAATTTAATAAATAATAGTATAGGTTTAAGTATATTTAATTAAAAGGGAATCAGGTGGAAATCCTGAGCTATCTTGTAGCTGTATTAGGTGAATTTAAGTAGGACAAGCCACTTGTAAATAGGGAAGGCATACTTAGATGATGAAGCTTAAGTCAGAAGACCTGCCTATATAATAGGCCGTTAACTCTACAAGTGATAGGGGGCATTGTAATAAATAAAGCATTTATTACTTATGTTTATGTGTAAAAACCTTTTAACACTTAGTTAAAAGGTTTTTTAGGTATATAGTAAAGTTATATTTTAATTATAATAATATAGTTGTAATATTGGAGTTGATAAAATGATACAACTTATAGGGGTAAAAAGTGAATGTGATATTGAAATAAGGCAGAAGTTCTCTATTGTATCGTCAAAATTAGAAGATAAATTAAAGAATGTTTATAAAATTACAGGAAACGTTTTAATTTTGAGTACTTGCAACAGAACAGAAATATATGTGGATTCTAATACACAAGGGGAAGAACTAATAAATGCTGTATTTGATGCTTTAGGTTGGAGCAGGGAACTTATTATATATACCTTTTATGCAAAAAGTGAAGATGCTATTAAGCATTTAATGGAAGTAAGTTGTGGTTTCCATTCTAAAATTTTGGGAGAAGATCAAATTTTAGGACAAATTAAGACTGCATATAATATGGCATTAAAAGTTAAAACTATAAAAGGACAGCTTCAGAGGCTGTTTCAGAATGCAATAACCTGTGGTAAGAAGTTTAAGAATGACTGTGAAATGTATAAAATACCTGTATCTGTACCATCAATAGCTGTTAAAGAAGCAGAAAAAAGCAAAATAAAAAGGTATATGGTAATTGGGTTTGGAGAAATAGGAAAGCTTGTCCTCAAATATTTAGCTGGTTTGAATACTGAAATTGTATATATTGTAGTGCGTGATTTGAATAAAGTTAAAGATTTATATGAAAATTGTAATTGGATTAAATTCATAACTTTTAAAGAAAGAAAAGCTTATTATAGCAATGTGGATTGTATTATAAGTTGTACTTCTGCACCTCATGCTATAATTTATAAAGAAGAACTTCCTAAAAAGAAATTTCTCATATTTGATCTTGCAGTACCTAAAGATATAGATGCAGGTGTATTAAGTCTTCCAGGTGTAAAAGTATATGACATAGATAATATAAGCAGTATTGATGAAAATAATAAGATTATGCGAAAAGAAAAAATGGAAAAGTACAGGTATATTATCCAAGAATATATAGATGAATTTATAAAATGGCAGTCTTTAGATGAGCTTTCACCGGAAATACAGAAGATGAAAAGTTTTGGAAGTGAAATATGTGAAAAGAGGATAGAGACTTTTAAAAATAAAAGGTATACCAAGGATAATGAAGTACTCGTACAAACTATGATACAGAGTACAGCCAAAGTGTATATAAACAGGGCTATAGATGTATTAAAAGAAGCAAAACTTCAAGGAAAAGAAGATGAATATTTAAAGCTTATAAATAAAATATTCTGTTAATGATGAAGAAATGGAGATGTAAAACTTAATGAGAAATGATGATATATTTAATGAATCTAAATTATATATGCCAGGAGGAGTAAATAGTCCTGTTAGAGCATTTAAAGATGTGCCTTTGAATCCACCTGTTATAAAGAGGGGGAAAGGGGCTTATATCTATGATGAGGATGGTAATAAATACATAGATTTTGTATGCTCCTGGGGGCCTATGATTTTAGGACACTGTGATGATGATGTGGTAAAGGCTATAAAGGATACAAGCGAAAATGCTATATCTTTTGGCGCCACTACAGAGCTTGAATTGGAGCTTGCAAAATATGTATGTACCACTTTAGATAATGTAGAAATGCTTAGAATGGTAAATTCGGGAACAGAAGCAACTATGAGTGCAGTAAAGCTTGCTAGGGGATGTACTGGAAGAAATAAAATAATAAAATTTGCAGGCTGCTATCATGGTCATTTTGATGATTTTTTAGTAGAAGCAGGTTCTGGAGTCATGACAGAAGGAATTCCAGGAAGCGCTGGGGTTCCTGAGGACAGTGTGAAAAACACTTTAATAGCTAAATATAATGATCTTTCTAATGTGGAGAAAATTTTTGAGAAGCATGGTAAAGACATTGCAGCAATTATAGTAGAACCAGTAGCAGGAAATATGGGCGTAATTCCTGGAGATGCCAATTTCTTAAAAGGACTTCGCAGTATTTGTGATAAAAATGGAAGCTTGCTTATTTTTGATGAAGTAATGAGTGGATTTAGAGTAGCTTATAAAGGAGCCCAGAGCATTTATGGAATAAAGCCGGATATAACTACTTTTGCAAAAATTATAGGTGGAGGTCTTCCTTGTGGTGCTTATGGTGGAAGAAAAGAAATAATGGAGAAACTTTCGCCAATGGGACCTGTCTACCAGGCAGGAACAATGTCCGGAAATCCTCTTGTAATGGCTGCAGGAATCGCAACTTTAAAGAAGCTGCATGACAATCCTGATTACTATGCACATCTTGAAAAATTAGGTGCAAAATTGGAACAGGGTATAGGGGACATAGCAAAAAAGAAGGGCATAAATGTTGTAGTAAATAGGTGCGGAGCAATGTTCGCTATATTCTTTACTAAAGATTCAGAAGTTAGAAATTATGAAGATGCTAAAAAATGTGATACTTCTCTTTTTGCAAAGTATTTTCAACATATGATAAGCAAAGGCATTTATATTGCACCTTCTCAATTTGAAGCTATATTTTTAAATGTAAAGCATACTGAAGAAGATATTGATAAATTCTTAGAGGCATTCAGCACATTTGAAGTCTAGGATGTAGATTACTAAACAAAAAATAAACTTATGCTCCGAATATTTTTACAAACACAAACACGTTAAATATTTTGATAAGTCTAACCAAAAAATTTTGAAAACCTAAGACCTTTTGAAAACTCGTACCTCAGACAATTCAAAAGGTCTAAGTTTTTCTAAAATTTTTTACTAAGACTTATATGCAAAATATTTAAATGTGTTTGCTTATTGTAAAATATTTCTACGCATAAGTTTATTTTTAAGTTAGAAACTAAACTTTACAGTTTGAAAATTAAAATAAATTTGCACATATCAATAGATTATTAGTAACTCAATTTTTGTAAGAACCAATTCCTATAATTGTAGAAGAAAGTATTTTAGCTTTACCGCGTATCTTTTTCAAATCAACTAAATTAATCTTGCTATAAGTACTATCACATGTGAAGCAGGCACTAATATTAATTGTGCTAATATACTTCCGATAATCAATCCACCAACAATAAAAATTATGCAGCGGTTAAATTCCAATTCTGTACGTTCTCCTCTTATCACATCATCTGTCATCATAGATAAATATGGATCAATAAATATAACCATGAATATTGTTGAAATACTATTAATTACAGATGCTAAAGTGCTGCAGGTAGTTCTTAAATTAGGACTTAAACATCCAGCATATAATGATGATAAAATACTTACACTAGATATAGAAAATGCAATAATGTTTAGTAAAATTACCTTTTTAGGAGTTTTCCTAAAGTTCCTTAATTCAGATAAATTTTCTTTTTTAGGAATTGAAATGCTATTTTTAAACTGCTCAATTCCTGATTTCGAAAATGCATGAAGCATCAATCTAGGTAAAGACCTATAAACACTAAATGATACAACCAATTTATTAAACACTTTTATAAAAGTTGGCATTAAAATTGCACCAGCTATTGTGGCTAAAGTAATAGAAAAAACTATCCATCTAAAAATATACAGTAAGTTACTAGAATGACCTGTATTTATACCATTTTCAATAGTTTTTGCTAACAATGGAGCTTGAATAGTATTAGCTGTTCTTTGTATAAGTACAAAAACATTAAATACAGCAAAAGATACCGCAATTCTACCAGTTCTTATTCCCACAATTCTAGTAGAATATGCCAATGTTCCTATAACATAAATAATAAAAGTTAGCATAAAAACTAAATATACCTGTATTGTCATTTTTCTTACCACCTTATGGCTTCATTAGTTTATATTTGTTTCATAAATTTGTATATGCAAATTATATCACAAATTTAATTTTGATAGGAACTTATAAGATGAAGATTTCAAATCATACAAGGAAACATGCTGACAAAATTGAAATCACACTTAAAAACTTTTTTTATAAGTCTTAGTGAAGCATTTTAGAAAATCTTAGAAGCTTATATATGTCTGAGGTACGAGTTTATATAAGTCTCTTTAGATTTTCAAAATGCCGAGCGTTAGACCTATAAACAGAGTTCTAAGCATCAGATGGAGTTTTAACTCCACCTGATGCTTAGAACTCGTTATCTAGGGACGTAGTCGCTCTTTACTCCCACTTGCAGAAGTGGGAGTATTAGAGTGAGTAGTCATCGGATAAAAAGTTTTTAGTGTGATGAAATTTGTCAGCATGTTTTTATATGACTTGAAATTTCTACTTAGAGCTTTCCTAAAGTGCAGTTTTAATTGTAGATAAATATTCTAAAAGCTCATCTTTTAAGACATTATTTTTTAGTGCATAGTGTATATTTGCCTGGAGAAAACCAAATTTATCTCCTGCATCATATCTTTGTCCTTCAAAACAATATCCGTATATTGCCTCAGTTTTTACAAGTTCTTTTAGGGCATCTGTTAGCTGTATTTCTCCTTTTTTATCTGGTTTGGTTTTTTCAAGTATTTCAAATATTTTTGGAGTTATAATATATCTCCCTAGAATTGCAATATTTGAAGGAGCTTCCTGGGCTGTTGGCTTTTCTACCATATCTTTGACTTTAAGAGTTCCCTTTTCAACTTCAATGCCACTTATAATACCGTATTTTGATATAGCTTCTTCCTTTACAGGCTGAACGCCTAAAATAGAAGTATTGTAGTTATCATAACAATCTATAAGCTGCTTGAGGCAAGGTGTTTTGCTGTCAACTATGTCATCGCCTAACATAACTGCAAAAGGTTCATCTTCTACAAAATTTTTAGCAAGGCTTATGGCATGACCTAATCCTTTAGGTTCTTTTTGCCTTGTATAATATATATCTACCATGTTTGATATGTTTTGAACTAACTTTAATAAAGTGGTTTTATTATTCTTTTTAAGTTGATCTTCAAGTTCTACGGATTTGTCAAAATGATCTTCAATAGATTTCTTATTTTTGCCTGTTATTATTAATATTTCCTCAATTCCAGAAGATACAGCTTCTTCAACTATATATTGAATTGTTGGCTTGTCTACTATAGGCATCATTTCTTTAGGTTGAGCCTTTGTAGCAGGAAGAAATCTTGTACCGAGTCCTGCAGCAGGAATTATTGCTTTTTTAATTTTCATGAGTTACACGTCCTTTCTATTATTTGCTTAACTCAACAATTGTGAAATGTGGATCGTGAATTGTGAATTAAATTCATATTATCTATTAATATTTTCATAAGATATATAAACAAAATAATGTTCAGCAGTGAAATAGCATCTATTATTAAACTGTGAGAATCTGAATTCATTCCTCTTGAACCACCAAATAAAATATAATAAATATTGGTGTAAATTGTTATAGTATATCCAATTGCTAGAGTTAACAGTCTTTTATCTTTTAGGTATATAAAGCTTATAACTGATAATGCAGCAGCAGGAAACAAATACCTTTCATGCATTCCTGTAGAAAATGTGAAAACACCTGAAATTTGGACAAGTGCTGCAGCAAAGACAAACATCCTGTTTTTGTTCTTTGCATATAAGTACCAGCAAGATAAAGTAATTGCAGTTATTGCAATCATTCCCCAAATTTGATAGTTAAATATAAAAAACACTTCTGAAATCTTTTTGTAATTCGCTCCAATTAAATTAAAAAAGTTAAATCCATTTACAGAAGCATAAGGGTACTCTGATATAGTTTTTGAATATAATTTAAATATCCACAGGGCATTTTGGTTGTAGGAAAAAGGTAATATTATAACTAAAGCTGTGATAATACCCGCAATTACTGATTTTATAAATATTTTTAAATCCCTTTCCCGTACTAGTTCAAATAATAGAACCGGTAAAAATATAATTCCCTGAGGTTTCATAAGCACTGCACAGGTAAAAGCTATAGATGACAGGACCGTCTTCCTTTCCGATAACAAAAACAGTGACAGTACTATAATTAGTGTAAAGAAAGAATCTACTTGTCCCCAAAGTGCAGAGTCTATAAAAGTAACCGGGTTAAAAATGTAAAATGCACTAAGGAGAATACTGAATTCTAGTGATAAATACTTTTTAGCTAACCTGTATATAAAATAAGCTGTAATCACATCAGCTGCTATTGATGGAAGTTTCAAAAGTAGTGTGTAATATGGATTAATTGAACTTATACTTGCAATCTTACCAATTAAAAATAGTACATACATATATAAAGGTGGATAGTCGCCAGATCTTGCATTTGTATAAAATTGAGAAAAACTATTTGCTGTAGTTGATGCCCAATCTTTAAATAAATTTATATCTCCGCCGTATCCTTCCATAACTGTAGATAATGAAATTCTTAAAAATAGTCCTATACACAATAATGAAAAAATCAATATTTTTATATTATTTCTATTTATTTTTAAATCTCTACGAGTTATAAAGTAGAAAGCTCCAGCACACAAAATTAGAAATGCTATTAAATATAAGGTTAAAAAAGGTGCATATTTGCTTTTGGTAGATGAAAGGCCTCCTCCCATATCTCCACCAGGCATTTGATGTGTACCATTTTCAGATCTCTTACTGCTATCTTTGCCAAAATTCATATTATTACCTGGCTGCTTTTGAATGTTATTTTTTTCACCGTACCTGGTTCCATTTGAAAATTTAGTATTATCTTTTGGAACAGGTATGTTTTTGTTGCTTTTATTATTGCTAAATTGCTGTACGTTGTTTTTAGATGTAATAGTATTTGCTTTGTAATTTTTTATACTGTAAATACAAAAAAATGCGGATAGTAATATTAGAAAAATAAGACCTACCTTAAATAAATTCTTTTTTGGAAACATTGTTATCATTTCACTCTCCTCTCTTAGAAGTTGAATACTCAACTTTCGCACATATAAAATTTTGAATTAATATAAAAACTTTGCAAAGAAAAGCTTCGCAAGTTAAGAATTAATAATGAAAAATTAATAGTGAAGGATGATTTTTAGCTGTCGCAAAAAATCTTTAAATTTATATAAATCAGAAATGTTTCGCTTTAGCGAAACGAGTGGTGAAAAGCTTAATCAAAGATTTTTTGTAGTGTAACGGAAAAAAATCCACATTAACTATTAATTCTTCATTCTTAACTATTAATTAAAAAGTTTAGTTAACTATATTTTGGCTCATGAAACTTAAAAAAGGCTTAAAAAAAGATAAACTTTGTAAGCCTTTTTAAGCTTTACACATATTCTAGTTATGAGGGGGGAATTGTATGCCTTGTGAAAAAACACAAATTGTATGTAAAAAATGTATTACAATAACGAATTCAAATTCTAAAAATTATGTAGAGGATAATGAGTTAAAGGTTGGGTTTACAGGGAAAAATACATATAGAACTTATATGTATTTTAATATAAATGACATATCTGAAAATATAGTTGTAGATTCTGCAGAACTAGAAATATACTTAAATAAAATTAATATACCGCATTCTAAAACAAATTTTTATGTACACCCACTTAAGGAGGACTTTGATCTAAATACTTCATTTGAAAATCAGCCTGAGTATTATGAAAAACAGGTAAAGTTTGAGTTAAATAAAAACTCTCATGGAATTATTCATGTAGATATAACTCATATGTTTGATGAGTGGCATGATAATTCTATAAAGAACAATGGATTAGTTTTAAAATCTGGTGAAAAACACAGGGCACTTGCTAACTTTTCCTCAAATTCAAACCCTAATTATGAAGGTGCACCTAAATTAGTGATTTGTTCTTCAAAAATAAACCACGACCAGAAGATTGTAGATGTTGTAGAAAAGTATTGGGAGTTAAAGATTTTTAATACAGCACGTTCACCTATAGTAAATGTAGAACGTATTATAAATGGTACATTTTTTATTGAAAATACTAGCGGTGTGGAAATTAAGGCAGTAGTAGAAGTAAGTGTAGATTCAAAACACTGGATTGAAGATACAGGAGTGGTTGTTGGAGCCAATAAGTCACAAGTTTTAATAGCTAAATACTATGGAAAATATTATAGGGTGAAGTTCAATTGTTCTGGATTTGCATCTGCAAAACTTAACTTTATATGTCAGGTTTATCAATAGAAAGTTTCGGGTATATATCCACTTTCCTAGGCTAAAGCTGTAGAAAATATAAATAAATCTTACTTAGTGTGAGTGTTACAGTAGGTAGTCATCGGATAAAATGTATCACAATTAATAGATGAAAGAATAACATATTAGTAGGCCTGAAAAATAAGGCCCATTCAAATCAATTAAACCATAAAGAGGAGATGGGAATTCATGCCTAATAATTTGATATTTAATGGCACAGCTAGTGATTTGAAAACCCAAATGTATGCTTATAATAGTAGTACAAACAAAGCTGAGGCTTTAACTATATCGGGTGGTAATTTAGCAGTAGCAGGAACTGTAACTGTAGGAAATACGGTAGCTGTAACAGTGGGAACAGTAACAGTAGCAGGTACTGTAAGTGTAGGAAATACAGTAACAGTGGAAGGAACCGTAAGTGTAGGAAATACAGTAGCTGTAACAGTGGGAACAGTAACAGTAGCAGGTACTGTAAGTGTAGGAAATACAGTAACAGTGGAAGGAACTGTAAGCGTAGGAAATACAGTAGCTGTAACAGTGGGAACAGTAACAGTAGCAGGTACTGTAAGTGTAGGAAATACAGTAACAGTGGAAGGAACCGTAAGCGTAGGAAATACAGTAGCTGTAACAGTGGGAACAGTAACAGTAGCAGGTACTGTAAGTGTAGGAAATACAGTAACAGTGGAAGGAACCGTAAGTGTAGGAAATACAGTAGCTGTAACAGTAGGAACAGTAACAGTAGCAGGTACTGTAAGTTCAGTAACTACTGGAGTTGGATTTACTGCAACCAGCACTGCCATAACCACAGGAACAGGCATAAAATCGGTACTTCAGCAGGATACTTCTCAGCAATCAATGTACTCTTATTATATTAAGAATAATGATGCTGCAAATGCAATTACAGTAGTGCTGCAAGTTTCCCCAACTGATACGGACTCCTATTTTGTAAATGATGTTAGTCCGGTAACACTTGAGAAAGGTAGTGCTACAGTTTTAACTACCAAGTATTATATGAATTATACAAGGCTTTATTATGATACGGGAACTAATACCGCTAATCTTGAAGCTTATTTTAATGGAAGAGTTTAGTTATATTGGTGCTGCCTTTTAGGCAGCACCATATTAATAAAACTCTAAAAAGGAGGTTTATAGATGTGCCCATAAGTTTGTGCATGATAGTTAAAAATGAAGAAGATGTCCTTGGAAGATGTCTTGGGAGTGTAAAACACTTTGTAGATGAGATTATAATTGTGGATACGGGATCTACTGATTCTACTGTAGAAGTTGCTAAAAAATATGGCGCAAAGATTTTTTATTATAAATGGGATAACAGCTTTTCTAATGCAAGAAATTGTGCATTGGAGAAGGCTGAGAAAGATTGGATTCTTATAATGGATGCAGATGATGAATTTGAAAAAGAGGATACAAATAAGCTTCTTAAATTAACTAACGATAAAAATAGCAAAACTAATGTATATTTTATGCAAACTTTAAGCTATTCAGGAGATAATATAAGCAGCGGTGATGTTACCCTTAATTTGAATGTAAGACTTGTGAAAAATAGAAAAGGGTACAAGTTTGTAGGTGACATACATGAACAGCTTATACCTCCACCAGAGCACATTATTAGTAAGGATGATATAAAAATTGAAAATATAAGATTTTATCATTATGGATATTTAAATGAAATTGTGAAATCCAAAGATAAAAGGCAGAGAAATATGGCTATAATTCAAAAGGAGCTGGATAAGCATCCTCACAATGGATTTATGTTATTTAATATGGGAAATGAGTACTATGCTAAAGAAGATTATAAAAAGGCATTGAAATACTATATGAAAAGCTATGAACAGTTTAATCCAATGGAAGGCTTTAGTTCTAAACTCATATTGAGGATTGTTTCCTGTAATCAAATACTTGAAAATTTTGCAGAAGAATATAAGTTTGTTGATCAAGGGTTAAAATATTATCCTAATTTTACAGACTTAGAATTTATAAGAGGCAATACTTTTATTAGTGAAAAAAAGTATCTTAAGGCCATAAGTTCACTAAAAAAATGTATTAAGATGGGGGAACCTCCTATTCAGATAAATGAATTAGTTGGAGTGGGCTCATATAGAAGCTATATGGTTTTGTGCAGCATATATTTATATCTAGGAGATAATGACTCGTCCCTTTATTATTGTGATAAGATATTAAAGATGAAACCAGGATATGTGAAGGCTATTTACAAACTATGTGAAATAATGGCGGTTAAAAAAGCTTCTATAAATGAAATGAAATCTAAGTTCGACGGTTATGTGGATAAAAGTTCAGATCCAAATATATATTTAGTTTTATCAGATGTATTTTATGGTCAAAATAAGTTTGATATTGCATATGAATATGCAGATAGAGCTGATAGAATATGTAAAGATGAAATTAGCAGGTCTAAAATATATTACTATAAGGGAGTTTGTTTGTTTTATCAGAAAAAATTTAAGGACGCTTATGGCTTTCTAAAAAAGATAAGTTCAGAGGAATTTATAGATAAGGCTTTTTATTATACTATGCTTTGCAATACCTTTGATGACACCGTATCCACTAAAGACGTATTGACAGATGAGCCTAAGGATATACCTGACAATAAAAAGTATATGATATATATGAAGTTTAAGGATTTATTGGAAGGAAGAGAGTGTACAGACCTCTCAGAAGATACTGAGGATTCAAAGGATTTCTGTGAACTTATATTTAATCTGCTTGCCATTTTGTTAAAAATAAATTGTTTTGATGAATTTGAAAAGGGTCTTCAACTTTTAAACTTAATTGAGAATCAGGATGTTTTATTATATCTGGGAAAACTTTATTATAAAAATGGATATCCAAAACTAGCTTATAAGGAGCTTGTACGATCTATAAAAATATACGATAAGACTGATGTAGAAGCTCTTGAAATGATGAAAAAATGCTTATAAGGGGGCGAGCCCCCTTATATCAAATTTAAATTAAGAAATTTTCCACTTTATAATTATACTTAGTTTGTTGTCTTTAAAATTAGCAGTAATGCTATGTCCCATTTGTTCAACCAAGGCTTTTGTTATGGCAAGACCCAATCCAGTGTTTTTGCCTGTTCTCGTTCGATCTCCTGTAAAAAATCTTTCAAATAGGTGATCTATATCATCTGGATTTAAGTTATTAGCATTATTTGTAAATGAAGTTACAATGTAATTTTCATCCTTTTTTAGAGATACGGAAATAAACTTATCACCGTGTTTTAAAGCATTTTGAATGAGATTTGAAAATACACGTCTTATTGCATTTTCATCCCCTATAATTTCAGGTACACTTTCATCAATTTCAATTAAAGGTTCAATTTCTTTATTTGTAAAATCGTTGTAAAAAGATGCTATTAGTTCACAGAGTATATTTGAAAGTGAGATAGACTCTAATTCAAAAGCATATTCATTAGCTTCAAGTCTTGATAGGTCAAAAAAACCTGCTATAAGCATTTTTAAAGATTTTGCACGGTTTAGTATGATGTCTATATATTCATTTTTTTCATCCTTTGATAGGTCATCACTTTTTATAAGTTGAATATATCCTATAATGGAGGTAAGAGGAGTACGCAGGTCATGGGAAATATTTGCTATAGCCTGCCTGAGCTCCATGTCCATATGTTTGTACTTTACTTCTGTCTGCTGTTTTTTGTCTATATTTTTATTTATTTCCCGGGCTAAATTTTGAAGACTGCGGTTTTGAAAGGACAATGTCACTTTTTGGTTTGTATCTATGTCGTTTATTTTCTTCAGGCTGCCAGTTATATGTTTGATCTCACTTTTTGTAAGAAAAAGCAGGGTGATACTTATACCTGCTAAAATTCCTAATAAAATTATAATAAACAAGTACATATGTATCACCCTTTCAAGTTATTTGATTTCCATTTTTTTAAATATTATAATACCTATTATAGTAAAAATAATAGTATATGCAAATCCCAGTCCTGCAGAGTGGAGCATTTGCAGTGAAGTTAAGTTTGGATTTTTTATTGGAGTTAGTACACTTATGTTAGTAGTAATTAAAAGGTTGTAAATTCCATAAAATTTATTGGATACAAGTGCACAAAGTAATTTTATAAAATTGCCCATTAAAGCAAATATAGCTGCATAAGTATAGGCAAATGCATATTGATTTTTTAAAATAAAGCTGAGGAATACACCAAAACTAATTGCAGCTATATAAAGCGGTATGGCGCATAAAATCCTTAATGATAAGTTTATTAAAATTGCAGGGCTTAAATTTCCGGGTTTAAGAAATAAAAAGGTGCTTCCTACAAAAAAAATTAATACCAATGTGCAGGTTATAAAAGATATAATTATAGGAATAATTACTTTTGAAATATATAGTTTTTCTCTTGATAAGCCTGAAACCATTACATTTCTTAAGGTTTTATCCTTTAACTCTTCTGTGACATCAATATACATCATAACTAGAAAAGCTACTGCAGGAAGACAGCTCATGGCCATATACATAGATTCCAAAGCTGTGACCTTAGGACCTGTAAATAGTGCATTTGCGCTCACTGATAGTAAAACTAAGACTAATAGAGTAACTTTATAAGAAAGTCTATTTAAACCTTTGTAAAGTTCAGCTTTTATATAATTAAGCATTGATGCCACCTCCAATTAAATCCATGAAGTAATTTTCTAAATTTGCAGATGTCTTACTTATGGAATATACTTTAATGCCATTTTTTATAAAAGCTTCACTTACCATTTCAGGCTTATCCAGGTATTTAAAAATCTTAATTTCGTTCTCAGGAAGCACTTGATAGGAAGTACAGTTTAAATTCTTTTCAAGTATAAGAGAAGCATGAGCTGCATCGTCTACTTTTACCGACAAATATTCCCTGCATTTTTCCTCTAAGTCCTTTGCGGAAATTTGTTCTATGAGTTTCCCATTATCTATAAAGCCATAAGTGGTGGCAAGCTGAGAAAGTTCCCCTAAAATGTGGCTCGAAATTAATATAGTTGTACTTTTTTCTCTATTTAATTTTTTTAATATATCTCTAAACATCACTATACCAACAGGATCAAGACCATTTATAGGTTCGTCTAAAATTAAAAAATCTGGACTTGCAATTAAAGCTAGGGCCAGGCCAAGACGCTGCTTCATGCCAAGAGAATAATGTTTGAATTTTTTATTACCTGTATCCGAAAGACCTACTGTATTAAGTACTTTATCCACACAGTCTTTTTCAGGAATTCCTTTTTGAATTCTATAGTATTCAAGATTTTTTTTGCCTGAGAGATAAGGAAAAAAGCTGGGTGTTTCTATTATGCATCCTGTTCTCATTCGCTCTTTGTTTAATTCGTCTTTGCTTGTTTTTGAAAATAATTCTATATCACCGTTATCTTGCAAAGAAAGACCTGTTATTATTCTCATAAGGGTTGTCTTGCCAGCGCCATTTTTGCCTACAAGACCGTATATGTCACCTTTACTTATCTTAATATTTACATTATCAAGTGCCTTGTGATTTTTGTATTTTTTAGTAAGATTTTTTGTATGAAGTACTAAATCATTCATGATATCAACCTCCATTTTCTTGTTGATTTTATATTAGAACAAAATCAGCAAGATACATTAAAGAAAAACTTAAGAAATCATTAAGTTTAATCTTTCATCTTAAAACCTATTCCCCAAACGGTATGTATGTATTCTGTGTCCGGGTCAATTTTAGCTATTTTAGAGCGAAGGTTGCTCATATGCACATTTATGGTGTTATCATCGCTTATAAATTTATCTTTCCATACATGTTCAAATAAATTAGCTTTTGTAAATACTTTTTTGGGGTAAGACATTAGAAGTTCTAGTATACAAAACTCCCTTATAGTTAATATTACTTCCTGAGAACTTATAAAAACTTTGTGATTTTCCCGATCTAAGGTCATATTTTTATAGGTTAATATGTTTTGTTTTTCATTTGAGTTTGAAAATATCATATATCTTCTAAGTTGTGCACAAACTCTTGCCAGTACTTCTTCTACATCGAAAGGTTTTGATATAAAATCATCTGCTCCTAGTTTTAAAACTTCAATTTTTGTTTCTTGAGCTGTTTTTGCAGATATTACAATGACAGGCATAGTTTTAATCTTTCGTATTTTTTCTATAAGCTTTTCACCTGTAATGCCAGGCAGCATCAAATCAAGTAAAATTAGCTGAAAGTCATATTTTTCAATGCACATTTCAGCTTCGGTACCTGAAAAAGCCCCGCGGACATTGTAATTATTTTTTTCTAGTATCCTGCATAATAACTTATTTATATCTGTATCATCTTCTACTATTAAAATGTTTATATTTTTGTTCATAAGTATTCCTCCAGAGTTTTTGAGTTAAGACAATTATAACATTTTTAGATGGGTGTATTGACATAATAAAAGGTCACGTCTATAATTAAAAGCATAATTAAATATAAATCTTGAACTTATCAAGAGTGATTGAGGGAACAGGCCCTATGAAATCCAGCAACCAGTACAGTGTATAATGGTGCTAAATCCTGCAGCGGGAGCTGAAAGATGAGAGAAATTTTGAGTTAACTAAGTCTGAGATTTTTCTCGGGCTTTTATTTTTTCTTAAAATTGATATGGGAGGTTAAAGAATATTGATAGATATTAATAATGTAGGCAAGAGTTTTAACAATAAAAGTGTGCTTAAAAGTATAAATCTTCATATACAAGAAGGTGAAATATTTGGAATAGTTGGCCACAGTGGTGCTGGAAAATCTACACTTTTAAGGTGCTTGAATGGTCTTGAAAGCTATGACACAGGAAGCATAAAGGTAATGGGTAAAGAAGTAAAAGACTTAAAAGGTAAAGAAATAAGGACTTTTAGAAAAAACTTGGGAATGATATTTCAAAATTTTAATTTATTAAACAGAAAAAATGTATATGATAATATATCACTTCCACTTGAAGTCTGGGGATTAGAAAAAAGTAAAATAAAAACTAGGGTAAAGGAATTATTAAATTTAGTAGGCCTTAGTGATAAAGCAAAGAGCATGCCGTCTGAATTAAGTGGTGGACAAAAGCAAAGAGTAGCTATTGCAAGAGCTTTGGCGCTAAATCCAAGTATACTACTTTGTGACGAAGCCACATCTGCACTTGACCCAAATACTACTAAGTCAATACTTGAGCTTTTGAGAAAAATAAACAATGAATTTAAAATAACCATAGTAGTTGTAACCCATCAAATGGAAGTTATAAAAGAAATATGTAGTAAAATCGCTATTATAGATGAAGGTGAAATCAAAACTTCTGGAAATGTAGAAGAAATATTTTTAAAACCAGGAAAAAATCTAAAGAAGCTGCTTGGAAATGATAGTTTACTTCCAGATGAAGGTATAAACATAAGAATATTCTTTCCTAAGGAAATAAGCCAGGACAATTTAATAACCTCTATGGCTATAGATTTGAATATAAAGTTTTCTATAGTATGGGGAAAACTTGAAAGATTCCGCAGTGATGTTTTAGGAAGTCTGGTTATAAATGTAAATGATAAAGACAAGGAAAGTATATGTAATTATCTTTCTTCAAAAAATGTTAACTGGGAGGTAGAGTAAACATGGGATTTAGTGAAACATTTCAGGAAATACTACTTCCTGCTATTGGACAAACATTTTATATGGTTATAGTTTCTACAATACTTGCAGTAATTATAGGATTTATACCTGCTATTTTGCTAGTTGTAACTGAACCTGGTGGATTAAAGCCTAATAAAGTAGTCTACAAGGTATTGGATGTAATAGTAAATTTATTGAGATCATTTCCTTTTATAATACTTATGATAGCAATTTTTCCTTTTACAAAGCTTATTGTTGGAAAAACCATAGGTACAACAGCAGCAATAGTTCCTATTACAATAGCAGCAGCACCTTTTGCATCGAGGGTAATTGAATCTTCACTTAAAGAAATAGATCCGGGAATAATAGAAGCTGCAAAATCGTTTGGTGCAAGTAATATGCAGATAATATTTAAAGTTATGATTAAAGAGGCACTGCCATCTATAGTGCTTGGTATAACACTCACTGTAATAAGTGTAGTTGGATGTTCAGCTATGGCAGGTACAGTAGGCGGAGGTGGACTTGGAGATGTGGCAGTAAAGTATGGATATTATAGATTTCAAACTGACATAATGGTATACACTGTAATAATACTCATAATTTTTGTCCAGGTACTTCAAACTATAGGAAATCTTATATATAAAAAGCTAAACAAATAATTATTTGTTTGGTAAAGTAATTATTGTAGAGTCACTTTAAAAATATATTTATGGGAGGAAATTAGAATGGCTAAAATAGAATTACCATACCATAAAAAAATAATAGAAGCTGAAATAGATGACAACAACTTACTTGGGGTACTTGAATCAAAAGCAAACCAATATAAAGCAGAGCTTGGTCAATTGGAAATAGTGGAAAAAGCCCTTGATAATCCTATAAGCTCACCAAGACTTGAACAATTGGCTGAGAATAAAAAAAATATAGTTATAATAAGCAGCGATCATACAAGACCTGTTCCTAGTAAAATTATTATGCCTGCACTTTTGAGAAGAATAAGGAGTACAAATTCTGATGCTAATATTACTATATTAATAGCTACAGGTCTTCATAGAGCTACTACTAGGCGGGAACTCATAGATAAATATGGAGAAGATATAGTAAAAAATGAAAAGATAGTAGTACATGATGCGCAGAATGAAGACAATCTGTTAAAAATCGGTACATTGCCATCTGGTGGGGAACTTATAGTAAATAAACTTGCAGTTGAAGCAGATCTTTTAATTGCAGAGGGATTTATAGAATCTCATTGTTTTGCTGGCTTTTCAGGAGGTAGAAAGAGTGTGCTGCCTGGAATAGCCTCTGCCAAGACCATCCTGGCAAATCACTGTGCGGAATTTGTAGCACATCCTTCTGCAAGAGTTGGAAATTTAAAAGATAATCCTGTTCATAATGACATGCTATATGCAGCTAAAAAGGCAGGATTGGCTTTCATAATAAATGTAGCACTAGATGAAGATAAAAAGATAATAAATGCTTTTGCAGGAGATACGAATGATGCCCATGTAAAAGGCTGTGAATTTGTGCATAATTTATCAAAAGTGAGTAAATTAGTAGGTGATATTTCTATTTCTACTAATGGAGGGTATCCACTTGATCAAAATATATATCAATCTGTTAAGGGGATGGCAGCAGCTGAAGCCAATTGCAGGGATGGCGGCGTAATAATAATGGTATCTGCTTGCAGTCAAGGTCATGGTGGAGAAACCTTTTATAACAATTTAGCTAATTTAAATACTCCAGAAGAATTCTTAAAAAAAGTTTCAAAGGTTCCCAGGAATAAAACTGTACCTGATCAGTGGGCATCTCAGATGCTTGCGAGTATACTTTCAAATCATACAGTAATTGTTGTAACAGATATGTGTGATCCTAAAATAATAAGGAATATGCATATGCAGCAGGCAGATACTTTTGAAGAAGCTCTAGAAAGGGCATATGATATTATGGGGAAAGATGCTAAGGTTGTGGTTATACCAGATGGACTAGGAGTAATTGTAGAATAAAAACTTAAAAAGGCTATTGTGTAATGAACAAAAATTCATTATGAAATGGCCTTTATTTTTTTGCATTTCATTAACTTTTAATTTCCCACAAAAAAATGTAAAAAAACTATTGCACATGTTTTCTATTTGTTATATATTATGTATAACAAATAGAAAAGGAGGGACGCTATGTTAGTTCAAATAGATTTTGAATCGGAAATGCCTATATATGAACAGCTTAGGAGGCAAATAATAGAAGGAATAGCCTCTGGTAATCTGAAATTAGGAGAGAGCCTTCCTTCTGTAAGACAACTGGCAGAAGACATTGGAATAAATCTTCATACAGTAAACAAAGCATATAATGCGTTAAAGTCAGATGGTTACTTGAATGTAGATAGGAGAACAGGAGCTATAGTAAGTGGAACATTCCCTGAAAGTACGGAGGAGTTTGACAAAAAACTTAAGGAGGAATTTACTTACTTGATATGTGAAGCTCATTTAAGGGGAAAAAAGATGGAAGATATTTTGGATCTGTGTTCTGATATATTTAAGCAATATATTAAAAAAGATAAATAACTACTAAGGTGGGTGAAATTAAATGAAAGATAATTTGTTTATGTGTATATATTTATTTTTTATTTTTGTGATAATACTCGTAATCAATATGTTGACTCCTAAATTTACGAGAAAAGAAATTGTATTTGGAGTGAGAATTCCTGAAGATAAGATTGATTCAGATGAAATTAAGCATATAGAAGCACAATTTGTAAAGAATAATTTAATTATAGGAATTCCCTTTATTATTTTATTTAGTGTGTTAAATTATAGTTTTTTAAACGTAGGTATGATTTTGTTTACTACTTTTGCCTTTGTATTTATAATTTTTCTAATATATCTTATATCAAACAGAGCTATGAAAAATCTTAAGTCACAAAAGTTGTGGTTTCAAGGCAAAAAACAGGTTGTAACTGTAGACACTAGTTTTTCTAGAAGCAAAAGTAATATGCTTGTATCAGCTTGGTTTTTCTTGATACCTGCAGCTATTATTATAGTAAATATAATTTTAGGATATATGAATTATGACTCTCTACCTTATAAAGTCCCTACACACTGGGATTTTTCCGGTAATGTAACAGGATATCAATTTAAATCCAGGTTTCTAATTTGGGAAATGCCAATTACTCAGATTTTTACTACTTTTATGTTTTTTATAGTCTATAAGGGAATTGGATGGTCAAAACAGCAGATTAGTTCTATAGACCCAGAAGCATCTGTAAAGAAAAATAGTATATTTAGAAAAAGCTGGTCCATGTATATGGTTATCTTTGCTGTAGTAACAAATCTTTTATTAACCGTTGCTACTGTTCAGATATTTAGGGTATTTAATGTAAGTAGTACCTTTTCATACATCATAATATTGGCTTTTGTACTAGTTACAATTTTAAGCAGTATAGTTCTAGCTTTTAAAATCGGGCAGGGTGGAGGTAATATAAGATTTAAAAGTGATGGTGAAAATGTCAAACCCGATTTTGGTGATAAGGATGATGATAAGTGCTGGGTACTAGGAAATAGTATATATTATAACAAGAATGATCCATCCTTATTTGTGGAAAAAAGATTTGGTATAGGATGGACGATAAATGCAGGCAGACCACTTGGAATGGCTGTATATATAGGAAGTATTGTGATTATAATTGTAACTATAATTTTTGCTGTATTTAGTGGAAAGTAAAAATTAGAATCTCTATAGAAATTCTAAGTAAAAAACAACTTATACTTCGGATATTTTTTACAACCGCAAGCTCGATTAAATGTTTTGATTATTGTAAAAATATGCCTACGTATAAGTTGTTTTTTAAGTTAGAGAATTCATTAAAAAACACGAATAATGGAAATTAGATTCTAATTATTTTAGCCGTTAGGCTGCTGGATAAGTATAAAAATCAATATATAGTGGCTGAATAGTTACTATTTTGCTTAAAGTTAATAAACAAGTCAATAGTTATAGATAATTGTAATACATCCTCCAATAGCGTTTAATTTGCTAATTATAAGATTTAATGATAAAATTGGTTTAATAGTAAAAATAAGGGGGATTATGTAATGAAAAAAACCTTTTTACCGATTATAACCACTATAATATTAAGTTTCTCTATCTTTTTTACATCACAAGTTAGTGCAGCATCACAAACTAAAAGATTAGGTGGACAAAATCGTATAGAAACATCAGTAGAAATAGCTACTGACTACAATAATGGACAATTGCAAGCAGTTGTTGTAACTACAGCAAATGATTTTCCAGAAGCATTAACAGGAAGTACATTAGCAGCTAAGTGTAAGGCACCAATATTATTAGTAGATACAACAGTAGAAGATAATCAAAAAACCTTAGATTATATAAAATGTCATTTAGCATCAAATGGTACAGTATATATACTTGGACAAACAACATCAGTATCATCCGATGTTGAAAATGCAATAAGAAACATGGGATATACTAACATAAAGAGACTAGCAGGAGCTAACAAAGAGGAAACATTCAAAGTAATAAATAGTGAGGTTAATGTAGCAACAGGAACTCCAGTATTCATAGCTTCAGAAGATAACTTTCCAGATGCATTATCAGCTAGTGGAATAGCAGCAGTAAAAGGCTATCCAATAATTTTATGTTCTCATGGAGTAGTATCACAATCTGCTATCGACCAACTAAATACAATTAAACCAGCACAGGTTTATGTAGTAGGTGGGCAAGCAGTTGTACCAGAAAGCACAGTACAACAGGTAATGAGTATTACGGGTCTAACATCAGATAAGATGATTAGGTTAAGTGGTAAAGATAGGTATGAAACGTCATTAGCAATAAATAAAAAATTTAACTTAACAACTGAAAATGCAATAGTAGCATCAGGAGAAAAGTTTCCAGATGCTTTAGTAGGAAGTTCCTTAGCAGCAAAGTATAATGCACCAATTATATTCACAGATGGTGGTGAATATAACTATTCAATGAACGGTAATAATATAGTAGAACAAATAAAATATCTACAAAGTATTAATTGTTCAAACTTAATTATATTAGGTAAAGAAAGTGCAGTAAGTAAAAGTGTAGAAGATATACTAGGGGGAAATGGAAGTTTTAGGCTTTGGGTGAAAGGTGCATCTATAAGTAATAACAAAAATTATATTACGGGATGTTTTGAGAGATTTGTTTATTGTTCAGATCCAGATGTTTTTGATGCAACAAAAGCATATGAAAAAGCAACTGGGGATAAAATACTTTCTGATTATGAATATAGAACAGGAGACATTGGATTTGAAGGATTTCATATGGATATTAGTACTCCTATTACTTTAGAAGTAGCTAACAATGTAGATTTTAATAATATACTTCAACATAATTATAACATTCGTTCAATCTTTGATATAACGTTTCAAAATGGTATAGTAAAAAAAATTCTTGATCAACATATACAATAGATATGAGGATCGTAGTATAAATATAAACTAAATTATTATAGATGAATATATAAAACCTTAAATTTTATATATTCATCTATTAGTTCTACATTATTTAGCGGGAAGTTTCAATTGCCTATAAAATATTTAAATAGTTAGGGAGATAAAGTATGATTTGTAATAAGTGTAATAAAAAAATACCAGATTCAAGTAACTTTTGTCCGAATTGCGGTAGTAAAGTTATGAATAAAAAAATACATAATAAAAAATTATTAATTAGTAGTATTACTATAATTGTACTATTAATAGGAATTGTAGGTGGATATCAATATTATAAAAATCATTTTACCACTCAGACAAATAATAAATCAAATGAAGTTAGCAAACAAGTTCAAAATACATCTGATAAAGATAAAGTAATTATGTTTAAAGATAGTGGTTTTGATGAATTTATAAGAGAAAAAATAAATAAACCTCAAGGTGCTATTCATAAAAGTGATGTTGATTACCTAACTCACTTAGAGATAGAAGGTCATGAGGGTGCAGAAGCAGATATTAGTGGAATAGAAGATATGACTAATTTGCAAGATCTTACTATAAGTTTTGGTAAAATTAAAAATATAGATAAATTAAAGGAATTAACTAATTTAAAAACTCTTCATTTAGAAGGTCTTGAACTTACTGATATAAGTTGGTTGAAAGAATTAAAAAATTTAGAAACTCTTTTTTTGGATGGTAATAAAATTAGTGATATTAGTGTTTTAAAAAATTTATCTAAATTAGAATCTCTCTCGTTAAAAGATAATAATATCACTGATATAAGTACATTAAAAAAATTACCTAATTTAAAAGAGGTTTATTTAAATACTAATAGGGTTAATAATGTAAATACATTAAAAGGTGGAGTTCCTAAGTTAGAGTCGTTTTCTATAGAAAGAAATAAATTTACTGATGTAAATCAACTTATAACTGCATTTAAGGGAACTAAAATAAAAAGCATTGATTTAGATTTTAATGTTGGTATAAGTGATGCTGACATTAAAAAGTTACAAGATGCTATACCTGCATGTACAATACAGTATAATGTCCGTGATTCGGAGTATTATAAAACAAATTAATAAAAAAATATTAGTGGTATTTTTTATGATTAGAGAAAACAAAATCTCTAGTCTTTTTTGTTTGCAAAAAATTAACCAATAGAATAAGTTGACTTTAAAACTAGAAATCAATAAATTGCTTAAAGTTTCACATTTACAAGTTGATGTGTTAAAATATTTTATATAATGATAAAATATAGTTAAAAATTGAAAGTTAAGGATGATTTTCTTGCGTTAACACTTTGGAAAATCAACCTTTGCTTTCAACGCTTAACTTTATGTTTATAGAGATTCTAATTGAAATTTGTCACTACATGATTTGTATAAGGTAACTTTCAATTTAGAAACTTTATAATTACGAATTGAAAAAAAGGGGGCAATTTTTATGATATCCAATAAAATGAAAGAACATGTATCTAAAAGTTCTATAATAAGAGCTATGTTTGAAGAAGGAAAGAGACTAGCTTCAATTTATGGGGAAGAAAATGTATTTGACTTTAGTTTGGGAAATCCAAATGTAGAACCACCTGAGGATATAAAAAAAGCTGTAAGTGAAATTATGTCCGAGGAATCTCCCAATCTGGTTCATGGTTACATGAGCAATTCGGGTTATGAGGATGTAAGGGCTAAAATTGCAGAGCACATAAATAAAAAATACAATTTGAAGCTTACTGAAAATAATTTGGTAATGACTTGTGGTGCAGCAGGAGGGCTTAATATAATTTTCAAAACTCTTTTGAATCCAGGAGATGAAGTTATTACATTTTCGCCCTTCTTTGGAGAGTATGAGAATTATGTAGATAATTTTGGTGGGAAGCTTGAAATAGTACCTTCAAATACAGAAACTTTTGAGCCAGATTTAAATGCATTAGAGCAATCCATAAATGCTAAAACAAAGGCAATAATCATAAATTCACCAAACAATCCTACAGGAATAATTTATTCGGAAAAGCTTATTAAAGATTTATCGCAGCTTTTAGACAAGAAACAGGAACAACTTGGTACTAGTATATACTTAATTTCAGATGAACCCTATAGAGAAATAGCTTATGATGGAGTAAAGGTTCCATACATATTGAATTATTATAGAAATTCTATAGTAGGCTATTCTTATAGCAAATCCCTTTCACTCCCGGGTGAGAGAATAGGATATGTAGTTTGCAGTAGTGATATGGATGATTTTAAAGATGTTATGCCTGCCCTTAATGTGGCAAATAGAATTTTAGGTTTTGTAAATGCACCATCTTTATTTCAAAGGGTAATTGCAAAATGTTTAGATTCAAGCGTAGATATGAATATATATAAGAAAAATAGAGACTTACTATACAATCATCTTGTTAAAATAGGATTTTCCTGTGTTAAACCTGAAGGAGCTTTTTATTTATTCCCTAAGTCATTAATTGCTGATGATGTTGAATTTGCAAAGGAAGCAAAGAAATTTAACTTGCTAATAGTTCCAGGTTCATCCTTTAAATGTCCTGGTCACTTTAGACTTTCATATTGCATTTCTTATGATAAAATAGAAAAGTCTTTAGACAGTTTTGATAAACTTGCAAAGAAATATCTCTAGAATAGAGTTTCTAAACGAAAAATCAACTTATACGTAAAGATATTTTTACAATAAACAAGAACATTTAAATATTTTGTATACAAGTCTTAGTGGAAAATTTATAAAAAAAACTAAGGACTTTTGAATTGTTTGAGGTACGAGTTTTCAAAAGTCCTTAAGTTTTTATAAATTTTCTGCTTAGACTTATCAAAATATTTAACGTACTTGTGATTGTAAAAAATATCCGAAGTATAAGTTGATTTTTTTGCTTAAGATCCCTACAAGGTCTAGTATGTGAATACCAGTTTTCCAACTCTTAAAGCAATGGGCTTTGACCAGAGCCAACTATTTGTAGTGGAATCATCAAAATAATAAATAGCTCCTTTTGTTGGATCAGAACCATATAATGCTTCTAAAGCAGCCTTTCTAGAACTATCAGAAGCAGGCTTGTTTATCCATCCATTTAATACTGGAGTAAATTGATAATATCCATAGGATACTTGGTATATTACATCTTTTAGTGTAGATGGAAACTGAGAACTTTGAACTCTATTTATAACTGCAGCGGCTACGGCTACTTTAGCAGTATAAGGTTCACTTTCTGCTTCAGCAGTTACAAGTCTTGCAAGCAAATCTACCTCGCTGTCAGTACAGGAAATTATATATTTTGGAGAGGTTGTTACATTAAAAACATAACCTGCAGGAATGTTTAATACTTGTCCAGGGTAAATATAACTGCTTACATTACTATTGGCAGCAATTAAAGTGTCAAGAGATATTCCAAATTTTTTTGCTATCAAGTAAAGTGTGTCAGAGGCTTGTACAGTATAAGTCTTTGAATTAACATATAGAGCTTGACCTGGATATATGCTATTTCCACTTAAACTATTATCATTAATGATTGTAGTTGCATTTGTTTTAAATAATACTCCTATTTTAAATAAGGAGTCACCAGGTTTTACAGTGTAACTAGCTGCATGTACTTGGGTAAAAGATAATGTGCACAGAAATGCGGCAAATAACATTGTCCTGATTTTTTTAAAATTCATAAATATAGATCCCCCTTAATTTTGCCTACGAGGTTAGTTGACGGGTTCGGGATTGGGATACCCCTACTTTTTAGTAAAAAAGATTAACCCCAAAAAAATAATTATCCCCCGCATCTCATTCTTGAGATTTAGGCTTGTCTATGTTTGCTATTCTAACAGTATTTCCAGAACATATCCATATTAAATAGATGGGACTATTGACATAAACTTTCAATTTTACACTATCAATTGCTTGAAACATAACTCAACTTTCGCAGTTTAAAAATATTGCGAAGCAAAGCTTTGCAAGTTAAGAATTAATAATGAAAAATTAATAGTGAAGGATGATTTTTAGCTATCGCAAAAAATCTTTAAATTTGTATAAGTCAGTGCTTAGTAATGTTTTGCTTTAGCAAAACGAGCATTCAAAAATTTAATTAAAGATTTTTTGTAATGTAACGGAAAAAAATCCACATTAACTATTAATTCTTCATTCTTAACTATTAACTAAAAAAATGTTATATGTGAGAAAATTAATAACGTAACTTCTCGTTATTAAAAGTGATAATATAGTTATATAACAAAAATTCAAAAGTGATTAAATAGGAGAATATTATGGAAAATTGTATAACCTATTTTCTTAGAGATGAATCTAAAAATTCAAATGAATATTACAAATGTATATCCAATTTTTCAAATGAAGTTATCGAAAAAATTGAAATCGAAGCAAATAATATAATAGAAGATTTTATAAATTTTATTAAGAATAATAGTATAGAAGAACTTAGAAGTAGAGAAGAGTATGAACTTGAATTTCTAATCATTGGAGTTTTGTGGAAAACCTATATAACAAAAGCTTTAAATGCAGATAGAATGTCCTTGAATGTTTTAAAGCTTCTATTTAATTTGAGGACAAAATCAAAATTTTTAAGGAAAAGTGTGGACAATTTAAGGGGAAGGTTTGCTTGTAAATATCTTTTAAAGAAAGAAGTAGAGCCTTCTTCTGTGTCTTATGGTGAAAGTGACTTTGAAAAATTACTATTCTGGCTGACTGCTTCAGGGGAATTCAAATATGAGTGCAGGAGAATGAACACATGGCTGCTATTTTTAAAAAATAGCAGTGAAGAATATATTATAAAAGTAAACAAGTGTGCCTTTAAAATATCACTGTGGTTTCAAAAAAGATCCAGGGAGGTACTTGGAGTATATACTCCAAATGTACAGAAATTTTTAGACACCAACTATAGGTTCTATGGAATAAGAGAGGATAATGTTTTCTGTGGCAGGAAGGAAGTTGAGTACCATCTAAATATGGTTGGAGCAGAGATATTAAGTAATGCATTTAGAAAGTTATTTGTTAAGACAAAGGAAAGAAAAGTACTCCTGCCTGCTTGCATTTGCTTGAAACCGGAAGGGGTATGCAAGAGAAAAGAGGTCAAAGATGGTTTCTTGTGTGGGAATTGTTCTAAAAGCTGCAGGGTAAATGAGCTTACGAAGCTTGGTAAATCCCATAACTTTCAGGTTCTAATTGTTCCTCACGAAACTGATGCCTTTTCAAATGCAAAAAATATTAAATATGGAGATGTGGGCGTTGTAGGTGTGGCTTGCGTACTCAACCTAATAGAAGGTGGGCTGAAGGCTAGAAACTTAAACCTTGTCCCACAATGTGTTATCCTTGATTATTGCGGATGCAAAAGTCATTGGGATAACAATGGAATACAGACGGATATCAACTGCAAAAAGTTGTTTGAAATTTTGCAAGTTGCCGAAAATATGTGATGTTCCTTATATAAAGCTATTAGGCTCTGCTACTTTTAGATTTTTTATTAATAGCATTATTTGCTATAAATAAAGATAAAATTAGAGCAATAACAAGAACGAAAGTTTCAATTGTAAAAGCGTGCTTTACTCCGAATACTAAACTTAAAGCTTGACTCTTTGCATTAGATGGATTGCCTGCAGCAAATAAGTATTTTTTTTGGGATGCACTCATTATAGCAACAAATAAAGAAGTTCCGAATGCTCCTGCTATTTGCTGTAAGGTGTTCATTATGGCAGTTCCATGAGGATAGTATTTTGGAGATAATTGATTTAAACTATTGGTTTGTATAGGAGTATTTATAAGTCCAACAGCTATTAGAGATAAACAATGAAGTACAATAATAACAGGAATAGTTATACTCATAGATACAAAACGTGAAAGTAAAAAGAATGTAATAGTTGATATTGCATATCCAGGTATAATTAATGCTTTAGGGCCAAATTTATCATATAAATGACCTGAAATTGGTGATATAATTCCGTTGATAAATCCACCAGGTAACATTAAAAGACCAGCAGTAAATGCAGCTAAACCCAGGGCACCTTCAAGAAACATCGGTAAAATAAGCATAGTAGCAAAGTTAATCATGTGCATAATTATCATAAGTATACAGCCAAGGCTAAACATAGATTCTTTAAATGGATGCATGTCCAACATAGGTTGGCTCATGTGTAATTGACGCAGCACAAATATGGCTAATGCTATACAAGAAATAATAATAGGAGCTGCTATTAAATATGTATAAGAGCTTCCAATATTACTAACACCATATATAAATCCACCGAATCCTATAGTAGACAGTACAATTGATAAAAGATCTATAGGTGGTTTTGTAAGTTCTGTTACATTTTCGACATATTTGTAACCTAAAGCTAAAGATATAACTGAAAAAGGTAGTATTATAAAGAACAACCATCTCCAGTTGAGAGATTGAATAATTAAGCCAGAAAGAGTTGGTCCAATAGCTGGTGCACAAAACATTACGAGGTTAAATATACCAAGGGCTTTTCCACGTTTTTCTATAGGGTTTATAATCAATAAAGTATTCACTATGTTAGGTATTAAAATACCAGTTCCAATAGCCTGAATTAATCGGCCTACTAGTAAAATTGAAAAAGCTGTAGAGAAACCACTTATAACTGTTCCAACCAAAAATATGGTTACAGAGGTTAGAAATAGCTGTCTTGTTGTAAAACTTTGAATAAGTAATGCAGAAACAGGAATAGCTATTCCCATAATAAGCATATATCCTGTACTAAGCCATTGTACAGTATTTGCAGATATACTAAATTGAACCATTAAATTTTTTAATGCCATATTTAGTAAAGTTTCATTTAACATACACAAAAATCCTGCCATGATTAGGGCAATAGTTATTGGTACTACATTGTAAGTCCTTTGTTGATAATTTGATTCTTCTAAACGTTCTTCCATAAAATTTCCTCCTAGTTAGTAATTAAATTAGTCATTTGCACAGTTGTGCAGATATTAAAATATATAAAAAAATCCTCCACTATGAAAAATACATTGTTACAATACAAAATAGAAATCATAATAGAGGAGGGTTAACCATGTTTTTATAAAGGTAAATAGCTTATTATTTTTTGCTAATTTTCTTCTCTTCTATAGATATGTTTTTTTCAAATTTATTTAGAGTGTCTATAAACAAATCTAATTGATCTTTTGAAATTTCGTTTGTAATGTTTGTAAATAAGTGTTCAATGAATGGATATACTTCATGTTTTAATTTTTTACCTTCAGGTGTAACATAAATTAAAAATGAGCGCCTATCTTCAGCGCTTTTTTTGCGTACTACTAGATTTTTCCTTTCAAGAATGTCTAGTATTCGAACTAAAGTTGCCTGATCTTTGTCAACCTTTTTAGCTAGCTGTTTTTGGTTGACGCCGTCTTCTTCTGTTAAAGACAATAATACTGACCACTGTTCTGTGGTTATATTATATTTTTTAAGATTTAAAGATAAAAATCTTAAAATTTTTCTATTAACAGAATTTATATACATACCAATGGACTTATCAAGAGATCTCATAGCTTTTGCCTCCTAGGATATATGATATTAAGTGATTCTTGGGTTCAGATGGAGTTTGCTTATAAGGATGACTTTCTCCAGCTGAACCTTAGAAGAACTTATCCAGGGACGTAGCTGCTCTTTACTCCCACTTGGAGAAGTGGGAGTATTAGAGCAGGTAGTCATCGGATAAATATAATTAATTTACATATAGTTAGCATACTAATAATATGCTAGACTATTAAAAATGTCAAGCAAATTTTAACTCTAGGTATTTGTAAAAGGTTAAAATGCTATTAAATGTAATAATATATCTGCATATAATCTGATTTTTAAGTTAAAAAACACATAATTTAATTTTACAAACACAAAACTTAATAATGTTAATATATAAATAAGTTAATGTTAAAATATTTAATATTAATATTGATTTATTTAATTTATAGTGGTATATTATAGATATGGAAAAGGAGAGTGGTAATTTGACATATAAAATTATTAGCAAATGTCCTGTTTGTTCTTCTAAACTTTTAATTTCAAAGATAAAATGTCCTAAATGTAATACTGTAATTGAAAATGATTTTGAAATGTCAAAGTTTGAATATCTTACAGACAGCCAATTGAAATTTATAGAAGTTTTCCTAAAAAACAGAGGGAACATAAAGGATGTAGAAAAAGAACTTGGGATATCCTACCCTACTGTGAGGGCAAAACTAGATGAGGTCATAACAGCACTTGGATATAATGTGGCAAAAACCAACACTGTGGATAAAAAGAAAGTAGTAGATATGCTTGATAAAGGTGAAATAACTGCAGATCAGGCTATTAAAATGTTGAATGAATAAATATATTGAAAAGGAGAAATAGAAAATGAATGAGGAAATATCAAAGATTTTGAAAATGGTGGAAGAAGGAAAAATTACCTCTGACAAAGCTCAGGAACTTATTGAAGCACTAAACGATAAAAATACTTCTCTGGACGTTTGCAGCAATGTTTCAAATGATGCTGACATTATAAATAAAATGCTTAAAATAAAGGTTATTTCTCACGATGGAGATAATGTAAATGTGAATTTACCTGTTAAATTTGTAAAGACCATGCTTAAAACTATAGGAAAAATTCCTATACCAGAAAGTGCAAAATGTATGGAAAATTTGGATTTGAGTGTTATTGCAGATGCAATAAACAATGGACTTTCAGGAAAGATAGTAGATGTAAAAAGTGCAAATGGTGACATAGTGGAAGTTAGTATAGAGTAAAGGAGAAAATTTATGAGAGTTCACATCAAGTCAGGTAAAATTAGATTTGTAATACCTTGCCCTATAGCTTTTCTAAAGTTTGGGCTTTCTATTGCAGGATCTTCTTTTATACAAAAGCATATTCCTGAGAAAGATAAAAGATATGTAAATATGATTGATTTTAAGAAACTTTCAAAGTGTATGGACATTTTAAAAGAATACAGAGGATTAAAACTTGTTGAAGTAAAATCCAAAGATGGCAGTTATGTTGCCATAATTGTATAGACAAAGTTCACAATATTTCAAATATTATATTAATTAAGTAGGCGATAGAAATGAAAAATAATAAAAATTTACTATGTTATATGCTCGGAAGATTTATATCTTATATTGGTACGGGAATACAACAGGTAGCAATACCGCTGTATATATTGGATATAACTCATTCTGGAATTATGATGGGTATATTTTCAGCAGTTAATTTAGTCCCTAATGTTATAACTTTACCTTTTGCAGGTATTTTAGGGGATAGGAAAAACAGAAAAAACATTATGGTACTAGCTGACTTTGGAAGAGGAATTTTAGTATTAGCTTTAGCACTTTTGGTTGCTGAGAAAAATTTAAGTATCTATATGCTGTTTTTACTACAGGCCTTTATTTCAATTATGGATGGAATCTTCTTAGCTTCATCTACGGCAATTCTTCCAGAGCTTGTTTGCGAAGATGAACTTATGAAAGCAACTTCCTTAAGAGGAGGAAGTGATGCAATTTCTATGATTATAGGGCCTGCTCTTGGAGGTATAATATATGGGCTTGCTGGTATGAAGACAGTATTTTGTCTAAATGGTCTGTCTTTTATAATATCAGCAGTATGCTCTATGCTCATAATTTATAAAAATATAGATACAGAAAAAGGGAAAATAACTGTAAAGTCTTTTTTTACAGAAAATGGAGAGGTAATAGGCTTTATAAGGAAAAGTAGAGCTTTAATGCAGTTAACTGTATTTTTCATGGTAGCTAATTTACTTGTAGCTCCTTTTGCAGATATAGTACTTCCTTTTGTATTGAAAAAATGTATAGGGTTTGGTTCACAGCAGTATGGGTATTTAATTTCGTTCTTTACTTTAGGTATACTTTTAGGAAATATAGCTCTTGGAACTTACTTAAATAAATTTAGCACAAAGACAATTATAAAGAGGGCACTTATATTTGAAGCAGGTGTATTTTTCATATTTGCATTTTCCTTGCATCCAGCTTCAGTAAAATATTTTGGAGGACATGACTTAAAACTATTTGTAATTTTGGGTATTGTAACATTTTTAATAGGTTTATCCAATTCAGGAATCAATACTCCTATGAGTGTAAATTTACAAAAGATGGTTCCAAATGAAATGCGTTCAAGGTTTTTTGCAATACTAGGTGTATTTTGTCAGGGAGCTATTCCTTTAGGGGCAATTATATATGGCTTTGTTCTAGATAAATTTCCTTACTATTATATACTTCTTACTATAGTACTAATATTTTCTCTTGTAACTGCAATTTTTATGATAAAGGCAGTTCCAGAAGCTTATGAACCTGAGACACCAAAAAATCTTGAGAAAGCATGATTAAATATTAACTCAACTTCCGAAGTTTAGAAACTTTGCGAAGCAAAGTTTTTGAAAATAACAAAGTTCAAATAACAAAGAACAGATAAAGATGATTTTCATCGTACCTCAGGAAATCTATAATTTTAATATTTTCTGACGTTAGGAAGAAAATTATCCTTATTTGATATTTGAACTTTGAATTTTGTTATATAAAAAAATTACTTCGCAATTTTTTTATATTAAGTGAAAATTTCGTATGTAGGAAATTTGAGGTATTAATTTTTAAAAGTAGCAGAATTGAATATTTTTAATACTATATAGTATACAAGCTTTTAATTCGTAGTTGAAGCCCTTTGTTTTTATGCTACATAAAAACAAAGGAGGTGTTATTTTGAAAAAAGAATATTCTCATTCTAAATTCCATGATGTTGAATTAAAAGATTGTAAATATTTAGGACAAGGCCACAGCGGCAGAGTTTATCTTATGCCAGATGGAAAAGTTCTTAAAATATTTAAAAGCTCAACTAGCTGCAAAGCTGAATTTGATATATTAAAATCTGTAGAAGGAAGTCCCCATTTTCCCAAGGCTTATAAATTGGGAGATCATTATATGATAAGAGAATATGTAGGTGGAATGAATGTGTATGATTATATAAAAAAATATGGATTGAACAGATCCTTTGTACTAAAGGTAGTAGATTTAGTTGATCATATGAAAAAACTAGGATTTACGAAATTAGAAGTTAGATTTCCACACCTATTTGTTCAAGAAGATGGTACGCTCATGCTGATAGACCCGAGAAAAAGTTATGAAGAATATATACCTTATCCTAAGTCCTTTTTTAGGAAACTTAAAAATATGGGACTTCTAGATAAGTTTATACAAATATTAGAAGAAGAAAGAAAAGGTTTGAAATGGATAGAATATATTAAAAGATAAGTAGAAAATGAGAGAGATTGCAGTTAAAATTGATTAACTGCAATCTTTTATATTTAAAATGATTTTTTATAATGTATTTTAAATAAATATGAATAAAACAATGTATTTATTTAAAGTACATTGTTCTAAAAATGAATACTTTATTGTAATAATATGCATTTTATATTGAAATTAGGCATTTTATAAGGTATAATGAATAATGTATAAATTATATAAGGGCGTGTAGGTTTGAGTAATTACACCAACTGCATGCCCTTTTGCAATATGGTATATTTTTATGCATTTGATAAAAATATATGAAATTTATACTTTAAACATTAATAAAGGGGGCATTTTATGAACATTTTTAAGAAAAAGTCGCTTGAACAACTTAAAGACAGTGTAAAAAAGACAGGTTTGAAGAAAAACCTTAAAGCAACAGATATAGCGGCTTTGGGAATTGGGGCTGTTGTTGGAGTTGGAATTTTTGTAGCAACTGGTGAGGGAGCTCATGCAGCTGGTCCAGGAATCATACTTTCATTTTTCTTATGTGGAATAGTAGCTTGTCTTTGTGGATTATGTTATTGTGAGCTTGCTACCATGTTTCCAGTAGCAGGAAGTACATATTCCTATGCTTATATAGCATTTGGAGAATTTGTGGCAATGGTTATTGGATGGTGTTTAACTGCTGAATATTTAGTTGCAGTTAGTGCAGTTGCTTCTGGATGGTCTGGAACCTTTAGAGGTATTTTGCAAAATGCAGGGATTACACTGCCTCATGCAATTAGTGCATCTCCAGCCAAGGGCGGAATAATAGATTTGCCAGCTGTGTTTATAATACTAGTATTAGCTTGTCTTTTATACTATGGAATGCAGGAAAGTGCAAAAGTTAATAATATTATTGTTGGTGTGAAAGTATTTGTAATACTCTTATTTATTTTCCTTGGAGTATCTCATATAAAGCCATCTAATTATGCACCTTTTATGCCTTTTGGATGGAAAGGTGTTTTCACAGGAGCAAGTACGGTGTTTTTCTCATATATAGGATTCGATTCTATTTCAACTGCAGCAGAGGAAGCTAAAAACCCTAAAAAAGATGTATCACGTGGAATTATAATGTGTCTTATAGTAGTTAGTATACTGTATATTTCCGTTGCAGTTGTACTTACTGGAATGGTTCCGTTTAAGGAAATAGTTTCAGAAAATGCTGTACCTGCTGCACTTGCAAGGGTTGGCATTAACTGGGGATCAGCACTTGTAGGTGTTGGAGCTATTCTTGGAATGATTTCCACTATGATAGCTATGCTTTATGGTCAGATTAGAATATTTATGGTTATGTCTAGAGATGGATTACTTCCTAAAGCATTTTCAAAAATTCACAGCGTACACAAAACTCCGTATATTTCTACCATATTGACAGGCATTATAGCTTCCATAATAGCTGGACTCTTACCTCTTGATATTATTGTAGAGTTTTTGAGTATAGGTACATTGTTGAGTTTTGTAGTGGTATCAATAGGCGTTATTTATTTGAGAAAGGCAATGCCTGATATAGAAAGAAAGTTTAAATGTCCGGGAGTGCCTTTTACACCTGTAATAACTGTATTGTGCTGCCTTGTACTTTTGGCATCAATGCGTGCAATAACCTGGATAGGATTTTGTGTATGGCTTGCTATAGGTATAGTATTTTACTTTACTTATGGAAGAACTCATAGTGTTGTTCAGAACGAAAATTTGGACGAGAGTTCCCACAGCGCATAATTAAATTTTAATACCTATTTACATTGCATTTTAAATGCACAAGGATGTGGAAATTTATGAATATTTTTAAAAAGAAACCTATTGATCAATTGATGGATAGTGTAAAAAAAACAGATTTAAAGAGAAATCTTAAAGCAAGAGATATAGCAGCACTCGGAATTGGAGCTGTTGTGGGAGTTGGAATTTTTGTAGCAACTGGAGAAGGAGCTCATGCAGCTGGCCCTGCAATTATACTTTCATTTATTTTAGCTGGTATAGTGGCTTGCCTATGCGGTCTGTGTTATTGTGAACTTGTAACTATGTTTCCGGTAGCAGGAAGTACTTATTCTTATGCGTATATAGCATTTGGAGAATTTGTGGCAATGATTATTGGATGGTGTTTAACTGCTGAATATTCAGTTGCAGCTAGTGCAGTTGCATCTGGATGGTCTGGAACCTTTAGAGGCATCTTGCAATCTGTGGGAATTACACTTCCCCAGGCAATTAGTGCATCTCCATCTAAAGGTGGGATAATAGATCTTCCGGCTGTTCTTATAATATTAATTTTAACAGGGCTTTTATGTTATGGAATGAGTGAGAGTGCAAAAGTAAATGATATTATTGTTGGTGTGAAAATATTTATAATACTTCTTTTTATTGTTTTAGGATTATCACACATACATATAGCTAATTATAAACCTTTCATGCCTTATAGCTGGAAGGGCGTTTTTACAGGAGCAAGTACAGTATTTTTCTCTTTTTTAGGATTTGATGCAATTGCTACATCTGCAGAAGAAGCTGAAGATCCTAAAAAAGGTGTATCAAGGGGAATTATACTATGTCTTATGGTTGTTTGTTTCCTTTATGTTTCAGTAGCAGCAGTGCTTACAGGAATTGTACCTTATAAAGAGATAATTTCAGAAAATGCCCTGCCTGCTGCACTCCAAAGAATCGGAATAAACTGGGGCTCAGCTCTTGTAGGAGTTGGGGCTATTCTTGGAATGATTTCCACCATGATTGCTGTTTTATATGGACAAGTTAGGGTATTTATGGCTATGTCTAGAGATGGGTTAATTCCTGAGGTTTTTTGCAAGATACACAAAACCCATAAAACTCCATACATTGCCACAATAATAGCAGGTAGTATAGCTGCTGCTATAGCAGGATTTTTACCTCTTGATATTATTATGGAATTTGTAAGTATAGGTACATTATTGAGCTTTATGGTTGTGTCTGCTGGAGTTATATATCTTAGAAAAACTATGCCAGGAATTGAAAGAAGATTTAAATGTCCGGGAGTACCCTTTACGCCTATAGTAACTATATTGTGTTGTCTGGCCCTTTTGGTATCAATGCGTGCAATAACCTGGATAGGATTTTGCGTATGGCTTGTTATAGGTATAGTGGTGTACTTTACTTATGGAAGATTTCACAGTGTTGTTCAAAACGAGGAACCACAAGCTTTTCGTCAATTAAATAGTAAGTAACAACTTTTGCACATATGAAATATTGCGAAGCAAAGCTTCGCAAGTTAAGAATTAATAATGAAAAATTAATAGTGAAGGATGATTTTTTAGCTGCCGCAAAAAATCCACATTAACTATTAATTCTTAATTCTTAACTATTAACTAAAAAAGTTGAGTCAACAAATAAAAGAGCCTACAGCTACTTTCAAAAGTAGCCGTAGGCTCTTTTATTTGTAAGTTAAATGGTTAAAATTAAGAAGTGTACAATTAATATGAAATAAAGGAAACAAAGCAGGTGCAGCCCCTTTATTTTAATATAAATTTATTGTAAAAAGTGTCGATATACTATAATATAATCAGATGAATAATATTATTCACACACATGAATAGGAGGGTTATTATATGAAATGGTTTTCGAACATAAAAATTCTAAAAAAACTGCTGACATCATTTATTATAGTATCAGTGCTTACAGGAATAGTTGGAATGATCTCTATTATCAAGATGGGAAAAATAAATGGAAATTTGAACAATATATATAATGTAGATTTAAAGGGGACAAACGATCTTCAACAATTAAAGGGAAATTTAATGGCAATTAGAGGAGATATGCTTATAATTACTGATCCTTCAAATAAGAGTGACTTAAAAGTTATAACAGATGAAATTAGTAGTTTAAAAGATAAAAATACTAAAATAATATCAGATTATAAAGCTACTATCAATACTGATGAAGATAAGCAGCTGTTTGCACAATTTGAACAATATTTAGGAAGTTGGAGAGATTCCCGTGAAAATGTTATTAGTTTAGTTCAGCAGGGAAATTATGAAGCTGCAAAAGAGCAATTTGTTAAGTCTGAAGCTTATAGAGCAAAAATGGTTACAGTGCTCGATAAAGAAATAAATTTAAATATGAAAATGGCTGAAGCTGATTATAAAGACAGCATAAGTCAGTACAAGTCTTCCTTTAGCATGATGGTTATTGGAATAATTGTAAGTATAGTTTGTTCTGTTTTACTTGGATTTATTGTTGCAAAGGATATTAATACTCCAATTTTAAAAATTAAAAAATTTGCAAATGAATTTGCTGAATTTGATTTTTCTTCACCTATAGAAATGTCCAGAAAAGATGAATTGGGAGAAGCTGCCTTAGCACTTAACAAAGGTCAAAAGAATATAACTGATTTAATTAGAACAATTATGGCAAGCTCTGATGAAATGAGCAGTTCTAGTGAAGAATTATCTGCAACTGCAGAAGAGCTTTCAGCGAAGTCTGAAGATATGGATAATTCAGTGAAAGTTGTAGTAAGCAATGTAGAGGAAACAAGTGCGGCATTTGAAGAGATAACTGCATCTGTAGAAGAAGTGGATTCAAGTGTAAATGAATTGTCTGCAAAAGCTGTAGATGGAAGTAGTAAAGCCAATGAATCCAAAAAAAATGCTGTTGCTGTACAAAGTAAGGGAAAAACAGCTATAGAAACAACACAAGAATTATATAAGCAAAAAAGAGAGAATATGGTAAAAGCTATTGAAGATGGAAAAGTAGTAGAAGAAATAAGAGAAATGGCAGAAACTATTGCAGGAATAGCAGATCAAACCAATTTACTTGCACTTAATGCAGCCATAGAGGCAGCCAGCGCAGGTGAGCATGGGAAAGGTTTTGCAGTAGTGGCAGAAGAAGTAAGAGAACTTGCAGAACAATCTGCGGAATCAGTTGCAGGAATTCAAGAGACTATTGTAAAAGTACAGGATGCGTTTAAAAATCTTTCTGCAAGTAGCCAGCAGGTATTGGCATTTATCAATGAAAAGGTAAATCCAGAATTTAAAGCATTTGGTGATATGGGAAAGCGATATTATGATGATTCTGAATTTGTAAGTAAGATGTCAGAAGAAATAGCGGCCATGTCAGAACAACTTACTGCTATTATAGGGCAGGTAAATGAAACAACACAAAGTGTAGCATCTAGTGCACAAAAATCTTCAGAAAGTTCAAATTCAATACAGCAGAGCATTGAGGAAAATGTAAAAGCTGTAAATCAGATAGCTATTACAGCACAAAGTCAAGCAGAAATAGCTCAGAATTTAAACGAATTAGTTCAAAAATTTAAAATTTAAATGAAAAAGTAAGTCAGTTCTACTTCAAAAGAGGTGGAGCTGATTTTATTTATCCGAAGAATCATTTGATAAATAGTTAATTATGTTTTGTAAAATTAATACATAAAAATTAAAAAATTACATAAAATTTCCACTTAGGATGTTTCTTTTTAATTTTATAGGTGATATAATTAGCATAAATGGTATTTTTTCCACTACAATTAAGGATAGTTTCTCATAAACGTTCATATAGTGCAATAATTGTTAATATAATTTATATATACATTTAACAAAGTTAGTGTAATAAAATGTAATTATTAATGATATGGAAATGGGTGTGAGATTTATGAAGAATGTTAATGAAGACGATGGAATTAGTGAAAATCAGCTGAAAAATTTAATTATGATGAATTATACTCTAAGTCTCGAAAGAGAAATAGAAGAACTTAAAAGTGATGCAAAAAAAAATAGTGAGAAATTAAATGAAAGTCAGGAACTCAATAAAAAAATTTTGCAGTTTATATATGGCTTATTCCATGAACTTAAGACACCTTTAAATGTGATTTTTTCTGCAGTACAGGTAATGTCATTGTGCACGGAATATAAAAATGAAGGAAATTTAGAGAAGCAGAGTCAGTATCTTAAAATAATTAAACAAAATTGTTATAGGCTTATGCGCCTTATAAATAATTTACAGGATTTAAGCAAATTGGATTCAGGATTTGCCAAATTGGAGTTGCACAACAGAAATATTGTAAGTTTTGTTGAAGATATTACTTTATCTTTAATTCCTTATGCTAAAGGCAAAGGCATAAATTTGATTTTTGATACCAATGTAGAAGAGAGGATTATGGCTTTAGATTATAATAAAATAGAGAGAATTATTTTAAACTTACTTTCAAATGCAATTAAATTTACACCTGAAAAAGGTACTATATGCATAGGGGTTGAAGACAAAGACGATAATGTATATATAAGTGTGAAAGATACAGGTGTAGGAATACCTGATGATAAGTTTAAATTTGTGTTTGAGAAATTCAAGCAGTGTGATAAATCACCTATAAATGGTAAAGTGGGAAACGGCATAGGACTTTATCTTGTAAAATGTTTTGCTGAGATGCACGGTGGTAAAGTTAGCGTAAAGAGTGCTGTAGGACAGGGAAGTACATTTACTGTAAAGCTTCCTGTTAAAGTTGTAGAAGAAAAGCCCAATAAGATAATTTTCAGTGAAAATATGGATGAACAGCTCAGCATAGAGTTTTCGGATATATGTCCTAAAATTTAATGTCTATACTACGTTTATTTTACAAATTATAAATGTTATAATTGTTGTGGTAAAAAAGGCGGTGATAGTATGGATGAAATTGCAGGAACTGGATGTGACATATTAGTTCCTTTTAATGAAAGAAAGCCCTTAAAAGAGATAGAGCATAGTATTACAAAAAGATATAGAAAGCATATATGGTCTAAATTTGTAAGGGCAATAAGTGAGTTTAAACTGGTAGAAGAAGGAGATAAAGTTGCGGTAGCAGTGTCTGGTGGAAAAGACAGCTTGACTATGGCCAAATTGTTTCAAGAACTTCAAAAACACTGGAAAGTAAACTTTGAATTGGAGTTTATTGCTATGGACCCGGGATATCATGAAGATATAAAAAATCTTTTAGTCAGTAATTGTGAATATTTAAATATTCCAGTGCACATTTTTGAGTCCGGCATATTTAATGTAGTAGACAATATTGCAAAAGATTATCCTTGTTATATGTGTGCAAAAATGCGTAGAGGTGCACTGTATTCTAAAGCAAAAGAACTTGGCTGCAATAAGCTTGCACTTGGGCATCACTTTAATGACGTTATAGAAACAACTCTTTTAAATATATTTTATTCGGGAAGCTTTAAAACCATGATGCCAAAGCTAAGATCTCAAAATTATGAAGGAATAGAACTTATAAGACCTCTTTATTATGTAGAAGAATCTTACATTGAGCGTTTCATACAATCAAGTGGCATATGGCCTCTCAATTGTGCTTGTATGGTTGCAGCAAAGAGAATAGGAAACAAGCGTTATGAAATTAAGGATATGATAAAGAAGTTGAAAAAGGATTTTAATAAGGATATAGATAAATTAATTTTCCATGCCACTGAAAATGTAAATATAGATTCTATATTAGGCTGGGAAAAAGATGGGGAAAAACATTCATTTATAGAATCTTATGAAAGAAATAGTTGATAATTAATTGAGAATTAAAAAAGTTTAAAGTCCAAATATCAAATAAAGATAATTTTTTTAATTAATAGTTAAGAATGAAGAATTAATAGTTAATGTGGATTTTTTCCGTTACGCTACAAAAAATCTTTAATTAAATTTTTGAAAGCTCGGTTTGCTAAAGCAAAACATTGCTAAGCACTGACTTATATAAATTTAAAGATTTTTTGCGGCAGCTAAAAAATCATCCTTCACTATTAATTTTTCATTATTAATTCTTAACTTGCAAAGCTTTGCTTCGCATTATTTCTAAACTGCGAAAGTACAGTTATATATAATAAAATGTCGATTATTGAAGGGTGTGTCATATGCTGAAAATATGGGGAAAGTTAGTTAAGCACAATAAAATAGTAAAAGATGAAGTAGTTGTGTCAGAGGGCGGAGAAAATTATCAGGAAAATTTAAAAAGTTGTATTCTGGAATTGTGCAGGAAATTTGACATTGAAAAGCCTTACTGGCTTCCTGCTAATTTGGAAGAATATAATAGGAGAAGTAAGACATCTTTTAATTCGGATAATTTTATAGATGAATTTGAATTTGATAAATTTGAAATAGAAGAAATTGACGATGAAAAATAAAGAGATCCTATGAAAAGGAACTCTTTATTTTTTACACTAAAAAATTGTGAACTGTGAATCAGTGTATTGCGAGCTGCCAATTAATTGTGCATTGTGAACTGTGAATGGAATAAGCTAGTCAAAAATGGTTACAAACTTTATGGAATAAATATCTGCCATTTCAAGTGTACTTGTCTCTTCATTTCGCAGTACTATATAACTTATGCCTACTTTTTCAAGTATTCCAGTACGATCCTGGAGTGTTCCTGTACCCAAAAGGAAAGTTACTCTTACTCTTTTACCTATTTGGGTTCTTAAGTAACCTTGAGTGTAATTCGTGTCTTGCTGTACTGGAGAACCTGGAGCCATTTCAAAAGGGCTAGGGGATGGCATTGGTGGAGGAGATGGTATTGGTGTTTGTCGAATTTCATCACTGGAGTCAAATTCAGGCATTTCTGGTTCAGGTTCAGGAGTCATGGGCATAGTCCTAAAGTAATTGGGATAATTTGAAATCATTAAAATACCTCCATATTTATTAATAATCAAGTTTTAGCATATAGTTCCGTTGGATTGTAAAAGCAGTGATTTGCTACTTTTACTTGAAAACTTCCTGTGCCAGTGTAAGGAAAAAGCCACGGACATGGGGCAAAGGGATTGAAGTACCAGAGAGAGTAGCCTGCAGTAAATAACCTGTTACCTGCAAGTGCCCAGTCTGCTATGTCATAGTGTATTTGTTCAGGAACAACTGACCAGATATTTTGAGGATTGGGAACGCCCCCTAGTTCAGTACGCATACAGTCAAACTGACCTTTTTGATAAAGTACTTTTCTAAGGTCACCTTGACCTAGTCTCTGATATTCGCCATAGGGTACTCTAACTCTATTCATAATGGTAGTTGCCACTGCTTTCATACCATTTTCCCCTTCACCACCTGCTTCACATTTTATAATTCTAGCCAGCAGCTCTCTATATGAAAATGCCATGATTTCACCTCGTATATTTTGCTTACAATATTAGTGTATTTAAAAAGACACTAAAAAGTTACAACCAGTATTTAGGAATAGTAATATATTTACCAAAAAATTTTATATTGTCTATAAAAAAAGCTGCTATTGTTATATAATTAATTTATATATGTTAATAATTAATTGAAGGAGAGGTAAACTAATGTTGAAAAAGAGAAGGTTTTTAAGCCCTATATTGACTGCACTTGTACTATCAGTCACTTTAGGCGCTGCAAATGTACAAGCTGCTACAGTAAAGAGAACAGATGGTGGGGCCGGAGGAAGAATAGGCACAGCCAATCAAGTAGCTTTAGATTTGTTTAGTAAATCTCAAAATGTAATATTGGTAAATGGATACGGATATGCAGATGCAGTAAGTGCTACGCCTCTGGCAAAGCAGCTTAATGCCCCAATACTTTTAACTCATGGAGATACTTTGGAATCTGAAGTTGATTCAACTATAAGCAGTTTGGGAGCAACAAAGGTATATATAGTTGGAGGTACAGGAGTTGTATCTACAGATGTAGAGAATACTTTAAAAGATAAATATGATGTAGAACGTATAGCTGGTATTACAGACAACACTAGAATGGGAACTAATGCAGAAGTTGCCAAAAAAGTTCTTAGTATGAGCAATCAGAAAAATGCAATACTGGTAAATGGACAGGATGGATATGCAGATTCACTTTCAGTAGCTTCAATTGCAGCTCAAAAAGGATATCCTGTATTATTTGCATCTAAAACTCAAGTAGCACCTGTAGTTAAAGATGTAATAACTTCCAAAGGATTAACTATACAAGCAGTAGGTGGTAGTGGAGTTTTACCACAAGATGTAGTAGCTTCCGTAAGTGGAAATAAAGTTACAAGTGATGCAGATTGTGCCAATAGATTTGCTACAAACTTAGCAGTTTTAAATTACTTTAAAAATAGTGGTGATTTAGATTTCAGTACTATATATGTAGCAGCAGGTGGATCAGCACAAGATCAATTTGCAGATGCACTTGTAGCGTCCGCTGCAGCAGCAAAAACGGGTTCACCAGTTGTTTTAACAGGTTTAGGAGCAGGACAGGCACAGGTAATAAATGCTAACAGTTATATATTTGCAAATGCTAAGGATAACTCAAATGTAGTAATAGTTGGTGGAACAGATGTTGTTTCCCAGGACATACAAAGTACCCTTCAAAGTACTGATGATTTGCAAATCATAGGAATAGAGTAAAAAAAGAGCCTTTGGGCTCTTTTTTTAATTAACAAAGTACAAAGTTCAGATATCAAATAAGGATAATTTTCTTCCTAACGTCAGAAAATATTTAAATTATAGATTCCCTGAGGTACGAGGGAAATCATCTTTATTTGTTCTTTGTTATTTGAAATTTAAACTTTTTTACAAGCTTTGCTTCAATAAGGAAGTTGTGAATTATGAATTGAAAAAAAGGATTTTTATAGATTGTGTAGAATAATATATAAGTGCTAGAAGTATAATTAAACGAGATTATTAATTCCCAGATATATAATAGGAATATATTTCCCATATAACCGTAAATTACTACGGCATAAAGTATGGAAAAACTAGAAATGATGTTGTATAATTGAATCATATCTTATTAATAGTAATTTATAAATCCTTTATCATAAGGTGTAAACCGTAGAAATTATGGATTTATTATGATATAATAGAGGATGAATTTGTTACTATTGTTATATAAGTATTAAAATTTTATGAAAAATCACGTAAGATTGCACAAAATTAGTAGAATGTGTAGTTTATATGTGGTATAATAAGGTCTGTTTCATAAATGTTGACCAAGCAGTATAAGTGTAAAGGAATGGGATTGTAAAAGAATACATACATAATTGTAGAAATTACTTAAATAGCACTTAACCGCATGGGAATACATTTTAAGAAAGTATATATTTAAAATATATATATATATATAAAGAATTTTAATTAAAATTCACTTAATCGAGGAGGGTATTACAATATGAGTAAGAAGAGTACAAAGGCACTTGCAAGTGCTACACTTATGTCCTTGGTATTAACAACAGCTTTATCAGCAGGTCCTGTTAAAGCAGCACAAGGACCAGTAACAAGAGTAAGTGGCGGTGACAGATATGCAACAGCTGCAAAGGTTGCTACAACAGAATGGAAAACTTCAGACAATGTAGTATTAGTATCAGGTGAAGGATATGCAGATGCAGTAAGTGCATCAGCATTAGCTAAAAAATTAGGAGCACCTATACTGTTAACTACAGGAACTACACTTAACGCAGATGCACAAAGTGCATTAGATACATTAAAACCAAAAAATGTATATGTTGTTGGAGGAACTGCTTCAGTTTCACAGAGCATAAGAGATGGTCTTAAATCCAAATATACTTTAACAGAGTTAGGTGGATCAAACAGATACGAAACTAACGTAGCAGTAGCTAAACAATTAGTTAAATTAGGAGTTAGTGCTAGCGACGTTATGGTAGTTGGTGGACAAGGATTTGCAGATGCACTTTCCGTAGCACCAGTAGCAGCAGCAAAGGGACAAATCTTATTATTAGCAAATAATGATACAAGTGCAACTCAAGGAGCAATTGATTTTGTAAAAGACAATAAGTCCAACGTTACAGTTGTTGGAACTACAAATGTTATAAGCGATGCAATAAAGAATGCTTTTGGATCAACAGCTACTAGAGTAAACGGTGGATCAAGCAGATTTGATACTAACTTAGCTGTATTAAAGGCATTCAGCAAAGACTTAAAGACTGACAAGTTATATGTAGCAAATGCAAGCGCAGCTACACCAGATAATCTTTATGCAGATGCATTAGTTGCTTCCGCATTAGCTGGAAAATATACTGCACCATTAGTATTAGTTGACAAAGATGGTACAAGTGCAACTAATAGTGCTGTATCTTATATTAAGAGTGAAAATGCAAAGGCTATAGAAGTAATAGGTGGAACAAGCGTTGTTCCTGATTCAATAATCAGCGAAATTACAGGTACTACACCTACTCCTACTAATCCAGAAGTTTCATCAATAAGTACTATTGGATTAAAGCAGGTAAAGGTTGTATTTGGAGAAGAAGTTGATGAAGATACAGCAGAAGAAGTATCAAATTATAAAATAGATGGAACTTCTCTTACAGCTAGTGATGCCAATGCTGTACTTCAAGATGACAATAAGACAGTTTTAATTACTCTTGTAGGTCAGAAGAAACAAAATGATGATTTAGATGTAACAGTAAAGAAGGGAATATTAAGTTCTGATAAAACACAGACAATTCCAGAATTAACTCAAACTGTGACATTCTCAGATACTACTGCCCCAACTTTAGATTCAGTATCAATTAGAGGAAATAAAAAGATAACTGTTAAATTCAATGAACCAGTTAACGTTGGAGGAAATGTTAATGCTTCAGGTGTATATAGCAAATTCAAGATAAATGATAAAAACTTAACTTCATTTGGCTTGGATTCTTCAACTACTGTAGCAAAAGATGCTGTTAAAGATGGTAGTAATAATTACTGGACAAATCAGATTGATTTCTATTTTAGTTCAAGTCTTCCAACTGGAAGTAATGTACTTAAAGTTTCAGATGGTGATGTTAATGAATTGGAAGATGCAGCAGGATTCCCTATAGCTGAGACTACACAAAACTTTAATGTCGATACATTAACTGGTGCTCCTGTAATAAATGGTATATCAGCTAAAGATGATGGAACAGTATATATAGATTTTGATAGACCAATGGATAATGCTACTGCAACAACTAAATCTAAATTTAAAATAAATGATAAGGCTGTTAGTACATTAAGCGGAGCATCAATAGACCTTAAGAAAGATGATACTCAGGTTAAAATAAGTGGAATAAATTCTTTATTAAATAAGAATTCAAACAACTTATATATAGATAACACTGTAAAAGATGCATATGGAAATAAGGTAGCAGATGATACTTACAAATCATTTACATTAGATGAAGATAATACTAAGCCAACTGTATCTTCTGTTAGTGCACTTGATGATACTACAATAAGAGTTAGATTTAGCAAAGATGTAGATGCATTATCTGCAACTAACGTATCTAACTATAAATTAAAGGATAATGATGGAACTGTTATAACTGATGAAATAGCAGCTGTTGGTGGTGGCAGTACTTATCAGGATACAAATGCTATAACTATCCCAGGAAAAGCAACTACTTATTCAGTTTCAGATGGTGATTCAACAGATGTAGTTGATATACATGTTAATAAGAAACTTACTGATTCAAATTATTCTTTAACAATTAAGAATATAGAAGATACAGCAAAAGATCCAAATACTATGGAAGATGTAACTATGCCACTTAAAGGTTCTGATGATGTAACAGCTACTGTAAATGGAACTTATATGGTTGCAGGTAATACAAGAAAAGTTATTGTATACTTTAATAAGGAAATGGATTCATCTTCACTTACAGCACTTAGCAACTACAAATATAAAAATGGCAGTGGTGATATAAAGACATTACCAAGTGATGCTACTATTACTGCAAGTGGTGACAATAAGAGTGCTGTTGTAGAATTCCCATCAAGCTATGGTACTTCTGGAAAAAGTGGAAGCAATTTAATTTCTGCACTTGATGTTATGGATACACTTAAAGATACTGATGGAAAGTCATTAGATGTTGCATATACAGCAGATATAAAAGCAGTATCAGATAATCCAAATACTGCTACAATTGATGCTAAGTCAGTTAAAGTAGTATATGATGATGATAACGCTGGTGATGATTTAACAGTTCAATTTAAGTTCAATAATCCAATAGATACATTAGATTTTACAGATTTCAGAGTAAATGGAGTAAAACCAAGCACAGGCTCACTTAACGGAAATGTTGTAACTCTTAAATTTAATGATGGAGATGCAGTAGTTGATACTGAAAAGACTGACTCAACCTTTACAGGAAAGAACGGTACTTATACTCCAACTAAAATTGAAGCTGTTAAATTCCAAGGTGCTAAGGGAATAAAAATATATACAGTTACAACTAATACAAAAGATGTTGCTGGAAATGCTATACAGGCAATATCTTCAGGAACTCCAGTTTATGCATATGACTTTAGTGCAGCACCAAAGACTATAGCTGATCAATGGTATGCTAGTTCTACTGGCCATTATGTTGATGTAGTATTTGATACTGCTATTGACACTAATGGAATTGATGCAGATAATTTTGTATTTACTGATGCAAATGGAGCTACTTTAACACCTACTGCAGAAACAGTTCCTACAGGTACTTTAAATGAAGCTAATACAGTTAGGTTTACATTTGCTAATAATGCAAGTAGCTTTGGTGTTAGTGCAAAAATTAAAGTTAGAGTTAAGAGTACTGCATCAATTAGAACTATTAAAGATAACGATGATGGAAATGCTTACTACAAGGCATCAGATGATGATATAGCTGGAAGAACAATTTCAGTAGATGCATTGACAGGTGCAGTTAAATAGTATTTCTATACTAGAATGATAGATATTTGTTAAAAAATGAAACTTAAGATAGGAGAGGAAGGACAGTACAACCCTTCCTTCTCCTATTTAAATATGAGCGGATAAAATTGTACTGACATATCCTAAAATATCTTTAAGTCATAAAAATAGCTAGGTCCTACTCTGGCTGAAAAACAAAATAATTAAATTAACATTTAGAGTGTCTTTGTGGATGCTCTTCTATTCTTTTTTGGATAATAAATAGATATTTAGCGAAATTGGATGTAGAAAAAATAGAATGTAAGAAAAGCTGAGATAGATAATTTAACTCATAAAGCAGCACACATAGAAGGGACAGTTAATGGAGTTGGAGAACTAATTCAAAATAGAAGATCAATTAAATGTATGCTTTGGTGCCCGTCACTGAGTGGGATATAAATGTTCCAATACGGTGCCTGTCACTAAACGGGACAAGAAGTATCCCGTTTAGTGACAGGCACCTGCTTGTTTAAAACACAATAATTTGGTTATAATCACAGAAAATAATTTATCTGTGAGGTATAGAAATGCCAAGAAAAAATAGACTATGGCGTGAAGGTTCAATTTTACATATTACAGTTAGAGGGAACAGAAAGGAAGATATATTTAAAAGCCAAGAAGATTATTGTGTTTATCTTAGGAATTTACAGCATTCTATAAAATTTTATAATAACGAATTTCAAATATTAAGTTACTGTCTGATGACTAATCACATTCATCTTCAAATTGAAACAAAAAGTGTTCATATAAAAAAATTAATGGGCAAAATAAATACTTTTTACGCTAAGTATTTTAATAATAAATATGATTATCATGGGCACCTTTTTCAGGGACGGTATGGATCTCGAATAATAGATAGTGACAGCTATATTTTAGAAGTAAGTAGATACATAAGTTTAAATCCTGTGAGAGCTAACATAGTTGACAAACCAGAAGATTATAAATGGAGCAGTTATCCTATGTTAATAGGTAAGAAAAAAGAAAAACTAATTAATTCGGATAGAATACTTTCTTATTTCATTCAGAGCAAAAAGAGAGAATTATATAGAATGTACGTGGAAGATGCAATGAGGTGACGGGCACCAGTCAGAGATAGCTGCATAAATTTAAGCAAGTATATAGAATAGTATAACAATTTCTGATAAAATGAATATAAGAGAGTGAATAAAAGTATTTCCTTTAGTAAATGCTAACAATAGATAAAAGTACTACAGGAGGAAATATTATGCCGGAAGGTAAAATACATCATGAACATGATGTAGGATATAAGTATATATTTTCACATAAGTATACATTTCTGGAACTTCTACGTAGCTTCGTAAAAAAGGATTGGGTAAATTTAATAAAAGCTGAAGATTTAATTTTAATTGATAAATCCTATATACTTGAAGACTTTAGTGAAGAGGAATCTGATATTGTATATAAGGTAAACTTAGATGGAAATGATATAGTATTTTATATTTTATTGGAGTTCCAATCGAGAGTTGATTATAGAATGCCAATGAGGTTACTATTTTATATAGTAGAAGTATGGAGAGAAATTTTAAAAAATACTTCAAGGAGAGATCAACGGAGGAAAGATTGAGACTTACGGTATATGTTTAAAAAAAGATAACTCCAGAACAGTTTGATATACTTAAGATATGGTTAAAAAACATAATGGAGCCAAGACTAGACAAAGGATCTAGGAAAGAAGTGGAAGAGGTATTAGAAACTATAATTGATGAGATTTTTGATTTCAAATCACTGGATGACATAAATAAATACTTATAGGGTGACAGATACTTACCAAGGAATAGAAGGGTGGCCAAAATTGGCTGCCCTTCTCACTATCACTATTTTGATAGGTACCTTAATAGGACTTTATAAATTGCTGGGTCCAATAGCACGTTCCGTTAGAATTTTTAGCGAGACCAACTCCTATTTGATTGAAACTTGAATTTAGAATATTGGCTCTATGTCCTGGAGAGTTCATCCAGGAATTCATTACCTCCTGTGCAGTTCTTTGTCCCATGGCAATATTTTCGCCAGCAGCAGTAAATTTTATGCCGAAATTTTGCATCATGGTAAAGGGTGAACCGTAGGTAGGAGATGTATGATCAAAATATCCTTTGTTAGCCATATCTTGAGATTTGTATCTGGCAACTCTTGATAGTTCCCAATTTGTTGTAAATGGTTGTAGTCCTGCATTTACTCTTGCTTGGTTTACCAGCTTTATAACTTGATTTTCCATTGTTTTTACATCTATATTTGGAATAGATATCTTCTGTCCTGGTATTATCATGGCAGGATTTGCAATCTGTGGATTGGCAGATATGAGTTCACTTATTCCCACCTGGTTTTTTACTGCAATTTTCCACATGGTATCTCCGGATACTACGGTATAAGTTGACGATTGTGCGTGAACTGCACCTGTAGACAATACAAGACATAATATCAAACTTGATAAAAAACTTTTTTTCAATGAAATCACCTCAGTATATTTTGTGATGAATATAAAAATTTATCCCACTAGGTGCCTGTCACCGAGCGGGACATTTACAACCCCATTCGGTGCCAGGCACCAAAGAGAAAGGAACGATAACTATGAAGATAGCAGTTATTTCCGATATACACGGAAACTTGGAAGCACTTAAAGCGGCACTTTGCCATATAGAAAATAAAAGCATTGACACTATAATATGTCTTGGAGACTTGGTAGGATATGGACCCTATCCTAATGAAGTAATTCAGCTTGTAAGAGAAAAGCACATATTAAATATACTTGGCAACTACGATGCAGCAGTGCTTGAAAAAAAATTTAATTACATAAGAGACAATGAAGTCAATAAATTTTGTATGCCCTGGGCAGCAGAAGAACTATCAGAGGAAAACAGGGATTACTTAAAGTCCCTTCCTGGAGAAATAGTACTTAATTTTAAAAATAAGAAATTCCATTTTGTACATGGAAGCAATAGATCCATAAATGAATATTTAAAAGAAAATTCCAAAGAAGCGGAAGAAGCAATGGATGTGCTAGAAGAAGATGTTCTAATATGTGCTCACACTCATATTCCTTATAGGAAGAAATATGGAGATAAAATTCTCTTAAATGATGGAAGTATTGGAAAGCCTAAAATAGGCAGGCCTAATGGAACTTACCTCATAATGGAACCGGACGAGGATGTAAAAAGCACTATTGTAGAATTTACCTACGACTATGAAAAAACAGTAAAGGCCATGGAGGAAAAAGGGATACATAAAGCTTGCATAAAAAATATAAAAACTGGAATAGAATAAAATTGGTGCCTGGCACCGAGTGGGACATTTATAACCCCATTCGGTGCCAGGCACCTTAGTTTATTTCTGCATGTCTATAATTTCATTAAATAATTGTTTGTTTTGTTCAATCTTATCTGCGGAACCTTCTGCAAAGTATATATTTTGTTTTAGAACTTGATCCAGCATATTTCCATAATTTCTTATATCATCTGGTGTAGTTGAAAGTGCCTCTTTCTCATAGTTCAAAAGATCATTTACAGAAGAATTTGTAAGATACATTGAATCACAAAGAGAACTTTCCTCGAGAGGTCCACTAGATTTTAAATTTACAAAACTTTTAATAGCTCCTATAATGTAATTTGTCATTTCGCTGTCTGTTGCCTGAAAGTTTTTAAGGTAATTTACCGTACCTTGAAAGGCATCTAAGGTTTCTTTAAGGTTTGGATCTCTCATTGATGCAAGTATAACTTCACCATTAGGTGATAATGCAGATTGGACTCCATAGGCACCGCCGGTTGTCCTTACCTTATTCCAAAGATATCCGTTGTCCAATACGTTTTGCAGTACCATCATCTTTCCACTATAGGTATAGCCAGCTTTTTTAAAATCTCCAACCTGTATTATTGTTTGTACTTTTGCAGTGGAAGAAAAAGCTGTATTTTTATCAGGTTGTGCAAAAGTATATTTTTGCTTTGGAAGTACCTGAGAGTTAATTTTAGGACTTATACGGTTTAACTCGTTTTTAAATGTTTTAGAAGAATTTTCATTTCCACTGTAAGTTGCTATAAGATCATCTCTGTTAAATGCAAGTTTGCGTATATCATTTAGGTTTTTAGAGATCTCATCCCACTTTGAATCAAAGTTGCTGTCCAGGTCTTGTAAGAACTTATAATAGGAAAGCCCTGTAAGATCTTCACTGTATCTTCCACTTTCACTCATATAGGAACTCATTCGCATAATTGCAGCCGCACCTGATCCTGAAGTCAAAGTTGCCTGTAAGGCTGACTTATTTTGCTCAATAATTTGTTTTATTCTCTGCTTATTTGTAAACTGGCTGTCATTTATAATTTCTTCAGTTAAATCAAGAGACTTTGAAATATTCTCATCAGGCGCTAAAAGGGATACTGTTAGTTTAGGACTATAGTTATTAGGATTTTTATTGCTTGATACTGCTGAAGGTGTAAAACCAATAGTACTTCCTACATACTGCAGCATTTCATTTGAAAGCTGATCATAACTATGTTCCTTAGTATCTACATTTCCAAGCAAAGATGAAAGTAGGCTCAAATAATGTAATTTATCTTGTGGAACCTTTGATGTATCAAAGTAAAGGCTTATGTTTGAAAGCCCATTTAAATCTGCATTATGGGTAAGAACTTTCATACCTGATTGACTTTCAACCTTGTAGTTCAAATTTGGTAATTCAGGTTTGATATCCTTAAGTGAAAGCTTTGGTAAAGTTTCCAGTGCTTCCTTTGAATCACCGCTTTTTTGCCATGCATTAAAATCTTGGGTATCTTTTAAAAGTGAATTAACACCTGATTCTCCTATTTGATTTTTATAATCTGCAAGTTTTTTAGCTGTAGCTTCAGTATTATTACTTTCAAGACCAGCTTCAGGCTTTAGTACAACCATTGAGTGATAGTTGTTTGAAACTAGGTACTTGTCAATTAAACTTGTAAAATATTTATTGGAATCCGATTTCTTTATCTTTTCCATTATGTCACTTGTATCAAAATACATGGTAGGATCTTTATCATATACCCATGTGGACAATGCAGTCTGGGATAATACAAGACCATTTCCACCAAGCATAGGTGTTACAAGTTTTTCAGATCGATCGCTTATGTCATAGGATTCAAGGGCAGATTTAAGAAAATCTTTATCAAATCCATTTTTAGAAATATTCTTTAGAGTATCAAAAATAGTTTTTTCAAAAACTTCTTTTGAAGATTCATCAGAATTAGTTGCATTAATTGAAAATACTGGCTGAATACCATTCATACTAAATGAAGAACTTACATTTTCTGCAATATCCTTTTCTGTAAGTGCTTTTTTAAGAGGAGCATTGTCTGTTCCCATAAGTAAATAATTCAAAAATGTTAATGCTGTGTTTGTTTCCTTATCGCCTATATCGCCTGTAACAAAATTTAAAGAAAGATAAGTCTTCTTTTTTGTGTCTCCATCTTTAGGAACAGGATAAGAAGCTATTTTATCAGGTATATTAGACAGTGATTTTTCGGCCTTAACAGAAGTATCTACATTAACTTTGTCAAATTTGCTTAAGTAATTTTGATCAATGTATTGAAGATATTGTCCTATATCTAATTTACCATATAAATATATGTAGCTGTTTGATGGTGTATAGTTTTTCTTGTAAGTTGAAATTAACTGATCTCTTGTAAGAGAAGGAATATTCTCTGGATTTCCACCTGAATCCCACTTATAAGAAGTATCAGGAAACAGTGATTGATTTACTGCATTACGTAAAAGCCACTGAGGATTTGAATAGTCACCCTTCATTTCATTGTACACAACGCCGTTAATTGAAAGAGCTGAATCCTTAGATGGTAGATCATACCTCCAACCTTCCTGCTTGAATATATTAGGATCAGTAGTAACATTTGGGAAAAATACTGCGTCCAAATACACTCCCATAAGGTTTTTAAGATCCTGCTCATTTGTACTTGCTGCAGGAAATGTAGTGTAATCAGCACCTGTCATAGCATTGATGAAAGAACCCAAGGAGCTCTTAAGCATTTGCTGAAATGGAGATTTTACAGGATAATTCTTGGAACCATCAAGAACTGAGTGTTCAATAATATGATTTACACCACTGTTGTCTGAAGTAGGGGTGCGAAAACTGATATCAAAAACTCTCTGGGTATCATCGTTTTTAAGATACATTAGTTTTGCACCTGTTTTTACATGAGTAAACTGCATAACAGTAGAATTAACTTTTGGTATATCCTTCACTGAAGTAAGTTGAAATCCATAATAGGTCTTTCCAATCTCATTACAGCTTGTAACATTTGTATCTGCTGCATAGGCAGTTTCACTAGAAAATGCCATATTACAAGAAGAAAACAGCATGAAAAATGCTACAATAACAGTCGTTGCTTTTTTCAAAGATATTTTCATTATATATGTCCCCCCGTATTATATTTTTATCCGATGACTACCTGCTCTAATACTCCCACGCACACAGCGAAAGCGACTATCACCAAATCAAAGATTTGGGATATCTGCTTTTCTCCAAGTGTGAGTAAAGAGCAGCTACGTCCCTGGATAACGATTTCCCCTAAAGGATAACGCCTTCTAAGTGCTAAAGGCACTAAGAAGCCTGTTAATAAGCATCATGTGGAGTCAAAACTCCATTTGATGCCAAGAATTCTGTTTATGTCTGCACTATAGACCTTTCACCAGTTATTTCCTATAGTGTTAATGCTATTATATATTCTTTTAAAGAAAATTTATTAATTTTATAAATTATTTATAATTTGTTCACAATTATAATGAATAAATGAAGCAATGCCATTTTAAAATTAAGGGGAACAAGCATGATTTGCAGCCGATAAACCTTAAAGTTCTGCTATTATATTTCCCATTTCAGTAAGATCATATCCGCCTATTCCTAGGAGTTCTGATTTAAATTGATTTGAACGGAGTATTTCAAGTATTGAGTTAAAGGGAGATTTATTTATGTCCTCTTTCTTCATTACCAATTCATATCTTTCTTTTTGAATAGGGATGAAATCCACATTATTAACTTGAAGGGCTGTTTTTTCATTTCCAAGTCCTACATCAGCATCACCTCTAGCCACAGTACTAGCTATTTCTAGGTGAGAAAAGTGTTCTTTTGCATAACCTTTTATATCGCTACCACTTATGTTTAATAATCTAAGATGCTCATCTAAGAGGATTCTTGTACCACAGCCTTTTTCCCTATTTATCATGGTAATATCAGGTCTTCTTAAATCCTCAAAACCTTTAATTTTTTTAGGATTACCTTTGGCTACATAAAAGCCTTGCATTCTGCAAGCAAGATGAATTATTACAGTTGGAATTCCGGGAATTAATCTTCTTACAAATGGTATATTATATTGATCTGAATCACCATCCCAGAGATGAGCGGTGGCTACCTGTATTTTTCCCATGTAAAGTGATAAAAGTCCACTGTAACTTCCTACATAGGATCGAAAAGTTCTAGTACCAGGACAGCGAATTTCTATGTACCTGGATAAAATATCGAGAAGTACATCCTGTCCGCATATTATAAAGCCTCCATTTGTATTATCTCTTGTAGGATAAAAAATATCAGGAGAAGATAGATCATTTTCTTTAACATCACTGGATTCATTTTGTGTAGTATGTTTTGTCTTATTTTTATAATTTTCTACATCATTTAAATCAACTCTAATTTTTTTGCCAACTTTATAGCCGTTCAATTCTCCTCTTTTAATCAATTCATATACTGTATTTTTAGCTATTTTTAGCATATCGGCAACTTCCTGTGGAGTTAAGGTCGTATTTTCTAACATAAATTATCCTTCCTTTCAATGGTGCCTGTCACCATAGTGGGATATTTTTGCCCCCATTCGGTGCCTGTCACCTTATACAAACATTATATAATATAACTACATATTAAAGAAGTAAAATTAATTGGGAAGAGTTATATAACATAGTATAAACAAATATGGCATAAATGATAAGTTGTTAACAATAATCAGTGGGTAATTATTAAAATGATAATTTTTATACTTATATTTTAAAATGTTATCGGTTACAGCATATATTTTTTAATAAATTAATAATTTAAATGTTGATTTTTTTAAAAAGGTATGATATATTTTTTATAAATTATTAAACAATAATTGTCATAAAAAAATTATAAGTGAGGAGTGAGTGTAAAATGAGACAAGTAGCTATTTATGGAAAAGGTGGTATTGGAAAATCTACTACTACACAAAACTTAACTGCAGGATTAGCAGAAATGGGGAAAAAAATAATGGTAGTAGGATGTGACCCTAAAGCAGATTCAACAAGATTACTTCTAGGAGGACTTGCACAAAAGACAGTTCTTGATACTTTGAGAGAAGAAGGAGAAGATGTAGACTTAGATGAAATATTAAAAAAAGGATATGGTGGAATAAAATGTGTTGAATCAGGTGGACCTGAACCTGGAGTTGGATGTGCTGGAAGAGGTATTATAACTTCAATTAACATGCTTGAACAACTCGGCGCTTATGATGATAATTTGGATTATGTTTTTTACGATGTACTAGGTGATGTTGTGTGCGGTGGTTTTGCAATGCCAATACGTGAAGGCAAGGCACAGGAAATATATATTGTAGCTAGTGGTGAGATGATGGCCATGTATGCGGCAAATAACATATCAAAAGGTATAAGTAAATTTGCAAACAGCGGTGGAGTTAGATTAGGAGGCATTATATGCAACAGTAGAAAAGTTGAAAATGAGAGGGAATTACTTGAAGCTTTTGCAAAAAAACTTGGAACTCAACTTATATATTTTGTGCCAAGAAGCCACGATGTTCAAAAAGCAGAAATAAATAAGAAGACTGTTATAGAGTTTAGTCCTGAAGTTGAACAAGCAGATGAATATAGGGCACTTGCAAAAGCTATAGACGGAAATGATATGTTTGTAATACCAAAGCCAATGGCACAAGACGATTTAGAAGCTATACTTATGGAACATGGGTTGATGGATTAAAATGAATATTAAAAATAAAACAAAAAACACTAGAGTATACCTCTTAGTTTGTGAATAGAAACGCCAAGAGATATACCCAAAAAATAAGTCAGAATCGGTCAAATTCTAACTTTTTATAGTGTAACACAAAAGGGGAGGGTATTCAATATGTTATTGATAAAAGCTATTATTAGACCTGAAAAAGCATCAGAAGTTCTATCAGAATTATGCGATGCTGGGTTTCCGGCAGTTACCAAATTTGATGTAGTAGGTAGAGGTAAACAAAGAGGCGTGAAAGTAGGAGAAATATTTTACGATGAAATACCAAAACAAATGCTGCTCATAGTAGTAAAAGATGAAGATAAGGATGATATTATAAAAATCATTACTAAAAGTGCAAAAACTGGTAATAAAGGAGCTTTTGGAGACGGAAAAATATTTGTAACTCCTGTGGAGGAAGTATATACAATAAGTTCAGGCACAAATGAATTATAAGGAGGCATGTAAGGTGAAAGAAGTTATGGCTATTATTAGAATGGATATGGTGGGCAAGACAAAAGATGCCCTTGCTGCAGCTGGATTTCCATCTATTACATGCAAAAAAGTTGTTGGGCGTGGTAAGAAAAAGGTGGATTTTTCTATAATTGAAGATTATATATCTGGAAGCGATATAGTGGATTTTTCAGATAAAAAAGTTGCAGAGCAGATATCTGAAGCGCACAGGTTAATTTCAAAGAGGTTAATCATTATACTTGCTAAGGATGAAGAAGTAAAAAAGGTTGTTGATACTTTAATAGAGACAAATAGGACAGGAAACCCTGGAGATGGAAAAATATTTGTAATAAATGTAACTGATGTTGTGAGAATAAGGACAGAAGAAACTGGAGATGAAGCTGTTTAATCTTTATGGAAGGATGTGATTTTATGAGAAAAGAACTAAATAAAATAGTAGATGAAGTTTTGGAGCCATATCCAGCTAAAACTTATAAGAATCGAAAAAAGCATATAGTTGTAAAGACAAAGGAAGATCCAAGCCCCGTCATTGAAGCAAATATAAGGACAGTGCCTGGAGTAATTACATCTAGAGGATGCTGTTATGCAGGCTGCAAGGGTGTTGTCATGGGCCCTATTAAAGATATGGTTCATATAACCCACGGACCTGTAGGATGTTCTTTTTATAGCTGGGGTGGAAGGAGAAACAAAGCTAAAAATGAAGAAGGCAGCCAAAATTTTATGGAATATGTTTTTGGTACAGATATGGAAGAAAAAGATATAGTTTTTGGCGGAGTTGGAAAGCTTAAGCAGGCAATAAAGGAAGCAGTTGAAATTTTTCATCCTAAAGCTATAGGCATATACGCTACATGCCCTGTTGGACTTATAGGTGATGATATAAATGCAGTGGCACAGGAAGCTAAAAAACTTTATGGAATTAATGTGCTTGCCTTTAGCTGTGAAGGATATAAAGGAGTAACCCAATCTGCAGGACATCATATAGCAAACAATACTGTTATGAGTGAGATCATTGGTACTGGAAAGGGTGAGCATAAAAAGTATTCCATAAATATATTAGGTGAATACAACATTGGTGGAGATGCCTGGGAGATTGAAAGAATTTTAAACAAAATAGGATATAACGTAGTGGCAACTCTTACTGGTGATGGGAGTTACGAACGTATTCAAAATGCCCACACTGCAGATGTAAACTTAGTGCAGTGTCATAGATCCATAAACTATATAGCAGAGATGATGGAAACCAAGTATGGCATACCATGGATTAAATGCAACTTTATAGGAATACAGGGTACTGTTGATACTTTAAGGGATTTAGCTAAGGTTTTTGATGATCCATACTTGTATAAAAAAACTGAAGAAGTCATTGAAGAAGAACTTGCAGATATTCAGGTAGATATGCAGTATTATAGGGAAAAACTTGAAGGTAGACTTGCTTGCTTATTTGTTGGTGGATCAAGGTCACATACTTATCAGGTGCTTTTAAAAGATTTTGGGGTAAAAACAATTCTTGCAGGATATGAATTTGCTCACCGTGATGATTATGAAGGCAGAGAGGTCATTCCTACAATAAAGATTGATGCTGATAGCAAAAATATTCCTCAATTGACTGTACATCCTGATAAGGAAAAATATCATGTGGTTTTGCCTAAAGAAAGGATAGAAGCTCTCAAGGCAGAAGGTGTACCTCTTGCTTACTATGGTGGAATGGAAAAAGAAATGGATGAAAATACGGTAATAATAGATGACATGAATGCACATGAAATGGAAAAATTTATAAAAGAACTGCACCCTGATATGTTCTTGACAGGAATAAAGGAGAAATATGCCATTGAAAAAATGGGAGTTTTGTCAAGACAGCTTCATTCTTATGATTATACAGGTCCTTATGCAGGATTTAAAGGTGCAATAATATTTGCAAGGGAACTTGCAGGGGGGATATATACTCCGGCATGGAAGTATTTAACCCCACCTTGGAAAAAGGAATCCTTATTGGAAGGAAAAGTTGTAGGAGGTGAACAGTAATGCTAGATGCAACACCAAAAGAATTAGTAGAAAGAAAACAATTGCGAATAAATCCGGCTAAAACATGTCAGCCTGTTGGTGCTATGTATGCGGCTCTTGGAATTCATAATTGCCTTCCACATAGCCATGGCTCACAAGGATGTTGTTCTTATCATAGAACTGTACTTTCAAGACATTTCAAAGAACCTGCTGTGGCTTCCACAAGCTCATTTACTGAAGGTACCAGTGTATTTGGGGGAGGGGCTAATGTAAAAAAAGCCGTTAAAAATGTATTTGCCATGTATAATCCAGATATTATAGCTATTCATACGACCTGTTTATCAGAAACCATAGGAGATGATTTGACTACTTATATAAGTGAGATGGAAATACCTGAAGGTAAACTTGTCATTCATGCCAATACACCAAGTTATGTTGGCTCCCATGTTACTGGATTTTCCAATATGGTAAATGGTATGGTGCAGTATCTTTCCAAAAGCAGTGGAGGGAAAAATGGCAAATTTAATATAATACCGGGATTTGTAGGCCCCGCAGATATGAAAGAGATGAAGAGAATTTTTAAACTTATGGACATTCCATATATAATTTTCCCTGATACAAATGGAGTGTTTGATACTCCAAATACAGGGGATTATAAGATGTATCCTAAAGGTGGAACAAAAATTGAAGACATAGTTGATGCTGGAAATTCAGATTTTACTGTAGCCTTTGGAAATTATGCTTCAGAACTTGCTGCAAAGTCTCTTGAAAATAAGTGTAAAGTTCCATATAAAACTTTAAGGACACCTATTGGAATAGATGCCATGGATGATTTACTTATGAATTTAGTCAGAATGACAGGTAAGGAAGTATCAGCAGAACTTGAGGAGGAAAGAGGACAGCTTCTTGACATGATGATTGACAGTGCCCAGTACTTTAATGGTAAAAAAGTAGCTATAGTTGGTGATCCAGATGTGGTCATTTCCCTTACCCAATTTGTCATAACTTTAGGCATGACCCCTAAGTATGTAATAACTGGTACTCCAGGCTTGCTATTTGAGAAGGAAATTAAAGCTATGATGGACGAAGCAGGTTTAGAAGGAATTGTGAAAGCCAACAGCGATTTCTTTGAAATGCACCAGCTTATAAAAAATGAAGGAGTAGATCTTCTTATTTCAAATACGTATGGTAAGTTTATTGCTAGGGCAGAAGATATTCCATTTGTTAGATTTGGATTCCCTGTAATGGACAGATATGGACATCAATATACTCCAAAGGTTGGATATTACGGCGCAATAAAATTAGTTGAGACAATGTTAAATGCTATGCTTGATAAAGAAGAGAGAGAATGTGCGGAAGAAGATTTTGAAACAGTAAGATAAGACTTCTAATATTTAACTCAACTTTCGCACATATAAAATTTTAATTAATAGTTAAGAATGAAGAATTAATAGTTAATGTGGATTTTTTTCCGTTACACTACCAAAAATCTTTGATTAAGATTTTCATAACTCGTTTCGCTAAAGCGAAACATTGCTGATTTATATAAATTTAAAGATTTTTTGCGACAGCTAAAAATCATCCATACCTATTAACTATTAATTCTCAACTATTAATTATAAAAAGGGGTGGGTTGTTTATGGAAAAAATAAAAGAAGATTTTTATCATGACCTTCATGAAAAAAATAGAGATAGATTTTTAAAATTGGAAGCTAAAAAGTCAGAAATCCTAGAAGATAGAAAACAATTTGTCTGTTATAACTCCAAGGACAAAGATACAAAAATTAGATGTGAGGAAAACAGTGTTTCTGGAGCTGTGAGCCAGAGAGCATGCGTGTATTGTGGAGCCAGGGTAGTTTTAAATCCTATAACAGATGCTTTTCATTTAATACATGGGCCAATAGGCTGTGCTGCTTATACATGGGATCTTCGTGGAAGCTTGTCAAGTGGTTCTGAGTTATTTAGAAATAGTTTTTCTACGGATTTAAGTGAAACTGACGTTATATTTGGAGGCGAAAAAAAATTAAGAGCAGCTGTAGATGAAATAGTAGATAGATTTCACCCAAAAGTTATATTCATATATGCAACTTGTATTGTAGGAGTTATCGGAGATGATGTAGATGCAGTCTGCAAGATGGCCGAAGAAAAATACAAAATAAGAGTAATACCTGTAAAGTCTCCTGGATTTTCAGGAAATAAATCTACTGGTTATAGAGCTGCCTGTAATGCCATATTGAAACTCATAGGAAATAAAAAAAGTGAAAAAAAGCTAAATGGAATTAACTATCTTGGTGACTTTAATCTGGCAGGAGAAGTATGGGTAGTAGAAAACTACTTGAAGAGGATAGGAATTGATATTGTTTCAAAACTTACAGGTGATGGAAAAGTTGATGAAATAGTAAAAGCGCCTGGGGCAAAACTTAACATAGTTCAGTGTGCCGGTTCTATGGGATACTTAGCTAAAAAAATGGAAGAACTATATGATATTCCATTTATAAAGACAAGTTTTGTAGGTCTTGAGGATACTGAAAATTCACTTTTGCAGGTGGCACATCTTGTAGGAAATGAAGAAACTGTAAAAAAGGCAGAAAAGCTCATAAAAGAAGAGGAAGAAAAGATACGACCTGAACTTGAATATTATAGGGGAAGGCTTAAAGGTAAAAAGGCTGCAATATATGTAGGAGGCGGCTATAAGGCCATATCACTTATAAAACAATTTAGGGACCTTGGAATTGAAACTGTAATGGTTGGAACTCAAACTGGAAAACCAGAAGATTATGAAATAATAAGGCAAATTACAAATGAGGGTACTGTAATACTTGATGATGCAAATCCTTATGAACTTGAAAGATTCATGGTTGAAAAGGGAGCAGATGTCCTTGTAGGAGGAGTTAAGGAAAGACCTCTTGCATATAAACTTGGAGTTGCTTTTTGTGACCACAATCATGAGAGAAAACACATACTTGGGGGATTTCAGGGAGCTATAAATTTTGCTAAGGAAATAGATTTGACTGTAAATAGTCCTGTTTGGCAATATATATGAATTTTATGGAGGGATGATGGAGATGAGCAATAAAAAATTGGTAAATGTAGATATAAACCCATGTAAAATGTGCATGCCTATGGGAGGAGTAATGGCCTTTAAGGGAATAGAAAATAATATGGTAATTTTACATGGTTCTCAAGGTTGCAGCACTTATATCAGAAGACATATGGCCACCCACTATAATGAGCCTGTGGATATAGCATCATCTGCTCTTACGGAACAGGGAACTGTATATGGTGGAAGTGAAAATTTGAAAAAAGGCCTTAGAAATATGATTAAAATGTATGAACCTACTACTATTGGTGTAATGACAACCTGTCTTGCAGAGACCATAGGAGAGGATACAAAGAGGATAGTAGAGGAATTTTATAATGAAGAAAAGGATAATGAGAAAATTAAAAATATAAAGATAATAACAGCATCCACACCGGGATATGGTGCTACTCAGGCAGAAGGTTACTTTCAAGTTCTAAGAAGTATTGTTGAACAAGCATGCGAAAAATCTGAGAGTACAGGAAAACTAAATATAATATGTGCCAATTTAAATCCGGGTGATGTGAGAAATATAAAACAAATACTAGATGATTTTAAAGTAGAATATACGATTTTACCAGATGTATCTAATACTCTTGATTCCGCTCATAATGAAAAATATAAGAGAATTCCATCTGGAGGAACTAAAATAGAAGATATTAAAAAGATGTCTGGAGCAATAGGCACTATTGAAATGGGCATGACCATTTCAGATGATAAATCTCCTGGCACATATTTAAAAGATAAATTCAAAGTGCCTCTTTACAAATGTCCCATACCAATAGGTTTTAGAAATACAAATAAATTTATTGAACTTATATCTAAAATAATGGGCACTTCCATACCTGATAAATACTTGGTTGAAAGGGGAAGATATCTTGATGCCATGGTTGACAACCATAAGTATACAGGTGAGGCAAGGGTACTTTTATATGGAGAGCCGGAACTTGTATATGCAGTGTCAAGGCTCTGCGAAGAAAACGGAATATTAATAAAAATGATAGGTATGGGATCTAAAAATGAAATGCTTAGAGAAAAGTTGAAGGAAGAATTAAAGGTTCAAAAAGAGGACTGCATCGTTTTAGATGATACTGATTTTAAAACTATGGAAGATTATGCTGAAAAGCTTAAAATAAATTTGATTATAGGAAATTCAGATGGTAGAAGAATGGCACAAAAATTGAAGCTTGAAATAATAAGAATAGGGTTTCCTATACATGATAGAGTTGGAGGACAGAGGCAGGTAATAACAGCATATAGTGGATCTGCCTTTTTAATAGATTCTGTGGCAAATGTTATGCTTTCTCATACCCAAAATACTTACAGGGAAAAAGCTTATAATGACTTTTATGTACCTTTTGCAAAAATGGCAGAAAAAGAAATCATACAATCTCCTATTGATAAAAGCTGTACACATCCTTGTTTTGGGGATAATGCACATAAATTTGCTAGAATGCATATACCAATAGCTCCAAAATGTAATGTAAGTTGTAATTACTGCAGCAGAAAATATGATTGTGCAAATGAAAGTAGGCCGGGAGTAACAAGTGAGGTTTTAAGTCCAAAAGAAGCTCTTGAAAAGTTCAAAATTGTTAAGAGTAAAATGAAAAACTTGACTGTAGTAGGTATAGCAGGCCCTGGAGACGCCCTCGCAAATTTTGATCAGGTTAGAGAGTCGCTGAAGCTTATAAGAGAGTATTCTCCTGAAACTACTTTTTGCTTATCTACTAATGGACTTATGCTCCCATTCTATGCAAACGAACTGGTACAGCTTGGTGTATCACATGTCACAGTTACAATAAATACAGTAGATAGCAAAATAGGATCAAAAATATATAAAGAAGTAAATTATTTAGGACACAAATATACTGGAGAAGAAGGAGCAAAAATACTTTTAGACAACCAACTTACAGGACTAAAATACCTGTGCTCCAAAGGTATAATATGCAAAGTGAATATAGTTATGCTCAAGGGTATAAATGATAATCACATAAAAGAAGTAGTGAAGAAAGTTAAGAAATGCGGAGCATATATGACAAATATAATGCAGATGATACCAGTTTCCGGAAGTGCATTTGAAGATCTGCCTCTTGTTTCCAATATAGAATTAAATGAAATGAGAAAAGAATGTGAAGTGAGTATGAAACAAATGTACCACTGTAGACAGTGCAGGGCAGATGCCATAGGAACACTTTCAGAAGATCATTCTATAGATTTTAGAAATGTAGGATGCGGAGGCTGTTTGGGCAAGTGTTCTGATGATAAAAAAGTAGAAGAAGAGAAGATCCTTAAAAATGCAGCTAAAAGTAAAAAATATAAGTTTGCGGTATCCTCTAAATCAGGTATTAATATAGATCAGCATTTTGGACACGCTACTGAATTTTATATTTATACTTATAATGATGGAACTACAAAGTTTTTGGAAAAGAGGAATGTGGATAAATACTGCACAGGAGTGTATGAATGTGATGAACATGAAGACAAAATGGAAAAAACCATGAAAGCCATAGGTGACTGTAATGCGGTCCTTGCACTTAGGGCAGGTGTTGAACCAACAGAAAAGTTAGAAAAAAGAGGAATTAAAGTTATTGAAATGTATGATTCTATAAACAAAGGCATAGTAAAGGCTGTAAAGATATTGGAAGAGGATAAAATTCAAGTCTATTGAAGCAATTCGTAATATACAATTTGCTAAAGAACAAATATCAAAGAGTAAATAACAGATAATGATAATTTTTCTTCCTAGCGTCAGAAAATATTAAAATTATAGATTCCCTGAGGTACGAAGAAAGTCATCATTATTTGAACTTTGATATTTGAACTTTTAACTTTAACTGTAGGTCGAAAGGTGGTATATGTATGTCCATTATATTAGGAAGAGAAAAAAAGTTTATTGTAGACAGAACTTTACCTGAACTTGTAAAAAGCATTGAAATAGTTGACCAGTATCTAGCAAGTGAATTTATAACACTCATTAAAAATATAGGCGTAGATTTTATAGAAATTAATGGTGAAGTACTTCAAAAAATAAAAAACCTTCCTGAAAATGTAGACTACATATACAGGGTGGAGGATTCATTAGATGTGTACGAATTTCAACATTTAATTATAGATTACAAAAAAGCTGAAACATTACCGGAAGAATTTTTAAATAAGCTAAGAAATAAAAAGATAATACTAGAAGTAGATATTAAAGTTTTAGAGCAGCTCAATGTGGAAGATAAGTGTAAAATTTTTAGTAAACTAAATATAGTAAGCATCAGAATAAAGGGCATTGTAAAGTATAATATAACTGGGTGGAACAGACTTATAGAAAATATAAAAAATAAGTTTTCAGTATATGTGGATTTTTGTGCAGACGATAAATTTTATATGGCAACTTCCGTAAGCATTGAATCCTGTGTTGATGGAGTTGATGTTGTAACTGCAGCTTTTAACGGACAGGTTTATGGATTTGCATCTTTAGAAGAAGTCATTTTAGGCTTAAAGGTCATAAAAAATGGAAAAGTATGTGGAAATTTAGAATTTATGGAACAGCTAACAGAAGTGTATACAAAACTTACCCACCAAAAAGTGCATCCTATGAAAGCTGTAATAGGAGAAGATATTTTTAAATATGAATCCGGCATTCATGTAGATGGTATAGAAAAAAATCCAGATACTTATGAACCTTATAGTCCCTATGATATCGGAAAGAAGAGAATCATGTATATAGGAAAACATTCCGGGGAAAAAGCAGTGATGATAAAACTGAAGGAGCTTAATATAAACTATCAGGATGTAGATATTGGAGAATTTTTGAAAGAAATAAGAAAAAACAGCATTAAACTTAAGAGAAATATTTTTGATAAGGAACTGATTGCAATGTTTAATGATTTTAGAAAAATTTAAAATTGATAGTCGAAATTTTCTCCAGCATAGTGGAGAAAAATATTTAGCAATTATTCACTATTAATTATTAATTGTTAACTAAAAAGGGAGGTGCTTCATATGGATGTTAATATTGTAGATACTACTTTAAGAGATGGAGAACAGAAAGCAGGCATAGCATTTGGAATAAATGAAAAAGTTAAAATTGCTAAAATCTTAAATGATATTGGTATTTATCAAATAGAAGCGGGTTCGGCAGCTATGGGTGGAGAGGAAAAAGCAAGTATTGAAAAAATTGCAGCGTTAGGTTTAAAGAGTAAAATATCATCCTGGAACAGGGCAAATATTAAAGATATAGATGCTTCCATAGACTGTGGCGTAGATATAGTTCATATATCTATTCCCACATCTGATTTACAGATTAAATCTAAACTTGGAAAAGATAAAGCTTGGGTTTTAGAGCGTATAAAAAAATGTACAACCTATGCTTTAGAAAAAGGGTATGAAGTAACCGTAGGTATGGAGGATGCCACAAGGTCTGATATAAACTTTTTAATTGAATTTTGCACAGCTGTTTCTGAAATTGGTATCAAAAGAATAAGATATTCTGATACTGTAGGTATATCTTATCCAAGGAAAGTTTTTTATAGCGTAAAAAAATTACTTCAGGAAGTACCTATAGAAATAGAAATTCATGCTCATAATGATTTCGGAATGGCACTAGCAAATTCTCTTGCAGCTGTAGAAGCAGGAGCTAAGTTTGCAAACTGTACAATTTCAGGTGTAGGAGAAAGGGCAGGTAACTGTGACTTTATCAAGTTTGCCAAAACTCTAGATATGTTTGAATGCGAAAAAATATGTCCTTTAAATATCAATGATTTATTAGAAACAGAACAAATACTTAGGTGCCTGTCACTGTAGTGGAACATTTACGTCCCCATTCGGTGCCTGTCACCACAGTGGGATATTTTTGCTCCCATTCGGTGCCTGTCACCATAAAATAAATAAATCCTATCATTAAAGCAAAAATGTATGGTACAATATTCATATATTGCTAAATAAGGTAGGAGGTAATAAGTATATGAAAAGAAATGCTATAAAGGCAATAAGCACCACGGCTGTACTATCGTTGCTGCTTTCACCAGCACTTCCTGTTACTTCTGCTAAAGCGGCAGCAGGGGAAGTTACAAAATTATCTGGAGCAGATTGCTATGAAACAGCAGCTACAGTTGCTACACAAAATTGGACAAGTACTGACAATGTAATATTAGCTTCAGGTGGAGGGTATGCAGATGCCATAAGTTCTGCAGTACTTGCAAAACAATTGAAGGCACCCGTGCTTTTAACTGAGGCAGGATCGCTTAATTCCAATGCAAAGTCTGCACTGGATAAATTAAAACCAAAGAATATATATATAATAGGCGGAATAGCTTCAATATGCCAGAAAACAAGAGATGATCTAAAGAGTCAAGGCTATAATTTAATTGAATTAAGTGGAAAAAATAGATATGAAACTAACATTGCAGTAGCTAAACAGCTTGTAAAGTTGGGGGTAAGTGCAGATAATATAATGATGGTAGGAGGAGAAGGTTTTCCAGATGCTCTGTCTGCTGCACCTGTAGCAGCTGCCAAAGGTGAGATACTTTTACTTGGAGTTAATAGTACTCAGGCTATGAGTCCTGTAGTAGATTTTATAAAGAGTAACAATTCTAAAGTTACTGTTGTAGGTACACAAACTTTAATAAATGATGATACATATAAAAGTGTAGGTGCCGTAAACAGAATATCTGGAGGGTCAGATAGGTTTGCCACTAATTTAAATATATTAAATCAATTTGACAGTGAACTGAAGGCAGATAAACTCTATATTGCAAATGCTACTGGTGATAAATATGCAGATGCATTAATTGCAGCTTCTGTAGCTGGAATAAACGATGCACCTCTTGTACTTATTGATGGGCAGGATGATAGTGGTACTGAAAATGCAATGAATTACATTAAAAACAAAGCAGGAAAAACTACTGATTTAAACCTTGTAGGGGAAAATGGAACAGTTTCTGATAAAACTATTTCTGATATAAATGCAGCAGCCTCAGGTAGTGGAGTTGAAAGTGCAACAGTAGGTTCTGTAACTACAAATGGACTTAATCAGGTAAAGGTTGTATTTAATACAGATGTGGACAAAGACTCTGCAGAGAGGGCAGCAAACTATGAAATTGATGGTGATCACCTTGGATATACTGCACAAACTCAAGCTACAGCAACTTTGCAGGAAGACAATAGAACAGTTTTAATTACATTTTCCCATCCTTTCACTTTAAATAAGAGTGTAACTTTTACTGTTAAAAGTGCTATAAATACAAAGAATTTAGGAAGCACTATACCGAAATATGACAAACAAATCACCTTCTCATCTATAGGTACTCCAACGCTTGGTTCTGTAACGGCTGTAGGTGGAAATAAATTAAGAGTAAAGTTTTCAGAACCAATTAGAATGGACAGTAGCAACCTATCTTCTTTTAAAATAAATAGACAGAGTATAACTGCTTTTGGAATAAATACTTCTGATTCTATTACTAAATTTAGGGATAAATCTTTAGATGGAACATGGGCAGATGGTGTGGATTTATACTTTAATTCGCCGCTTCCAGTAGGTAAAAATACCTTTACTGTGCCAAATGGAGAAGCTGGAGGTAAATTCAGTGATGCAGTTAATTTACCAATAAGCAGTACTTCAAAAGATTTTACTGTAAATTCTGTATCTGGAAATCCACAAGTTCAAAGCGTCACAAGTAACAATGTAGATACTATTTATATAAAGTACAATAGACCTATGGATCAGCAGACAGCCCTTGAACCAAGCAATTACAAACTAAATGGAACTACAGTAGATGTAGATGATTCTTACGTAACTTTTGATACGGGTTCTGGTGACACTATAGTAAAAATTACAAAGCTTGGAAATAAGCTTAAGCAGGGAGAAAATACAGTTACTGTAAAGGGAAATGTTATAGATACTTTTGGAAATTATATAAGTGAGTCTAATATGAACCTTTATATAGGAGGAGACACATCTAAACCTGCAGTAACTACAGCTAGCATTTTGGATGAAGAAACAATGAGAATCAAATTTAACAAGGATGTTTCCGTAAGCTATGCTGAAAATAAGGGAAATTACACTATACTTGATTCTACAGGGACAAATATAACTTATAAAATTGATAGGATAAATGCCATAACTGTAGATGGAAATAGTAAAAAAACTTTTGATATAAAGTTTAAAGAGGATTCTCTTAAAGGTTCAAAATATACCTTAACTGTAAAAAATATAATTGACACAGAGGCAAATCCTAATATAATGAATGATTACACTACTACCTTATCTGGAATGGATAATGAAGGTACTAATGTAACAGAGATATTGAGAAGAGTAGATAATTCACATGCTGTGGCAATATTTTTCAGTAAAGCTATGGACCAATCTTCTTTAGAAAATTCAGCTAATTACATGTTTAAAGATGGCAATGGAAATGTAAGAAGTTTACCATCCAGTGTCACAGTTTCTCCAAGCATTGATGGCAAAAGTGTAACTGTAGAATTTAATTCTGATTATACGATAGGCTCAGGCACCAACGGTTCTAGTGTAATTAAGATGGGAGTAAAAAATCTTAAAGACGTTGATGGAAATCCACTGGAGGTTGGATCATACCTTGGTGACGTAACTATTGACAATAATAATGATGGACCAAGCATTGTAGCAGGTACTTCCCAGATGACTTTCGTAAATAATGATATAGATGTTAAAGTATCACTTTCAAAACCACTAGATGTGCTATCTTTAAATGATTTCCGATTAGCAGGTTATGCACCGGATACTGGATATGTAAGCGGCAATGATGTAATGCTTGCATATAAATCTGGAATTAAAAACAACCAGAAAATAAATGCCATAAAAAACGAAGGCAGCATGGCTAATTTAAGTATAGAAAATACAAAGTCCGTAGATGCGGCAGGACGTAATATACGATCTGGTTCTACTGTAGTATATGTTCCACCTTTAACTGAACAAGACATGTGGTCTGCTAGTCCTAATTCTGGTATGAATGTGGTAAAAGTAGTGTTTAACCAGGATATTGATATTGCCATCACTACTTCTTATATAGATGATTTCTTGTTTACAAATGAAGAAACAGGACAGGAATTAACACCTACTTCAGTTTGGGTAGATAGTAGAACTGTTGTTTACAGGTTCAGTAATTCTACATTAAACAGAGGTGATCGTATTCTAGTAAGAGCTAATAGTGACAGTTCTAAGATAAACATAAGAAGTGAAAGTCACAACACTTCAGGATATACAGTTTATTCTCCATCTGATGATGATATTTCAGGTAAAGTTATAACAGTAGGAGAATAAAAAAAAGGTTATCCCATGACATCTGATGTCATGGGATAACCTTTTTTTAATTACTGCTGCTGATAACTTGTTAAAGCATTTCCGAGTCTTGTATCTAAATCATCTATTCCCTTATTTCCATTTTCAATATTGGAAATACTATTTCCGTCACTACCAATATTTTCAAGTTCATCAGTGGATTTCTCTAATTTGTCTATATCCATATTGTCCAGTGCATCTTTCATTTCAGTAAATATGTTCAGACAACTAGTCGTATATTTCATAGTTATGTCTACATAATTAATTTGCGTATTTATATTACTTAGGTACTGGTTATTGTAAGTTTCTAACCCGCTAGGCACTGAAAGGTTTGAAACGTCACTTTTAAGTGTTGTAAGATCGCTTTTGTAAGAGGATAAATAAGAATTACCTTGATTGAACAAAGTAATTAATTGTTCTATATCTGATGATAACTCCTGTGCTGTTGATGCAGAGGTAATAGCTACTCTTATATCAGTTGTTTTATTATATATATCTTCCATCTGTGTTGAAACAGTGCTTGTCTTATCTTCGTAGGAATCACAGTAGCCTTTTAAAGCAGTTATATAGTCTATTTCGGTTTTAGGTATTAATGAAGTAGGTTTCAGCAAGTATTCTACTGATAAATCTACAGAATTAAATCCTCCTAAAAGGAATATGTCCTTATATCCTTTTTCATCTATATAGCTTTTTTGTTTTGATATGTCCCTGCCATCTGTCAACATTATAGGTGCGCTTAATTTAGAAGCTAGTGCACTTCCTGACAGTGCATCTGGAAAATTTGCACCATTTGCTAATACGGTTGAATTTGAATTTGAATTAAAGTACTTGCATATATTTAATGATGTATCGTATCTAGTTTCTCCACCAATTCTTACTATATTACTATCCGTTAAGGATGGCTGAAGACTTTTTACCTCATTTACTACACTGTCACTTACAGAACTTTGTCCACCTATTACAAATATTTTGGATGGTTGTATGCTGGAAATAACATCTTTATTGCTTTCAGAAAGCTTTCCGTTATCTATCATAAATATAGGATATTTGTTACATGCGGCTACACTTGATACACTGAGGGCATCTGCAAATCCCCATCCATTTGTAATTACCATAGGGGTACCTTTTTGAACATTCATGGAATTAATTATTGATTTGTTGGTTTCAAACCTGTTGCCACCGCCGAATCGTGTCACATTTCCATAGCCAAGTCCTTTTATATAGCTTACAAAATCATCACTTACAGAAGAAGTACCTCCTAATATGTAGATATTTCCGCTCTTGCTTAAATGGTTTTGTATGTAATCTACTGCATTTGAAGAATTTTTAAAGTCATCATTTAATAAAAGTATTGGCGCATTGTATATTTTTGACAGTACACTTCCACCTAGAGCATCAGGAAAATTATTTCCACTGGCTATTATTACACTTTGAACTGTTCCGTTTTCAAAATTATTTGCAATATTTTCTGAAGTTTCATATCTGTTGTTCCCTGCAAGTCGTGTTACATTATACGTAGTTTTAGCATAGGTAGTATTTGACATACCCAATACTATAGCCGCTGCTGCAGCTATTCCTAGTATTTTCTTCACTATCCTTCCATCTCCCTTTAAAGTATATATACTTTAATTCTAACATAAAGTTACAAAAAAACCTACAAGAAAAATTTGACTAGATTTGTAATGGAGGGAATTGGAAGTAAGATATTCATTTAATGGTAGAGCCTAACTGTTAAATAAACAAGTCCAAAATCATACTCGAAGTCTGTATCCAGCACCCCATACAGTTTCAATGTACTGGGGATTTGAAGGCGAGGATTCTATTTTTTCTCTTATTCGCCCTATATGTACAGTAACAGTGGAAGTATCACCTATTGCATCTAATCCCCAAATTTTTTCAAATAAATCTTCCTTACTAAAAACTCTATTGGGGTTCTGAGCCAAAAATGATAGTATTTCAAATTCCTTTTGAGCTAAATTTACTTCTTTACCATTTACAAAAACTTGTCTACAATCTTGATTTATTTCCAAACCTCTTATAGTAATATTATTATTTTTTGAAGGCTTAACAAATTTACCTTTTATTTTTTCATAATTTTTAATGTGAGATTTGATTCTTGCAACTAGTTCACTTGGGCTAAAGGGTTTAGTTATATAATCGTCGGCACCGAGAGTTAATCCTTTTATTTTATCAATTTCTTCTTTTTTTGCAGAAACTAGCAGTACAGGAATTTCTTTTTCTTCCTGTATACTATGTAAAATACTAAAACCATCTATTTGAGGGAGCATTATATCTAAAATTAATAGATCAAATTTGTTTTCTTTAAAATTATTTAAACCTTCTATTCCATCAGTACATATTACAACTTCAAAGTTTTCAAGTTCCAAATAGTCTCTTATGAGTTCAGCAATGCTTAAATCATCTTCAATTATTAAAATCTTTTTCATCATAAATTATCTGCCTTTCATGCAATTTAGGTAATGATATAGTTATGCTTGTACCGCTGCCTTCTTCACTTGCAGCCCATATGTTACCTTTATGGCCTTCAACAATTTGTTTAGCAATTGCAAGCCCGAGACCACTGCCTTTAGTTCCTGTTCTTGCAGAATCTGTTCTATAAAACCTGTCAAATATTTTATCTATATGATTTTTGTCTATTCCACAGCCAGTATCCCTTATTTCAATTATTATACTTGCATTATTTTCCCTAAGGTCAATTAGGATGCTTTTATTTTTAGTATCACCCATATATTTCTTAGAATTATTGATAATATTAAGTATAACTCTCATAAATCTTTCACGGTCAATCATCACATATTTAGATTGATTCAAGTTATTTTTAAGAGAAATAGTTATATCAAATTTATTTAGTTCAAAAGAACATTCTTGAGTGCAGTCTGTAAAGTAGTTAACTATATCAGTTTTTTCAAAGTTAAAGGGTATTTGATTTAAATCAAGCTTTGAGTATAAAAGCAGGTCGTCAATCATCTTGTCGATTTGCTGTGATTTAGAGTATATTGTTCTTAAATAGTGTTGAAGTTTTTCAGGAGTATTTGCCACCCCATCTAAAATTCCTTCAACATATCCTTTTATGGATGTAATTGGAGTTTTTAAGTCATGTGATATACTTGAAACTAGCATTTTTCTGTTATCATCATATTTCATTTTCATATGTATAGAATTTTTCAATTGTATTCTCATTTTTTCAAAATCAGAACATAGATCTTTTATTTCACTATCACCATCTTCAACAATTTCAAAGTTCAAATCTCCATGACTGATTTCTGAAGTTGCCTTTTTTAAACATGCTATAGGAGTAAGTATTCTCCTTGAAAATAAATAGGAAATAATAATATTTGCTATTATAAAAGAAAATATAAAAGTGCCTGCTATGGTTATAATAAAGATTTTAAATAAATTACTGTCATATCCTATGTTTGTATTTAAAAATTTTGAACAAACAACTATAAATATAAATGCAGTTAAAGTTGTAACAATAAATGGTGTTATAAGTGTTATATTGTTATAAATTATGAGACGTTTTTTAATATCCATTTTCTCACCTTAAAAATCTTTTTTATCAAATAAGTAATAACTTCCTGTAAAGAATAGTATATCATAGCTTAACATCATCATAAATTCACAAAATATTTTGTAAAGAGAAAGTTTATTCATAATCCATAATTTGTACCAGTCAAACATACTTGTAAAAAATAATCCTGAGTACTTGTAAAAAATAATACTTAAGAATTTGAATATGATAAAAATTAAAATGGATAAAAAGAATACACTTATACCATTCTTAAAAATATTTACTAAAAATACAATAATTAATGAAAAAGTAATCATAGGAAATAATGTTATTAAATAAGAAAGAATTATTCTAGAAAAACTTAACAAACTTATTGTATTTGAATTAAAGATGAAACCTGCTGTCATTGAAAAAATCATTACAAAAATGAGATTTGATAATATAAATACAATTATGGCCGTTAGTTTTGCAGTAAATAACTTTAACCTTGTAATTGGTCTTGTGAGAGAGAGCTTTATTGTGTTATGTGAAAATTCTCCTGAGAAGCTGTCTATTGTAATCAAAACAGTAAACAATGGAAGAATAATATTTGCTATAATGGACAGCACTAGTATTGGAAATTCCATGTTTGAAACTCCCATAAGTCCAAAGCCATTTCTCATTGCAATAATTACTATTTGACCTAGGACAATGACTATAAACGACATTACGGCAGAAACTAGTATCTTTTTCTTTTTATACAATCTTTCAATTTCATTGATTAGAGCAGCTTTAAATTCCATCATTTCTATTTACCTCGCTAACAAAGTAGTTTTCAAGTGAAACATAGTTTTTTAAAATGTTTTTAGTAGTATCAACATTAACTAAGGTGCCATTATATAATAAACCTATTTTACTGCAGGTCATTTCAATATCATGTATGAGATGGCTTGATATAAAAAATGTAGTTTGGTAACTTTGAGTCATATCTTTTATAATATTTCTTATATCAATCATTCCTTCTATGTCAAGACCGTTTAATGGTTCATCTAAAATAATCACTTTAGGATTTGATAAAATTGCAGCGGCAATTCCAAGTCTTTGCTTCATTCCAAGAGAAAATTTTTTAGTTTTTTCATTTTTATATTTTGAAAGACCAAGTAAATTTAAAACTTCATCAATTCTTGAATTGTCTACATTCTCATAATACCTGGAAGCTTGTTTTAGATTTTCAAATGCAGTTAAATACTCATAGGAATTAGCAGTTTCTATGATGCAGGACACATTTTCCATTGCTTTTTGGAAATCATCTACAATACTATGATCAAAAATTTTTACATCTCCACTGTCTGGTTTTATAAGTCCAGTCATAATTTTCATAGTAGTTGATTTGCCAGCTCCATTAGGCCCTAGAAACCCAAAAATATCACCCTTATTTATTTTTAAGTTTATATTACGTATACCTCTATCATTTTTGTATAGCTTGGTTAAATTATTTATTTCAATAACTGTTTCCAATTTATAGTCCTCCTCGTATATTCAGAAAATATGCTGACAAAATTCAAAAGTTAAGTCTGTCAGCATATCTATCTATATGATCAAATTTTACTTAATCAGTTAAATACTTTATTAAATGTAGGGTTTGAAATATCTTCATTACTTACATTAAAGTTTACATTGGCAGAATCAGGAGAAATATATATATTTCCCTTAATAACATTACCGGAAGATGAAGTATTAAAAGATGCTGAAGTATTATCTTTTTCGAAATTACCCTCGAAATTAAAGCTTTTTGCATTGGAAGAGTAATCTTTATATCCGTCTAAATATTCTTCATAGTATTTTCCTTTTACATGTTTACTATCTATTTCTTGAATTTCTATAAATCTTTCACCTATTTTTTCAAATTTAGAATCTTTTTCTATTGTAATATCATTTTTGTACTTACCAAGGTATGCAGTTGGATTAGATAATTTAGTATAGTCTTTTTCAGTACTTTCCTCTACTTTTTTACCAGAAAGATCTGGCTTATTTACTATTGTAGAATTAACATCTTTAATTTTTAGGGATAATTCAAAAACCAAAAGGTGGCTGTTTCCGCTGTTGTCTTTTCCAGAAATTGCTCCAGAGGCAAGTACACTTTGTATTGAACCATCCTTGTCTGTAATTATTTTTGCTTCAACGTTTTTAACAAATACGTCCTTTGAAATTTGAGGAAGCTTTGTAGTTGATGTGTTTAAGTGTGAAGTTTGCCTAATTTGATTATTTATATCCTGCTTTAATTTAAAAGATGTTACTGCATTTATAAGTGAAGGAATTTGATTTTCACTTAAGGAAGTAGATAGTTCTCTTGTGCCATCAGTTTTCGCAGCTACCGAAATGGAGTCCTTTAAATTTCCAATAGCAGTATCTACTATTTTTTCAATATCAGAGGTTTGACTTTCCTTAAATGGATTTGAAAGAAATGAATTGGTTTTATCTTTATCAGTTATGTTAGTTACATGATAGATATTGCTATCTGCAGTATTATGGGCTATAGCAACATTTTTATCTTTGTAATATAGTTCTTCTGATTTAGTTGTTCCATTATTTATCTCGCTTGTGTTTTCTATAGATTTTTTAGATGCGTCGTATTTATTCAATATGTTTCTAGAATATATAACTGCACCATTATCCCTCATTACAAATGAACTATCTACAGTAAAGCTTGAAAATTTATCTGTGCAGTTTTCTGCAGTGTGTTTGAGAGAATCTTTAAGTTCATCATATCCACTTTTTGAATTGACTTCAGCAAATGCTGTAGTTGCAAACATAAGTGTTCCAATAGTAAAACTTATAAGCATTGCTGCTTTTTTATTCATTTTCATTTTGTATTACTCCTTTATAATTAAATTATGAAAGACTTTCATAATTTAATTATAAATGGAGTGTATCTAATTTATATAAATCAAATATAAACAAAGTATAAACTTATCAATGAATCTTACTTAGTGGGAGTTTTGTTTCTCCCACTAAGTTTAGATGAATTATCTAGGGGCGTAGCTACTGTTATCTCCCACTTTGATAGAAGTGGGAGTGTTACAGTAGGTAGCCATCAGATACAATTTTAAACAAAACCGTAGGTTAACTTTACCATGGAAATATAAATATAATTGTGATAGAATTAGTTATCATTGAAATATTATATTTTGGAAGAAAATAATTTAATATATGGAAGGAGGAAAAAATGAATAAAATTAAAATATTAGCTTTCACAGCTGCACTAACTCTTTGTACAAGCACTGTAGCTTTTGCTGGAGGAAATACCCTAGATATTGACAGCTTGATTAATACTGCTGTGGAAAACTCCTACGATGTTAAAAGTGCAGATATTTCGATAAAACAAGCACAGAATTCTTATCAAAGTGACCTGAAAAATGCAGCTTCTTATGACGATCAAATGGATCAAGGTAGTGGAAGCTTAAGTCGATATGATATATTAAGCTTTATGCAGAAAATAAGCAATCCTCCCCAAGAGGACAAGTTTTCTGAATATAAATACGGACAAATAAAAATTGCAGCTGAAAATCAGGTAAAATTATCTGCTTACAGTCAATACACAACCATTATGAATGACAAAGATGCAGTAGATTTGGAAAATCAAAAATTTAAAAATGCCCAAGAACAATATGATAGTGCTAAACTTAAACTGAGCCTTGGGGTTATATCTTCTTCAGATGAGAAAAAAGCTGAATCAGATTATACAGCAGAAAAAAATCAATTGAGAAAAGCCGAGAGGCAGTATAATTCAGATATTCAAGGTATAAATAAAATTGCAGGAATTGATATATACACACAATATGATGTACTTCTTAAAGATAAACTTACGGAATCACCTTATATAAGAAGTTATAGTGACTATTTAAATGATGCTCTTAAAAATAGGGCAGAAATTTTAATTGGACAAAAAAACATAGAACTACAGAAATTTGAGTATGATGTTGCAAAAGGAGTGTTCCCTGATAAGCAAAGTGTTCCAAATAGACTTGCTCAGGCTAATGTAGACAATGTCACAGATAACTTAGAAATTCAAAAATTGAACATAACTTCGGAGATAAATAGTTTGTATAATGACCTTCAAGTTAAGACTAGGATACTTGGATCGAAAAAGGATGCCTTGAATTTAGTGCAGACCAATTATAATACCGCCCGAATAAAGTATAATGTGGGGGTACTTAGTAGGATAGATTTTGATACTCAGGCTGCTAATTTAAAGAGTGCACAAAATGATTTGAAATCTGCAGAGAGAAGTATATGGATGGCACAGACTAAGTTGGAATTAGCTTGTGGAGCAGGAAGTGATACTTCAAAGCTCTCTAATTAATTAGAGGTTTTCATATTGAAGGGAGGAAAAAAATGAAAAATAAACTAAGTATAGCAATTGGATTAACATTAGCTTTAAGTGCAAGTAGTACATGTTTTGCAGCAAATAATAGTACTATAACACCTGTAAATAGCATTACTGGTAATGCAACTTTAAGTTTGGATCAGGTGCTTAATGACATAGAAAAAAATAGCGTATCTATTCAAACTAAAGGACAAAAGATACTTTTATATCAGAGGCAATTTGACAGGGATAATATGAATGCAGCTGTTATAAATAATAGTGGAACAAATCAGGCTAATTATCCAAATGGACAATATGTAAATATAAAGCTTGTTACAGATGTAATTCCAAAGGCAGATGAACAGAATATAAAAGATGCAAAACATGATAAGGATGATTCACTGCAGAATCTTAAATTTTCTACAGAGCAGCAATATCTAAGTGCTCTTACTAATCAAGACCAAATAAATACAATTAATGATCAGATAAAAAATGTTGAGGAACAAATTGCCCAGACCAAGGTAAAAATAGCAAATGGGCAACTTACAAATAATGATCTGCAATCTTTACTAGTTCAAGAAAGTCAGCTTCAAGCTTCTTTAAACCAGCCCAAAGCGCAGCTTCAACAAAATTTATTATCTATTAAGCAGACTATAAATATGGATCTTGATGGGGATTTGACTCTGGTTCCAGCGGAAAAGTCTTTTGTAAAATATGATGACAGCAATATAGAAGATAAGATTAATAAGGCTGTGGATAATAATTATAATATAGGGAAGATAAATAACAATCTGGATATATTGAGAATAAAGGAAGGTATATATAAGAAGTATTCTTATAATGATGCGTCAGGTGAGGTAAGCACAGGACTGAGTATTGAAGATCTTGAAAATAGCCGTACAAATACTATATTAACCATTAAAACTAATTTATGGAATGGATACTATGGATTAAAAGGTTTAGAGGACACTGTAGAAACTGAACAAGCAAAAGTAGCAAGTGCTCAGTCAACTTACGATACTGTAGAAGCAAAAGTTCAGCAAGGAGTTGCCATACAGCTTCAAGCGGATTCTGCAGCTCTTGCACTTAAAAGTGAAAAAATTAATTTAAAAAATGCCATAAACAATTATATGGTGACAGTAGAGCAATTTGAATATAACTTAACACAGTAATTTTATAAAATAAGACTATGCTAGATAGTATTTAGCATAGTTTTATTTTTGTAGAAAATTAAATTTTTATTAAAATAAATAGAAATACTATAAAATTGAATCATATATGATAAAATGAGATTTGAAATAATTATATGGAGAGTGATAATGTGAAATACAATTTTAAAAAATTAGGAATACTTGCCTTAATATTAATACTGCTTATATCTCTATCGGGATGTTCTTTTGGAAAACAATCTTCCCAAAATGACGCTGCAAAAAGTACGACAGAAAAACAGAAGGAAGTAGCAAAACAGAAAGAAGCAGCTAAGATAACAACAGACACTGATAAAACAGCCCAGCTTAAAAAGGAAAAATCTATATTTAATGGCCAAGTATATGTACAAAATAACAAAGCCATAGCTACAATGGTAATTAAAAGTGGAGTTAGTGACAAAGAAGCTAAAGATCTTGCACAGAAGTATGCACAGGATTTAAAGAAAAAATATAAAAACATGGAAGTTAGAGTTATGGCTGTAAGAGACAATAAAAATGTAGTTAACTTGACTGTAAAGTAATGCAATATAATATAATGTAATATAAGGTTTTTAACTTAATATAAAAAAGTTGCGAATCAATATTTCTAATTAATAGTTAAGAATGAAGAATTAATAGTTAATGTGGATTTTTTTCCGTTACACTACAAAAAATCTTTGATTAAGATTTTCATCACCCGTTTCGCTAAAGCGAAACATTGCTGATTTATATAAATTTAAAGATTTTTTGCGACAGCTAAAAATCATCCTTCACTATTAATTCTTCATTATTAATTCTTAACTTACGAAGCTTTGCTTCGCAATTTTTTTATTTTTAGCAGCACAGCGGAAAAACACCCACCTTAACTGTCAACTCGAAAAAATTCCATACTAGTTATCTAATACTTGAAATTTCATTTCTGTAACATTAGGTTTTAATTTGTTTCCTGATATATCCTGTATATTATACTTACCATTGCTTAGAACTGTAATGGTATATATTTCTCCAGGGGTATAGCCATTAGAAGGTGGATTTATCACTATAGTATCAGGGCCTTCAAAAGTAAAGGAAACATTTGCGTATTTTTTGCTGCTGTCAGTAACACTAATATTGTCTGTCATGGTCATATCTATGTCATTTAAAACTGTATCGTCTTTGTTTGAAAGAGTGTGTCTTCCATCTATGGCTTTAGAAAATTTTATCTTCCAGGTTTTAAAAGGATTATTTATAGCAGTGCTTGGTATGGATTTTATACCTGGATTTTTTATTATATTACATTTGCCATCTTTTACAGCAAGGGAACAGCCGTCATTAAAACCGGAGGCACTATCAAAATCATAAGAGATAAAAGTGGAGCCGAGTCTGTCAATGTAACCCCATTTTATATACTCTTTCTTAAGCTCTGAATCATCAGAACTTTCAACAGAAGAAGAACCAGTATTTTTCTTTACCGCAGCATATCCTTCATTAAAATCTGAAGCATTTTCAAATATAGGATCTATCACCACATCACCTTTGGAGTTTATAAATCCATATTTTCCATTCTTATCTATTCTTGCCATACCGTCCTTGAAAGCATATACTTTGTCAAATTGAGATTCGTGAGTTAGTTCTCCTTTAGTATCTATGAAACCATACTGATCCTGGGAACATACAATAGCTTTTCCTTCCTGAAAAGTGTCTATCCAGCTAAATTGAGGATGAACAATTATTTTACCTGTAGGGTCAATAAGACCATATTGGCCGTTTTGGACTATTTGACACATTCCATCATCTGCAGGTATTATGCTGTCATAATTTAAATCTAGAATCAAGTTCCCTTTTTTATCTATGGCACCACGTTTGTCTCCACTTGATACTTTTATTAAATTACTGTTTAAATATGATATGTCAGTGTATTTAGGTTCTAAAACTATTTTTCCACTCATATCTGAAAGACCCCAGTGTTTATCCTTTTTAACAGGAATAAGTCCTAGAATAGGAGATTTTAATTCATCAAAATTAAAGGATTTGAAATTACCGGATTTGTCTATAAGTCCCCAGGTACTTACTTCTTCCACAGCAGCATATCCATCGTTAAAATCATAGGCATTGGCATAATTACATCCAGAAAGTAAAGTGCCGTCACTTTTTAAAAATCCATAACTACTGCCTTTTCTAACTCTCATAAGTCCGTTATAGAATCCATAAACTGCATCGTACTGTGGTTCAGTTACAATTTTCCCGGAACTATTTATTAAACCCCATTTGGAATTTTGTTTTACAGCAGCTAGTCCATTTGTGAAGAAGTTTGAAACTTCTTCAAATTGTGGCTCTACGACAATGGATCCATTTTCATTGACAAATCCAAATTTAGAACCCTTGGCAACTTTTGCATACCCGTTTTTAAAGGAAGATATGGAGGTGAATTCCGCTGGTAGTTTTATACTACCATCTTTACTAATCAACCCATAAAAATTGTTATTTTGAAATTTCGCAAGGTTTCCTTCAAAGGCATATACATTGGCACAGGACATGTTCAAATCCGTAATTGAATAATTTAAGTTGTTTGATGCTGACACTTTTGGCGAGTTTAAAGTAAATCCAGTGCTAGATAAGAGTATAAAAGTGAATATTAAGCTTAAATATTTTTTAGAGACTTTTTTCAAAGTTCTTTCCTCCTTAAATATATTTTTAGCTTATTATACCATTTATATTATGGTATTAAAATTAAGATCAATAAAATTTATCCGCTTGCAATTTACTTATGGAAAAGTTACCATAGTTTTACTAGTAATTGAAAATTGACAACTTAAAATGGTAATGATATATTTAACTAAGATATTATTAAAATGAATAAAAACTATTTAATATATGATTTATTATATGAATTTGGAGGTATAATATGGTTAAAAAAGCACAGAAAAATAGGGCACAGGGCGGTGAAGAATATGTTTCAACAGTTCTTTCACTTTTAGATGAAGAAGAAAATGTAGTTTCAGATGTGCAAAAAGAGATTTTTGAAGATGAAATAAAAGAATTGCCACCTATAAAAGAGGGACAACTTAATGTATCAGGTATATATGCTTATGATGTAGGAGACAAGCTTGAAGTTAAAATATATGTAAGAAATGGTCTTTCAGATAAATTGAATTTAAAGAGGATACCTTTTGTAATTAAGAACTCTAAAGGAGATATTCTGGCAGCACAGCAATTCAATTTAGCTTGTCTTGGAGAACTGCCACCTCATTCTGCAAGACCTATAAAACTTTATTTTGACAAAAAAAATGTTAAAGTAGACAAGATACCTCAGGATGACTGGCAGGTTGCCTTAAATGGAGAATTTAATGTTAGCTCTACTGTAAGACCTATATATGAAGGCCTTCCTGAAGGAATAAGCGATGAAGACAAGCTGGTTTTTAATAAGTTTTTAGCTGAACTTCCTGAAATGGAAGAAGGAGAGTTTAGTATATCAACTTTTAGCATTGGAATTCAAACAAATGGGAATATTTTAGTAACTGCTGTTATGAGAAATGCTTCAAATCAGCCTATTACTATAAGCAAAATGCCTATGACTGTACTGGATGCTAAGAAGAGAGCTGTTAAATCTGAAAGTTTTGAATTGAAAGATTTTACAGTAAGTCCTTATAGGGCAAAGATATGTAATTTTGCATTTCCTACAGATGTACATCCAGAACAAAATCAAGCTCTAGATGGATGGTCTGTGGCATATAAGCTGGTTAAGATAAACGGTAAGGTCAATGTAAAAAGAAAATAATTTTTACATTGACCTATAGAAAATTGTAAATTGTACGAATATAAATATGTGTATAATTTTTGCATAACATTCAAAAAATATATATTTGAACTATAATGTATATGTAACAAATTGTAAAGTAATGAATTACTCAATGTTGTGTTAAATAATTTATGAAGAAATATATAATAATTGGAGGGATTATTTATGCAGAAAAAGAGCAAAAAGGTTCTGTCAGCCTGCAGTATAGCATCTTTACTTGTGACGACTACGGCAGTTTCCACAGGCGTAAAGGCTGCAGATTCTGGTGTGAACAGAGTAGGTGGGGCTAACAGATATGCAACAGCTGCAAAGGTGGCTCAATCAGGATGGAGCTCATCAGATTATGCAATAGTGGCAAATGGAGAAGGTTATGCAGATGCACTTTGTGCTACACCTCTTGCAAAAGCTAATAATGCGCCAGTGCTTTTGACTACAGGTGACAGCAGTAATACTTTAGAGCAAAATACATTAGACGAGCTTGAAAGATTAAAAGTAAAACATGTAATTGTAATTGGAGGAGCAGGAGTAGTACCTGACAGCGTTTTAAATAGCATAAAAGGAAAAGTAACTGATGTAGAAAGAATAGGTGGACAAGACAGATATGAAACTTCTGCAAAGATAGCAGAAAAGCTTGGAACACCTACAAAGGCAGTTATTGCCAGCGGCGAAGGCTATGCAGATGCCCTTTCAGCAGGTCCTGCTGCAGCTATAAATGGAATGCCTATACTTTTAAGTAGAGCAGGTAGTTTACCAGATACAATATCAAACTATCTTAAAGCACATTCACAAATAACTCAAACTTATGTAATAGGTGGTACAGCTTCTATAGGTGATTCTATTTTAAATTCACTTCCATCAGCAAAAAGATTGGGTGGACAAACTAGATTTGATACAAATGTAGCTGTACTCAGAGAATTTGCTTCAAGTTTTAATTTCAGCAATATCTATGCAGCTCTTGGAGAAGGATCTTTAGGTAACGAATTTGCAGATGCACTTACAGGTGGAGCACTTGCTGCTAAACTAAGGAACCCTCTTGTAATAACAGGAAAGACAATAAGCTCTGCTACTTCAAGCTTCCTTAAGGAAAAGGGATTTACAAATAGTACTCTTACGGTATTAGGAGGAACAGCTAATATACCTGATTCAGTTGCCAGTGACATTAAAGGTGATATGGGAAGCTCATCAACACCAAACAATGGTGGAAGCAGCGGTGGATCAAGCAGTAGTAGTGGAACAAATGTAACTTTTGACCGTGTAAAATCAAATACAAATTATACAGATGTAGTAAGTAGATTAAATGGTGGAAACCTTACAAATAAATATTTTACAATAGTAGACGATAAAGATAATGCTATAAATGTAGAGTTGAAACAAAATTATACAACTGCTAAAGAAATATTTGATAAAGCACAGGCAAAATATAATGAAACAAAAAATATTAATACTGATCAAATAGCAAAAGATGTTGAAGAATTTAACAAGAAATTAACTAGTGCATACAGCAGTTTAAATGGAAATAATGGAATTAAAGCAAATGATAAAAACTTGCAGGATATAATAAAAAATTCAGGATCCAAGTACATTAATCCAGCAGATGGAACTTTGGAAGCAAGTGCAATTGTAGATGAAATAAATAAAAAAGCAGGAACTTATACAGGAGATGAAGATGCGTTTAAAGACTTTAAAGCTGACTTAACAAATAAAGTAACAACTTATTTCAAAAATCACCCATCAAAAAATTCAGAAACTGTTACAGTAACTGCTGCTGGATATGAAATAAATAGGGTACAAAAAGGCAGTGATCAGTTGTATAGTGCCAATTCTACACCAGAAAAAGCTGCACAAGATTTAATTGATTTTGTACTACCTAGCACTAATGCTACAGGAAACTACTATATATACTTAAATAACGGAGATTATATTTTAGTAAATGTTGCACTTCAAAGTAGTAGCCAGGTATAAAAACTGAAAACTTTAATAAAACTCAGGCCTAAAACCTGAGTTTTATTAATAAGTATAAATATAATAGAAAATCTTAAAATTACCACAACATGTAAAACAATAGTGGTAGACAAAATAAAGTTTAAGACTTACTATTAAATTGTGAATTGAATAATGAATTGTGCATTGAATAAGGGGGATACTTATGTTACGAAGAAATAAAATAATTTCAAAATTAATACTTGGTGTTTTTCTTGCGTCTTCTACAGTATTTGCTGCAGGGCAAAATGTGTTTGCAGCATCTAGTAGATTATGGGGACAAGATAGATATGCAACTTCTACTGACGTATCTAAAAATAGTTGGGCATCTTCTGACTACGTAATACTTGCCAGTGGTGAAGGCTATGCAGATGCACTCTGTGCAGCACCTGTTGCAAAAAAATACAATGCACCTATACTCTTGACTGGAAGCAAAGAGTTAAATGAAGGTGTGAAAAGCGAAATAACAAGACTTAAGGCAACTCATGTAATAGAAATAGGTGGAGAAGCCTCTATTTCAAGTGATATAGAAAATGAGTTGAAGTCCATGAAACTTAATGTACAGCGTTTAGGAGGACAAAATAGATTTGAAACTTCTGTAGTTGTGGCAAATTCTCTGGAGAATGTTACTAAAGTAGTTGTAACTTCAGGATATGGATTTGCAGATGCCCTGTCCATTGCACCTATAGCTGCAGAGCAGGGTATGCCTATACTTTTGACGGGAAAGGACTCACTGTCTGATGCTGTACAGAATTATATAAATCAGAATAAGGGTTCTATAAAGAACTCCTATGTAATAGGTGGACAAGGAGTTATAAGCGACAGTGCTATTTCAGGACTGCCTGCAGTTGCTAGAATAAGCGGTCAAAATAGATTTGATACCAATGTAAAGGTATTGTCTTATTTTAAAAGTAGTATTGACTTTAGTAATTTATACGTAGTTAAAGCAGATGGGCCTACTGGAAATGAATTTGCAGATGCTCTTTCTGGATCTGCAGCTGCAGCTAAAACATCTTCACCTATAATTTTGACTTACAACACACTTTATTCTGGAATGGAAGACTTTATAAAATCAAATGTGCCTAAAACTGCAAGTGTTACAGCTATTGGTGGAACTGGAGCAGTTCCTGATAGTTTGGTAAATACCATGGATCAGGTTGTGTCTGGAACCAGTACACAAAATCCTTTGCCAAGTGGAGGAGGGTCATCTTCTTCTGATGATGCCAATTTGATTTCAGTATTGAGTAAACTTAAATCTATGGATACTTCTAAATTAGACACTAACCAAAAGACTATAGTTTCAGATATTATAACTGCCTTAGACAAATACGAGGCAGATTCAAATTATAACTATAATACAGACGCTCAGAATGTAAAACAACTTTATAATAACCTTACACATGATGAAAAGAGCAGCCTTCAGACTGCTGTGGTAAATGCAGGGGTAAGTATTTCAGAAGGCATTACACTTGCTAGTAAATTTGGATTATATCAGAAATAAATTTGGATTATAAAGTTTTAATTTACATCAATTAAATAAAATTCTTTTGTAAATAAGTTATCTTTAAATATGTTATAATAAGTGATGTATTTAAGGATAACTTATTAAATCATTTTTAAATTTTAGGAGAAAACAGTATGGGTAAATTGAAAAGTAGAAAAAAACCGGTGATTTTAATTATAATTGCCTTATTGGTTGTGGCAGTAGTAGTCTTTGCCAAACTTGTTTTTTGGAATTCGTCCTACAGTTCACCTAAATATAAGTTTTCAGCGGATCTTTTGACAAAAGTATTAAAAGCTCAGGAGAGCGGTGGAACTGCAGAACTTTCAAAAGATGAGGTAAATGGAGTTATATCCCTTTATTTTAAGCAGTATAAAACTAGTGACCTTGTAGTAAAGTCAGTGGAAGCAGATTTTAAAGACGATAAGATGGTATTTTTTGCACCTGTTACCTATAAAAATTTTAATCTATTGTTGTCATCTCAAGGGGATGTTTCTTTTGAAAAGGGAAAGATAATATATAACCCTGAATACTTTAAGTTAGGTAAGATTACTTTACCAAAGTCCTATGTATTAAAGAAATTACAACCTAAGTTGAAAAATGGAGTATCCCTTGAAGGAGATTCCATAACTATTAGTACTAGTGGACTTCCAATAAGCATTAAGAATATAAATGTAAAAGATCAGAAACTTTTAGTAACTCTTGAAAAGAAACAGCTTAATATTGAAGATATGCTTAAAGGTAAAATAAGTAGTTCATTACAAAATTTTATAAAAAATTTTTCTAATGTAAAGAATTTAGATTCCTCTACGAAAACTAATAATGGAAATGCAGATACGAAAATAGAGGATAGCAGTGATCAATCAAGCAGTAGTAATACAGGCAGCAGCAAAACCCCTGTATCACAGGAAAGACAACAGGCCTTAAATAGGTTATCAAGTGGTCTTAATGCGGCTTCAGGTGCTGTAAGTACGGGAGGACAAAAAGCAGTTATATCACAGATGGCGTCTATCGTAAATAATATGAAAGATTCTTCATACAATCCTTATTCCGCAGAAGGTAGCGTTAGAGCTGCCTATAATAAATTGTCTTCTCAAGAAAAAGCTGAACTAAAAGCTGCTATAGGTTCTAATGTAGACTCATCTGCTGTAAGTATATTAAGTAGTATGATAGGAAATTAATTTACGCCAAATTCAAGGAGGAATATCTTAATGGAAGAAGAAACAACGCTAGATCTTAGAGACTTTTATTATATATTGAAAAAGAGACTTAAACTCATAGTACTAGTAACGATAGCTTGCACTTTACTGGCTGGAATTTTAAGCTTTTTTGTAATAAAACCAACTTACCAAGCAGGAACTACTATAATAGTTGGAAAACCTCAAAACACCCAAAAATCTAATACCCAATATAATGATGTTATGATGTATCAAAATTTGGTAAAGACCTATGCACAAATTGCAGGATCAAATGCTGTTATGGAAAGTGCTTCTAATAAGATGAATGGCTCCGTAAGTGCAGGTCAACTTAAAAATATTATTACAGTTACACCACAGCAGGGTACACAAATTTTAGAAATAAAAGGACAGAGCAAAGATCCATCCCAGGCTGTAAATATGGTAAATGCAGTATCAAATTCTTTTATAGCTGAGTCCAAAAGAGTATTTCCAACAGGTGGAGACATACAGATTATGGATAAACCTCAATTCCCAGATAAACCGGTAAAGCCTAAAAAAGTGCTTAATATGGCAATTGCATTCCTTATTGGACTCATGGGATCTATTGGATTTTGTTTTATGCTGGAATACATGGACAATACTATAAAGACAGAAGAAGATGTAAATAAAACTTTGGGAATGCCTGTAATAGGGATAATACCAAAAGGCAACATGTAAATAATTAATAATTAATAATTAATAATTAATAATTAATAGTTAATAGTTAGTTGAGAGTTGAGAGTTGAGAGTTGAAAGTTGTGCATTGAAAAGGGGTATAGCATGATAGATATACACAGTCATATACTTCCGGGTATAGATGATGGATCAAAATCCATGGAAGATACTATGAATATGCTTAGGCTTACAGAAGAAGATGGGGTGGAAACTATAGCCGCAACCCCTCATTTTTATAAAGGATATTATGAAAACAGCTATAAAGATGTGCTTGAATTAGTAGACAAGGTGAGGAATGAAGCTAAGCAGGAGAATATATGTGTAAATATTGTTTCAGCCCAGGAAGTGTTTTTGGATAGGCATACTGTTGAAAACTTTAAGTCAGGGGAAATAGGATGTATTGAAGGAACTAATTACATGTTGGTAGAGCTTCCAATGATGAATGTACCCAAAAATGCCCTGGATATTATATATGAACTTGAAATAAGAGGTGTGCATCCAATTTTAGCTCATCCTGAAAGGTATAAGTATATTATAGACACACCTTCTAAAATAAATGAATTTATGAATGAAAAATGTTTACTTCAAGTAAATACAGGAAGTGTTTTAGGTCTCTTTGGAAAAAAGGTAAAAAAAACTGCAGAACTTCTCATAGAAAGTGGAGTGTGCAGCTTTATAGCTTCAGATGCCCATTCTACAGGAGGAAGGTGCCCGGGTATCAGTAAAGCTTTAGAAGAAGCTTTACGATTTAACAAGGATATAGAAGAACAAGTACTAGATAATTGCAAAAAAATGCTGAAAAATGAAATAATACAGCTGCCAGAGGAAAGAATAAAAGAGAGAAAGGGTATTTTTAGTTTCTTTAGAAGATAGATAAAGGTACCATATGATAGATAAATGGAGTGAAGACAATGGAAAAACCAGATATAATCACTGTAAAAAATCCTAAAGATCCTATTGCCGAAGCTTATAGGACACTTAGAACCAATATTCAGTTCTCTTCTTTTGATAAGAAGATACAGACTATAATGCTCACCAGTTCAGGGCCTGGAGAAGGAAAATCAACTACTTGCTCAAATTTGGCAGTAGTTATGGCAGAGTCAGGCTCAAAAACAATTATAATAGATTGTGACCAAAGAAAACCTAGGCTTCACAAGATATTTTTGACTTCAAATGAAATTGGATTGTCAGATGTTTTGGCTGGAAAAGTTGAGTTTGAGGACGCTGTAAAGGAAACAGGTGTAGAAAACCTTAACCTGTTAACTTCCGGTACCAGACCGCCTAATCCATCAGAGCTTTTGGGATCAAAGAAAATGGAAAACTTTTTACAGGACTTGAAGGAAAAATATGAATACATAATAATAGATACGCCTCCGGTAGTCGCAGTAACAGATGCCCAGCTTTTGTCCCGTTATGCAGATGGATGCCTGCTTGTAATAGCATCTTCCCAGGTAGAAAAGGAAGCAGCAGTAAAGGCTAAGGAATTACTTGTAAAGGTAAATGCCAATGTAATAGGAGTAGTTTTAAATAAGCTGGAGATAAAGGAAAAAGGTTACTACGGCTATTACTACCATTATTATTATGGCAGTGATGGAACTAAAATTAAAAAGAAAAAGAAGAAGACAAAAAAATAACATATTTTTAAAAAGTGGTTGGAATTCTAAGCTAGATATTCTAACCATTTTATTTTTTTGAAAAAATTTTGCCTGTTTTTTTAAAGCTGCATATATACTACTTGAAAGGGGTTGATAAACATGGCTGTAAAGTCAACAATATTACAAACTTCATTAATACTAAAGTATAAGGATGGTTTAGACGCAAAAGGAAAAGAGGTAATTAAACAACAGAGATTTTCAAACATCAAGACAACTGCTGCAGACCAGGATATCTACGATGTTGCAAAGGAAATAGAAAAGCTTCTTGGAAAAACATTAAATGAACTTGTAAAACAAGATCAGAATGCCATAACAGTAACTGCTTAAACTTAAAATTGTGAACTGTGAAATTTGAAATGTGAATTGAAAAGAAGGGTGGGAAAAATATGAGTAAATCATTAGTTATGAGTTTCTTTAATGAGCAAGGCAAAAAAACTTCCATAAAAGTTCAAAATGTAAAAGAGGGCATCACAGACCTGGAAGTAAAAAATGCTATGACTGCAATTATTGCAAAAAACGTATTTACTTCAAAAAGTGGAGATTTAAAATCCATAGATGCAGCACATATTTTAGATAGTTCAACTACAGAACTTGAGGTAAAATAGGCATAGGTAAGTAAAAAGCAGCGGATTTAGGCTAGTGTTGTCTAAATCCGCTGTTTCTAGTTTATTACAAAAAGTTGGATAAAAAGTGTTACTTTTATGGATAAAATGTGGTCTTATATAGTAGAGGTATATATTCTCATATTTAGCTTAATTTACATAGTATACATTCTAATTATAAATGATATAGATGTTATGTTGTAAAGATTACCTTTGAAAATACTGTATTGGGGGAATGGCTATGGAAAATGACATCCACCTGAAGGAGCTTATAAAGGGAGTTAAAAATGGAGAACCTTACTGGATAGCTAGACTAGAAACACGTTTTATAAAAATTATAAAAGAACTTTATGATGAAAAGATGTTTAAACACTGTGGAAGTATTTATGAAGAAGATGTGATAAATAAATGTATTTACAAAATGATTGTATACTGTGAAAAATTCAGGGGAAGCACCTGGAGTGAATTTACAAGCTACAACAAAAAGATAATAAGCAGTGTCATAGTAAATGCTATAAATAGTACTTCTAAAGTAAAAAATATTACACTAAATTTAGAAAACGATTTCACCAAAGAAAATGCAATGGACTATATGTGTATTAGGCGTAAAGAAAGCATGACTATGGAAGATGCGATATTAAATAAAATTATTTTAGAGGAAATGCTTGAATATCTTAATGGACAATTAAATGAAAAAGAAAGAAAAACTATGTATTTAATTATTAACTATGACAATTTGAAGGAATATTCTAGAAAAAACAATTGCAATTATGGTGCACTTAAGCAAAGAGTGTATAGGCTCAGGAAAAAGTTGAACAAGCTTAGAAAGAACTATTACTTAAAAATCGGACTTGATGAAATTTGAAAATTAGGAGGATAAAAGTATGGAAAATCTACAGCTTGAAATTTTACTTGAAAGAGCCCAAAGCGGAGACAAAAATGCAGTAGAGGATATATGCATCAAATTCAATGGTATGGTAATTAATATGGCAAAATGTACTTATATAAAAGGATATGATATGGAGGACTTGATACAGGAAGGGCGATGTTCTGTTATAAAAGCAATTGGAATGTATGATATAAATTCTAAATATCCATTTGCCGCCTATGTGAAAAGTTCTGTTAAAAAGAATTTCTATAACATGATAAGAAGCAATATAAGGAAAGTAAGCTGCTGCAGCCTTTACAGCAAAAATGAGGAAGGGTGCGAGTTCATAAATATGATAGCTTCAGATGAAAATATTGAAGAGGATTTGATAAAAAGAAAGCTCATAATTCAGTTGAATAAAGCTATGGACAAGCTTCCTGAGGATAAAAGGGATTTAATAGATTGGTACTATATTCAAGATAAAAGCTTAAATAAGTATGCTGAAAAAGAGAGGATCTCTTATAGGACTGCGGTATATAGGAAGAGAAAAGCCCTGGAGAGTTTAAAAAAATATATAGAGTTTCTAAGCAAAAAATAAACTTATGCTCCGAATATTTTTAAAACCGCAAGTACGATTAAATATTTTGATAAGTCTAATCAGAAAATTTATAAAAACCTAAGGGTTTTTGAAAACTCGTACCTCAAACAATTCAAAAACCCTAAGCTTTTTAATAAATTTTCTATTAAGACTTATATACAAAATATTTAAATGTACTTGCTTATTGTAAAATATTTCTACGCATAAGCTTATTTTTAAGTTAGAAGGCGTTATATAGAGTTTTTAAAATATCGTACTAAGACTTATACAAAAAGTTTTTAAATGTGCTTTCAAGTTTCAATTAGAAAGTCTAAAGGAAAAGTTGAAGCGTCTGGCAAATCCAGACGCTATTTTTTTATTTTAAATACAAATTATGTTAAAAAAGCAGGATAATATGACAAGGTTTTTAAAAATAATGTATTAGAAATTGTCTATTTTTAATTTTAGTAAAGTTAAAATTAAAGATGGATTTTTTTCTTGAATTTTGCAAATAAGTTATATTTAAAGGTTGTCTATATTTAAGTAGGGTATTATAATTAAATGTAAAGGCGTTATATTAATCTAATTAGTGAAAAGAATGGATAAGTTGGTTAAAGCTTATGACCATTAAAACGAAATTTAATAGTTTACAAAGGAAAATATCAATGTAGAATTAATAGGCCTCAGATCAGATGAGGAATTTTATGAGAGGTTTAACGGAAGTGAGTTTCTCATAAGACGTTTGATGCTGGGTTTATTTTTGCAATGATTAAAATTGATGAGGTTAATATAATATATAAAATTAGTTCTAGATTTGAAGAAAGTTGCATATAAATATAAAGATTTTGTTTAAAAAAAGTGTTATGAGAGTTTGATTATTGTATAAGTAGGGGGGATTATATGACAGAACTGCAAAGTAGACCTATGGAAGTAACAGTAGAAAATATGGAAAAGTATGAAAAAAGTACTGCTTATTATTTTGTTAAAAGAAGTATGGATTTAATTTTATCTTTCATAGGTATCATTGCTTTTTCTCCTATGATGTTGATGGTGGCTATTGCAATCAAGCTGGATTCAAGGGGACCTGTTATATTTTCTCAAATGAGAGTGGGTATGAATGGAAAACCTTTTAAAATGTATAAATTTCGCTCCATGGTAGATGATGCAGAGGAACTTTTGGTCAATCTTAGAAGTAAAAATGAAATGACAGGACCTATGTTTAAGATAAAAAAAGATCCAAGAATTACAAGGGTAGGTAAGTTTATAAGAAGAACCAGCATTGATGAACTTCCTCAATTGTTCAATGTAATTAAAGGGGATATGTCACTTGTTGGTCCAAGACCTAACCTTCCACATGAGGTGATAAAGTTTACTGAGTATCAGAAGACTAAGCTTATTGTAAAACCAGGTCTTACGTGCTACTGGCAGGTAATGGGAAGAAGCAGCATTGATTTTGATGATTGGATGAGATTGGATTTAGAGTATATAAGGGATAGAAGTACAATGCTGGATATAAAGCTTATATTTAAAACTTTAGGTGTATTCTTTGGAGATGAAAATGCAGAATAGAGAAAGTGGAGGCAATAAAATGAAAAAGGCTTTAATTACAGGTATAACAGGACAGGATGGTTCCTACCTGACAGAATTTTTACTAAAAAAAGGTTATGAGGTGCATGGCATTATTAGAAGGGCCAGTACTTTTAATACTAAAAGGATAGATCACCTCTTTGAAGATCCTAAGATAGGAAATAAAACCTTATTTCTTCACTATGGAGACTTAACAGATTCCAGTAATTTAAATAGAATAATTGAAAAAATTAAACCAGATGAAATATATAATCTTGGGGCTCAAAGTCATGTTAAGGTATCTTTTGAAGTACCAGAATATACTGCTGAAACGGATGGATTAGGTACACTTCGAATACTAGATGCCATAAAAGAAAGTGGAGTTAAATGTAGGTACTATCAAGCATCAACTTCAGAGCTTTTTGGGGGACTTCCCGGTACAGCTCCGCAAAGTGAAAAAACTCCTTTTTATCCAAAGAGCCCTTATGGTGCTGCTAAACTGTATTCCTATTGGATAGCAGTAAATTATAGAGAATCTTATGGGATTTTTGCATGCAATGGAATACTATTCAATCATGAATCTCCAAGAAGAGGAAAGACTTTTGTTACAAGAAAAGTTACAAGGGCAGTTGCAAATATTGTATCAGGAAACCAGGAAAAGGTGTCCTTAGGCAATTTAGATGCTAAAAGAGATTGGGGTTTTGCAGGAGATTATGTGGAAGCTATGTGGCTTATATTACAACAGGATAGACCACAGGATTTTGTTATAGCTACGAATGAGACTCATACAGTAAGAGAATTTGTAGAATTATCATTTAAAGAAGTAGGTATAGAAATTGAATGGAAGGGAACAGGGGTAGAGGAAAAAGGCTATGACAGGGCGTCAGGAAAGCTTTTAGTAGATGTAAATCCAATGTATTTCAGACCATCAGAAGTAGAACTTTTGTGGGGAAACTGCTCTAAGGCTGAAAAAGAACTAGGATGGAAAAGAAAAGTAAGCTTTAAAAATCTAGTTAAGATGATGGTAGATGCAGATATGAAAGAGATTACAGGAATGGGCACAGAAGAATTTGCAATGAAAGCAGAAGCTGCAGCTACCAAATAAAATTTACAAGGACGTGGGTGTATGAATAAAGACAGTAAGATTTATGTGGCAGGGCATAGAGGATTGGTTGGTTCTGCTATAGTGAGAAACTTAAAGAGCAAAGGGTATACTAATATAATAGGAAGAACTCATTCTGAACTTGATTTAACTGATCAGCAGGCAGTAAGAAAGTTCTTTGAAGAAGAAAAGCCGGAGTATGTTTTCCTTGCAGCTGCACATGTTGGTGGAATAAATGCTAATAATAAAACACCAGCAGATTTTATATATATTAACATGGAAATACAAAATAATGTTATAAAGGCAGCCCATGATTTTAAGGTAAAAAAGCTTCTTTTTTTAGGAAGTTCATGTATATATCCTAAAATGTGTCCCCAGCCTATAAAGGAAGAATATTTACTTTCAGGATATTTAGAGCCTACAAATGAAGGATATGCACTAGCAAAAATATCAGGTCTTAAAATGTGTCAGTTCTTTAAAAGGCAGTATGGAGATAACTTCATAAGTTGTATGCCAACTAACCTTTATGGATCAAATGACAATTATGACTTAGAGACTTCTCATGTTATGCCGGCTCTTATAAGAAAATTTCATGAAGCTAAAATTAATAATAAATCGGAAGTAGAAATATGGGGAACAGGTAAACCTCTAAGGGAATTTCTTTATGTAGATGATATGGCTGATGGATGTGTGTTCCTTATGGAAAATTATGATGGGGAACAGCATGTGAATATTGGCACAGGCAAAGAGGTTACTATTGGTGAATTAGCACAAATGATAAAGGAAGTTGTAGGGTTCAAAGGAGAGTTGAAATTTAATACTAGTAAGCCTGATGGAACACCAAGAAAGTTATTAGATGTGTCCAAACTAGAAGGGTTGGGATGGAAGTATAAGATGGAACTGAAAGAGGGAATTAGTACGTCTTATGAATGGTATTTGAAAAATAATAGCTTAAATTAAAACAATAATTTCCACTTGAACTATTATTAGGAGTGATTATGAGTGCCTAAAGTAATTAATCCACAGGAAAAAGTTCCTGATTCGCAATCTATTAAGGCAACAGGGGATATATGTTATAGTGACTATATTAGAAACATAGATAAGTCAAAGGTTCCTACGTGTAACATCCTTGGTGTAAATATAGCTGCTGTTGATATGGACTGGGTGATTAAGTATATAAAAAAATATATAAAGGATTTATCAGGTGATTACATATGTGTATCGAATGTCCATACTACGGTAACAAGTTATGAAAATCCTGAGTACTGTGCCATTCAGAATTGTGGTATCATGGCTTTGCCTGATGGTGGTCCTTTATCTACATTAGGGAGAAAACGTGGATATCAAAATATGGATCGTGTTGCTGGTCCTAGTTTAATGGGTGAGATTTTTAAGATTTCTGTAGAAAATGGATATCGCCATTACTTTTATGGATCAACAAAAGAAACGTTGGGAAGGTTGTGCAACAAACTTCAAAAGGATTACTCGAGTATACAAATTGTTGGTATGCATAGTCCTCCATTTCATCCAATCACACAAGCGGAGGATGAGGAGATTATTAAAGAAATTAATGATATAAACCCGGATTTCGTATGGATAGGACTTGGTGCTCCCAAACAGGAAAAATGGATGGCAATGCATAAGGGTAAGGTTAAAGGATTAATGGTTGGTGTAGGGGCTGGTTTCGACTATTATGCTGGCAATATTAAGAGAGCTCCACAATGGATGCAGAAAATCAATCTTGAGTGGGTCTACAGGCTTCTACAGGATCCGAGGAGACTGTTCAAGCGCTACCTTTATACCAATACGAAGTTTTTGTGGTTAGTTGCTAGAGGGAAGTGAGTATGAAGAAAGAGCTCAAATTAGCCTTATATACAGTTTTAGGACTTTCTAAAACAATATTTTTAATCTCTATTACTTAGGTTTAAACGGTCTGAAAATGTCTATATTGTTATTCCATAAAGTTTTGCTAAATAAACTTAGAGGGGGTATTATGTTTTATTGCCATATTAAGTTCTGAATGGTGAAACTAGGATTCCAAACTACCGAAATCTTTGATAATTCTAAATTGGCGATGACTTGGGTTAACGGAGGTAGCAGTACTTTTAAAGGAAAGGTTAGTATTCAAAATGGAAGTGCAATTGATAATTACGGTAAATTGTAATTTGGAAAGAGATACCGAGTTTCAGGTTTTACTACCATTATTTGCTACACCGAAGCTTTGTTTGGTAATGATGTACTAATTGGCTAGCGACGTCAGTTTTCTGATGGAGATGCACACAAAATTTATGATAAGAATAGTAAAAAGTATTTAAACACCAGCAACCGATTTGTGTGGGTGATAGAGTATGGTTTGGAGCATTTTCAAAGGTATATAAAGTCGTTACTATCGCATCTGATACGGTAGTTGTTGCCAATAGTATTGTTACTAAGAACTTTGTAAATGGAAAATGCATAATTGGTGGTTCGCATTGCAGGATGCTAAAGGAAAACACTGTTTAGGAAATATAGTAAGCCCAATGCGGTATAGTGAAAAAATTTTAAGGATCTGAGGGAAAATAGGATGAATAAACTCAAACGTTTTATTCGAGATAACAGAATGCTATTGTTTGTTCTTGCGGCAATCTATCGTTTCTTTGGCGTTAATCGTATTAAAGGTAAAAGAACCCTTAAAGTTTCGTGGAAGGGTGTATTTGCCTACCATATGAATGTAGTTAACTGTGGGCATAGAAATAAATTGGAAATTGAAGAAGGGTGTAGGCTGAAAAATACAACAATAAGATTCTATGGAAATAATAACTTCGTTAAAATTGAAAATGATTGTGTAGCCAATGAATTAGAAGTTTATGTACAGGATGACTCGAACACTGTTTCTATCGGGCACAATACGCATTTTACTGGCAAGGCACATTTGGCTTGCATTGAAGGATGTGAACTTTCAATCGGTTCTCGGTGCTTGTTATCAAGTGAGGTTACTTTTAGAACTGGTGATAGTCACTCCATCCTTGATAAAGAAGGAAAACGCATCAATTATTCATCTAGTATTTCGGTTGGTGATCATGTTTGGATTGGTAATAAGGTGATTGTTCTAAAAGGTACAAAAATTAGCGATGAGACCATTGTCGGTACCGGTAGCATTGTGACCGGAAAAGAGTTTGAAGGTAATAGTGTAATTGTTGGTACGCCGGCAAAAATTATTAAACACGATGTCAGTTGGCATCATGAAAATCTGAAATAATTATTAGGTAAATAGGTTGTTATTAAGCAATAAATAGTTTGAGCAGTACTTAAAAATAGCTTAAGTAAAACAATAAACGGAGAATGTAAATATGGAAAAATGTCATAGAAATCTAGTGTGTTTACAGGTTCATAATGATTATCTCATCCAAGGCGGTGAGACAAAAACAGCACAGCTAATCGGAGATGTGTTGGAAGAGTATGGTTTGCATATTATTCGATACTATAAATCAAACAACGAAATAGCCCAAAAGGGAAAGCTTGGTAAGTTGATAGTTGGAATAAAAGCAATTTATAACCCAGATACAGTAAAAGAAATCAATGCTATTTTAGATGCGATGCACGTTGATTTTGCCTTAGTGCATAATACATCACCAATTATAAGCAACAGTATTTATAAGATTCTTATGGAAAGAAATATACCAGTTTTAAAATATTTGCAGAATTATAATCTTATGTGTTTAAATGGCGCAATCGACCACGGTGAATGTTGTAAAAATTGTAGCGAACATCTGTGGATTGGTGTAAAGCAACGGTGTTACAAAAATAGTGTTGCATATTCTTTGATTAAATATATATCAAAAAAAGAGTTTGATAAAAAATATCGTGATAAGATAGCCGGTTTCATGCCGAATTCTGAATTTGTTCGAGATAGACACGTTCAGTATGGTTTAAATATTAATAAAATGAATGTCATGTACAACTATATAGAAGGGCATTGCGTCAATGACGAGAAGATAATTGAGAGACAAAGATATTTGTATTTTGGGCGCATATCTAAGGAAAAAGGTGTTTTTACTATAATTAAGGCCTTCCAAGATATGATAGATTTACAATTAGATATAATGGGTTCGGGAGAACTAGTTGAACAAATTACAAAATACATCAGAGAACATGGACTCAAAAATGTCAGATACATTGGTAGTAGAACAGGAAAGGAACTTGCAGAAGTTATACATGAGGCAAAAGCTGTTATAGTATCATCAGAATGGGATGAACCATTGCCAAGGACTATAATGGAATCGTATTTGCAAGGCACACCGGTTGTTGGAACTGATAGAGGTGGTATACCAGAAATGATCAATGAAGGTCAAACTGGATACATATATAAAAGCGGTGATGTGAGGTCACTGAAATGTTCTATATCTAGGATGGAGTCTTTAAGCGATGATCAGTATACCTATATGCGATTGAGTTGTCTTGAAGAGGCTAAAAATAAATATACGAAAGAAAAGTATGTCCAACGATTTATAGAATGTATTGGGAGGCATTTAAAATGAAATATAAAGAAAATATAGTGCTTCAAGTCGTTAGAAATCCATTCAAGTTTATTAAACACATAGGTGGCAAAGGGTATCTAAAGTGGATTCCAGACAAGTTGTATCTTAAATTGTGTTACAGAGCTGTGTTTGGAAAAGAACTAGATTTTGATAACCCGCAAACTTTTAATGAAAAGTTACAGTGGCTCAAGTTATATGACCATAAGCCTATATATACCATTATGGTTGACAAGTATGAGGTAAAAAAATATGTTTCAGATATTATTGGCGAAGAATACATCATTCCGACTTTAGGTGTATGGGACAAGTTTGATAATATTGACTTTAATAGTTTGCCAAATCAGTTTATACTAAAATGTACTCATGACTCGGGCGGACTTGTGATTTGTAAGGATAAGAGAAAACTAGATTTAAAGGCAACAAAAAAGAAAATAAATAGATGTCTTAAGAAGAACTTCTACTATGTAGGAAGAGAATGGGCTTATAAAGATGTAAAACCTCGTATTATTGCAGAGAAATATATGGAGCAAAGTTCAAATAATGAATTGAATGATTTTAAGTTAATGTGCTTCCATGGGAAAGTCAAATGTTCATTTGTTTGTACTAATCGCCATAGTGGAGAGGGCCTGAATGTTACATTCTACGATACTGATTGGAGAGTAATGCCATTTGAGCGCCATTATCCGAGAAGTAAAGTGGCGCTTGATAAACCAGCAAGTTATAAGGATATGGTAGCCTTTGCAGAAAAACTAAGTCAGGATATTCCGTTTGTTCGGGTTGATTTTTATGAGGTTAAGGGTAAACCTTATTTTGGAGAATTAACCTTTTATCCTGGTAATGGGTTTGAAGAATTCACTCCTTCCGAATACGATCAAAAACTTGGTGAATGGGTAAAATTGCCTGGAGGGAGTACTTGTTGAAAAATAGGTATTGTCTATTTTACATATATGGCAATAGTATGATCATTTTTGAACCAGAAATGTATGACAAGGAACTAGGTTGTATGGTACAGCCTGACCTATGGACAGTGAAAAGGGCTTGACTATGCTAAATAATCAAGAATATATTACAACAGAATTAGAAAAAATACTATATGAAATTTTACCTATAACAAGTAAAAGATTGAGAAATTTAGTTTTTATAGTTATAGGAATAATACTATCAAAATCAGTTGTAATCTTAAATATTTCTGAAAAACTAAAGGATGATTTCACAGATGTAATTGAAGAAGGGTAAGATAATAAAGAGATTTTTGATTCTAAAAATTATGAAGTTATATTACTGGGAAATAGAAACTTTAAAAGCATATAGTTATTTAAGTTTATAAATAAACTTGGATTTAAATATTGTATAAGATGCACCAATAATATGCTTATAAAAATAGAAGGAAAGAATAAATTTAAATATCTTACAGTATAGCCCATATAAAAAATGGTATAAAGAAATTTAATGGAGTTTTGTTAATATCAAAAATATAAATGTAATTTAGCAGTATGTAAAGTAGAAGAATCAGAAGATACATGGTATCTGGCAACTAATATGGATAGTAAATAACCTGTTAGAGAATATAAAAATAGATTCATAATAGAAGAAATGTTTAGAGATTTGAAATCAAATGGATCTTATATGGAAGGTACATGGACAGAAGATATTGTTTATTTTAACTCACATTCAGCATGAAATTTGTCCAACACTTGGGTAAGCAACCTATATCCAACATATTTTTTCATAATAAATGTATTATAAGAAATAAATGTAGTGTATTAATTTTTATATATAACTGTGATTATCATAAAATGTATTAATTTTAACTATGATAGAGTATTTTGCATGTTACAATAAGTATTAGATAGATAATAAGTCAAAAATTATTTCCTTGATGTTCATTATTAGGCTAAACAAGTATTAAAAAATGTTAAACTATTCATGCTGAATGTAAGTTTTAAGAATTTATATTTATGCTTAAGTATAAATATAAATGGATGATAATATTAGGTGCAGATTGTTCTAAAAATAAGAAAAGCAAAATTGTAAGAGCCACAAAAAATTAAAGAATAAAAAAGAATAAAATTGTTAGAATATACAGCTTATTTAGTAGTGGTTTAAAATGGTTTAATAGATATTATGATTCTAGTAGCAAAAAGTACAAGCTTAAGCTTGATTTTGTACTTTACGGTATATGGAAGTTAGGGGCGATTTTTTTAATTATTACCAATAATCGAAGGAAAAGCTTATGCTTTTACAGGTACATAAATTTTATATAAATGCATTTTTATAATTTTAAGGATCAGACTTTATTAATCGGTAATATTAATATTATACTTAAAAGGATTATTAATAAATTTGAATATAATTTTAGTAATTTTGGTAAATTACTGTCCGTAGGTCAGATGTTACAGCTGCTTACGGAATAAGGCATGAAATGGAGGAAGAAGCTATATTGGATATCAATAGTAAAAAGAAAGTTGTTATCATTACAGATGCACCTTCACCTTATCGAGTTGATTTTTTCTTGTATTTACAAGAAAATTATATGGATTATGAATTTACAGTGATTTTTACTAATGGGTCGACTCGTAAATGGAATGTTAATTATAAGAAATTGAACAAATATTATATCCTAAAAGCTTTAAAAATTAAATATCCGACCAAGTTTGATAGAAGATTTCTTGTTATTTCATATGGCATTAATAGAGTGTTGAATTCTGTTAAACCTGATGTTATTGTAGCTTCTGAATATAATATGACGGTGCAGACAGCATTTTTATGGAGTAGGCTTCATAAGAAAAAATTCATTAGTTGGACTGACGGAACCTTGAGGTCAGAGCAGGAGTTCAAAGGATTAAGAATATTCATCAGGAAAAAAATAATAAAGGGAGCTAATGCTTATATTGCTAGTAGCATAAATTCTAAGAAACTTCAAATGAATTATGGTGCTGAAGAAAGCAAGATTCACATAAGTTATCTAACCGTTGATATTGACTCTTATATGGTAAAGCATAAACCAAGGGGTAAGTTTCAGATTTTGTTTGTAGGTCGTTTGGTTAAAGGAAAAGGTACTTCATTGTTATTAGAGGCCCTTAAACGAGTGAATGGTGATTACAAATTACTCATAGCGGGAGACGGTCCAGAATTAGAAAATGTGAAGCAAAAAGTAAACGAACTAGATTTGAGTAGCAAAGTTGAATTCCTTGGTTTTTTGCAGCGAGAAGAACTTACTAAGCATTACGCTTCCAGCAATCTGTTTGTGCTTCCCACATTAAATGATTGCTTTGGACTGGTCATTCTTGAAGCTATGTGTGCAGGTTTGCCTGTTATTTCGACAATATACGCTGGCGGTGCTCCTGATTTAATTGATGAAGGAGTAAGTGGAATGATTGTTGATCCTCATAATACCAAACAGTTTGCAGAAGCAATCCAAAAAGTTATGGATGACCAGGATTATGCAAAAAAACTGGGTGAAAACGCTCTTAAAAAGGTTCATGATTTTCACTTTAGTCGTGTAGCTAAAGGCTATATGGGTGCCATAGATGAAGCATTAAAATGAAGGGATTTGATGGAATGAGAATATTAGTTCTTTTCACTTGCTTCAATAGAAAAGACAAGACTTTAACATGTGTTAATACTTTAATCACCAATAATAATATAGACTTGGATTTTATAGTAGTTGATGATAGTAGTTCTGATGGAACCACAGAGGCACTGGAAAAGTATCATAATATAGAAGTTATTACAGGCACCGGAAATTTGTTCTATTCTGGTGGCATGCGTGTAGCAATTGAGGCGGCAAAGAGAAGAAATCTAGCTGACTATGACTATGTGATGTTTATTAATGACGATGTTCGTTTTTATGATTTGGCAGTTAGCAAGTTGGTTGACTACTTAGCAGGAGAGCAAGCGATTCTTGTTGGTGCTACTTGCGATGATACAGGTAAATTATCCTATGGTGGTTCCATAAAAACTAGTAAATGGAGGCCTAGATATAAAAATGTTATGTCTGGAACTGAAAGAGTATATTGCGATACTTTTTGTGCGAACTGTGTGCTAATTCCTAAAGAGATATTTAGAAAACTTGATAACATCGATCCGGTTTATCATCACGCTATGGGGGATTTTGACTATGGTTGTGAAGCAAGGCGAAATGGAGTGCAGATTATTGCTTCCGATTTCTTTGTTGGTGTTTGTAATGATAATTCCAGAGATAATACGTGGAGAGATTCAAATCTTTCTATTCGAGCACGTATAAGAAAGAAAGAATCACCAAAAGGGTTACCTATAAAAGAATGGTTTTATTATTTAAAAAAAAACCATAGCATTCTTACGGCTATAATCTACAGTATAAGTGCATATGTTAAAATTTTTTTGAAAAGGTAACATTACCTTGTCTACGTAGGTGTCTGACGCAATTGTTTTATACTGATCTATCATAAATAATGCGTCTTTAATCAATTGATATTATAGAACCATATTTGATGTTTACTAAAGTGCCAAATTATAGATGCAGTCTACGTTTATATAGGTAAGATTTGAAAGGGTATGAAGAGATGAAATTACAAAAGCAAAATGTTTTTTTGTTCATTTTTTTGTTGGCGGCTGTACCGCCATATTATTTGACGAAAAGTAGTATTTTGAAATACACGTTTGATGCACTACAAATTTTAGGCGTGTTATATATGATATTTGTTTGTATATTAAAAGGAAAGATATCTCACTTTTTTATTGTGGTACTATCATTTGATTTAATACTAATTATTGTGACTTCTATTGGTGGACAAAGTGTTTTCAATTGTTTGACATTTATTATTAAGAATCTGATCTACGTACTATTAATAATGATTTATTCAAAAAGAAATGCTCAGAAATTTTTAAAAGTGAGCTATGATTACTTTACTGTAATTTGCTTAATAAATTTTATATATCTTCTTTATGGCTGCTTTGTATTAGGGAAGACATCGGATGATAGTTTATTTATAACAGAATCAAACAGTATTACGTCTCCTTTGATTTATTCAGTTGTAGTAGGTGGTTTATATAATATAATATATGGAGAAAAGCAGAAGATACTGTCGAAAAGGCTTTTTTTGCTTTTGATATGTATTACTATTACTGAGTTATTAGTTTGGTCAGCGACAGGAATGGTGGGTTGGTTTATACTTTTAGTATACATATTTTATGTTGAATTTACTGGTAGAATTAAATCTTTACCTTATTTTAAATTAAGTGTAGTGGCTGTACTACTCAATATTTCAATAGTTTTTTTTAATATTCAAGATAAACTATCTTTTTTAATAGAATGTATTTTACAAAAAAGTTTGACTTTTACAGGTCGCACATACATTTGGAAAATTAATCTTGAGCAGATAAGACAATCTTGGATAATTGGATACGGTTATGGGTATAGGGCAGTAGGATTCTTTTATGCACATAATGCAATATTGGAGTTTTTGATTGAAGGTGGTATTGTTTTATTAGTAGCATTTATTTGGGTTGTGGTTATTGTAGGCTTAAAGAATAAAAAAGATAATCAAATTTATTCAAGTGAGTTGCCTTTTTTAAAAGCATCACAATTCTTGATAATTGCTGTGTTTTCTTTTGAAATAATGATGATTACAGAGCTGCCAAGCGTTATTTACTTTTTTTCAATACTTGAATTAATGTATTGTTTACCATATTTATTAAAGAGTAATACCTTAAAAAAGGGCTAGATTTCATGAAATAGAAAGGACGTGTATTTATGCTGAATAAAATACTAGCAGTAATAATATACTATTCCAATTTAATTTTGACATCTTTTCAAAGAAAAATGATGATACGGTATGATAGACATATGGCTAGTGACTACTTCAAGAAAAGAAGGTACTATGCGGGGAAAATTACACATTTAGTAGATGAATCAAATCAATATATTGCCGAAAAAATTATTTCTGGTTTACCTTTTATGGCAGGTAGATTTGGATCAACAGAAGTCTATAACATGGAAGTATTTGACTTACAATTTACGATAAAGTACTCTAATGCATTAGATACTTTGGTAAAATATTCGGGTTTTTTTCCATATAGCATAGAATATGCTATGGAGTTCAAAGAAATAATGAAAGAAAGTTGTTCACAAGTAGATGTAATGGCATTTTGGAATATGTTCAGAGAAGCATATTACATAAAACGCTATATGAAATCCGATATTTATTTAACCCAACTTCGTTTTCTTGAACCTTGGTATAGCGAAATACCGTGGACAGTTGCATTAAAGAATAAAAAAGTGTTAGTGATACATCCTTTTTGTGAAACTATTAGGAGTCAATACAATAGACGAGAAAAATTATTTAAAAATAAAGATATGTTACCTAGCTTTGACTTAAAAACACTTAAAGCTATACAGACTTTAGCGAGGGAAAAAGATGAGAGATTCGAGACTTGGTTTGATGCTCTTGAGTATATGTACAATGAAGCTTTAAAAATAGATTTTGATATTGCATTAATTGGTTGTGGTGCGTATGGGTTCCCTTTAGCGGCAAAACTAAAAAAAGCCGGTAAACAAGCTATCCATATGGGTGGAATGTTGCAAATATTATTTGGAATAAAAGGTAGAAGATGGGATGATGATCCGATTGTATCTAAATTATATAATGAATATTGGGTTAGACCGGGAGAAAATGAGAAACCAGTTAGAGCAGAAAGCATTGAAAATGGATGTTACTGGTGAGGTGGAAAAATGGCTGTTATTATAAAGGTTTATGGGGGGTTTGGAAATCAGCTATTTTGTTATGCGTGTGGGTATGCTGTTTCAAAATTGAACCAGGTACCGTTGATTATAGATACGACACAGCAAGATAATGATCCTTCGAGAGAAGTTGAGATTGATAAACTTAATATTAGTTATCAGCAGAGGATTACATTTAAAAAGAGTAAGAATTTATTTGGACGTGTTATTTTAAATAGATTTAGATTACGTAAATATATAGGATGGAATACAATGAGTATTGTTGAAAAGAAGCCATATAGTTTTGATAAATTCGTTTTTAATATAGGAAACCGTAATGTTTATCTTACTGGTTATTGGCAGAGTTATAAGTATTTTGATGAGATACGTGACGATTTACTTGATTTGTTTTCACCGACGTATACTGTTTCTAAAGATATGTTAAATTTAAAAAAACAAGTTCTGAATTGTAATAGTGTGGCAGTGCATATTCGCCGGGGAGATTATGTTCAGATTGGGTGTGCTGTTAATATGAATTATTACGACCAAGCAATTGAGATTATATTGAAAAAGATTGAAAATCCAATATTTTATATTTTTTCGGATGACATGAATTTCGCTAAGCAGTATTTTAAAAAATTTAAAGGAATCGAATGCGTTCTTATCCAGTACGCAAGTAAAAATAAGACATTAGATGATTTTTTTCTGATGGCTTCTTGTAAAAATCAGATAATAGCAAATAGCTCTTATAGTTGGTGGGCAGCTTATTTAAATAAGAATATCGAGAAAATAATTATATGTCCACAGCTTGATTTCTGGAAAGATGATTTTTATCCGGGTAGATGGACTGAAATTGTAATGTAGAGGTGTGATATGGCGAGTAGCAGAAGCAAATTTCTTAGTAATGTAGGTTGGTTAATAGGTGGAAAAATTGCAAATATGATTTTACAATTTCTTGTATCATTAGCTACAGCTAGATATCTGGGACCATCAAATTTTGGAACAATTAATTATGTGGCAGCTTATGTATCATTCTTTTCTTCTATTGCTTCTCTTGGTCTAAGTGTAATAGTTATTAAAGAGATATCTTATGGACATTCAGATGATAACGAGATAATTTGGACGTCAATTTGTTTAAGGTTTATTACTGCAGTTCTTTCTTCCATAAGCGTAGTGGCTCTTATGTTTATTGTTTCTCACGGTGACAGGACGATTATTGTAATCGCAATATTAGAATCTCTATCAATTGTTTTTAGTGCATTTGATACAATAAACTATTGGTTTCAGGCTAAATTACTTTCTAAGTACAGTAGTATTGCGGGACTGCTAGCTTATATCGGAATGTCACTATATCGTATATATTTGCTTGTCACCAAAGCAGATATTGTATGGTTTGCCTTTGCAACTTCAACGGATATGATATTTTTGACGCTATTTTTAATGCTTTTTTACGTAAGAAAAAATGGTTTTAAACTGTGCTTCAATTTCAAATTGGGTAAGTCCCTTATAAATCAGTCATATCATTATTTAATTGCGGGTTTGATTACAATCCTATACTCACAAGTGGATAAAGTTATGCTTGGCAATATGCTGGATTCCAAATCAGTGGGGCTATACTCAGTTGGGCTTACAGTATCTACTTTATGGGGTATGCTTCCTTCTGCTTTAATTCAATCATTGGTTCCAATACTTTATGAGACAGCTGCGAAAGACAGAAACCTATTTTTAAGAAGGCTGCGTCAGTCATATTCTGTGATTTTTTGGTTGAATGCTACTTATTCAATTTTTGTGACTGTATTTGCTAAGTGGATTGTTCTTTTGTTGTATGGACAGGATTACCTTGGAGCTACAAAAGCATTAGTTATTGTTGTTTGGTATTATGGAATTTCAACAATGTCCACACTTAATCAAGTATATTTAGCAAATGATGATAAAAATAAGTACGTTAATAGATTTTGTTTAGCTGGATTAATAGTGGTTGTTGTACTTAACGCAATGATGATACCTAATTGGGGTATTGTTGGTTCTGCTGTAGCAACACTGATTACTCACATTACAATTCAGATTATTATGCCCCTCATATATAAGGACACAAGAGAAATAGGCGTTTGCATCATTGAAGGAGTAATATTTAAGAACGTTATAAACAAATCTGAGATAGAAACAATCAAGAGTGGAGTGCAAAAATATCTTAAAAGAGGTGAAAAGGACTTTGACAAGAGGAATGGAACATACTAAAATTTTTAAGCAAGCAGAAGGAATACTACACTTGATATAATAGGAGGTTTTGCTATTCTGATAGTAGTGATAGGCCACGCAATCTAAGCTAATCTCGATAATGGAGAGAAGTGAATTGATAAAGTTTATAGAAATATAATCGAAGGAATGTAAATAATTATGTACGAAATACCAGTAGCAGGAACTGGTTATGTTGAACTAGTGTTAGATGTGTGTTTTTCCTAAGTTGGTCAACATGTTATCTCTGTGTTGATATTCTAGAAAAGAAAGTTGAATTAATGAAAAGAGGTATTTCATCAATTTATGAAGCAAATTTGGAATGCTTGATGCAGAATAATTTTGTTGGAGATCAGCTTAACTACATGAAATGAGCAAGCTCGGGCATGGTGGTCACTCGTAAGAACCCCTGGGGTCTGTGAACAAATTATAAACAAAAAATTAATCGGATTGATGGAGCTTGCAGAATATATCCAAAGGAAGGTGATTACGCTATGTACAAAATAGCAGTAGCAGGAACAGGATATGTAGGCCTCGTAGCAGGTGTATGTTTTGCCGAAGTAGGCCATCAAGTTACCTGCGTGGACATTGATGAAAAGAAAGTTGAATTAATGAAAAAAGGCATTTCACCAATTTATGAAGCAGATTTAGAAGGCTTAATGCAGAAAAATTATGCAGAGGGTAGGCTTAATTACACCACTGATTACAAAACAACGTACAAAGAAGCAGATACTATTTTTATAGGTGTTGGAACTCCAGAGCAGGCAGATGGTTCAGCTAATCTTACTTATATAGCTACTGTTGCAAGGCAAATTGCTGAAACTATAGAAAGAAACTGCCTTGTGGTGGTGAAATCCACAGTGCCTGTAGGTACTAATGATAAAGTAGAGCAGTTTATTAAAGATTTTTTAGTTAATGATGTTAAAGTAGAAGTAGCATCTAATCCTGAATTCTTAGCTCAAGGAACTGCAGTGTATGATACTCTTCATGCAGCAAGGGTAATAATTGGAACTGAAAGCAAATGGGCTGAGGAGATGCTTATGAAAATATATGAACCTTTTAATCTTCCCATAGTATCTGTAAGCAGGCGTTCTGCAGAGATGATAAAGTATGCATCAAATGATTTTCTTGCACTTAAAATATCTTATATGAATGATATTGCTAATCTTTGTGAATTAGTTGGTGCTGATATTCAGGATGTTGCTAGAGGCATGAGCTATGATGAACGTATTGGCAGAAAGTTTTTAAATGCTGGTATTGGTTACGGTGGCTCATGTTTCCCAAAGGATACAAAAGCTCTCGAATATCTTGCAAAGCAAAATAGTTATGAATTAAGAACTGTAAAAGCTGCCGTTGATGTAAACAAAGATCAAAAGACTATGTTATATAAGAAAGCTTCTAGACGTCTTATTACCTTTAATGATTTAAAAGTAGCAGTTCTTGGATTGACTTTTAAACCAGGTACAGATGATTTAAGAGAAGCTCCATCGCTTGAAAATATACCTTTGTTATTGAAGCAAGGGGCAAAAATATATGCCTATGATCCAGTAGGAATAGATAACTTCAAAAAAAGATTCCCAGAAGGAAAAGGTGGACAAGGAACAATAAAATATGTTGATAGTATAGAAGAGGCTTTAAAGGGAGCAAATGTATGTTTTATCTTTACGGAGTGGAATGAAATTAAAGCTATTACACCGAAAAAATACAAGAAGTTTATGAGGACCCCTTTAGTATATGATGGAAGAAACATTTATAACATTAAAGAGATGAGAGAAGCGGGAGTAGAGTATTATTCTATAGGAAGGCCTTGTGCTAAATTTTATAAAGCTGTTTCAAAAGTTACAGTAACCAACAATTAGTTTAGTTTTAATTTATATTATTGATAGGGTTTTTAACTAATAACTTAACCTATGCAGAATATACATTACATGGGTATAAGTTAGAAGATTTAATTGAGCTGCAAAACAAAATTAAGTCATCATATACAAGAATAGCAATTCAAGCTATAGCTATGAGATATAGAGGTTTCTCCAATGATGAAATAATTAAATCTACTGGTTTAAGTAAGGTTTCAATAGTGTCACATGTTAAAAGGTGGAACCTACTTGGATTGCAATCAGTAGAAGAACATCGTGGTGGCAAAACACCTCCGAAACTATCTCTAGACATAGTTGATGATTTAATATATGTTATATTAAATAAAACTCCTAATGATTTTGAGTTTATTGGACATACTTGGACTTTAGGCCTTTTAGTTGAGTATATAAAAATGAATTATGCTATTGATGTTTGTGATGTTACCATATGGTCAATGCTTAGGGCTAATAATCTTTCATACAAAAGGGCTCAAGCAATGCCAACTAAAGCTAACAAGTATGAACAAGAAGCCTTTAAAAAAACATTAGAAGTACTAGATACTTTAGAGTCTTCATCTGATACTGTTGTATATGCATTAGATGAGACTGATATTCGTGTTGAATTGTACAACCGTTCCAGCTGGAGTCCAGTTGAGGAACCCCCCATACTTGAAAAGAATGCTTCCCACAAAGGTATTAATGTAATTGGTTCAACCTGTATATTGAACAATTTCCACTGTGTAAATGATGTTTATCCGTCAAATAAATCTATAACTTCTGAAGAAGTAAGATCACATTTGGAATATTTAATGAAAATTAATCCTGGTAAAAAAGTTGTTGTATTCCTTGATAATGCTAAGAATCATACTAGTTTCTTAATTCAAAGTTTTTACCAAAAGGTTAAGGAAAAACTGAAGCTTATTTATCTTCCACGTTATTCACCATATATGAATCCTCAGGAGAATATATGGAATTATCTTAAAGCTAGATTGTTTAAACCTTCTTCCAGAACTTGTATCGAAGAGTTAACTTTTGATGTTAGTGTTATATTTGACGAACTTAATTATAATTCTGATAAACTTAATTCGTTAGCTTATGCTAGGAACTTCCTAGTATAAGTTAGCTTTTAGATTGAAAACCATAGAACAAGTGAAGAAGCAAAAGGTTATATTATAGAAAAAATTAAAATAAATTTTTTAGGAGGCAGAAAGTTGGAGTACAAACCTTTGGATACAAGCAAGATATACCTAATTACTGGTGCGGCAGGCTTCATTGGATTTTATTTATCTAAAAAACTTTTAAATAAAGGTTGCAAAGTAATTGGTATTGATAATATAAATGATTATTATGATGTAAATCTTAAGTATGAAAGATTAGAAAAGCTTAAACCTTTTGAGAAATTTACTTTTATTAAAGGAGATATCTCGAATAAGGTTATAATAATGAAGATTTTTGAAGAGCACAAGCCCAATATTGTAGTAAATTTAGCAGCCCAAGCCGGTGTAAGGTATTCCATAGAGAATCCAGATGCGTATATAGTAAGTAATATTATGGGATTTTTTAACATACTTGAAGCTTGTAGATATAATCCAGTAGAGCATCTTGTGTATGCATCTTCAAGTTCAGTATATGGTTCTAATAAAAAAGTACCATTTGAAGAAACAGATTTTGTAGACCATCCGTTATCTTTATATGCAGCTACTAAGAAATCTAATGAACTTATGGCTTACACCTATAGCCATCTTTATAAGATACCAGCTACAGGGCTTAGATTCTTTACAGTTTATGGCCCTATGGGAAGACCGGATATGGCTTACTTTGGATTTACTGATAAATACTTTAAAGGAGAGCCTATTAAGATATTTAACAATGGTGACTTTGAACATGATTTATATAGAGATTTTACTTATGTGGATGATATAGTAGAAGGAATTCAAAGGCTTCTTAGTAATCCTACGGTAGATACAGTTCCACATAGGGTATTAAATATAGGAAACAATAAACCTGAAAAACTTATGACATTTATTTGGACTTTGGAAAAAGCATTAAGTAATGCATTGGGTAGAAAAGTAGAATTTGAGAAGATATTTGAACCTTTAAAAGCAGGAGATGTACCAGCAACTTATGCTTCAACGGATAAACTTCAGGAAGCAGTGGGATTTAAGCCTTTAACGAGTATAAAAGAAGGGCTTCAGAGGTTTGCGGATTGGTATGTTGAGTATTATAAGATGAAATAGATGTAAACTAATCGACACAAGTTTATTTATAAAAAAATATACACAGGAAATACATTATGGATTAGCAAGATATTTAATATGTGAGGTTAATAATGGAAAAGAAAAGAATTAAAGTTTTATTAATAAATAAGCAGAGAAATATTTCTGTTGATGTAATAAGAGGCTTTGGAATTATGGTTGTTGTACTTGGACATTCGATTCAAGTCAGTTTGCTATTAGGGGAAGCTAGTTTCTTATGGAACTTAATCTTAATCTTTCAAATGCCACTTTTGATGTATATAAGTGGTTATGCTGCAGGATTTTCATTTCCTTCAAAGAATCCAAAGTTGTTTATAAAAAAGAAAGTAAGTAGATTATTAATACCATATTTAGTATGGGTGATTATTCATTACTTTTTACGCCAATTTGTAATAGGTGACAAAGTATCGTTTGCAGGAATTTTTGAGGCAATTTATAGGTCTGATTTTTGGTTCTTACGCTATTTATTTATGTATTTCTGTCTTTTATGGTTAGTGGATTGCTTATTATATTATGTATTAACAAAATTTAAATACACTAATGATTCATATGAGCATATTGTCATTCTTATGCTACTTATTGGAACAATAGGAATTAATTTTATATTGGCAAAGCTACCATTAATAAAATACAGCATAAGTATTTGGTATTATAGTTGGTTTGTAATTGGGTTTATTACATTTATGTATAAAAAAGTTATATCAAAATATATTAATTTTATTGGAAACATTGTAGTAATTGTATCTATTGCAACAGTAGTTTGGAAAGATATGGGGCATGTCGCTTGGAATAAAGTAGTTGGAATATTAATTGTATTAGCAATTTGTTGGACTTTATATAGATTGACTAATTACGTATTTAAATCTAAGGACCTTAATGTTTTAAAAATGGGAATTAATGCTTTGGCATCAATTGGTAAAAATACTTTGCCTATATATGCAATACATTGGTGCTTATTCTTTTCCCCACCATTTATTTGTGGCTTTTATAGAAACATTCGATTAAGTACAGGAATATCCTATTATGTAATGACTGCAGTAATATTTGTTATGTGGCTTGTAGGTTCTTTATTAATTATAAAATTATTACAGAAATTTACAATTACACGGCGAGTATTGCTTGGGGTACAGGCTCGATTGTAGGTCTTCTAAAAAAAGAGGTAATCACTTAAGTAAGATGTAAAAATAATATACTTATAAGTAAAAATAGAGTGATATGCTGTCTATAATAATATATTATTGGTGTTTAAGTATGCAAATTAACTAATTAAAATGAAGTGTCCATTTCAACAGTGACAGTATCAATCTCAGGTGATGCTTTCTGGAAATATTATCCGAGGCATGAGATAAGTTAAATTATACTAATGATTCATGTGTTTCAATTAATAGATATATTTTTATGTATGTCATTTTGAAAAGTCACTTTAGGTAATATTAATAACAAAAGCTGTCGCAGCGAAAGCTAAAAAGGAGGCCTAGTATTATGAAAATAATAATTTTAGCAGGTGGAAGTGGTACAAGGTTATAGCCGCTGAGTCGTGATAGATATCCAAAACAATTTATAAAATTACAAAGTCATAAGCCATCCTTGTTCCAGGAAACCTTTAAGAGGAGTTTATTATTAGCAGATATAGATGATATATATGTAGTAACAAATGAAAAATATAAATTTTTAGTTATGGGTTCTGTTGAAGAATTAGGATATGAATATAATGAAGCTAACATAATTGTTGAACCTGAAGCTAAAAATACTCTTCCTGCAATTTATGCAGGTGTTCATGAAATAGCTGAAAAGGGTAATGATACGGTAGTTGTTTTTCCTTCTGACCATATGATTGCAAAAGGTCAGGAATTTGCAAATATTATTAAAAATTTAGAACCATTAACAAAAGATTAAATTATAACCTTTGGAATTAAACCGGATAATCCAAACACTGGCTATGGATATATTGAACCCGGAAATAAAGAATTAAATGTTATTATAATTGGAGAATTAAAAGGATATGTACCAATTCCAAGCGATATTGTAAACTCATAATTCATAATAGGTATAAACACAATTTATAACTATAAAAAGGGGAATATTAAATTTTGTATAGAATTACAAAGTTTAGAGGTGTTACAAATGAATAAATATTTTTTAGCTTTACTGGGTATACCCAAAACTATTTTATTTAACTTTAGGTATTTTAGCCTTAAAGATGCAATAAAGTTTCCTATAATATTATCACACAGGGTAGTATTGTCAAAAATGGATGGAAAGATTGTAATTGAAGCTCCTATAAAATTTGGGATGATTAGAATCGGTTTTGGTAATCTTCCACTCTTTGACCAAAAAAAGAATGCGTGCAGTTTGGCATGTGACTGGAACAGTATATTTTAAAGGTAGTGCACATATTGGAAATGGTACAAAATTACAAGTTAAAGGTAATCTCATTTTGGGTAAAAATTTTGCAATTAGTGCTAATACTAAAATTTGTTGTGTTAAGAAAATACAATTTGGTGATAATGTTTTAATAGGTTATGATTGCTTATTTGTAGATTGCGATGCCCATAAAATTTTCAATTTTAAAAAAGAATATATTAACGATAATGAAGAAATTATAATCGGGGATAGGGTTTGGATTTGCACTAGATGCACAATATTAAAAGGAACAAATATAGGAAATGATATAGTTATAGCCGCAAATAGTTGTATCTTTAAAAAAATAGAAGCAAATAATGCAATTATAGGTGGATATCCTGTAAAAGTTTTGAGAAAAAATATTACTTGGCAAGTGATGGAAGATACAATATAAAATATGTTTTCTACTTCATAATAGGTATTCAATGATAAACAAATATTTCTATATTTATTACAATGATGCAATCTATGATAACATTACCAAACGCAAATGAAAAAAAGTAATAATAGGTATACCTCCAATGTATATATCTTCAACTTTAACAGGTGTTGGGTTTGCAGATAGTAATTATGAAAAAGGTGCGACTTATAGAAGTGCAATAATGTATCTTGTGGCTACTAATGGCATATATTTTGCTGATACTTTAAGTGAAATTGGAAGAATAGGATTAGATAATCATTTATCTATTTTAAGAGATAATCTTCATCCAAATGAGTTGGACAAATCTCATTAGCAAGATGTTTTGCGAGAAGTATAATTTCTGCTTCAACTAATGATTTATAGAAGTCCTTTTTAATCATTGAGTTAAGTCTCATCATGCAAAACATGTAGTATTATGGTATAATTCAGCTGTATGTTTTACATGATGGGGGGTTAATTATGTATAACAATCAAAAAATTAGAAAAAGGATTGACTGGATAGATATTGGTAAAGGTATAGGAATATTCTATGTAATGTTGTCTCATAAGGAAATGGGAATTTTAGCAGGGCATATTACATCCTTATTTATGCCACTTTTCTTTTTCTTATCTGGTTGTACTTTTTCAATAAAAGACAATGACACGTTTAAAACGTTTTTACGGAGAAAATCAAAGTCATTAGTTGTTCCATACTTGGCAATTAGTACATTACTTTATGGGATATATATATCTAAATTTATAATTAAGTTTTTACTGCAACATAGTAGTATACAATTAAATAATTTTATTACACCTTTTGTTGGATATTTATATTCAGTTCCTTTTCTATATGATATAAAAAAAGCAAAGATTTTAGGAATAAATAATCCCAATTTAGTGATTTCTACTTTCAATCCATTTTGGTTTATCCTTTGCCTATTTGTGATGGAAATAATTTTTTACTTTATAGTATCAACAAGTAAAAATAAAAAACAAATTATAATAAAAATGGTAGCATGCGCTTTCACTGGATATTTAATAAATACTTTTATAATTATTCAATTACCATGGAGCATTGATAAGGCATTAAGCAGTATTATATTTTTAGGATTAGGTTATTTAATAAAAAATATGAATATATCCCCTGAGATTGATTGGAAAAAAGTTATATTAATAATTATATTTACAATAATAAATATAACTTTTTATAAATTGAATTCTTTTGTTAATATTTCCACGAGAGAGTACGGGAATTATTTTTATTTTTATATTGCAGCTATTTCAGGGATAGGCATATATATAATAATATCTCAAGTTATTGCTAAAAAAATTAATATATTAAAAAAATTTTTTGTATTTATAGGTCAAAATACTTTTACTTTGCTTTCATTTCATTTAATTACTTATAGCATTGTAGATAAAATCTTTTCTATATTAAAGATTAATTTAGAAAAGATTCAAAATACTATATTTTACGGCGCAATATATGCTGTATTAACAATTATAATTTTGTTGCCTGTTATAACTGTTATTAATAAAAAAGTTCCTTGGATAGTAGGCAAGAAAGTTAGCTCGTCTTAGAATATTTTTGTGACACACTTATATATAAGTGTGTATGCGTATGTATAAAAATGATAGATAAAATCTAAAATTGCGATAGGAGGCTTAACATTATGAGAGTAATAATTTTAGCAGGTGGAAGTGGTACAAGGTTATGGCCCCTTAGCCGTGACAGATATCCAAAACAATTCATTAAATTACAAGTTGATAAGCCATCCTTGTTCCAGGAAACCTTTAAAAGAAGTTTATTATTAGCAGATGTAAATGATATATATGTAGTAACAAATGAAAAATATAAATTTTTAGTAATGGGTTCTGTTGAAGAATTAGGCTATGGATATAATGAATCTAATATAATTGTTGAACCTGAAGCTAAAAACACCCTTCCTGCGATTTATGCAGGTGTTTATGAAATAGCTAAAAAGGGTAATGATACGGTAGTTGTTTTTCCTTCTGACCATATGATTGCAAAAGGTGAGGAATTTGCAAATATTATTAAAAATTCAGTACCATTAACTACAGATTCAATTATAACCTTTGGCATTAAACCGGATAATCCAAACACTGGCTATGGATATATTGCACCTGGAAATAAAAAATTAAATGGTTATGAAGTAAAAGAATTTAAAGAAAAACCAGAAGCTGAAATTGCTGCAACCTATGTTGATGAGGGCTACTATTGGAATGCAGGAATATTTATGTTTAATACTGATATTTTTATAAATGAAGTAAAACGCTATGCTCCCAATATATACAATGCTTTTGAAATCAGCAGTACTATAGAGGAAGCTTTCAATAAAATAGATGAAAAAATTTCAATAGATTATGGTATTATGGAAAAAAGCAAAAACGTGGCTGTTGCACCTGTAGATATAGGCTGGAATGATCTTGGCAGCTTTGATTCTTTTTATGAAGTTTTTGATAAGGATGAAAATAATAATATATCTGATAAGGATAATATACTTATTGATTCTAAAGACAACTACATATATTCAGAAAAAGGCAAACTAGTAACAGCAGTAGGTGTCAATGATTTAATTGTAGTTGATAATAGAGATGCTTTGCTTATTTGCAAAAAAGATCAGTCACAAAAGGTAAAGAAAGTTGTACAATCCTTAAAAGAAAGAAATGATAGTAGAGTAGAATATCATGTTCAAGATTACAGGCCTTGGGGAAGTTATAAAGTTCTAGAAGAAGAGAAGAATTCATTTAAGATTAAAAGAATTAAAGTAAGCCAGGGTAAGAAGTTAAGCTACCAGATGCATTATCATAGAAGTGAGCATTGGATTGTTGTTAAAGGTATGGCCAAAATGACAATAGATGATGTAGAAAAGCTGGTACCTGCAGGAGAAAGTATTTTTATAAAACCTGGACAAAAGCATAGACTTGAGAATCCAGGAAAGATACCTCTTGAGATTATTGAGGTTCAGATGGGCAATTATTTAGAGGAAGATGATATTGTAAGATTTGAAGATGATTATGGAAGAAAATAAATTTAATTATAGTAGTTTTTATTGTCCTATCATTTTTGGCAGTCTTTATAAATTTAGTCATCGTACTTATAGATAATAAGATCAATTTAAAAAATCTAGTTATGATATAATATTGATATCATAACTAGGAGGTATACGTTATGCCATCGATAAGACCAAGTTCAGATTTAAGAAACAATTACAGAGAAATATCAGAATTTTGCCACAAATACAATGAACCGGTTTATATAACTAAGAATGGTAAGGGAGATTTAGCTGTCATGAGCATTGAAACTTATGAAAAACTTGTGGGCAAATTTCAATTGTATAAATTGATTGATGAGGGTGTAGATGCGCTGGAAAAGAAAAAAGTGAGACCATTTAAAGAAGCATTTGATGATATACAGAAAGGTTTATAAAATGAGTATTCTATAAATAAATACAGTATGATATAATAATATAAATAAAACTAAGGTAGAGTGATAAGATTGGCAAATGAAAAAATAAAATGGCATCCAGCCTTTGCAGCGGCAATACAGCTCGAACTAAAAGAATATAGGGAAGACTTGGAATTTGTAACAGAGTACCAGTTGACAGATGAACCTTTGAGAATAGATGTGTTAGTGATAAAGAAACTGAAAGATATAAGAATAACTAAATCTCTGGGGAAAATATTTAGAAAATACAATATATTTGAATATAAGTCACCTACAGATTATATATCAATAGATGACTACTATCAATGAATCTTACTTAGTGGGAAAAGCGATTATCACCAAATCTTTGATTTAATGTGAATCGCTTTCTTTTTAGAGATTTGTTTTTCCCACTAAGTTTAGATGAATTATCTAGGGGCGTAGCTACTGTTATCTCCCACTTTGATAGAAGTGGGAGTGTTATAGTAGGTAGCCATCAGGCAAAGTAAAGGCCTATGCATATCTCTACAAAGCATTATCGGAAGGAACTAATAAGATAAATATAAAAGAAATGACAGTAACATTAACATCAAATAAATATCCCAGAAAATTGGTAGAGTACTTGAAAAGTGAACGGGGAGCCATAGTGGAAGCTGTGGATAATGGTATATACTATATAAAGAATACAGACATAGAAACACAATTCTTGGTATCAAAAGAATTAGACGATGAAGGATCACAATATTTGAAATTACTCCAAACTGACTATCAAAATAAAAATTTGATAAAAAAGTGGATAGCAGAGTACATAGATAATATAAAGAATCCACTGTATGCGGTAATAATGGATGTACTTGCAGAAGTAAATCCAAATGAAATATTGGAGGGATATAAAAATATGGGAAGAGTGAAATTGAGCGAAGATAATAGAGAATTTCTACTTGATATGATGAAAAAGCTTGAATTGGATAAAAAACTTAAACAAGAAGGAATAGAAGAGGGAATAGAAAAAGGAATAGAAAGAGGAATAGAAAGAGGAATAGAAGAAGGAAAAGAAGAAGGAATTAGACAGCTAATATTAAGACAATATAAAAAAGGACTCACGGTAGAATATATAGCAGATATAAATGACATTGACATTGAATATGTTAAGAAAGTAGTAAGCAGGGTAGAGTAATTTACCCTGCTTTTATTTTGCTATATCCATCAGTTAATGTGTATTTTCTAACTTAAAAATCAACTTATACGCAGGCATATTTTTACAATAATGAAGTTCTTTTAAATATTTTGCATATAAGTCTTAGAAAAAAATTCGTAAAAACTTAGGACTTTTGAATTGTTTGAGGTACGAGTTTTCAAAAGTTCTTAGCTTTTTTAGAATTTTTTACTTAGACTTATCAAAATATTTAATGAACTGAAGGTTGTAAAAAATATCCGGAGTATAAGTTGATTTTTTTGTTTAGAATTACTACTAATTGCTGGTTATTTTTTTTGCCTAAAATTACATACTTTTCTAGACAAATTCCGGTATATATCTACCCCAATTTGACAAAAAATCATAGTTTAGTATTTTTTCATTAAACTTGACAAAACTGCTTATATTTTAAACTTGTTTATACTCAAATAGCACATTATTATTAGATATGAGGGGGCTTTACATAGCCCCAATTAGTTAAAAAAGGTGGGGATTTTTCATTGAATGGGCTGCAAATCGAATCTACTAAAATAGTGGTGAAAAGTATGGAAAAGTATGAAAAAAGTGCTGACTACCATTTACTTAAGAGAATTATAGATATAATTTTCTCTTTTGTTGGAATTATTGCCTTTTTTCCGATTATGTTTGTAGTGGCAGTTGCAATTAAGTTTGATTCTAAAGGGCCTATTATATTTTCACAGGCTAGAGTGGGAAAAAACGGTAAACTTTTCAAAATGTACAAGTTTAGATCTATGATTCACGATGCAGAACAGCTTTTGGACAACCTTCAACATAAGAACGAGATGACAGGACCCATATTTAAAATAAAGCAAGATCCAAGGATTACAAGAGTGGGAAGGTTTATAAGAAAAACCAGTCTTGATGAGCTTCCACAGTTGTTTAATGTGATAAAAGGTGAAATGTCACTGGTAGGTCCGAGACCTAATCTTCCGAAAGAAGTTGCAAAGTTTACTTGCGAGCAAAAAATTAAACTTTTAGCAAAGCCAGGTCTTACGTGTTACTGGCAGGTTATGGGCAGAAGCAGCATTGATTTTGATGAATGGATGGAACTAGATTTGAAATATATAAAGGATAGGAGCACGTTTTTAGATATAAAGTTAATATTTAAAACTTTAGGTGTATTCTTTGGAGATAAAAATGCAAGCTAAGAACTAAAAATATAAAATTTGCTGAGGTGAATACAGAAAAATGAAAAATATTTTTATTATAGGTTCAAAAGGCATACCTGCAAGATATGGTGGTTTTGAGACATTTGTTGATAAACTTACTTTTCATAAAAAAAATATTGATATTAAGTATCATATAGCATGTTTGGCAGAAGATGAAAAAGAGTTTGAATATAATAATGCACGATGCTTCAATGTTAAAGTAAAAAATATAGGAAGTGCTAGGGCTGTTCTATATGATATAAAAGCATTAAAAATGGCTGAAAAATATATAAAGAAAAATAATTTAAAAGATTCCATTATTTATATACTAGCTTGTAGAATAGGTCCCTTTTTAGCTTTTTATAAAAAAAAGTTAGAGAAGCAGGGCATTAAAGTATATGTTAACCCTGATGGACATGAATGGAAAAGGAGCAAGTGGAACAAAGCAGTAAAGGCATACTGGAAGTATTCTGAAAGACTAATGGTGAGGCACGCAGATTTTTTAATATGTGATTCACTTGGAATTGAAGAATATATAAAGGAAAATTATAAAGAATATAATCCTAATACTACATTTATAGCTTATGGTGCAGATATCGAAAAATCAACTTTATCAGATGATGATCCAAAGCTGTTGAATTGGTTTTATAAAAATAGTATTAAATCTAAACAATACTATTTGATTGTTGGAAGGTTTGTTCCTGAAAATAATTATGAAGTTATGATTAGAGAAATTATGGCATCAAAAACCGATAAAGATTTAGTTATTATAACAAATGTTGAAAAAAATAAGTTTTATGATGAGTTATTATTAAAAACCCACTTTGATAAAGATAAACGTATAAAGTTTGTTGGTACAGTTTATGATCAGGAGTTAATTAAAAAAATCAGGGAAAATGCCTATGGTTATATACACGGACATGAAGTAGGAGGAACAAACCCTTCTTTATTAGAAGCTTTAGCAAGTACTCAGTTAAACTTACTTGTAGATGTTAATTTTAATAGGGAAGTTGGCAGGGATGGAGCTATTTATTTTAAGAAAAGTAGGGGTGACTTATCAACCTTAATTAAAAAAATAGAGAAGTTGGATATAAATAACATTAATAAATTATCTGAAAATGCTAAAAATAGAATAATTAATAGTTATTCATGGAATAAGATTGTAAACGACTATGAAGAATTATTTGGTATTTAGGCATTTGAAAGAAAATAAAAAATAGGCCATCATATTGACTAGTTATTTCTTTGAAAATGCCTTATTAGGGGGCACTTATGAGAATAGGAATTGATGCACATGTTATAGGGGATAAATCCGGAGGTAATGAAACATATTATAGAAATTTAATAGAACAAATAGCTAAATTAATTACAAATGAAGAAGTTTATTTATATTTCAATGATTTAAAAAAATCATCACTTATTAATATTGACAATGAAGATAATATTAAAATAAAAAGCTTTAAGACTTCTAATGCAGTTAAGAGATATATGAAGTATTTACCGGATTACGTACAAAAGGATAAACTTGATGTACTTCATTTGCAGTATTTTCCGGTAATAAAGAAAAAGTGCAAGGTTGTAGGTACTATACATGATATTTCTTTTGAACATTATCCAGAGTATTTTACTAAAAAAAATTTATTGATGAATAAGATTTTGATACCTGCTTTGGCAAAACAGGCTGATAAAATTTTAACTGTTTCCAATTTTTCAAAGCAGGATATTAGCAATAAATATGGAATTGATCCTGATAAAATTGTTGTTACGTATTTAGCGGCCAGTGAAAGATATAAAGTTATAAAGGATTATGAATTATTAATACAAACCAGGAAAAAATTCAACATTAATGGAGAATTTCTTTTAACTGTAGGAAATCTTCAGCCAAGAAAAAATTTGAGCAGATTGTTTACTGTTTATATTAATTTGAGAAACAAAAAATTGATTGATGAAAAACTTGTTGTTGTTGGTAAAAAAGCCTGGTTGTTCAACGATATTTTCAAGTTTGTCAATGAATCAAAGTATAAGGAAGATATAATTTTTACGGATTATGTGTCAGAAGAAGATTTAGCATTACTTTATAATGCAGCCAAATTGTTTGTATATCCTTCTGTATTCGAAGGCTTTGGACTGCCGCCTTTAGAAGCAATGTCATGTGGAACTCCTGTTGTTACTTCAAATATTACTTCTATACCTGAAGTAACAGGAAATGCAGCAGTGCTATTTAATCCATGGGATGTGGAAGATATGGAAGAAAAAATTGTTACTACAATAAATAATAAGGATATGCTTAATAAGTTAAGTGAACTGGGATTAAAAAGATCACTGGATTTTTCTTGGAAAAAAACTGCCCAAATAACATTGGAGGCATACCATGGAATGGTTACTTAGTATTTTATTTGTTACACATCAATTTTTCGGGGGTAATTTTGACCTCTTTTATATAATGGCTTTGTTATTGATATTGAAAGATATCCTTTTTTTTAGGTATCGTAATATATCGACTACATTTATATTTTTACTGCCCATAATCATTATATTTATACTCCAAATTCTTATGCTGCATGACCTGAATGTTGAAAAAGGAATAGCATCTGTAGGTAAGATGTTCTTATGTGTATACTTATTAAATGCAGTAAAAAATAATTTTAGCAGAATTAATGTTACTAAACTATATAAATATGCTGTTTTACTATTAATGTTACTATTTGTTACCAGCTTATTTGTGAGAACAGATGTTTTTTGGGTATTTAATGATTTAACTAATAAATTTCTTACAACCAGATTAAAACTTTTATATATAGAGCCTAGTGAATTATCATTTCATGCCGCAGTGCTAGCATTATTTATCTTATTTTACAATAATAATTGTGAGAAGCTTTTTATAGACTATGAGAATTTATTATATTTAATTATCCTTTTAGTAATTATGGCATATTCAGGCGGTTTAGGTGGAATTGTACTAGTTTTATTTACAGTTATATTTATATTAAGTCGTGATAATTTAAAAAAATCTACAGTTGGAAGAAAAATTGTATATATATATATAATCCTATGTATGATTCCAATAATTTTTATTTTCATTAACTATTTTCAGAGTTCTATAGTATTAAGGCTTCAAGCTATTATGAGCGGATCAGATTCTTCCTTTAACTATAGAGTATTTAAAGGATTTAATGGAATGAAAGCATGTTTAGAGTCTAATCCACTTTTAGGAATTGGCTTTGGCAATCTAAACACGGACTATTATGAATATATGCTGCTTTCATATGGATTAGTAAGCAAAATAGCAAACTCCTTTATGTATGCAATAGCAGAAGGAGGATTATTGTTTTTATTTTATCTGAGTTACCTTTTTGTTTATATGTGGAAACATATTAATAATGATACTTTTAAATATGCACTATTAATATTCATATTTTTATATCAAATAGGAGGAGGATATTTTACCAATCCAATTAATTGGATTATTTATGGAGTAATATTAAGTGATAGTGCTAAAGAAAGAGCAGAGGTGTCATGATGAAAATTAAAAATTGCTTATTAATGTTTATTCCAATAAATAGGTTGAAGATATATTTATACAATAAATTGTTGAATTACAAAATAGATAAAAGCTGTAAAATTGGTTTTTCTTATATTGATGCTGTTTACTTTGAATTAGGCAGGGGAAGTATCATAGGAAACTTTAATTTAATTAAGAATTGTAACAAAATAGTAATAAAAGAAAATTCTACAATATTAAAGTATAATTTTTTCAAAAGTTGTAAGAGCATAATTATTGGAAACAATACAGTAATCGTAAGAGATAATAAATTTTTACACAACGATAATGTAGGTGTTGGATTCGGCGGCAATATTATTATAGGAAATTTTAGTACTATTGTTAACAAGCATTATTTTGACTTAACGGATGATATTTATATTGGTGATAAGTGCACAATTGCAGGTAATGGCACTGAATTTTGGACACATGGATTTGACCTGGGAAATAATAGGGTTCAAGGTCAAATCAAGTTACTGGACAATATATATATTGGGGCAGGTGTAAAATTTAACTTTGGTTTAAAAGTAAATAGTAATAATATTGTAGGAATGGGCAGTATACTAACTAAATCAATTAACTGTGAAGGATATTTAATAGGTGGTATTCCGGCAAAACCAATATCAAAATTGAATAATGACAAAATTGGTTACAAAGAAATAGGCACTATTAATAATAAGAGGGTATATAGAAAAATAATTGATTAATGGAGGAGATAACTTGGATATAGGATTACAGGACAATTTATTTTTTCTAAATTCTTATGATAGTAATGTAGAATTAAATGGCAAATTTATTGAAGAACAATATAATTTTAGTAATATAAAAAAAGATAGGTACAATATATATTTCACTAAAACAGTTGAATATTTTAAACATAAGGATAGATATGAAATCCTGTTTTTTTCCAAGAGCAAGTATGATATAAGAAAATTATTTGAAAATTTAAGCTTTATAGATATGAGTGTCTGCAAAGAGTTATTTAATTCTTTATTATATAAGGTTGACTATGCGATTATTATCATAGATAAAGTAGAGAATAAAATATATAGTTTCAGAACACCAAATGGTGTTGTACCTATGTATTATTTTTATAAAGATGGCACATTAGTTATGTCAATGCATGTTCATAGTATTGCAAAAGCTATTAAAAAGGTTGAAATTAGTGATTTTGCAATTGAACAGATGTATGTAATGGACTGTTTAATGGAGCCATACACATTATATGAAGGTGTTTATGAAATAGGCAGGGCATATATTTATGAATTTGACTTAAATAATAATTCTTTAAAAAAAGAAAAGGCATATAGTTTTAAATATAAAATTAACAATAATATCAGTTTGGAAGAATCCATAGCAACTTTAAAAAATGAAATAATAAAATCTCATCAAAAACGAGTAGGCTCAATTAATGGAATAATGTTGTCAGGTGGTATAGATTCTAATGTTATGTGTTATGCCTTGAAAAATTGCACAACCAGTTCATTGGAATCATTTAATGTATCAGTGAAAAACCAAAAAAATAGTGAAGCTCCATATGCAAAAAAAGTGGCAGATTATTTTGGATTAAAGCATAGGGAAGTGTTAATAGATCCATCTGATATTAATGAAAAAATATTAGAAGATATAGTAAACCTCAATTTTCCTTACTGGGGTGTAATGTATATAGGAAGTATTTTCAAATCATTAAAACTAAAGGAATATAATGTGTTTACAGGTCAGGATACAAGACTGCACACGCCATATGTCAATATTTTAGATGATATAATATTTAAAAATAAAATTAATTCTAAAGCAGTCCCTTTTTTAGGTAAAAAGCTTGCAGCTTTAAAGTTCAATAAAAAAATTACAAGAGCTCTGGAGAGATGCAGGGATGCTGAACATATGGAGAAATATTTGATTAAATATTTTTTACATTGCTCAATAGATAACAATAATGTAAACAGCATGTTAGAACAAGAGATAAAAGAAAATATAGAATATGAAAGTTTAAGTTATCAAGAGTTATTTAATGAAATTACCTGGTTAAGATGGGGTCAGCAGTACACAGATGACATTAAATATATGGATAGTCTATGCAATCACTACTATAATACATGTCAATTTCCTTTTTATGATATTAAGTTGGCAGAAGTCAGTGCTTCCATACCATTTAAATATTCCAACAAGAGATATATCGGCAAATCAGGGTTCGGAAATGGATTTACAATAAATAATAAATATTTACTAATGAGAATGTTAAAAGATGAAAATGTGCCTATTAATTTGGCAGGAAGAAAAAAAGCAGTTTCCAGTACAATTCATTTATATTTTAACGATCAATTTGGAAAGATAGTAAAAGACAGGTTAAATGAGAGCACACTATTAAATAATCCGGCAATCATCAATTTAGGACTAGATAAGTTAATAAGTCAATTCTGCAGTGAAAATAGAATTTATGATGATATGGATTATAGCTATTTGATAAAAATATATAATATATTTGTTTTAGATGTTTTGAAAAGTTATATAGAATAGATGGATGTGAGTAAATTGAAAATTTTATATTTAACTAAGCAGGCACCCAAAAGAGAATATACTATTTCTAAAGAAATATTGTCTGATAATGAGAACAGCTTTGTTGACAGTTGTGTGTTTAGTTACCGCAACTATTTAGATGCTTATGAATTAAATGAGAAGGAGAAGGTCTTTAGAAATATATATGACTTTACGGAATTTTGTAAGACTTACGCGGAAGAAAATGTAAATATAGATGATGAGCTGTATAAATTTGAATTAAATTATAACTTACCAGTAAATAAGATTTTATATGCAGATAGGCTTGTTATAAACTACAGTGAAAGTCATAGAAAACAAATTATATATATGCTTGTTAAGTTTTCCTTAATGCTGCTTGAAAAAACACAATACCAAGTCATTATAGGTGAGCTGTCTAGTTCAAGCGATTTGATATTTTACTATCTTAGCAAGTATTTTGGGATAAAGTACCTGTTTTTCTGGCATGGAAGAATCAGTAATAAGATGGAGTTTTCAGATGTATTGGGCAGACGTCATGGATTGAAAGAGCTTTATATTAATTATAAAAAGAATGGCTTTTCACAAGAGGAAAGAGAATATCTTAATAAATATTTGGAAGGATTTAAAAAACAAGCTGCACCTGATTACATGAAATTTAGCAAGCAGACTAAGTTTAAAAATTTATTTAGAAAGTTATATGTGCAAAATCCTGTAATTAGATTAAAGAAATATATGAAGTCCTATCAAATAGATTTAAAATATTCTGCAGATCAATCTCCAAAAATATCTGAAAAAATAAATAAAAGGCTTAAAAAAGTTGTGTTCCCAATAAAGTCGCTGTTGCTCAAGAGATATTACGACAATGTGAACTTAAATAAAAGATATTATTTAACACCACTGCATTATCAGCCTGAATCATCCACAATGACTTTTGCACCGTACTATTTAAATCAACTTGCATTTATAGAAAATCTAGCAAAGTCCATACCTGGTGGAACTTATATTTACGTTAAAGAACATCCTGCAATGTTCGCAAATAGAAAATTGTCATTTTACAGGGAACTAAAAAAAATACCTAATATAAAGTTAGTTCATCCTGAATTCAGTATGAATGCGCTAATAGAAAAGTCTATGGGAGTAGTAACATTGACAAATACAACAGGATATGAGGCTATAGTGAAAGATAAGCCGGTGTTTGTATTTGGAAATGTGTTTTACAATGAATACGATTACAGTTTTAAATGTAATAATTTTCAGGAATTTAGAGATAATATAATAACTGGATTAAGAGATTGGGATAAATATCAGGATGAGAGAATAAATAATAGAAATTGTTTTATATTAGCTTGTATAAGAAGTTTAAGAAATGGAAATTTAAATAGTCACTTGCTTGATAAAACCTTTTTTAAAGATGAAAATATTAAAAATATAGTTAATAGCATAAAAGATGAAATAATAGGAGGACAATAAATGCTTAATGATAAATCAATTTTAATTACTGGAGGAACTGGCTCTTTTGGAAAAAAGTTTACTGAGATGATTTTAAAAAGATATAATCCTAAGAAAATAATTATTTACTCAAGAGACGAATTTAAGCAAGATTTAATGAAAAAGGATTTTATGTTAAGATGTCCTGATAAAATAAATAAGCTTAGGTTTTTTATAGGTGATATCAGAGATAAAGATAGACTTTATAGGGCATTTAATGGTGTAGACTATGTTATACATGCTGCAGCAATGAAACAGGTTCCAGCTTGCGAATATAATCCTTTCGAAGCAATAAAAACTAATATTGATGGAGCACAAAATATAATAGATGCAGCTTTAGACAGAGGAGTTCAGAAGGTAGTTGCACTTTCAACAGATAAGGCTGTCAATCCCATTAATTTATATGGAGGTACAAAACTTGTTTCAGATAAGTTATTTATTTCGGCCAATGCTTATTCAGGAGGAAATGAAACTGTATTTTCTGTAGTTAGATATGGAAATGTAGCAGGAAGCAGAGGTTCAGTTATCCCTTTCTTTCAGTCTTTAATTGAAAAAGGAATAAAAGAATTACCCATAACTGATTGTAGAATGACGAGATTCTGGATAACCTTAGAGGAGGGTGTTGAATTAGTATTTAAGGCATTAGATGAATCAAAGGGTGGAGAAACTTATATATCTAAGATACCTTCTTTCACTATAACTGACTTAGCTAAAGCAATGCTTGATAATGTTGTTATAAAAGAAATTGGAATTAGAGAAGGCGAAAAGCTGCATGAAATTATGATAACAAGAGATGATTCAAGAACCACTTATGAATATGAAAAGCATTATATTATCTATCCTCATTTTGATTGGTGGAGTTTTGATAAACACTTTACATCTGGTGGAAAGCTAATAGAAGAAGGATTTGAATATAATTCTGGAAATAACACGCAGTGGCTTACAGTAAATGAGTTGAGACAGGAAATGTATAGATTAGGTATATTTGATGCATATAAAGTTAATGATATACATTATGATGAAGTAATGTCCACTAAATAGAAAGGGAAGATAATTAATGAATGAATTGGCAATCAATGGTGGAACACCAATAAGGAAAACATATTTATCTTATGGAAGGCAAGATATAGATGAAGAAGATATAGAATCAGTAGTAAAAGTTCTAAAAGGTGATTTCCTAACCACTGGTCCTTCTGTGGGAGAGTTTGAAAAAAAGGTTTCAGACTATGTAGGGGCAAAGTATGCAGTGGCAGTTGCTAGTGGCACTGCAGCACTGCATATGGCTTGCTTTACAGCAGGAATAAAAGAAGGTGATGAAGTAATAGTATCACCTATAACTTTTGCAGCTTCAGCTAATTGTGTTCTATATTGTGGAGGTACACCTGTATTTGCAGATATAGATCCTAAGACATATAACATAGATCCAAAAGAAATTGGAAAGAAAATAACAAGTAAAACTAAAGCAATAATCCCAGTAGATTTTACAGGACAATCTGTTGATATAGATGAAATAAGAAAAATAGCAGGTAAAAATAATCTGGTAATAATAGAAGATTCTGCGCATGCTTTAGGAAGTGAATATAAAGGTAAAAAAGTAGGTACAAAGGCACAAATGACAGAATTCAGTTTTCATCCGGTAAAACCTGTAACCAGCGGCGAAGGTGGTATGGTAGTTACGGATGATGATGAATTGTATAAAAAAATGATTCTTTTTAGAAGTCATGGAATAACTAGGGATAAAGATTTTGTAACTCATAATGAAGGTCCATGGTACTATGAACAGATAGACTTAGGTTATAACTATAGAATTACAGATATTCAATGTGCTTTAGGTGCAAGTCAGATGAATAAAATAGATAAATTCATAAGAAGAAGAAGAGACATAGTTAAAATATATAATGAAGCTTTTAAAGATGTAGATGAAATTACTACTCCTTATGAAGCTGAATTTTCTAACTCAGGGTGGCATCTATATGTAATCAAATTGAACTTGGAAAAATTAATTTGTACAAGAAAAGAAATTTTTGAAGCTTTGCAGGCTGAAAATATAGGAGTGAATGTACATTACCTTCCTGTATACTTACATCCTTATTACCAAAAGCTAGGTTATCGAAAAGGGCTATGCAAAAATGCAGAAGAATTATACGAAAGAATGATAACTATACCATTATTTCCCAAGATGACGGATGAAGATGTATCAGATGTTATAAATGGAGTTAAAAAAGTAATAAACTATTATAAGAGGTAGTGACTGAAATGAAAGTAGTTTGTATTGTACAGGCAAGGATTAGTTCTACAAGGCTTCCGGGGAAAGTATTAAAAGAGATTTGTGGTAAAACTGTTCTGGAGCACGATGTAGATAGATTAAGAAGAATAAAAAATATAGATGAAATAGTAATAGCTACAACAGTATTAGAAAAGGATAATGCTATTGTAAAAGAGTGTGAAAAATTAAAGGTAAAATGTTTCAGGGGTTCGGAAGATGATGTACTATCAAGATATTATTATGCTGCTAAAGAAAATAGTGCGGATGTGGTTGTTAGGGTTACATCTGACTGCCCGCTCATAGATAGTGAAGTTGCTGAAAGTATAATTCAGTGCTTTATGGAAAATAGAGAAAAATACGATTATGTAAGCAATACTATAGACAGGACTTATCCAAGAGGATTAGACACGGAGGTATTTAGTTTTTACGCATTGGAGAAAGCTTTTAATGAATCAACATCTCAAAGAGACAGGGAACATGTAACACCCTATATTTGGGATAACGATAATATTTTCAATATTTTTCAATATAAAAATAAAATAGATTATTCAAATTTAAGATGGACACTAGATACAGAAGAGGATTTTAAGTTAATATCAATAATATATGAACAATTTCAAGATAGAGATTATTTTGGTATGAATGAAATAGTAAAATTTTTAGAGAAAAACCCTGAAGTAAAAGAAATCAATAAGTATATAGAACAGAAAAAAATTGATGACAGCTTATTTTTGATACCTGCTGGTGAAGGCCATTGTGATTTAATATATGAATGGGTAAATGAGGAGGAGGTAAGAAAAAATTCTTTTAATAATAGTGAAATACCATATGACCAGCATGTAAATTGGTATTTTAAGAAATTGAAGGATCCGGATTGTTTTATCTATCTATTGGCCGATCCCAATAAAAACATAGGAATAGTGAGAGTTGAGAAAAAGGGAAATGAAAATGTAGTAAGTTATAGCATATCAAAACAATTTCGCGGAAAAGGTTATGGATATAAGATTTTGGAAAAGCTTCAGGATAAGCTTATGAAAGAGAACAAGAATATTGTATTGACAGGTTATGTTAAAAAAGAAAACATGTACTCTGTAAAAATATTTGAAAAGTTACATTATAATTTAGTAGAAAATGATGATTATAATATGAAGTTTGAGAAAAATTTAAGCAGGTGAGATTTTAATGAACAAAAATATAAAAATCAAAAATTTTGAAATCAATGAAACTAGTAAAACATTTATTATAGGAGAAATCTCAGCTAACCATAATGGCAGTTTTGATAATGCAGTGAAGCTTATACATGCTGCAAAAGATGCAGGAGCAGATGCTGTCAAATTGCAGACATATACTGCAGATACTATAACTATAGACTGTGATAATAAATATTTTCAAATAAAACAGGGTACTTTATGGGATGGAAGAACTCTTCATGATCTGTACGAAGAGGCATATATGCCCTGGAAATGGCAGCCTGAATTAAAGGAAATAGCCGAAGAAAATGGTCTTGTTTGTTTTTCTTCACCATTTGATAAAACAGCAGTAGATTTTCTGGAAGATATGGATGTACCGGCATATAAAGTAGCTTCTTTTGAAATTACTGATATACCACTTATTACATATATGGCTTCCAAGGGAAAGCCTATGATAATAGCAGCAGGTATAGCAGAAATCTCAGATATTCAATTAGCTATAGATGCATGTAAAAAAGTTGGCAATGATCAGATAATTCTTCTTAAATGTACTAGTGCCTATCCTGCTCCATTTGAAGAAGTTAATTTAAAAACTATTCCTAATATGAGAGAAACTTTTGATGTAATAGCGGGTCTTTCCGATCATACGTTAGGTATAGAAGTTCCTATATCAGCTGTAACACTTGGAGCAAAAGTTATTGAAAAACACATAACACTCTCAAGGGCAGATGGAGGACCGGATGCTGCATTCTCTTTAGAACCACATGAATTAAAAAGTATGGTTCAATCAATTCGAAATACTGAGAAAGCTATTGGAAAAGTCAGCTATGGACTAACAGAAAAGCAGATGAAAAACAGAGCATTCTCCAGATCTTTATTTGCAGTAAAAGATATTAAAGCAGGGGAAACTTTTACAGAGGAAAATGTTAGATCAATAAGACCGGCATTTGGATTACCTCCTAAATACATTGATGACATTTTAGGAAAAACTGCTGGTGAAAATTTATTAAAAGGTACTCCACTGCATTGGAAGTATGTTAAATAGGGTGATTATATGGCTAGAATTGCAATAAGAGCAGATGGCGGCTCTCAAATAGGCATGGGGCATGTTATGAGAACATTGGTTTTAGCTAAGGAACTTGCAAAAACCAATGATGTTTTTTATTTATGCAGAATAGATAAAGCGTTAAGTGACAGGTATAGTTATGGCATAGAAAAAGTTAAAAAAGAAGGCTTTAAAGTAATTACTATAGACGAAAATAATGTATTGGGGGAATTAGAAAGGATTCAGTGTGATTGTCTGATAACAGACAGTTATGATGTAGATGAGCATTATTTTACTAAAACAAAAAAGTTATTTAAAAAGACGGGATATTTTGATGATATGAATTTATATCATTTTGATGTGGATTTTATAATAAATCAAAATATAAATGCAGAAGATTTAAATTATAATACTGACAAAAGGACAGTGCTATTTTTAGGGCCTGGGTTTGCTTTATTGAGAGATGAGTTTAGAAAAGCAAAAATTAAGAGGATAAATGAAGTTGTAAAAGATATTTTAATAACTTTAGGTGGGTCAGATTTTAATAACTATACATCAAAGATTTTACAATTTATAAAAGAATTAAAATACAATTTTCATGTTGTAGTTGGGCCATCTTTTAAATATATAGATGAACTTAGTAACTATGAGAAAATGAACAGTAACGTTAAATTACACTTTAACACAAATATGAAAGATTTAATGGATAGGTGTGATATTGCTATATCAGCCTGCGGGAGCACGCTGTATGAATTGGCAGCCTGCGGAGTGCCGACATTAGGACTCATAATTGCAGAAAACCAAAAGGAGATAGCTAAAAAAATGGAACAAGAAAAATTGATAATCAATTTAGGTCCTATAGATAAATTAAATAAGGAAGAGTTGGTAAATACAGTAGAAGAATTGTGTAGTGACTTAAATAGGAGAAAACAGATGAATTATAACCAGAGTATAGTTATTGATAAAAATGGAGCTGAAAAGCTTTGTAAAAATATTAATGAACTGTTTTAAATAAAATAGTTAAGGCGGTATATGCAGTAATGAAACTTAAGAAAATTTTTAGTAATGGTAGAATCAATATCTTATTAAAGTATTCTTCTATTAAATATATAGCATTAATCATTGCATTTTTAAAAGGAATAGTTAATGCTGGGGCACTTGGACCTGAATTATTAGGTGTACTCGGCAATCTGCTGCTTATTTTAAGTTATCTATCCTATTCTAATCTGGGGATATTATATTCCATGAATAGAGAATATGTCATATATGAATCAACTAACGAGAAAGATAAAGCGAGTAAAGTTATTAGTACATCTTTTACGGCATTATTGGTATTGTCAATATTATTAATAGCAGCTGGTATAATTGCTAAATTCATATATAAGGATAATTTAGGCAATTATATTTTGCTGGTTTTTATTATAGGAATTTTAGAGCAGTATAGAAGTTTCTATATTAATTATTATAGGCTGGTTAATAAGGTTAGAAAGATAAATTTTATAGAGCTTATCAATAATGTATTATCATTTGTGCTGATAATCATATCTATAAAATATTTTAAAATATATTCTGTATTAATAGCTATGTTCATAGCGGATATTATAGTTTTTATCTATGGTTATAAAAATAGTGAAAAGATTAAACTGAGCATAGATAAAAAAGTTTTAAAAGATTTAATAATAGTTGGAGTTCCATTACTTATATATAATTTGGGATTTTATATTCTAACAACAGTTGACAGGTTGATGACAATTAATTTTTTAGGATACAGGGATTTAGGATACTACACATTTTCAAATCAGCTTGTAAATGGGACTATGGTATTCATATCCTCGGTTTTGTTTTTATATTATCCTAAAGTCATAAAAAATTTATATATTAATGGAAATAATGACAGAAGACAAATTTTAAAAAGAATAGAACAGTATACTAGGTATGTAGAAGTTTTAGGAGTAGTTTTATGCTTAGTAGGCATAATATTAATAAAACCTTTTACCAATATAATTTTACCTAAATATTCTGTAAGTATTGATATATATCGAATATTGGTTTTTGGTGGAGTTTTCAGCGAAATATCCTATTTTGCCAATGTTTTTACCGTATCAAATAAAAAGCAGATATATTCAGTGTATCTACAATGTTTAGCAACTGCAGCAGCAGTTATTCTTAATTATATTTTCATTGAATCAGGCATGGGGATAATTGGAGTTTCATTGGCAACCTTGATGACCAATATATTGTATTCCATAATGCAGCATTTGATATATCTAAAGATATTAAACTTAAAAATAAGCTTTATAAGGAATACTTTAAAGGTATATCTAAAATTTACATCATTTACAGTTATATGTATAGCTCTTAGCTTTATAAATATAAATTTTATCTTATATATTGTGACTCTTAGTGCTATAACGTTTATTTTATATTATAGAAATTTAAGAAATATGATAATTGATATGGGAAAGTTATATAGGGTTTCTAACTAAAATATTAACTTATACAGAATAATTAAAATTCTTCTCCAAATACTAAATGTACGGAGAAAGGAGTTTTAATTATGGGAAGAAAATCATTTGAAATAGAATCACTGTAT
>NZ_LROS01000078.1 GCF_001675165.1 Clostridium ragsdalei P11
TACCTTAAGTACTTAACCTTGCTGCATATCGTAACTCGCTGGCTCGTTCTACAAAAAGCACGCCGTCGTACTTTACGTACTTCGACTGTTTGTGGACACACGGTTTCAGGTTCTATTTCACTCCCCTCCCGGGGTTCTTTTCACCTTTCCCTCACGGTACTCCTTCTCTATCGGTCACCAGGTAGTATTTAGCCTTGGGAGGTGGTCCTCCCTGTTTCCCACAAGGTTTCTCGTGTCTCGTGGTACTCTGGATTAGATCTGGCTGCTCTTTGCTTTCATTTACAGGGCTTTTACCTTCTCCGGCGGAGCCTTCCAGCTCTCTTCAATTAACACTTCACAGTATTTATGACCTATCCGCAACCCCAGGCACAAGTTCCTGGTTTGGGCTCTTTCCCGTTCGCTCGCCGCTACTTAGGAAATCGATGTTTCTTTCTCTTCCTCCGGGTACTTAGATGTTTCAGTTCCCCGGGTTTGCCTCTACAAACCTATGTATTCAGTTTGCAGTACCTAGCGTTATCTAGGTGGGTTTCCCCATTCGGATATCT
>NZ_LROS01000079.1 GCF_001675165.1 Clostridium ragsdalei P11
CAACTATTCAAGAGAAAAACGGAAAATGCATTCACGGAGGAGAAGGCTGCGGGGTATGTTCAAATTTGAAAGGAAATTTTGAGATAACGGAGGAATTAAATGCAGCTAATAATAAAGATACTTCTCTATTATTAGCTGCGGGAGCAGAAAAAGTTTACTGGTTAAAAACATTAAAAAATAATATGTCCGAAGGATTTAATGCGTTTATTACCCAAATACCTGAAAATTCTCTTATAGTATGTGAATCAAATAGCTTACGAAAAGTTGTTAATCCAGGTGTTTTCGTTATGATCAAAAATACCAAAGACAGTCAAATGAGAAAGTCAGCAAGTGAAGTTATAAATCAAGCTAACATAATTATAGAAAATAATTTTAATGATAATTTTGAAAAAGTAATAAAAGAAATAGCTAATATAATTAAATGATACTATAATTTTAAATTTACTAAAGCTGTAAACAATGCTTAAGATAAAGGAGTTTGTAATAAAAATTCTGTAAAATATAGCTTTCTATGATAAAATCAAAATATCATAGGAGGCTATTTTGTTATGTAAATATATCTTGACAAATGTAAACTATATTATTATAAAGGACTTAAATGAACAAATTACGAAAGGGATGTATTTATGACTGATTATTTTGATTTAATCAAGCAACGTGAAAGCTGCAGAAACTATAAAGAAAAAGAAGTAGAAAAGGAAAAGTTAGTTGCCTGTATAGAAGCAGCTAGAATTGCACCCTCAGCTTGCAATGGTCAACCCTGGAGATTTATTATTGTAAATAATAAAGACCTGTCACCTAAGGTTTCTAAATGTCTTCAAGATCTAGGAATGAATAAATTTACAGATAATTGTCCTTCATTTATTATTGTACTTCAGGAAAAAACAGATATTAAAGCTAGAATTGGTGGTAAAATTAAAGATCAGGATTATGCCCCCATAGATATAGGAATTGCAACTGCTCACATATGTCTAGCAGCTACGCAGCAAGGACTATCTACCTGTATAATGGGCTGGTTTAATGAAAAAAAGCTTAAGGATTTACTCAACATACCAAATTCTAAAAGAATTAGACTTGTCATAAGTGTAGGATATTCTGCAGATACAACTCTCCGCAATAAGGTACGTAAAAGCCTAGATGAAATTGCTCAATTTATAGACTAAGCCTTATATGAAATTCTATATTGAAGGTTGGCTTAAGTCAACCTCTGAATATCTCACTCAGCTGCAAACTTATATTACTTACCACCTTTAAAATGGTAACAAATAATTTTAAATTGTTTATTTTATAAGATATAATAGTAAATATAAAAACTTGTATAATTAACTTATACATCTAATTACATAGGCTGTGTACATGCTTAGAATAGAGAGGTGCTTTCATGTCTGTATCCATTGGAATTTTAGCTTCTGTACCATTAATAAGTAGAATAAAAACTTATCAGCATATATTAAAAAATGAGAATAACATAGTACTAATACCTTACGAAAATTTAAACGATGTTGAAAATTTATTTATAAAAAACATGCCACTAGTAGATGCATTTTTATTAGGTGGAGAACTTATTTTTTCAAAAATAAGTGATGATTTAAAATCTACAGTACCCTGTTTTTATTTAACTGTATCAAATGAAGATTTATATAAGCTATTCCTAAAATTAATTATAGAAAATAATAAATTTGACTTTTCAAGAACTTATATTGATTTCTTAAATGAAACAAATGATTATATGGGAATTAAAGAAATTTTACCTAAAGATAATTTCCCATATACATATTATTTTAAAAATGATAATACAATTTATGAAAAAGTATTGGATAAACATATAGAATTGTGGAAAAATGGATTAATAGATATATCTATTACGCGAGTTGGAAATCTTGAAAAACCACTGAAAGATATGGGAATAAAAACTTTTTATATTTCCCCATCCTCTAAAAATGTAATGAATGCTTTAGCTAAAGCTGTGAATTATGTAAAAATAAAAAATTTTGAAGATAGCCAGATTACTATAGGACATATCTCTATTTGCGATATTAAACCACACAATACTACCTTTAATTATGAAGAAGAAGTACGCCTACTAGCATTAAATAAATCTTTAATTGACTTTCAGCATGAACACAATCTGCCAAATTCTATAGTAAGAAATGATATTAACTTTGAAATTATAATTTCAAAGAAAATTCTTAAAGAATTAACTGGTAATTATAAATATTGCTCGCTTCTTAATTATATAAAAACTTCAAATACATTCAATTTAAATATAGGTTGGGGTATTGGCAGTACAATTATGGAAGCAAGAAAAAGATCAATAAGTGCAAATATCGAAGCTAATAGATATGATAAAAATTGCAGCTTTATTCTAAATGAACAAGACCAAATTATTGGACCATTATCAGAAAATATTTGTATCCATTTTATAGAACATAACAATTCAGATATAGAACTAATTAGCAGTAAAACAAAACTATCTTCCGTTACAATACTAAAATTAATTGGAATCACTAAGAAGTTAAATACTAATGAAGTTTCATCAGACGATTTATCCTTTTATATGGGTATCACAATTCGAAGTGCCAATAGAATACTGAATAAACTGTGCAAAAGCGGTTTTGCAAAATCTATAAATAAAAAATCAGATAAGTTAGTAGGACGTCCAAAGAAAATTTATTTGCTTTATTTCGATTATAATTCCAAATTTTAATGGTCTGTAAATAATTTTTTCTAAATGCTTTTTATTTTTCATGAATGTCCATGTTATATCTTTGTAATTTATCAACAAAATAAAGTACTTACAAAAGCTGCCATATTAAAGATGTAACTTTATAGTGCAGAGATCACAGGATAAAAATTATCCATGCGATCCTGCACAGATCATTGGGCCATCATTCTTTTTATTAAAATATCAAGCATAATTTGTAAAAACTTTATTCACTTTCTGAAACATTACCAATTTTCAGCTTTGTAAAAGCTATCACTAGTGACATAACTACACAGGCGCTTAAAAGACATACTGAAGCTACAACCCAATCAGCTTTTGGACCCTTAAGAGCAAATATACTAGTTATTGATCCTAAAATAATAGGAGATACAAATTGTCCCAATCCCTGTAAGGCAACAGATACTGAAAAAGTACGTGCAGAAATAGATTTATCAGAAGAAACTACTAACTTAGCTGCATAGTCTGGATTATATGTACCAAATCCTAATCCAAAAATAATTCCTGCTAACAAATACATTGAATATGTATTTACATTGAGTAAAATCAAGAATGAAATTCCAAGCAGCCCAACAGAAATTGCTATGGTAAACCTTTTAAATATATTAAATATCCTTCCGTATAAAAGACCTGCAGCAAATGCACCTCCGGTAAATGCAGTGAGCACCATGCCAGCTTTAGCTGCATTTCCCACTTTTCCTGCAGCCATTACTATTGCGATATTTGTCATAAATGTAAATTGAAGAATGTTTAGTAATAAATTTAAAATTGAAAGAATATAAGTTTTCGAAGTCAATTTACTCTTTGAAGTATCATTTTTATCTCCAGAAACTTTTTTATCTCCGATGTCAGGTAATTTTAATATGATCAATAAACAAATTGGTATCATAAGAAGGAATCCTAAAAATGAGTATCTCCAGTTTATCGCTGCTAAAAATCCTCCTAGCATCTGAAATACTACTCCGGCAATAGCCCCTATTGAAGCTTTATAGCCTAGTAGTCTTTTAAACTCATCTCCCTGGAACATATCTGCAAGAAGTGGGGTAGAAAGTGGAAACAGCAGTCCATAACCTACTCCGAAAATTACCCTTGTAACCAAAATGAAAGTAATGCTATTTGCAAATATAGGCAGCATGCCTCCAACAAATTGAAATAACATGGCAATACATAATATTTTTTTCTTACTCATGAAACGCTCAAGTTGACCTGCTACTAATGAAAATGCTACCATCATCAAAGATGGCAAAGAAGCGATTTGTTTTACCAATTCAGAACTGGCATTAGGAAATGCTTTGGATATTTCTCCAAGTGCAGGTGTAGTCATACTTGTCGTATACATTAATAATGCTACCGATAATACTGCTACTTTTTCTATAAAACCATACTTCTTTTCTATCATATTTTTCCTCCATATTTAAATTTTATATCAGATAAATTCAATATTTACCCTTGATATTTTTCTTATTTAAGCCTCAAATTTTAAGCTTTTTTAGGCGTAGGTGCTTTTATGTCCCTTGGTATAGGGCAAATATAACTTTCTCCACCTAAGCGTTCTTTTAGTTCGGCTTTTGCATTTTGAATTAATTCAGGATTTTTCAAAAGTTCTACTGCAGTTGAAGCAATCAGCTTTCCTGCATGTAACATTCCTGTATGAGCAATGGATGTATTTCCCTGTGAAACAAATGCCCATGAATGTATCGGAGTTCCTAAAGCTGCACAAGCTACATTAAATATTCCCGTTGGTACAATCCAGCTCACATCACCTACATCAGTAGACACAGGTACTGTTTTTTCTTGTTTTATAAAAGGATTAATGACATCTGAAATATCTTTGCCTTTCAGTTCCCCAACTGTTAATACATTTATATCGTTTCTCTTATTATCCTCTGGCAGCACATCTCTAATTTTTTTAGCAAATTGTCTATCATTTTCATTATATTTAGGTATTCCTAACTTTTTTAAATTTTCATATAGCATTGTTTCTAGTATTTTATTTGGGATAAAATTTGAAAGAGCAGATTGTATAGATCCTTCAACCTTAGTACCGGTCATCAATGCCGCCCCCTTAGCAATATTACAAATTCTTTCATAAATGTCTTTTACTTGAGATACTTTTGGTGCCCGGATAGAAAAGTTATCCTCAGCCTGTGCTTGTACAACATTTGGAGATTGTCCTCCAGCATCCGTTATAGCATAATGAATCCTTGCCTCTTGAATGACGTGTTCTCTTAAATAATTTACACCTACATTCATAAGTTCTACTGCATCCAATGCACTCCTGCCTAAATGTGGTGCCATAGCTGCATGAGCACTTTTTCCTTTAAACTTGAAACATGCATCATAAACCGCAAGAGTAGAATTTAAACCAACCCCATTGCCTGTATCAGGATGCCATGTTAAAGCACAGTCCACGTCGTTGAATACTCCTTCTCTGCTCATAAATACTTTACCTGCCCCACCTTCTTCAGCAGGACATCCATAATATCTGATTGTTCCCGGTAAATTATTCTCTTCCATATAATAACGAATAGCTATAGCTCCAGCAAAAGCACCTGTGCCAAGAAGATTATGTCCACATCCATGACCGCTTCCACCAGGTATAATTGGCTTTTGCTCCGCAATTCCACCCTCCTGGCTTAACCCATGAAGTGCATCATATTCCCCAAGAACGGCAATTATCGGTTCTCCCTTACCATAACTTCCAATAAAAGCAGTTTTGATTCCGGCTGCTCCCCTTTTAACTGTAAATCCCTCTTCTTCTAAAGCTTTACATAATATTTCTGCAGATCTAAATTCTTCAAATTTAGTTTCTGCACATTTCCATATTTCATCACTAACTTTAACTAATAAATCTTTCTTTAACTCAACAATTTCTGAAACTCTTTGAAAACACTCCATACTTTGCTTTCCTTTCTACTTTTACTTCTCTGCTATTTTTTAATTTCAATACGAACTAAAATCTCACTATTTTAACTTCCATTTCATTGCCACCACCAGTGACACAAATAGTTGTAAAAAAATAGTTGTAATTTTACCACACTATTAATAATATGATTAATACACATTTAATTTTAGTCGTATTAAAGACATGTCTTTAATTTAAGAATACTACTTTGCTTTTATAGTGTCAATAAAATTGTCAGATTATTTTCAATAATATTAATTTCATGTAAAAAATCAGAGCTGTAGTTTTGCTCTCAGCTCTGATTTTGTTTAATATTTAATCAATCTAATTTTTGACTTAAATTAAATTTTGTTAAAGTTCTATTCAACCGTTCACTACTTCTCCTCCATTTACACGGATAGTCTGACCCGTAATATAAGAGGCGTTTTCAGAAGCTAAAAATACATAAGTTCCTGCACATTCCACAGGCTGCCCTGCTCTTGCCATTGGAGTATCCCCTCCAAACTGGGAAGTTTTTGTTTCATCAAAACAAGATGGTATAAGAGGTGTCCAAATTGGCCCTGGTGCAACTGCATTTACCCTTATTCCAGTCTTCCCTTTTGCAAGTGCAGTAGATAATGATCTAGTAAAAGCTACTATTGCACCTTTTGTCATGGAATAATCTATGAGCGTAGCACTTCCTTTAAAAGCTACTATAGAAGCTGTATTTATTATGCATGCTCCTGATTTTAAGTGATTCATTGCTGCCCTTGTCATATAGAAAGTTCCGTATGCATTGGTTTTAAAAGTTCTGTCAAATTGTTCATCTGATAACTGCTTTATATCAGTACATTCATATTGGACAGCAGCATTATTAACTAGTATGTCTATTTTTCCATATTCGCTTATAGTTTTTTCTACAACGCTATTGCAAAAATTTACATCACTAATATTCCCTGCTATAAGTGTGCACTTTGTTCCCTTACTTTCTACAAGTCTTTTAGCTTCCTCAGCATCTTTTTGTTCATTTAAGTATACAATTACTACATCTGCACCTTGGTTCGCATAAGCTATAGAAACAGCTCTACCTATACCGCTGTCACCACCTGTAATTATGGCAGTTTTTCCTTTTAAAAGGTCTCCTTTTCTATTATACACAGCATCATCACATATAGGCATAGGATTCATTTCATACTGAAATCCCGGATGATGATTCTGATGCTGCTTTGGAAAAGATGTTGGAAAATTCATATTTGCTCCTCCTTCGATTTACTATTTATATAAACTAGTATTTTCAATTGAGGAGAAAATATTTATATCAATTATGTGTGCTATTTATTTTTTCTCCAATGCTCATTAATTTATCTTTTACCTCTATCTTATTTTTCCATCTTTCAGGAATACTGTCATATCCATAATAGGTACCTGCAAGTCCCCCTGCAACTGCAGCCACAGTATCAGCATCTCCACACAAATTTGCAGCCTCACATACTGTATCTCCTAAATTTGAATTATTCATAAAACACCAGAGTGCACACCTTAAAGTGTCAACTACATATCCTGAAGGTATAAGTTCTTCTTTTTTCATATTCATTACATCTTTATAGTCTTCACTACTGTAAATTGTCTCTGTAATAGCCCTTTCCTTAGTTTCTCCATTTAAATATTTATAAATAACGGTATTATATATTACACAGGCGTCTGCTGCTTTTTCATCATAATGTGTCATTTTAGATTGCAGCCTGGTTATATCTATCATTTTGCTGTAATCTCTATAATATAATGCAACTGGTATACATCTCATAATGGTCCCATTTCCAGCCGTCCTGCCATTAGATATATGATGGACATAAAATGAAGCCTCTTTCCAATTGCCAGTTTCAATGTACTTTTTTATAGCTAGCTCACAAGTCATTCCAATATCCTTAGGATCACTATTGTACCATTTCACAAATCTATTACCTATAGATTCAATAGGGCATTCAGGATTCTCAAGTATTCCTCCTGCTACACATAAAGTCATCATGGTATCATCTGTAACCTGTCCAGGCTTCAACTTCCAATGACCTCTGCCTATAATATCTTTTAGATACCCATAAGTTTTACGTCCTTCTTCTTGAGATAAGAATTCCAAAGTTGCCCCTAATGCATCTCCACAGGCTACTCCAAATAATCCTCCCAAAAGTTTATTTAATCTTTTCATAATCAACACCTCTATACTTTAAATCTTGAAACTATGCCCACTAATGAGTCAGATTTTTCTTTTGCTTTTTCAGTTAATTCTACAACATGTCCTGCCATTTTAGTTATGTAAGAGGTTTCACCTGCAATATTTTGAGCACCACTTGCCTGTTCATTTCCACTGTCTGATATCTCTTGCATTAGTTTTGATACATTTTGAACTGATACAAGAAGTTCATGAGAAGTAGTACTAAACTCTGTTACTATATTATTTACGTCTAAGAAATTCTTACTAGATTCTTCATGAGATTCTACAATTTCATTGTAATCAGGTAAAATCTTTTTATCTATAAATTCCAATATTTCATAAGCACTAGATGATAAATTATCTACCACTTCTAAGATAGTTTTTGTAACCTGCTGTATTCTATTAACAGTATCTTTAGAATCATCAGAAAGAGTTCTTATTTCATTTGCTACAACTGCAAAACCCCTACCTGCTTCTCCTGCTCTAGCAGCTTCAATAGATGCATTTAGCGCTAATAAATTAGTATCTTCCATAATATCAAGAATTGCTGAGGACAGTTCATTAATCTTAGAAACCTCTTCTGATTTCTCAATGGCATCTTCCAAACTTTCTTTTGTGTTTTTGTATATGCTCATTATGCTTTCTCTGGATTTCATTGCTTTTTGTTTCATTTTCTGTGATGTACTGCTTGCATTTGAAACACTTTCAGAACTATATTGCGCCTTTTTCGATATAGATTCTGCATCCTTTTCAATTTCCCTTGATATTGCACTTATTTCTTCAGTAGATGCTGCAGTTTCCTCAGTAGTATCTGACAACTGTTCTGTAGTTGCAGATATCTCCTCTATGCTTTTATTAAGATTCTCCATTTCCACATTAATTTGTTTCATATTTTCAGTTACATTAGAAGATTCTTCTATTATATTCTTAATTATATTTCCCTGACTTTCCTGCATATTCTTTACCGCAACCGCAAGCATACCTGATTCATCTTTCATTTTTAACAACTTTTCAGGTATTGGCATTGTAAAATCACCAGATGCCACTATTTTTAAATGCTTTGTAATTACATTTATAGGTTTTGATATAAGTGAAGTAATGAAAAATGCTATTAATACACCTATTAATACAAAAATAATAGTTGTAATTACCTGAAAGATTTCATTTTTTGTGAGGCTTTCCATAACTTCAGATTTGGGTACAGATATTCCCAAGGACCAGTTAGTACCTTTTACAGGTGCATATCCTATATATTTTTTTGTTCCATCTCTGTAAGTATACCCATCTGCGCCACTCTTTCCCTCCATCATATAAGTTTCAAATTTCATTAGTTCCTGCAAGCTTGGATCTTTTTTACTTTTCTCAATTACATTTTCCATTTTACGTACAAGGGATGTATCTTTATTTGCTACTGTATGTCCAGTTTTACTTATCATAAAAGTTGTTCCAGTTTTACCATACTTGATATTATTAGTTATTTTACTCAATTCACTTCCATCACGTGTGGCAATTAAAACTCCCTTAACTTTACTACCGTCTTTAATAGGAACAGCATAAGACATAACAAGCCTATTATCTGCCTTTCCTAAAATTGGATCTGAAACTGAACTTTTTCCTTGAAGTGCTTCTTTATAATTCTCTCTATCATATAAATTTGCCTTTACTCCATCTGTAAATGTAACATTACCATTAGCATCTCCTATACCCATACTTATATGTCCACTTCTTTGTACCTCATCTTTTAAAATATTTAATTTTTGATCTGTAGATAATACATCACTTTTTATATAATAGTTTCCTGCAAGCCCTTTCATTACATCTAATTGTCCTTCAATTTTAGTTTGAACAAATTTTGCAGATTGCTGAGCCATTTGAAGCAAGGATTCAGTAGCATTTGAAGCTAACGTATCATAAGATTCTATAAAAGATACTGTACCAAGTCCTATGCACATAATTAGAATCAAAATTCCAAAGGATATAGCCATTTTTGTCTTAATACTCTTAAAGTACAAATTAATTCCTCCCATTCCTAGTAAAGTAATTTTGCTTAAATTGTATATTAATTAATAATTATTGTTACTTACATTGTACTACAAATTAATAATTTTTCAACAATATATTTAAAATGGGTAGGAATTCACCTTTACAAAAAGTCTTAAATCTATCTTCTGGTAGTTAGTAACCTTTATTATGCTTATATTTAAGTAATAAATAATATAGTGTTAATCAACATAAGATGGAGCTTAAACCCCCATCTTATGCTAAGATTCTATTTAAAATTAATTTAATCTCTCCAATTCCTGTTGTATATTCTGCATCTTAATATCTGTTCTTGATATAACATCTGCACATTCCTTTAAATCACTCTTTATATGTACTGGAGCCTTCCCTGCTGTTTTATAATATAATTTATGTTCCAAGCTTGCCCAAAAATCCATAGCAATAGTCCTTATCTGTACTTCTATTCTCACTGGTTCTACATGGTTTGAAAAGAATATAGGAATTTCCAGAACCATATGAAAACTTCTATATCCATTTGGTTTTGGATTTTTAATATAATCTTTTTCTTTAATCAAAGTTATATCATCCTGTCTTTTGAGCATATCTGCAATTTCATATATATCACTTACAAATGAGCAAATAACTCTTATGCCTGCTATATCATTCAAATTTTTCTTTGCCGATTCAAGTGTTAGTTCTAAACCTTTTCGCTTAAGTTTTCCTATTATGCTTCTAGGTTCCTTAACCCTAGATTTAATATATTCTATGGGATTTCTTTTCCTCTTTACTTTAAATTCTTTATCTAATATTTCAAGTTTAGTCCTAACTTCTTTTATAGCAGAACTATAACTCATCATAAAAGATTGAAATTTTTCTATTCCCTCATCAATATCCACCGATACGTCCAAAGGTAGTTCGATAATTTCTGTGGATTCCATTATAAATATTTCCCCTTTCAAAAACTCACTTTAAGTTCAATTCATTCACATAATACTACAGTTTATGAAATCATAAAAGTATTTTAGTCATTTTTCACTTTATGTTAATATTTATCCGATGACTACCTGCTCTAATACCCCCCTTCTTCAAGGGGAGTAAAGAGCAGCTACGTCCCTGGATAACGATTTCTAAGCATCAGGTGGAGTCAAAACTCCACCTGATACCAAGAACTCTGTTTATATATCTAATAGGTGGACTAATTTACAAATTTATGAGTTAAACGGATGGTTTAGTACCATCCGTTTAACTAAAAAATCTTGAAAAAAATCCCTTTTTAGGTTTTTGATCTTCTTTTGAAATAACCTCATCGTTATTTAATTCATCAACACCTTTTTCCAATTGTTCAGCTTCTTTTATTAAATCTCTTTGCTCTCTAGTTCGATCCTTAAGCTTTGAAGGAACTCCATGGGTTGTTATTATCTGGCTAAACCATTTTAAACTTTCATCATTATTTCCCAATCTTCTATTCAATTCACCAATAATATACATAGAAGTGAACTTATCCATGTTATATAAGGGAAACGCTTCATTAAAATAAGCATAGTTAAACCCTTCTAAAGCCTGTCTTAAAAATACAGCTTCATTTTCAGAGTCCTCTAATATTCGATACATCCAGGCTAATTTTAAACAATTCATTGCCTTTTTACTAGCTTTTGCACCTATCACATAATAATTTAATAAAGAAAGTTTAAACCTTTCTATAGCTACATTTACGTCATATACCTCCGGGTAAGATCTAGGCTGCCATTTTGGTCTGATTTTTTCTTTTACTAGATCAATTTCAGAATCTCTAATTTTATTAAAGTCCCTTTTCATTGCGGCATATCCACATTTATCACAAACCCATACATCATAAAAATAAGGATTTATAACATCAAATATAATAAATGAATCAGAATCTCTTTTTAAAATTCTTGCAGCTGAAGTTTTAACTGCTCTAGCTTTAAAATCATTATCACAAACCGGACATGTAATTTCACAATCATATAATAATTTTTTTTGTTTTTCTTCATCCGTTAATTGAATCGATTCCTCTTTTTCTATTTTTTCTTTTTTGCTATGGTACAAATCTATTTCATCTATATCATCAAACCCTAAATCTTCTAAACCAGAAAATATATTTTTTGGCACTAGAACATCACCTTCATCATCTAAAAATTTTTATATAAGTATTATATCAAAAAAAGCAATTAAATTAAATTATATCAACCTGTGCTATAAAGATTAATGTCAAGGAGTTTTATAAATAATGGTAACCAATTCAAAAAGCTGAAAAATTACCTTGACATCCTTAAAATTGTATCTATAATGTATATGTAGACCAGTCGTTATATTATAAGAAAGGACATTACTTTAATGAAAAATAAAACTTACTCAAGAGAAAAAATACTTACAGCAGCATCAATGCTTTTTCAAGTTAAGGGATATAACGCTGCAGGATTAAATGAAATTTTAAAGGAAAGTGGTTCACCTAAAGGTTCTCTATATTACTATTTTCCAGGTGGAAAAGAAGAATTAGCTTTAGAATCTATAAAACTTGCCAATGAAGCTATTCAAAATAAATTGCAAACTACATTAAATGAACACTCAAATCCAATTGAAGCTATTCAATCCGTAATTAAAAACATAATAGAAGATTTAAAAAGGGATGGAAAACTAAAAGATATTTCTTTAAGTCTTATAGCTCTAGAAACTTATTTATCAATTGAACCTTTAAGAAAAGCCTGTGAGTTAGCTTTTCTAGATATACAAAACACATATACTAAAAAGTTAATTGAAGGTGGGTTTTCTAAAGAAACTGCACAGGAATTAGGCATTTTTATTCAAGTTATAGTTGAAGGAGCCATTACAGCCTCAGTTACTGAAAAAAACCCTATTGCTCTTTTAACGGTTAGTAAACAAATCGGTATTTTATTGAATTCATACATAAATTAAAAATATTGCGAAGCAAAGCTTTTGAAAATAACAAAGTTCAAATAACAAAGAACAGATAAAGATGATTTCCATCGTACCTCAGGAAATCTATAATTTTAATATTTTCTGACGTTAGGAAGAAATTTATCCTTATTTGATATTTGAACTTTGAACTTTGTTCTTTAAAAATATTACTTTGCAATATTTTCAAAGTGTTCGTTTACGCCCTTAATATATAGACCGGTCTACAAAATAAATTTAAGGAGATTATAATTTATGGAAGCAAAAAAAATTTATACAGAAAAAAGACCTAAGTACAATGCAAAAGCAATTATGTTTGTATTATTACTTGGAAGTTTCATAGCACTATTTAATGAAACCATATTGAATGTAGCATTTCCTAAATTAATGGTAGAAATGCACATTACAGCTACTACAGCACAGTGGCTTACTACTGGTTATGTACTAGTAGTTGGAATTCTTGTGCCAGTTACAGCTTTTCTTATTCACACTTTTACTACAAAGCAACTATTTTTAAGTGCAATGGTATTATTTCTAATTGGGACTCTATGTGCTGTATTTTCTAGCACTTTTACAGCACTATTAATTTCAAGAATAATTCAAGCATTAGGCACTGGTATGCTCATACCTATTATGATGAATTCAGCTTTAGTAGTAACACCACCAGAAAAACGTGGTTCAATAATGGGGTTATGTGTTTGTATAATCACATTAGGACCTGCACTTGGTCCAGCGGTTTCTGGTTTACTTCTGCAGCATTTTAGCTGGCATTCATTATTCGTGCTCTTAATTCCAATTTTATTGATTTGTATTATTGGAGGTTATTTTTATTTAGAAAATATCTCTGTGATAACAAAACCTAAAATTGATTACTTATCCATACTGCTGTCAACTATAGGATTTGCAGGTATTATATATTCAGTAAGTTCAGCTGGTAATTCAAGTTTATTATCTACTGCTGTTGTTTTTGTAATTGGATTTATAGCATTAATTTTCTTTTGTAAACGCCAGTTATCTTTAAAACAGCCAATACTTGAAATACGATCATTTAGGCACCCTATATTTGCAATAGGTGTACTATTAATTATATTAATGCAAATGTTTAACTTTTCAATAAATGTCATATTACCTTTGCTGCTTCAAAATGGCTTAAAAACATCTTCTTTTACGTCAGCAATGGCTATATTACCACCAATTCTTGTGGGATGTGTATTAACTCCATTTGTTGGTAAGATTTATGATAAAATAGGCGGAAGTATACTGATTCCATTAGGTTTTCTAGTAGCATGTATTTTTACTTTTATGCTATCACGTATTTCACCGTCAACTCCTATAAGGACAATTACTCTTATCTATTGTGCTATAATGGTGGGAACATCTATGTCTATGTCAACTACCCAAACAACTTCACTTAGTGAATTATCAGGTAAAAACCAAGCAGATGGTGTTGCTATAGTAAATACTGGAATGCAAATAGCTGGTGCTTTAGGTTCAGCTCTATTTGTGGGTGTTATGACAGCTTATCAAAATATCTACTTAAAAAATATGAATAGTGGGGCAGATCCAAGCAGTCAAGTAAAAGCAATATACATCGGCTTTAGTCGTTCTGTAACAGTTGCTGCTGTGCTAATTGGAATAGGTTTTATATTATCTCTAATTCTTAGTAAAAAAAGTAGAACTAAGGATAGTGTAAAATAGTTACATTTTTACCTGACAAGAAAATTACAAATAAAACCTGTAATTTTCTTGCCTATGAAATATATTTATTTAACTTTGGAAAATGAATTGAAACTTCAGTGCCTTTTCCATATTCAGATTCTATAGCTATATAATGCCCTAACTTTCCTGCAAGTTTTTGGCTTATATAAAGCCCCATTCCAGTTGAATGCTGCTTTACCCTCCCATTATAACCTGTAAAACTTTTTTCAAAGACTCTTCTAATATCTTCTTTCTTTATACCTATTCCATTGTCTTTTATATATAAAACTTTTTCCTTTTCTTGTGCTTTTGTATATATATTTATAACCCCATCTTTAGAAGTATATTTTATGGCATTATCTAAAATTTGTTTTATTATAAATTGAAGCCATTTATAATCTGTATCAACCTCTACATCTAGATCTTCTATCTTCAATTTTATGTTCTTATTTATAAACCAGGATGCCTCACTTTTTATACTTTCCTTTACTGCAGTTTCAATTTTAACATTATCTATTCTGTAATCTTTAGAAAAATCATTTATTCTGGAATAAAACAAAGCTTTTTGAACATAATCTTCTACTTTTTCTATCTCCATCTCTATTCCATATAATGTCTTTTCATTTTCTCTACTTAAATTATTTTCAATAATTAGTTTAGATGCAGCAATAGGCGTTTTTATTTCATGAACCCAGGTAGTTAAAAATTCAACACTTTCATTGTTATTATTATTAAGACTTTCTATTTGTATATTAGCATTTTCATACAGATTATTAATTACATCAAGATAAAATTTTTGTTCATAATTCCTTGGACAAGGTAAACTGTGAATCCACTCCAGCCCTTCTTTAGGCAATTTTTTAATTTTATTCATATTGAATTTAATTAAGCTATAATCAGCTCCAAGATATATTATAAAAAGCAAAATGGAAACTGTAACTACATATTCCGCATTGGATTTTAACATTCTTATAGAACTATCAAATAAAATCATTCCACTTATAAATATCATAAGTATAATAAAAAAAATAACTAAATTTCTTCTGTCTTTTAAATATTCTCTTAAGCTCATACTATATACCCCATACTTTTTTGGGTCTCAATGTAATTAGGAAGGCCAATATTCTTAATTTTTTTTCTAAGTCTTGCAATATTTACAGTTAAAGTATTGTCATCAACAAAACTCTCATCCTGCCATAACTCTCTTATAATCCTATCACGACTTACTATAGTACCTTTATTTTTCATAAGTATGTGTAGAATTTTAAATTCATTTCTAGTAAGCTGAATATTGTTACCATCATACATAACTGTATCATCTTTTAAATTTAATATTAATCCTTTATGAGTAATTACATCTGATTCTAAATCATTGAAATAGGAATAGGTTCTTCTGAGTAATGCATTTACCTTAGTTAGTAATATGTTTATTGAAAATGGTTTTGTAACATAATCGTCTCCTCCCATATTTGTTGCTATTATTATGTCCATTTCTTCGGTCCTGGAAGATATAAAAATTATAGGAACTTTTGAAAGCATTCTTATTTTTCCGCACCAATAAAAGCCATCATAAGCTGGCAGGTTTATATCTAAAAGCACCAGATCTGGTTTATATTTAACAAATTCTTCTATGACCTTATTAAAATCTTCAATTCTTTTTCCCTCATATCCATGCTTTCTCACAGCATTAAGTATTTCTTCTCCTATAACTTCATCATCTTCAATTACAAGTATTTTAAACATAGCACACCCCAGTCTTTAAATATCCCTTATTCTTTTTTACAAACAATATTTGTATAGGAATTTACAGTTACTATATAATATAGAAAATACATAAGTATATATCCTAGCATTATTATTACACAGTAGTTCATTATTCCCTCATTCATCAATCTTTGAAATACTATTAAAGCTGCTGTGCTGTGACAAATAGCAACTACTAAAGGCATTCCAAATGTTACTGATAATTGTTTCGCTATGGACTTCTTTATTTCCTGCCTGTTCATGCCTATTTTTCTTAAAGTTGAATACCTTCTTTCATCATCAGATGCCTCCATCAATTGTTTAAAAGATATTATACTACCTGTTGCTAAGAAGAATAATATTCCTAAGAACATTCCAATAAAAATTAAAACAGCTCCACCTTTATAAAATCCCTGATAAGAGTCATAATAAGAATCTACATATATGTCTTTAGATACTTCTTCATTCAACTTTTTTGTAAGTTCCTTTGATTTTTCTGGATTTTGTACTATATATCCATTCATATTAGTAATTTTATTTTGAGAACTTATACCTTTAAAGGCTTTGTCTGAAACAACAATTGTGCTTGCTGCTACAGCAGGACTTACTACTTGTACATCTGTAGATTTTATAATTGTAAAATTCATTATTGAATTTTCTAGCTTAACTAAAACCGGATTACGTAAATAGGTATACTTTTTACTGCTTCCCTTACTTGTTTGAATAAATAAGCATTCATTGCCTTTTAAGTTCACCTTGTTTCCCCTATTTTTTATTGTAATCACACTGTTATAATCACTTTGTGATATTATTTTTCCCTCAAAATCATCTTTATTCAAAATAGGTAGATTTACTTTTGCACTTATGAGTTTTAAATTATTTCGTGAGATCAGTTTATTATCATATTTATTTATCGTATCTTCAATTTTTTTATTTAAAGAGCTATCTGCATTAACAAATTCATAAGAAAAGACCATATCCTTTCCCATATCTTTTTCTGTAGTTTTATAAAATGAATACGATGCTGCAACAGAAGTTAAGGTTACTGCACTTAAGAGTGCAATAACAGAAAGAGTTTTTGCATTACTTTTTATCCTATAGAGTATTTGTGATACAGATATCATATTTTCTCCCCTATAGTAAACACTTCTATTTCTCTTAATAGTTCTTATAAAGATTATAATGAAGCTGCTAAAAAGAAAATAAGTTCCTATAGACACTAAAATAACTATTGGTATTCCAATCTTCACTAACTGCATTGTAGTTTTATCATATGTCATAATATATCCTGCTGCAATAAATACCAAAGATAATATTGATGTAATTAATGAAGTATTAGGCTGCTTTTCTCCTTCTTTTTGTGCTGACAAAAGTTCTATTAGCTTGTATCTATATATTATGCTGTAACTATGAAAGGAATTTAATAGGAAAAGTATGCAAAATACTACAATAGTTATTTCAAAAGCTTTAAGTGAAATGATAAATTTTATATTCAAGGTTTCCTTCATAAGATAAATTAGCATAAGTGAGAAGTATTTAGAAAACATTGTGCCTAGTACTATTCCACATAGTATCGCTAGAACTCCTATAATTAAGTTTTCATAAAATAACATTTTTGCAATCTGCTTTTTCTCCATACCAACCATAGAATAAATTGCTATTTCCTTTTTTCTTGTTTTCAAGAAAAAACTATTTGAATACCATATAAATACAAAAGAAAATAATGCAACTATACCCGCTGAAGCTTTGAATATAGCTTTAACTATAGGCTTATTATCTGCTAGTTTCATAATCACCTCATTAAAGGCTATAGAAGAAAATATATAAAATATCATAACAGAAAACACAGCACTTATTAAATACATAACATAATTATTAAAGTTTTTCTTAACATTATTTACAGCTAGACTAATGAAGGTCATTTACTCCACCTCCAAGTACTGCTAAAACTTTTAAAATTCTGTCAAAGAATTCCTTTCTATCTCCACTACTTCTTATTTCAGTAAACAATTCTCCATCTTTTATAAATATAATTCTTCTGCAGAAACTGGCTGCAAAAGCATCATGAGTTACCATCAAAATTGTAGCACTTTGCTCCTTATTTAATTCACTCATACATCCAAGTAGCTCCCTTGATGACTTAGAATCAAGAGCACCCGTTGGTTCATCTGCCAGTATGAGCTCTGGATTGGTTATTATAGCTCTAGCTGCAGCAGTTCTCTGTCTTTGTCCCCCTGACACTTCATATGGATATTTATTAAGTATCTTACTTATACCTAAGGTAGAAGCTATTCTTTCTGCCCTTTCATCTATTTCATTAACCTTTACTTTAGAAAGTGCTAAAGGCAATATTACATTTTCCTTCAAAGTTAAAGTATCAAGTAAATTATAATCTTGAAAAATAAATCCCAATTTTTTTCTTCTAAATCTTGAAAGTTTAGGTTCTTTTAAATTAACTATATCCTGGTTACCTATTTTTATGCTTCCTGAAGTCGGTGTGTCTATAGTTGCTATAACATTTAGTAATGTGGATTTTCCTGCTCCTGAAGGTCCCATAATGCCGACAAACTCTCCTTTTTCCACATCAAAACTAACTCCATTTAATGCACTTGAAACATTTCCTCCATGTCTTTCTCCATATACTTTTTTTATATTTTCAACTGTCAATACTTTCATCATAATCCTCCCGGTTTGCACTTATATTTTCTAATATTTAAATCCTAAAAAGTTCCAATAATTCAAAAACCATATATACAACATTCCTGTAAAAACTAAAACCAAGTAATATATCCTATAACATAATTTACTGTTTTTCTTCATCCGATCAATTGCTGCATAAACTAAAAACAATAAATTTAAAATTAAACTCAATATTGGTACACATAACAACAACTTAGCTTCTATGCTTATGCCATACCTAGTTGGTTCTCCCAGCACAAATAACGCTGCTATAAAGAAAAACACATTTAAAAAACTAACTAGAAACGACATACCAAAAAGAGATTTCCCTAGCTTGTTTAATTTATTACCTTTTCTTTTTATCACAATATAAGCTGCTCTTACAATAGAAAATATAATTGATGCTAAAAATACTATTGAGCAAAATACAAATATAGAAATTTGGACAATTGAAAACTCATACCATTTGAGTTTTTCATAAGTCCCGTGCCAGCTGTCCTGCTGCTGTGCTAGGTAATAAATTTGTCCATTCCTATTTTTCTTAAATACTACATACTCTCCTGTATCAGCTCTTTTAAATACCAATGGTTCTATTTCTTCCAGAGTTGTGCTATATTTATTTCCAACGAAAACATCTTTACCTGTTAATGTTAAGGCTTTTCCATCTTTTAAGCTTACAGTGACATCCTCTCCTTCTGGAAAAGCATCTGCTTTATGAAAGGTACTTTTTGGATTTTCACTAAATCTATAAGTTCCTACAAAATCCTTTAGATTGCTTTTTGATGTATAATAAGGCTTTTTATTCTTTGCTTCTTCTTTCTTTGGGAAATATTTTGCAACCATTTCTGACACAATTTCATCTGGTAGATTATTCATTCCTTGATTTATAGATATAAAAACTCCTAAATTTTCATCTGGAAATAAAGTCATATCACTGTATATATTATCTGGTGAATATCCTGGATGCTCAATTGCCCTATACCCTTTTATATATTTTTCATTAAACCCATAAGCCATTCCAGGCAATCTCTTATCAAAAGTTGCATGCTGACTGTGTATATCAATAGCTGTGCTTTCTTGTAAAATTCTTTTATCCCTATATGCTCCATTATTAAGCTGAGCTATCATAAATTTAGCCATATCTTCAGAAGTTGATATTATACCACCAACAGCATAATTATTAAAATATCCTTTCAATAGTTCAGCTTTAACTATCTTGTCATTCTCATAATTGTAACCACATTCCAAGCCTTTTGGATTCATATCTCTATTTAATGTTGAATTGCTCATTTTAAGTGGTTTAAATATATTATCTTCAATAAAATTATTAAGGGGTTTTCCAGAAACTTGCTCAACAATCCCACCCGCTAACGCTGCATCATAGCTGCTGTAATTAATGACAGTTCCAGGCTCTCTTACTACTTTAGGTAGATGTTTTTTTAAAAAATCATTCATAGGAAGTAAATCTCTTTTATCTTTTGACAAATCTGCTATTCTATTATCATCTATACCAGATGTATGTGTAAGAAGTTCTTCCACTGTTACTGGATTTGAATATTTATTTTTTAAGGTATGTCCTTTTAAATATTTATTTACATCAGCCTTCAAATCTACCTTACCTTGTTCAGAAAGCTGCATCATTGCCGTATAAGTAAAAAGCTTTGATACCGATGCTATTCTTACTAAAGTTTTATCAGGTGTCATAGGTACTTTATTTTCTAAATCAGCATATCCGTATCCTTTGCTAAAAATAACTTTTCCATCCTTAACCACAGTAATAACTGCTCCTGGAACATGTTCTTCCTTCATCTTTTTCTGAAAAGTATTATCCATAAATACTTTCAAATCATCTTTATTACTTAACAAGTTATCACTTGAATTAGATTTTGCAAAAACTGTAACGTTGCTTCCAAAACATATTATAAACATTGATATAATTGCAAACATCCGTTTTATTAACTTATTTTTCAAGAAATTTATATTTTTTTTAAATCTTTCATAACACATGCTCATGTTCCTCCATAGCTTTAACATATTAAGAAATTAACTAGTATTTTTCTTAATATTACTTATTTAAAGTTTCAAGTTTAGAACTGTACATATTCTTTAACTTCAACCTTTAAATAAATTATAAAAAACATCTATAATACCAGCCATTCATTTACCTTACAATATTTATTAAGCATCATTACATTATTGTAAGGTTAGGAAGATAATTAAAAAAAGCCATCCAATCAAAGCTCACATTTTATAAACAGATTTCTAAGCAGTTTCCTCTGGCTTATCGCACTGTGGAACAACTTTTCATCAACACCTTGTTTAATAATAGTCGAAAAGATGATAACATAAATATATAAATTCGACCATTAGTCAAATCTATTATTAAGAAAATTTATTATGTAATTAGTTTAATTCATATTTTTGAGGAGTAACTTTTATGATACAGATAATTATTTTTTCAATACTTCTTATTTCAATTATGGGAACCTTTATAACAGAGCTTATTATTGGGATGTTGTGGATACTAAAGATAAGAAAAAAAGCTCCCTTGAATAACATAATCTTAAAATTAAAAAGAAATACCATAATTTTAGGAAGTTTATTTATATTGATACTTATATTAATAATATTTAGTTATTTTTCAGCTAACACTCCCAGAATTGTGGATAAGAACGGAAATCCCCTGCCAAAAAGCATTGCTGAATTAAGAAAAGTACAATTAAATGGTAGACAAGAGTGGATTATCATAAGGGGAGAAAACAAAAATAATCCAGTACTATTATTTTTAGCAGGAGGCCCTGGTGGGACTCAAATGGCTACGGTACGCTATAATCTTCAAAAACTTGAGAAGAATTTTGTTGTTGTGAATTGGGACCAGCCTGGTTCTGGCAAATCCTATTATGCTGCAAATGTCAAAAATTTAAATGTAAATACCTATGTTCAAGATGGATATGCATTAACTAAATATCTATGTAAAACATTTAAAAAGGATAAAATCTATTTAGTTGGCGAGTCATGTGGAAGTGCCCTTGGTATCTTTTTATCTGAAAAATACCCAGAAAAGTATTACAGTTTTGTTGGGACAGGACAAATGGTTGATTTCTCTAAAACAGAAGAATTAGATTACGAGAACGCCATTAAAATAGCTCATATTAAAAATAATACTAATAAGATTGCAAAACTAAGATCAAATGGTCATCCACCATATTATGGAACTGACGTTACCTGGAAAAGTGCAGAGTATTTAAATTACTTAAGCTCTTATATGCAAAAAGACCCGGGAATATATAATTCTCATTTTAATACATGGAGAGATATTTCTTCATCGGAATATAGCCTTATAGATAAGATCAACTTTTTGTGGGGTCTTACTAATACCTTTAATCATGTTTACCCTCAGCTTTATAGTATCGATTTAAGAAAAGATTATGCCAAAGTAAAAATACCAATCTATTTTTTTGTAGGAAGGCGCGACATTAATGCTCCAATTTCATTAGTTGAAGACTATTATAACGTTTTACGTGCACCCCATAAGGAAATTATTTGGTTTGAACACTCTGGTCATAGTCCTTGGATTAATGAAAGTGATAAATTTGTCAATCAACTGAATAAAATTTTAATTGACAAATAACCAATGTGAAGATTATATAAAAATTAACTTATGCTTTTCAAAGTGTCTTAATAAAAGACTTTGAAATAGGCATAAGTTAATAATCTAATTTTCATTTACAATTTTACCAACCTCCTGAAGAACCACCTCCACTAGAGCTGCCTCCTCCAAATCCGCCCTGGTTACTTCCACCAAGACCTCCATCGCCTCCTCTTGGGCCTCCCCAAAAAGAATTCCAAAACAGCAAATAGAATAAAAACTTAGTTATCCTTGCTTTATTAAGTAAAATATCCAATAGGAAAGCACCCAGAATATAATATATTATTACAGGATTTATAGAAACTGATTTTTGCTTCTGTGCAGTTTTCTTACTTTCTTGCAAACTAACATTATATTCTTTCGCTATATCTCTTGCAAAAACTGAATAAGCATTCTTTAAACCTTCACCATATCTTTTTTCTTTAAAAAGCGGAACCGCTTCACTATTCATAACTCTAGAAGAATATATATCTGTAATTACGCCTTCCAACTCTCTTCCTACTTCCACTCTCCACTTTTTATCATTTATTGACAATAATATTAAAAGCCCATTGTCCCTACCTTTTTGTCCAATTCCCCAGCTTCTAAAAAGCTCATTGGAATAAGATTCTATATCTTTTCCTTCAAGTGAACTAATTATAACTACTGCTGCTTGTGATCCAGTTTTATTTTCTAATTCACTTCCAAGTGATACAATATAGTTTTTAGAATCTTCATCAACAATTCCTACATAATCATTTATATACTTTAATTTAGTTGGTACAGGTATATTTGCAGCTCCTTTTACAAAATAAGGCAAAATCAAAATTGAAATTACTACAGAAAGTATTATACCTAAAGATGATAAAATCACCTTTAACTTAGTATTTATTTTATTCATTTAAATTTTCCATCTTAGATTATCTAAAATAGCTTTCTTACAACCTAATTTTATGAATATATAACTTGTAGGTTGTAAACTAAACTATCTTGTAAAATCCACCTTTGGAACTTCCTGTGCTCCCTGACTAGCCTTATAATATGTTTTTTGAGAAAAACCAAATATACCTGAAATTATTGAATTTGGAAATCTTTTTATAGATGTATTATAGTTATTCACAGCGGTATTATAATCTTGTCTTGCTATTCCTATTCTATTTTCTGTACCCTCTAAAGCAACAGATAAATCTCTAAAATTTTGATTGGATTTTAAATCCGGATATCTTTCAACAATTACTAAAAGTCTTGAAAGTGCTGAGGAAAGTGCTGCATCTGCATTTGCTCTATCAGTAATTGTTTGAGCTCCAGCAAGCTTAGCTCTTGCATTTGCCACATCTGTAAATATTGTTTTTTCTTGAGCTGCATAACCTTTTACCGTTTGAACTAAGTTTGGTATTAAATCTGATCTTCTCTGCAGTTGAGTATCAATATTAGACTCTGATGCATTAACTTTTTGATCTAATCCTACAATAGAATTATAACTACCTATTAAAGGTAAAAATATAACTAATAATATTCCTATAACAATTAAAGATGTTTTTAATCCTTTACTCATTCGATACACCACCATTTTTTATAATAGTATATTTATTTTAAGGAATTTTTTTAATAAATATACTAGGCATTAAATTTCTATTTTGTAATATAAATTCATATTTAACGCTAAAATTTTAAAAATTAAATCTCAAAAAATAATAAAGCCAAGAATTTTTGAGATTTTAATCATAACCTTTCAAAAATTCCTGACCTTTTATCAATGTATACTATCATTTTTTATCCTTATTAGTTGGAATAGCAGCAATGTCTGAAATCATAAGATTCTCAATATCTGCTTTTAAAATATTTACAGCCATTTCAATTTCGTTTCTTTCCAAATAATCAATTAAAACCCTATGCAAACTCGTCCTGCTATAATGTTTTCTTTGTATAAAAAAAATAGTCTGTATATTCATAGCATCTTCCAAAAGCTTATATGCATACTGATTCCCATAAATAGAGAATAGTTTAAGGTGAAACTCGCAATTATAATTCCAGCGAACCATAAAATCATTGTCAGGACAATTAGCATGACTCATACAAATGTTTTTAAGCTTCTCGATAAAAGCTTCATCTATATACATATAATAATTTTCCAAAAAAGAACTCTCTAGAATAGAACGAAATTTTACAATTTCCAATAATTGCTGTTTACTTGGCTGAATAATTTTATATCCCTGCCTTGGAATACTTGACAGTATATGAGTTCCAATAAGCTGTGTAAGTGCTTCACGTATTGGTGCACGACTAACGCCGTATTTCTCCATCAAAAACTTTTCAGTTAGAATGGTATCTGGAGAATATACACCATTAATAATATCAGAAAACAAAGCATTATAAATTTGATTTTTTAATGTATTATCGTTTTTTTCACCCATAGAACTACCCCTTTTATTCCAATATTATTGTCAAATCATTATACATTCTAAAAAAAAAGAAGTCAATATAAAAGAACCTGATTTTTGAATAACATATAGATCATCGTTTGTAATCATATCACAAGATAATATATATTATTATCTTTTCCATTAAATTTTAAATTTTTCATAATATATTTGATGTAATCAAACATATTATATACATATAGTATATAATATTGATTATTGAAGCTTACCGTGATATGATTAGTAGAAATACTAAAATATCAATGAATCTTACTTATGTTAGGAATGTATTACATATTCTTATAATCATATTAGTTAGTAACAAAGGGGGCTTTTTAATGGATAAAATCCAATATGACAATTACGTTAAAATATTAAAAGAAGAGTTAATTCCAGCTATGGGATGCACAGAACCAATTGCCATTGCATTTACAGCTGCAAAAGCAAGAGAAGTTCTTGGACAAATGCCAGAGAAAATAGTTATTTGCTGCAGTGGCAATATTATTAAAAATGTAAAGGGAGTTATCGTACCTAATTCCGGTGGAGAAAAAGGTGTGGAAGCTGCAGCTATTTTAGGTGTCGTAGCTGGAAAAGCAAATTTGGAACTCCAAGTTATCAGTGAAGTGAAGCAAGAAGACATCGATAAAGCTAAGGCATTACGCAAAAAGGGGATCTGCAGCTGTAAACTAGAAGAAGGAGAAGAAAATCTTTTTATCCGTGCAGAATTAACGGCTGGACATAATATGTCAGCTGTAGAAGTCAGAACAAAACATAACCACATTGCCAAAATTGAAAAAAATGGTGAAGTAATATTTGAACAGCCTGACGTAGTAACTAAACAATCTGGAGATAAATCAAAGCTCAATATCAAAGACATACTTCAGTTTGCCAATGAAGTAAACTTGAATGATGTACGAGATATTATTAGCAGACAAATTAAATATAATTCTGCCATATCAAAAGAAGGCTTGACTCATAATTGGGGCGCTCAAGTTGGACGAACTCTTATAAAATTTGGTAGTAATGATATACGTACCAAGGCAAAAGCAGCTGCCGCAGCAGGTTCTGATGCAAGAATGAATGGATGTGCCCTTCCCGTAGTCATCAACTCAGGAAGTGGTAACCAGGGAATCACCTGTACCATGCCAGTTTTAGTTTATGCTAAAGAGATGGGAGCGGATGAAGATACACTTTATAGAGCTCTTGTTTTAACTAACCTTATATCACTACATCAAAAACGTTATATAGGAAATTTATCTGCTTACTGTGGAGCTGTATCAGCAGGGACAGCTGCAGCTTGTGGTATTGCTTATTTAAATGGTGGTGATTATGATACAATTGGAAAGACCATAATCAATTCTATCGGCACTGTTGGTGGTATTGTATGTGATGGAGCCAAAGCTTCCTGTGCAGCAAAAATTTCTAGTTCAGTCGATGCTGGTATAATGGGATATGAAATGGCAAAACATGGTTTAGTATTTCCATTTGGTGAAGGACTTGTAGAAAAGGATTATGAAAAAACAATTCAGAATATCGGTCGTGTGGGACATCAAGGTATGAAATCAACTGACGTAGAAATTCTTAATATTATGATAGGTAAATAACCTCTTTTTTATAATTTTTGAGAATGAATTACTATACTCAATTAAACCATAAATATTACCTATAACAACCATCGGATAAAAATATTATTTTTAACTCAACTTTCGCACATAAGAAATTAATTTTATCCGATGGTTATCTATTATAGTACCCGTCACTTTGTTAAAAACTCCTTCTACCCTCTGGCTTTCTAAAAATTTTTTAAAATATTGTAAGATTTTATGACTTTAGTCCCTATATCAATGTGACTATAGAAATCTATTAATATACAAAAAAAGGCTTTATAATTAGATCATCAAAGGAGAGAAATATTAGATTTGCCAACCTAATTCAATAATAAATTTAAGGAGGGGTACAGATGACAGTTAAAAAAAGCTTTTTGATATTCATTACAACAATTATTTTTCTAATTTCCAACATACAATTTGCTGCAGCAAAAAAAAATAATTCTCCACCACCAACTCCAACAGGATTAACTATTTCTAATATTAGTACAAGTTCTCTTACATTGAGTTGGTCTTCAGCATCTGGTGCATCGGGATACTATGTTTATATGGCTTCACCAAATGATGCTAACTATACCAAAATTGCTACTGTTACTAGTACAAATTTAATAAAGTCCGGACTAACTTCTAATACTAATTATTGGTTTTATGTCACAGCTTATAATCGCTACGGTACCTCAACAAGTTCAATCCATGTAACTGCTGCTACCCTACAGGCTTCTATAATACCAACCACATCTAAAAAGCAAATTTTAGGTTTTACAACCTATTATTATTCGGGAGATTCGTCCTCTTACAATTCAATGGCAGCTAATACTTCAACTATTGATGAAATAGCTACGCAAACCTATACTACAGACAGTCTTGGCAATATTTCAGGATTAGTTCCAACTAACCAAATTAGCTATGCAAACAGTAATGGAATTAAAACCTATGCAATGCTTCAAAATAATTTTGATGGCAATATTGCAAAATCAGTACTAGAAAATCAAACAAATAGACAAAAATTAGAAAATAATCTTTTAAACGCAATAAAGGTAAATGGCTACAAAGGCGTAAATGTAGATCTTGAAGGAGTTTTCTATTATGATAGAAACTACTACACAACTTTTGTACAAGAACTTTACAATTTGTTAACTCCACAAGGTTTTTCAGTAACCCTTTCAGTACCAGCTAAAACAAGTGATAGTACAACAAATTCTTGGAGCGGAGCATACGATTATGCTGCATTAGCAAAGTATTGTGATCAAATAGCTATAATGACCTATGATGAGCACTATCCTGGTGGGACGGCAGGTCCAATTGCATCTATATCTTGGGTTGAAAATGTAATTAAATATGCAGTTACGGTAATTCCAAGAGAAAAAATTATGTTAGGTGTTGCAGCTTATGGTTACGATTGGTCATCAAATGGTACAAAAGCTTATGGAATAAATGGTATGTACAATATTGCAGCTGCAAACAATGCGTCTATACTGTGGGATAATATATCAAAATCACCATATTTCAATTACACAGATACTTCTGGTATAGCTCACTCAAATTGGTTTGAAAATGGCCAAAGTTTAGGATATAAATTAGATTTAGTTAATTCCTATAATTTAAATGGTATTGCCATTTGGAGATTGGGGCTTGAAAATGCAGACTATTGGACAAGCATAAAAACAAAATTTAATAGATAAAATATCGGTATAATGACAAATTTAATTACCATAAATTATTTGCTCAACTTTTACAGATGACATTTGACAGAAGACAGAGGACAAAGAAGGTAAGTTTTCCTCCTTACGTCAGAAACCTAATTTATTTTTAAGCTTGTTTTGCTAACGCAAAACAAGCTTAAAATTTATATAAGTCAGCAATATTTCGCTTTAGCGAAATGAGACATTAAAAATTTAATTAAAGATTTTCCGTAGTGTAACGAAGAAAAATTCTCCTTCCACTGTCCTCTGTCAATTGTCCTCTGTCCTCTTAAAAATATTGTTTCGCATTATTTTTACATTAAGTAAAATCTTCATATGTGCGAAAATTAAATTATTTACATTCTTCTAATTGCCTTATATAATCAATAGGAAACTGAGTACGCTTAGCTGTTTCTTCAGGTGTCAAACCTTCATTTAAAAATCGCTTTATAACACTTACCATGCTTTCTCCAACCTCAATAATATGTTTATCGGGATCATAAAACCTGATGACTCTCTGCCCCCATGGATGTTCTTTAACATCATGAACATATTCTATTTTATCAAAATTCTTTAACCTATCTACAAATCCATTTAAGTCCTCTTCTTCAAAATAGAGTTCAAAATTATTTGACTTATTGGTAACTTCATTTTTATTTATATCAATAAGTTCTGCAAAACCTTTCTGTATTGCAAAGCTGTTTTCAAAAGTAACATTTTCTCCAAAATCCATGGTTACCTTCTGATTAAGCACTTTTTTATAAAAATTTTTTGAAATCTCAATATCACTAACGGCTATAAGTGGACATACAAATTTCATTTCAAACATCTCCTATATATATACTTTTCTAACATTATTCATTATATATCAATATTTAAAAAGTTCATTGTAAAAATCAGACGTGTTCTTGAAAAATTCTTTAGGAGAAACTCCACATATTCGCTTAAAATCATGAATAAAATGTGATTGATCAAAATAACCCAAGATTTGAGATGCATTTATGTAACTTTTATTCTCAGCTTTTTTTAACATATTTATTGAATAATTTACCCTAGAAATTCTTAAAAGCATTTTTGGATTTATCCCAATATACTCATTAAACAATCTATTTAAATGACGCTGGCTTACATATTCACTTGATGATAATTCTTTTACTGTTATCACTCCATTTGCAGCTTTAATTTTCTCTAAGCTAGATCTCATAACTGCATGCTGCTTATTATTTTTCTCTACTGCTTTCAAAAAAATCCTGTTCACCATTGAAATCATATCATCTGCATTATTTGCAATCTCGGCAGCATGATTTAATGAATCATACAAACACTTGTCAACTTCATCTACTTGTGTTTGAATATCACATAATTCTGATTGTTTTATACCAGTAATAGCATGCAGGCCACCAGGTACAAACTCAATAAAAAATCTTATTTTTTTAGAGTTCACATCATTTTTTACTATAACCGTCTTCGTTGTTGCTCCCCAAAGGCTTAATAAAAAATTATTATTTTCATAAGTATATATAATACAACCACTGCAGTCAGGTATTAAAGTTAAATCACCAATATTATCACTGCACCTTCCCATTTCTTTTGGATTAGGAAATAATATAGTATAATGTGCAATATATTTTCTAAGCAGAGGATGAGGCTCTATGTATATGTAATTAGGTGTCTCTTTTATTTTTAAATGTTTCTTTACTGAAATATCATTAAAGAACAAATCTACTCCTCCTATGTAAAACTATTTTCCTGTTAATTTCACATATGTTGGAAGATGTTCTGTATGTGGAAGAAACTTATCTATAATATATTTGGTCTTAATCTTAAGACTTGAAGTATTAATACAAGGATGACATCCCACATATTCCTCTTTTATTACATCCTCGTCTATCAAAAGTTTTACGTTATGATCTGCATCATTCATAAGTCCCATAACACTCACAGATCCTGGTGTAATATTAAGATATTTTTCCATATACTCCGCTGGTGCAAATGACAAACGAGAAGATTGAATCTGAGCAGACAATTCTTTTGTCTTGAACTTTTTATCGCCAGGCATCATAAGCAAATAAAAGTCAGTTTTCTGGCTGTTACACAAAAACAAATTTTTACAAATAGTAATCCTCAAAAGCCTTTCTACATTATGACAATCCTCAATGCTTGCCGTTACATCGTGATCTATACGACTATAAGGGATGTCAAGCTCCTCCAGCAAATCATAAACTGCCATCTCCTTAGATAATCTAGAATCTGCTGGTTTTGTAGTATAAATAGTTGAATCAATATGTATCTTTGTCACTAATTTAATTACCTCTCTTTCTTAAACATGGTATTATAAGTATCAAAAGCTCTTGTAAAAATAGAACATTTTGTCTCTTAAAAAATTACCTTTATTGCGGTACCCTCTCCAACCTTACTTTCTATATCAATCCTAGCATTATGAATTTTAGCGATTTCCACACACAAAGAGAGTCCAAGCCCTACACCATTACTAGCCCTTGCCCTGGATTTGTCCACCATAAAAAATGGTTCCATTACCTTTGATATGTCCTCTTCTGGAATACCAATTCCGCTGTCCTTAACTTCCAATATTATATTAGAAGCATCATATTTATATACCTTTAGGTATATTTTATCACCAATTTGAGATGCTTTAACGGCATTATCAACAAAATTAGTTATCATCACCGTCATTAACTCTTTATCCATTGATAAATTTAAATCTTCAGCTGAAATTTCTAAATGAATATTTTTCTTCTCCAATTTTGGCTGCATGGAATCTTTAATTTCAACTAGAAGCTTAAGAACATTTTCACTTTTCATTTTAAAATCTTTTTTTCTCAAAATAATTAAATCCATTAATTTGAAGGCTAATTTTTCTAATCTCTTGCCTTCGCTGTATATATAACTTAAGGAGTTTATAAAGGTTTCCTCATCATACTTAGTAGTTCTAAGAAAATCAGCATAACCTATTATAGAAGTTAATGGCGTTCTAAGCTCATGAGCAAGATTATCAATAAATCTCTGCTTATCCTCTGAAGCCATCTTTAGTTCATTTATTTTATCCTCCACAACATCTGCCATATCATTAAAGTTTTTTGATAATAATCCAATCTCATCATCCGATATTACCTTTATTCTTTCACTAAAGTTTCCAGCAGCTATTTTTTGAGTGGTTCTAATTAATTTATTTATAGGATTTACTATAAGCTTACTTAATGCTACAGTTACTATAATTAAAATTATACAAACAAATATATTTAATTTTAAAAGAAGATTCAACAAATATTTCTTATTGTCATAAATACTTGAAACATCCTTAACATAAGAAATTTTATAGTAATTATTGTCTAAATTTATTTTTTTCGTTATAAATAAATAGTTTTTTTCATCAATATCACGTATTATATACTTCACTTTATTAAGCTGAACATTAAGTTCCTCTCTTCTATCTGATATATTCATGCTTAAATTAGTAAAAATAACTTTATTTCTATTATCTATTACCTCAATATATATATCCTGTTTTCCAAAATTATTTAAATATGTACTAATCATTGAATCTATACTTTGTTTATCAAGCTCAGTCTTGTAAGAATTAGACTCTTTTTGAATTTTAAACAAAAATAAATTTGATTCTACAAAAGAGCAAAATCTTTGCTGTTCATTTATTCCAGAATTAATTTCTGTATTAAGATTCAGTTTAAAATTACTGTTAATTAAATATATTGACGAAGGAACAAAAAATATTTCAAATATAACCAAGGTACATAAAAATATCTTCTCCCAGAACTTCATTTAACCCTCCAGCCTATACCCTAATTTAAATACAGTTTTAATTTTATCTTTCCACTGAAGCTTTTTTCTCAATTTTTGTATATGGTTATCTATTGTTCTAGTTTCTCCAACATAGTCATATCCCCAAATTTTTTCTATTAACTTTTCTCTGGTTAATACAACATTTTTATTTTGTACTAAAAACACTAATAATTCAAATTCCTTTAAAGTAAGCTCTACAGCTTCACCTGCTTTCCTAGTTGTCATTTCTTCTAAATTTATCTCTACATCTTCAAAATTTATTACATTAGTATTTTTATTATAATGTCTAAGCACATTATCAATTCTAGCCAATAATTCAATACCTTCAAAAGGTTTGGTTATATAATCATCTGCTCCAGATCTAAGACCATATACCTTATCTGTAACAGAAGTTTTAGCAGTTAAAAATATAACTGGAATTTCTAGAGGCTTTATCTTTTCAAGTAGTGTAAATCCATCTATTTTAGGAAGCATAACATCTAAAAGTATTAAGTCAAAGCTGTCATTTTCAATTTTCTTTAAGGCTTCTTCCCCATTGAAAGCTGTTTTACACTCATAATTTGCCATATTTAAATTCAACTTTATTAAGTTCGATATTGGAAGCTCATCCTCAACAACTAATATTTTTATCATGATTTGCTTGTCCCCCTATTCATATCTGTAATTTCACTTTTTTAAGCTTTTTATTTCTTAGTTTTATACTAATCCACCATTTAACTTAAGTGGAAATAATCAAATTAAATATATAGTCTCTGATTATTTCCACTTTAAACTTATTTACTAATTAATTTTAATTTGTCTAATTTGGTTATTAAGGTCCTTTTTCATAGAAGGCAAAAGCTTAATACTCTGTAGTTGATAATATACTACAGAATAATCTTTAAGATTTATTTCAAATTCGGCATCTCTTCCGTCATCTAGCTCACATCTTACTAATAGCCTGCCAAAGTTAATATTTTTATCAACTTTTATAGTATTACCTTTAATTTTCTTTCCTATTTTTTTGCAGAAGCTTAAAGTCGCATCTTTAATTCTATTATCAACAATTGCAGGCTTAAAATCCTTGTCCGAGTCATTTTCAGCTCTTACACCTACTATTTCACCTGTTTTCTCATCTATAGAAACAGAATAGTTACACATCTTATTTTCATCATAATTTTTAGGAGTGAAAAGAATATATATCATTCTCTGATCTTTTGCTTTAGCCATATTTTCTGCCTCTACTTTTGCATCTTCTGGATGTTCTTTTGAGTATTTTTCCCTTATTTCTTCAAATTTTTTTTCACCCTCTGAACTTTCTTTTTCGTCTTTCTTATTTAATTGTTGTGTTTCCTTCGCAATATCAGCTGATCTGTCTACTTTAATTTGTGAAAAATAGTTTGAATCTTTTCCCATGTAATTTTTCATTGCTTCTGTAGCTATTTTAATTGCTTCTTCATCATTCATAGTTCCCTGCTTTAAAGCATTACTATTACTCCTATTTTCTGCTGCTGCAACTACATTTTTAGTAGTATCCATTTTTTCACTTGCATAGGTAATTCCTGAAGCACCTCCTACTACTAATAATGTTAAAGCCCAAACTAATATTTTTTTTCTATTCATAATAAATACCTCCAAAATTGTATTTAGCTGTTTAGCATGCCAAAACATCTTTACTACAATATAAAGTATATATTAGAGATATGTAAAAACCATCCTTCACTTGTCACCAAGTTGTAAAATCTATGAACAATTTACCATATAATAATATCTATTATATATACATTATAATATAATATTTAAATGTCTACAAAATCAGTTTAAAAAATTGATGTTAAATTTATAAAATCGTATAATTATTAAAAAAGAATGACAAAACAAAATTTAAGGAGAATACAACTATGAATAACAAAATTCTAATTATAGATGACGATAAAGAACTTTGCTCACTACTTCAAAAAAGCGTTAGCACAGAAAACATAGAAGCAGACTGCTGCCATTTTGGAACTGCTGGTTTGTCTGCCCTTAAAAATAGTGAATACCAACTAGTTGTTCTTGATGTTATGATGCCTGGAATAGACGGCTTTGAAACACTAGAAAGAATTCGTAAAAAAAGCAGTGTTCCTATTCTTATGTTGACTTCCAAAAATGACAACAGCTGCAAGGTGAGAGGACTGAGAGCTGGAGCTGACGACTACCTTACAAAGCCTTTTAATATAGACGAATTTATTGCTCGTGTTATTTCGCTAATTCGCCGCTATACTCGTTTCAATCCTTCTGATGTACAAGCTTCTCAACTTGTTTATAAAGGACTAACAATAGATTTAGACAGCAGGACGGTTACTGTTCACAATGGCACAGTAGAACTACCACCAAAAGAATTTGATATTCTTTTATACTGTGCAAAAAATCAAGGAAAAATTTTAACAAAAAAACAGATTTATGAAGAAGTTTGGGGTGAACCCTATGCATACGATGACAGCAATATTATGTCCCTTATAAGTAGGATACGTAAAAAAATCGAGAAAAATCCAAGCAAACCTACCTTCATTCAGACAGTAAAGGGAATTGGATATCGATTTAATAAGGAGGTATAGCAAATGGATTCATCTACTTTGTTAATGCTTGCTGCTGTTATTACAATTGCCTCACTTATACTAGCTTTTAGTTTCTTAATCAGGTTACTTCAAGCAAAAAGTAAATTAAAAAACATTTTAGAGATCTTAAACGATATTCAAGCAGGTAATGGAAACCATAAAATTTTAGCAAGTCCCAATGATATAACTGCTGTTATTTGTTACAAAATCAATGACATTGTTTATAATTATGAAGAACAGCTTGCTTCTCTTCGGAAGGCTACTGAAACTAATAAACAGCTTATGACAAGCCTTTCCCATGATGTACGTACGCCTTTGACTACTTTAATTGGCTATTTAGATGCAACACATAAAGGAATCGTCCAGGGAAAAGAACGAGAAACTTATATAGAAACAGCCAGGCACAAGGCACATGATTTAAAAGATTACATTGATGTTCTTTTCGATTGGTTCAAATTAAATTCTAATGAAGAAACTTTTTCTATTCAGCCTTTTGAAATTTCAGAGTTGACAAGGGATATATTAAAAGACTGGATACCTATTTTCGAGGAAAAAACATTGGATTATGATATAGATATTCCTGAACGCCCCATAATAGTAAAAGTGGATTCAGAAGGATATACTCGTGTTATCAATAATCTGATACAAAATGTTCTGACACACAGCAATGCAAGTCATATTAAAGTTTCCGTTTCAAACAGATCTAATCAAGTTGAAATATGTATTACTGATAATGGAAAAGGAATATCTAAAGAAGATATTAAACATATTTTTGAACGACTGTATAAATGCGATAAAGGTCGATCTGAAAAAGGAAGTGGCTTAGGTCTTTCCATTGTACAACAAATTGTGAAAAACATGAGTGGTACAATTTCCGCATGTAGTGAACCATATAAGTATACATCATTTACTATAAAGTTTCCTTTAAAGAAATAATTAAATCTCTACTTTAACTATACTTTTTATCTTTTTTTAAAAGCAAGGTTAATACAAGACTAATGCAAGGTTAATGCAAGGTTCACATGTTATACTTTTTCTTGTAACTACAAAGGAGGTTTGAATAAATGAATGATTATGTTATAGAAACTAAAAATTTAACTAAACAATATGGCACTCAAAAGAGTGTTGCTGATCTAAATATTCATGTAAAAAAGGGACGTATTTATGGACTTCTAGGAAGAAACGGTGCTGGAAAAACAACTACCATGAAAATGCTTTTAAACCTTACCCAGCCAACTTCCGGAGAAGTTTTCATTTTTGGCAAAAATATTAGGAAAAATGAAAAAAGAATTCTCCCACGTGTTGGTTCTCTAATTGAAGCACCAGGCTTTTATCCCAATCTCACTGGTACAGAAAATTTACGTATCTTTGCAGAATTACGTGGTATTCCTAAGCTTGATGCAATTAAAAATTCGCTAAAATTAGTTGGTTTGCCTTATAGGGATAAAAAACTATTTTCAGAGTATTCTCTTGGTATGAAGCAACGTTTGTCAATTGCTCTTGCTGTAATGCATGATCCAGAGTTATTGATCTTAGATGAACCAATTAACGGACTTGATCCTATTGGTATTGCAGAAGTACGTACCTTTATCCGTGATTTATGTGACGTAAGAGGAAAAACAATCCTCATTTCAAGCCACATTCTTTCAGAAATTTCCCTTTTGGCAGATGACATTGGTATTATTGATCATGGCGTACTACTAGAAGAAGAAAGTCTCCAAGAATTAGAAAATAAAAATAGTAAGTATATTCACTTTGATCTTTCAGATACCTCACAGGCAGCACGCATATTAGAATCTGTATTTAAGAGTAAAAATTTTAGAGTAGTTGATGATCATAATATTTTGCTATATGATACCAACTTACCACAATCAGCAATTAATAGATCCTTTATGCAAAATGGATTGGAGGTTTCTGAATCTCATCTTTGTGAAGATACTTTAGAGGACTACTTCAAGAAAGTAACTGGGGGTGCCGGAATTGCTTAAACTAATAAAATGCGAATTTTGGAAACTTAAGCGAAAAAAATTTATTCAACTGGTAATTGCTGCAGCTTTTATGTTTCCTATTCCCTTGACATATTATGCTCTCAAACCATCAGTTATGCAGAGATACAATGGTCCTGCAGATGCCTTTAATGGATTATTTAACGATGTACTTGGTTTCGGAATGCAGTTTCTTTTACCTTCTGTAATTGGTATAATTGCAGCTATACTTTTCTTTATGGAACGTGACAGTAATACATTCAAAAGTTTGAAGACAATCCCAGTTACTATCGAACAGATGATTTTTGCTAAAATTTCAGTATTGTTTATATTTAGCATTATCTTTTGTGTAACCTCTACAATAGCCACGGCATTATGCGGCATGATGGTATTTAAGGTAAATGGAATGTTACTAAAACTACTTATGTCTGTTGAAATAGGAATCTTTATAGCAGCAGGAACATTGCCTCTAATTGTACTGGTGGTCTTCTTCAGCAGAACATACATTTTCTCTATCTTGCTGTGTGTGTTTTACAGTATATTAAGTTTGAGCGCTACATCCCTTTATAACACACTTCCCAAATCAATATTATGGCTTATTCCCATGTCGCTTACTGAATTTTGGAGTGCAGGTTTTATGGCACGTCATACCAAAATGAATTTATCTGAGCTATCAGGACTTATTCCATCAACACTTTGTGTCGTCACTATTTTGTTCATTATGGCTGTAGTCTCTATATATTTGGCAATTAGGTTATACAAAAAATGGGAGGAGTAATAAAAATGTGGAGAATTGTTAAAACAGAACTTTGGAAACTAAAACGTTATAACATTATTTGGGCTGGAATTACACTTATGCTCCTTTCGATATTGTTAACTTTATTCACTTCTATGGCAAAGGATGGTTCTGTATGGGATTTTAGATATCTAATAGAACAAGTGATTAAAAATAATATGTCTACCATTTTTCCAATGTGTATTACTTTGATTGCTGGATATATTATCACCCGTGAACAAAAAGATGACACTTTGAAAAATATTTTGACAATTCCTATTTCCTTCAAGCAGCTTCTTATAAGTAAATTGATTGTATGCGGAATGTTGTCTTTATTTCTTGGTATTGTGTGCACTGTTTTTACAATTATAGCAGAAATCTTTGCTGGCTTTCCAAATTTTTCTTTAGGATTGACAATACAAGCTCTGTGGCAAATTACATTAGTTAATCTTTTTCTCTATCTTGCTGTGATACCAATCATCATCATAACAAGCCATTTAACAAATGGTTTTCTAGCTGGTGTTATTGTTGCTTTTGTATATGGTTATGTTGGTATGCTGTCATCAGACAATATGCTGCTTGCAAATCTGTGTCCAATTACTGCAGGTCTTGGCATAATTCAATATAGAAGCTACGATTCTTCTATTCATTGGAATGTACTATTGAATCTTTTAAGTATAGGAATTTCACTGTTTTTTTCCATCCTTTTGATTCATTTCACTGGAAATTCTATTAAACTAAAAAAAGCTTCTAAAAAAGCTGCAAAACATACACCAAAAAAAGGATGGTAATAAATACAGTGAATTTAAATATTGAATAGCTAAAAGTTAAACAACAAAATCTACTATCTTTTGTTGTTTAACTTTTAGCTTCTGATATAAATGCCCTCATTGCAGCTGTTACCCATTTATTCTTATGATATAGTATTTGTGTTGTCATATTAAATTTACACCCATCCAAATCAAATCCAACAAGCTCACCATTTTCAAGCTCCTTTTCTACCGTCATAACAGGAAGCAGGGTTATTCCAAGATTGCTTATGGTAAAGCTCTTAATTGCCTCAATACTTCCAACTTCCAAGGCTATATTAGGTTTTAAACCTGATTTTTGAAACATTTTCTCAAAAATATTTCTATAGCTGCACCCTTTTTCCGTTACAATTAAAGGCTCATCTTTAATGTCTTCCATTGTAACTTGTCTTTTACCAGCAAGCCTATTTACTGGAGACGTTAAAAATATCATTGGTTCATTATAAGATACACAGGATATCAAATCTGGGTCAACAATTGGTTTATCCAAAATAAATGCCAAATCAACTATATTGTTTTTAAGCATACTTCGCAAATCTGAACAAACACCTACTTTAATTATCACTTCCACTTCAGAATATTTCATATGATATTTTTTAAGCAGTTCTGGGAGTCTCATAGTGCATAGGGATTCTACAATCCCTATTTTTAGAATTCCACAGGGAAGATCTATTTCACTTACTGCCTCTTTAGCTTCCTCTGTAAGGCTTATTATATTTTCTGCATATTTAAGAAGCACTTCACCCTTTGAAGTAAGGTGTATTTTCCTTCCAACTCTTTCAAAAAGTTTTACACCAAGTTCTTCCTCTAAAAGTTGAATTTGGGTCGTAATAGTAGACTGGGCATATCCCAATTCCTCTGCTGCCTTAGTATAACTTTTTAAATGTGCAATTTCAGAAAATGTTCTTAGGTTTCTAAATTCCATATCATACCTCCACTTACTTCAATAAAACTGAACTGTACTTTCAAATAATTCAATTTTATTAATAGTTAATCTTATGCTACTATAAATCTATTGGAAATTCAATGAATTTTTTAAGGTAAGCTTTTGCAAAAGTATACTGGTTTTAATTGTTCAATTATGGCGCGTTTTTGAATCTATTATTAAAAATAATATTATACTATTAGGGAGGAAATTTATGGATAGTAATTTTATTAAAGAAATGGCATATTCATTTGGTGCCGACGTATGTGGAATTTCAAATATAGAAAGATTTGATGATGCTCCAAAAGGCTTTCATCCCTTAGATGTCTATGCTAAAACAAAATCTATCATAGTATTTGGTAAACAATTTTCAACAAGTTTGTTTGAAACAAACACTAACGTTCCCTATACATTTGTTAAAAATAAGTCTGTTGAACTACTAGATAACATCTCTATTCAACTTACTATTAGTATTGAATCAAAAGGCTACAAGGCAATCCCTATTCCATCAGATGAACCTTATGAATATTGGGATTCACAAAATAGGCATGGACGAGGAATATTATCATTAAAACATCTTGCTCAAGCATCTGGAATAGGATGTATTGGTAAAAATACTTTACTGATAAATAAAAAATATGGTAATAGGCTCTACCTTGGAGCAGTGCTTACTGATACAGAATTAGAAGCAGATAATTTATTAGACACGCTATGTCCTGATAATTGCACTATTTGTCTAAAAGCTTGTCCTCAATCTGCACTAGATGGAACTACAGTAAATCAAAAAAAATGTAGAGAGAAATGTGCTTCAGTAACTGAAGGCGGAGGATTTGTATATTCATGCAATATTTGTAGGAAAGTATGCCCATTTTCAAAAATATAACTAGCTATAATAAAATTAAAGAAAGGAAGTAAATTTTAGTGAAAGTTTGGTTCTTATTAATACATTCCATCACTAAATATAAAATATGAATAAGAGTAAAAATATTGGAACAATAACACTTTGTGGTCTTATAGTAGGCCCGGTGCTAGGATCAGGAATAGTTCTGTTACCACCTCTTGCCTACAAACTGATTGGAAAATGGGCAATACCAGCCTGGATTATAATAATGCTGCTTGGCATTATATTTGCCTATGTTTTTGTATTTCTAAGCTTGAAAAGTCCTGGAAATGAAGGCGTTGCAATCGCTATTGGAAATGTATTTGGGAATTTTTTTCGAGAACTGACTTCAAACTTTCTTACAGCTGCAGTTTGTTTTGGCCCCACAGCAGTTTTAATTACAGCTGCAAACTTTTTAAAAAGTTTTAGCATATTTTCAAATATTAAAGTTGAAATGATTGCATTTGGAATGGAAATTATATGTGCCCTAATTCTTATATGTGGTGTAAAAACTCTGGCAAAATTTACTTTAATTTTAACAGGACTCACAGCTGCACTATTATTTTGCGGAAGCATATATACCTTGATTTTTGCTTCAAATGTACATGCACCTGAAACATCATTTTCTTTTTCTAAGTTTGGATATACCCTTTTACTTTTATTTTGGGCAATCATAGGATGGGAAATCATAGGAAACTATATAGAAGACATAAAAAATCCAAAAATGACACTTATAAAAGCAATGACAATAAGCCTTATAGTTATTATAAGCTTATATATTACTGTTGCACTTTCCGTACAAAATGTATCTTCAAGCAATCATGATATACTGGCAATCATGACCCCATTATTTGGTTCATTTTCTCTGCCTATAATTGCTGTTGCTGCATCGGGGCTGTGTATGTGTACTTATCTTATGATAGTTGGAGGAGTTTCAAGAATGAGTGCAAAGCGTGCTGCAAACAATAAACTGCCCTTTTATCTCTCATATATAAACAAAAATGGAAGTCCCATCAATGCCATAATAACACTGGTATGTATACATCTTGTAGTTTTATCTCTAGCAGCTGCAAATTTTTTAAGTCTGGACAAGATTGTAACCTGTGCTAACGTATTTTTTCTATCCAATGCAATAGTTTGTTTAGCTGCGGGATTTAAACTACTCCACAACATTAAACTCAAAATTGCAGTTTCAATACTCATTGTATCATTTACACTATTGTTGTTTAAAGCAGCTTTATGGAGCATTTCACTTTTAATTATAGTTATACTTTTATCTTTATATAGCAACAAAAGACTTAACAAGGAGAAAGTCCCTAGTTCCTGCGGTTAAAATACAAATAACTCAACTTTCGCATATATAAAATTTTTAATTAATAGTTAATAATGAAGAATTAATAGTTAATGTGGATTTTTTTCCGTTACAATACAAAAAATCTTTGATTAAGCTTTTCATCACTCGTTCCGCTAAAGCGAAACATTGCTGATTTATATAAATTTAAAGATTTTTTGCGATAGCTAAAAATCATCCTTCACTATTAATTTTTCATTATTAATTCTTAACTTGCGAAGCTTTGCTTCGCATTATTTTTAAACTGCGAAAGTTGATTAATTAAAAATTGCCAATTTGATTTGTTAGCATATTCCTCTTTACTTAATCAAACTGCAAACATCATTTGCAAATTCCACAGGATCATCTACAGGCAGTCCTTCAATCATAAGTGCCTGGTTATACAATACATTTGAAAGCATTTTAAGTTTATCTTTGTCATTTTCAAATGCATCTTTTATTGATTTAAACATTTGGTGATTTGTATTTATCTCTAAAATTTTATCTGCTTTTACATTTTGATTGTTTGGCATTGTATTAAGCACCTTTTCCATATCAATTGACAATTCACCACCATTTGCAAGGCAAACAGGATGGGTCTTTAATCTGTTTGATGCCCTAACTTCTTTAACTTTTCCATTTAATGTTTCCTTCATGAAATCAAACAGTTCTTTATTTTCCTTTGTTTCCTTTTCACTTTCCTTGTCATCAGATTCAAATCCTAAATCTTTGCTTGAAACAGATTTAAATTCCTTTTCCTTGTATTTCATAAGCATCTTAATTGCAAACTCGTCAACCTCATCTGTAAAGTACAATATTTCATATCCTTTATCCTTAACAACTTCAGTTTGTGGTAATTTTTCAATTTTATCTATGTTTTCACCAGTTGCATAGTATATAAACTTCTGGTCTTCCTTCATACGGGAAACATATTCGTCAAGGCTTACAAGCTTTTTCTCTGTAGAAGAATAGAACATGAGTAAATCTTGAAGTACCTCTTTATTACTTCCAAAATCAGCATAAACACCATATTTAAGCTGTTTTCCAAAGTTTTTATAAAACTCATCATACTTTTCTCTATCATTTTTCTGCATTAATAAAAGTTCACTTTTAATTTTTTCCTTTATCTTTTTTGCAATAAATTTAAGCTGTCTATCATGCTGCAAAAGTTCTCTTGAAATATTAAGTGAAAGATCTGCTGAATCAACTAATCCCTGTACAAAGCTAAAGTAATCTGGTAAAAGATCCCCACACTTCTCCATTATGAGAACGCCATTTGAATAAAGTTCCAATCCCTTTTCAAATTCCTTAGTATAGAAATCAAAAGGTGCTCTAGCTGGAATAAAAAGTAAAGTATTATAACTTACAACACCTTCAACACTCGAATGGATTACCTTAAGCGGTTTTTCATATCCAAAATGTTTATCCATATAGAACTGATTATAATCTTCAGGCTTCAGTTCATTTTTATTTTTTCTCCAAATTGGAACCATACTATTTAAAGTTTCATCTTCAAAATACTCTTCATGTTCATCCTTACTGCCTTCTTTTAGTTTGCTTTTCTTTACCATCATTTTAATTGGATATTTTATAAAGTCAGAGTATTTTTTAATTAATGATCTTATTTTATATTCATCTAAAAATTCATCATACTTTTCATCATCAGTACTTTCTTTAATTTTTAATGTAATTTCAGTTCCTACTTCATTTTTTTCACAAGGTTCAATTGTATACCCTTCTACACCCTTTGATTCCCATTTGTATGCTTCATCTGAATTCAAGGCACGGCTTTTTACAGTAACTAAATCTGACACCATAAAAGCAGAGTAAAATCCAACTCCAAACTGACCTATGATATCTACTCCTTCTTTTGCTTCATTTTCATTTTTAAATGTAAAGGAACCACTTTTTGCAATAGTACCTAGATTATTTTCAAGTTCATCTTTTGTCATACCTATACCAGTATCAGTAATAGTAAGGGTTTTGTTTTCTTTATCTGCTGCAATTCTAATATAAAAGTCTTCTTTATTAAAACTAACATTTTCGTCAACTAATGAACGATAATAACTTTTATCAATTGCATCACTGGCATTTGATATAAGTTCCCTCAAAAATATTTCCTTATTTGTGTAAATAGAATTAATCATTAAATTAAGTAATCTTTTAGATTCAGCCTTAAATTGTTTTGTAGCCATTTTATCATTTCCTTTCATCTAAATAAAAACGTTTTGTTATATTTAATAAAATCAATTTAAGAAAGCCTCGCTTATAAACGTAAGTTAGCGCGGCTATTTAACAGTAATCAAGCCGTCCTTACTACTTCCTTCTGTTTCGAATAAATAAGTATTAATCGGAACATAAAAACGCCTCTTTAAATTATTTTTATTAGCACTCATAATAACTGAGTGCTAATTTTATTTTAGCAATTATTTCATCTTTGTCAATATGTTTTTTATAAGTTTTGCGAAAAACAATCCTTTAAATTAATTATATATATCAGAAAACTCTAAATTGATTTTCTCAATGTAATTTTTTTCTATACCATATTCGTTCTTACTAGAAGTTTTGCCATCTACTAATTTACATGGAATATGAATGATAAATTCGCTGCCATAACCTTCCCTACTTTTTACTGATATAGTTCCACCGTGCAATTCTACTAAAGCTTTTACTAGTGAAAGCCCTATTCCACTTCCTTCATTCTCTCTTGCAAGAGATTTATCAACTTGTACAAAACGTTCAAATATAGAATTTAACTTTTCTTTAGGAATACCCTTGCCTGTATCTTTTACCTTTATAGAAATACTTTTCTTGCCATCTTCTATACTAACCATAATCTTCCCGCCGCGGGGAGTAAACTTTATAGCATTTGATAACAAATTCAACATAATTCTCTCTATTTCTTCCGGATCACAGGCTATAACTTTTTCTTCTACATCAGTATCAAATACTACAGCTAATCCTTTGCTTTTTATATAGTCAGCTATAGAAAGAGTCGTATCTTCTACAAGGCTTACTATATTATAATTAACTTCATCTATACTAAAGTATCCCGAGTCTATCTTTGTTATATCAATTAAATTGTTTACCAACCTTAAAAGGCGATAGCAATTTTGTTCCATTATTTTTATATATTTGTATCTATCTGAACATGGATTCTCGCAGATACATTCCTTTAACTTAAGTTTGTACACCTGTATAGCTGAAAAAATAAGATTAATAGGGGTCCTGAGTTCATGAGAAATGTTGGCAAAAAAGTCTGTTTTCATTCTATCATACTTTTTGATCTCACTTAGCCTAATTCTCTCTTTTTCTATGTTTTTTTGCAATTGTTCCATACATCTTTTTTCGGTTATATCTACAGCCACTGCTATTAACATATTTCGTTTATCAGTCAATTTTCCAATACAGGCTAAGTAAAAATCCCATATTCGTATATTACCATGTTTTGTCTTTACAGAATACTCGCCACTGCTTTGTTTTTCACTAAAGTTTGATAACTTGTGCATATCTTCTTTAAATACATCCGATATTTCTGCCAATTTAGATATTGTAGGAATATCTGCAATGGTATATCCTGTAATGTCACTCCATGTTCTATTGATCTTTAATACTTCACCATCTTGCGTATACAGCATTACAGGAACTGGAGCTTCTTCTATGGAATAACGAAATTTTCTCTCACTTTCTCTTAAAGCTTCTTCAGTTTTTGTGCGTTCAGTAATTTCTTCTTCCAGCGTAATATTAAATTCTTTAAGTTCTTCAGTTATATCCTCTAACTGACGCTTTCCTTCATACACTTGTTTTTTCAAATCATCATTGTTTTCTTTCATTTCAAGCTGTATCGCCCTAATCTTTAGCTGATTATCAACTCGTGTAGTAACCTCTTTATAATTAAATGGTACAGTTATATAATCAGCAGATCCTGCAGTAAATACCCTATCTTTATCAATAGGTTTACTTTCATCAATGATAAAAATAACAGGAATTTTCTGAAGTTTATAACTAGCCTTTAACCTTTCACATATTTCATATCCATATATATTTCCTATATTAACTTTAAGTAAAATTATGTCCGGTATATTTTCTCTTACAGATTTAAGCCCTAATTCATAACTATAAGCATTCCTAACACAGTATTCTTTCTGTTCAAACATTGCTGTAAGTATTTTAACATTGTAATAGGAATCATCAATAATAAGTACATTAGAATTATTTAAAAGAATTTGCATATTATCCATATCCATGATTTGCTGCCCCATTTCATAAAATTTAATCTGTATATTCTCCTAATTATATAAATAATAATTCTTTTATATATTTGTTTTTGACTTAAAAACTAGCATAGTAGCTGTTTGATTCATGTGCCCTATAAATTCTTCACCATAACAAGAAAATCCAATTGTAGGAATATCTTTAAATATATCTCCGTACTGTTTTTCAAAACCTTTTTCTTCAAGTTCACGGGTTCTCTGAACACAGTTAAAATTTATAATTCCATCAATTTTCCCAAATTCATTAATCTTATTTTCAATAGCCCTCTTCGTATCTTCAATAATATTTGTAGACTGAAGTAGTCTAACTTCTGTGCCTTCCAGTATATTACAATAAAACAGCATACTTGTACCTTTTACTTGCTGAGGACTTCTAACAAACACATCATTTTTACCTATTACTAATCCAACAGGATTTATCGTAAAATAATTTTGTGCATCTTCAATTGAATGTGCCCCTACAGCATTTGAATAAGCCACAATAGCCGGCTTATTGTTAAATTCAATGACTTCCCTGTTGCTTTCATCCACTTTATTTGCAGTTAATACAGTATCTAAACACTTAAAACTTTCCGTTTTAATAATGCCAAACTCAGCATTATCACTTATTTTAAGCATTATAATCACTGCTGAATCTGTATATGCCTTTCCATTTGCTAGTACATAGGTTTTTTTAAAATTATAATCATCTCCAGCAGATCCACCAATAAAAAAAACATTGGTTCTATTGCCTATCAAATCCATAATATTTTCTTCTTTCTTACTCACACCATCTATTAAAACTATACCAACAAATTTTTTCGTATTCATTGTATATGCACTTTCATTAAAATACTCTTCTAAAGATGTAAAAGCCCTCTCCATATCTAAGCCTTGTTTCATATTTTCAATTACTTCAACTTTAGCATCGGAAACAATATTTGAATTAAAAGCCATTGCCACTACAGAATTCTTTAATAACTTTCCACTAACTATTTCACCTGAAGTAGAACATCCTGCTACTAGACAATCTTTAAATCCTTCCTTCATTAAATTACTTAACTTATATTGGTCAAATTTAGAAGAAGCAAAAAATATTATAAGTTTGGCATTACATGGAGATAGTTTATTTTTAATATCTTCTACCACTTCTTTTTCTAAGGATTTAGTTGAAAAAACTGATTTTATATTTATCCCCTTATATACTGAGTTTTTTACATTCATCTGTTCAACAATTTTAATAAGTTTTTCTATGATAATTGGATCATCATAGGAATTGCCATCAAATTTATTTGGATTGATTCCTTTTAAAATAAATTTGGTTTTAGTCATTTCTGCAATAGCAGGATTTCCTTTAGAACGCTGTTTAATCACATTGTCAATAATTTCTTTTATCTTACCAGCCAAGAACAATTCCCCCTTTTATGCTTAGTTAATTCTTCGCTAATATCAGATTTTTATGTGGAAATACAAAACTATTATATACTATACAGTTAAGTATAATTTTATATAGTATATTAAAACTTAAACATATTTTTTAAATTCAAACTCGAATGGAAATTATGTCTTGCATTGTGAACTATTATACTTAAAACAACTAAGGCTGAAATAAGTAGAAATATAGGTATGAATATGAGGATTGCATTAGTTGAATATTTTATTGAAATCACCCCTCCTAATAAAGGTGCTACTGCAAATCCAGCATTGCCTACCGTTCCCTGGATACCAAACAATAAACCTCTTTTGTCCACAGGAGTATCTTCTGTAGTAATGGACATTATCATAGGTTCCACTCCACCTGTAATAAAGAAGACAATACCTAAAATAAATGTAAATAACCATAATTTATTTATATAAACAAGTGGTATTGCAAATACCATACCTAATGTTAGGTATATCATTAATAATTTCATTTTGTCATACTTGTCACCTAGTTTACTTAAAATCAATCCAGACATAGCTGTCATTAAAGCCAAAATCCCATTTATTATACCTGTAATGCCTGATGCTCCTTTTGTTGTAGCTGTAACTTCTTGTACATATATTGGAATATATGGGTTAAACACAGTACGTCCTATCCTTATAAATAAAATAACTAATAACATTGAGACAGCTGTAACAGTAAAAATAGAAAGTATAGATGTCTTTTCTTTTTTTTCAGTGGAATTAATGTTTTCCTTTGCTACATGCTTTTCTTCTTTTACAACAAATAAAACTAATAGGAAATCAAAAAACATAAGGATACCACCTATTATAAAACTTACACGATATCCAACAAACTCTGCCACTATACCTCCAATTACTGGTCCAATGGATTGTCCAATAAATGTTGATGAAGATAAAAAACCTAATGCATAAGAAATTCTATTTTTAGGTGTATTAGCCGCTACTAAAATTTGAGCTGCAGTAACAGTTCCCGTAAACACACCTTGTAAAAGTCTTAATATTATAAGTTGATTTACATTGGTAACCATACCTGTAGCCCCAATTATAAATGATGCAAAAAGCATAGCCCTTATGAGCATAAGCTTTCTACCATATTTGTCTGAAATAATCCCCCAAATAGGACACATAATTGCCATGGTGACAGCTGGTGCTGCATTTAAAATACCAGAATAAAACTTAATATCATTTGGAGCTGTAATGCCAAGCTGCTGTATATAAAATGGCAAAAAAGGCATACCAAAATTAAAACTCATTATGGACAATATCTGGGAAAACCAAACAGTATAAAGATTTACTTTCCAATGTTTCATTATTATTTATTTCCTGACTTTAAAAAATACAACAAATAGTATAATGTATTAATCTAAAAATTATAATGCTTTTTCTATTCGTCAAATATTATCAGGTTTTCACACTTCCCTTCTTTTATAAGCATAATTTTACAAGCATATATTGCTTATTATAGCATCAATTATATAGATTTGAAAGTTATGGAATTTAAATTAGTTATTTTTGGATTTGTAATATATTTATGCATCATATGTAGACTACCGCAATAAATGATCCATAACTATTAACTTTTAATTTTTAATTGAAGCCCCCCTAAAATACATTTATCAGCCGTATATTTTAGTGAATAGTTAAATGACATTCATAAAAAATATAATTTACATTTATATATTTAAGGAGGATTATTAAAATGAAAAAAATAATGGTTTTAGTAACAAGTATAGTGGTAACAATGAGCTTAGGCAGCAGCGTATTTGCTTCTGATGCAACAACTTTAACAGATCAAGCAGGTATAACACCAGATAGTATCTTATATTCAGCGGATAAAGCTGTAGACAATTTAAAAGTTACACTATCTTCTTCAGAAGAAGATAAAGCTAATACATTATTAGAGATAGCTGAGGAAAGATTAGGTGAGAGTGAGGTAATGGCAAGTGAAGATAAACAAGATCTTGCAAATACAGCCCTTACTGACTATGAAAATAACATGAATGAAGCTCAAACTAAAATTGAAGATGCAATAGACAAAGCTCAAACTTCAGGTGATGAAGATAAACTTAAAGATGTTGAAAACATAGAAAACAAAATTATTGATAAGCAGAAAAACTCTTTAGATGTATTAACCAAACTTCAAGATAAACTTCCAAATAAAGCAAAAGCTACAGTAGCAAAAGTTATAGAAATGCAGACAGCAAAAAGAAATGCCTTAATAGCTGTAAAAAAAGAACGCCAAATTTATAATGATGCTAAAAAACAATATAACGAAGCCAAAGCAGCTCTTGAGACAGCAAAACAATCAGGAGACGAAGCTGCAATTAAAGCTGCAGAAGATTTGCTGCAACAGAAAAAACTAGCATTAGATACAGAAAAGCAAAATCTTGCAAAAGCTGTTGAAGCTAAAAAAGAAGCTTCTAAAATAAGTGTGGGTAAAACAACAAAAGAAAATAAAGGCCAGACAAAGAAGGATTCAAAAAATAATGAAACTACATCGGAAAGTAAAAAACAAACTTCACCAGCACCAACTACCCCTACTACGACAAATACTACTACAAACACTACAGAAGCTAGCTTAACTTCCACTGATTCAGCTTCAACTCCAGCAAAGTCAGCTTCACCTAAATCAACTTCTGTAAATAGTGAAAATACAAAAAAACAAACCTCACCAACACCAACTTTAAAAAACAAACCTAAAACGGAAGTAACTAACAGTAATAAAGAAGATAAAAAAGATGAAGCAAAGTCAAACAATGGCAATGGTGAAAAAAAGGAAAAATCACAACACTAATTTGTTATGAGATTATATAACATGTCAAAAATACCTTAAAGATATTTTTGACATGTTATTTTTATACATTTTAAAAAATTGATACCATATATTCCTTTCAAATAATTATTGGAATATTCTAAAAGCACTTGTTCATAATATAAAAAGTGTGATATGCTATCGCTATAAAATCGTCGAAAAATCACCAATTGATAAATATTCAATATTTCATGGGGGGCACAAGAATGGATATTTTTCTAGTTATAGGTATTATAACAGGCATCCTTGCTGTTGTTGTAGGAATGATTGTAAAAGGTGCAAATGTAGCTGTACTATTAAATCCTGCTGCAGCAATTATAATTTTGGTTGGTACTACAGCAGCAGTAATGAACTCTTTTCCCAAGGAAGAGTTTATTAATATTCCTAAAATATTAAAAGTTCTTTTTAAAAATAAAAAGACTGATGATCCCGCTGCAATTATAAATCAACTTGTGGACATGTCTCACCAAACTAGGAAAAATGGATTGTTATCTCTTGAAAATACTTTACAATCTTTGAATAATGAATTTATGAAAAAAGGTCTTGAAATGGTTGTAGATGGAGTAGAACCTCAATATATAATTGAAGTGTTAGAGCTTGAAATTGAAAATAGAGAAGAAAGACACCGTGCAGGCGCTTCAGTAATGACAACAGCGGGTGGTTCAGCTCCAACACTTGGAGTTCTAGGAGCTGTTATTGGACTAATTGGAGCTCTTGGTAATCTTAATGATACTGAAAAATTAGGACACATGATAGCAGCAGCCTTTGTTGCAACTCTATATGGAATTTTTTTGGGATATGTGATTTGTCACCCCTTTGCTTCCAGACTGAAAAGAAAATCACAAGAAGAAATACGCACTATGTACATAATAATGAGCGGTGTCCTAGCCATACAATCTGGAAATAACCCAAAGAGTATTGAACAAAAATTAGTGAGTATGCTACCTCCTAAGCTAAGAAAAAACATGGAAAAAGGCAGTGAAAGTAAAGGAGATTAATTATGGGTAAAAAGAGACAACACCATGAAGAACATGTAGACGAAACGTGGCTCATTCCATATGCAGATATGCTTACTCTCCTATTGGCTCTTTTCATAGTTATGTTTGCCATAAGTAAAATTGATCAAGAAAAACTTGCTAAAATAAGTCAGCAATTCAATGTCATTTTTTCAGGAGAAAAAAGCATACAAAATACTGGTGGCAGCAGTACCAATCAATTTATTGAAACAGGACAATCCACTGATAAGCCCGATGAAAGTGCTGGCAAAACCGAACAATATACTATGAATGAAATTAAGAAAACTCTAGATGCAAAAATCAAACAAGATGGATATGATGGTAAAGTTAAAGTTGAAATTAGCAAAGACGGTCTGGGTATTTCAATACAGGAAGCAGTTTTATTTAATTCTGGAGATGCAGAAGTTCTGACTCATATACATCCACTTCTCATATCCATTTCAGAAATGATTGAAAATTTAGATAATAATATTAGAATTGCAGGACACACAGATAATGTGCCCATACATAATTCAAAATTTCGGTCTAATTGGGATTTAAGTGCTATGAGAGCTATAAACGTAATGAATTTTATGGTAAAAAGTGGTGGAATTAATATAACAAAAGTTTCAATACAAGCTTATTCTGAATATCAGCCAAAGTCTACTAATCTTACTAAAGAAGGTAGAGATCAAAATAGAAGAGTAGAAATATTTATAGTACGTAAATATCCATTGTCCACAAACATCAAGTGATTCTTAGGTTCAGATGGAGTTTGCTTTATAAGGATGGACTTTCTCCATCTGATGCCAAGAACTCTGTTTATTTTAAGAGCTGTACTTTTCATATAATTCTGTAAACAACTTTAGATGTAACTCTTCATCCATAATTATTCTTTTAATAAGTTCTACTATATATCTATCCTTAATTATTGATGTTTGATACTTATAATTTTTAATAGCCTTTTTTTCTGATTTAATATCCTCTAAAAGCATATCTTTAATGAACGTGATAAAGTTAACGTAAGCAGGTGTCCATAACTGTCCAGGAGGACATGCAGAATTAATATAAATTGGCTTTATACCAAGAAGTTTAATTGTTTTTCCTATAAGCTCTAGATGTTTCATTTCAGCCATAGATATGCCCCCAACAATTTTGGCATAATCTTCAAATCTCCCTTCACTTACCATATGTTGATACACATAAAGGGAAACTGCAGTAAATTCACTTACTTCTCCTGCATAATCTTTAAGAAGAACATTTGCATATCCTATACTTGTTCTTTCCACTCTTGGCTTAGGATAAGGTAAATTAACAATATATTTTGTATGTTTTGATATATCGCCTGGCATACTTGCCTCCTAAAAAATATCATTATAGTTAATTTTATTATAAATTTAAAATTATATTACATTTTATTATTTTTTTATGTATTATTGGAAACACTAATTAGGAATAGAAAGTTTATAGTTTACATTATATAAAATTCTAATTAGATTAGGAGAAACAGAAAATGAAAATCTTAATTACTACCGACACATATTTCCCTATGATAAACGGTGTTGTCACTTCAATATACAATTTATATAAAGAATTAAAGAATAATAATTACGATGTTAAAATTCTAACCCTATCTCCTACAGGAAATGAGAAAATCATAGGAGATATATGTTATTTAAAGTCCATTGGCGTTGGAATTTACCCTAATGCCAGAATTAAAGTTCCCTTTCGTAATAGAATCATAAATAGACTTATAGATTGGAAACCCGATATGATCCATTCCCAAACAGAATTTTCTACCTTATTTGCAGCCAAGTACATCGCCAGTAAAATAAATGCCCCCCAAATCCACACCTATCATACAATGTATGAGGAATATTTGGACTATTTATTGGGCGGAAAACTTATAAAAAAAAGTGCCGTTGGGAAAATAGCACGTCTACTTTTAAATAGCCTTGACGGCGTAGTTGTTCCAACAGAAAAAACAAAGAAGATGCTTCTTCATTATGGAGTAAATAAACCTATTAATGTGATACCAACGGGAATTGATTTAAATAGATTTTGTAGACCTTTGCTTACAAATGAAAAAAATGAAATTCTTTCAACACTAGGAATTAGAAATACAGATAAGATTATAGCTTATATTGGAAGAATCGGAAAGGAAAAAAATATAAGTGAAATCATAGAACTCTTTAATACTGTAGTTAATAAAGTTGAAAATGTTAAACTTTTAATTGTAGGAGATGGTCCCTATTTACAAAACCTGAAGGATCAGGTACACACTGAAAGTCTTGAAGATAGTATTGTTTTTACAGGGATGATAGATCCAAAAGAAATTTATAAATATTATAAAATAGCAGATATATTTGTCACTGCTTCTACCAGTGAAACTCAAGGACTAACCTATATAGAAGCTTTAAGCAGTGGGTGTCCTGTAGTTTGTAAATACGATCCATGTATAGACGGAATTATTATCCAAGGCAAAAATGGATTTTCTTATAGGGAGTCCTGGGAATTTAGCTATTACATAGATAAAATCTTAAAAGATGAAAATTTAAAAAACAAATTGAGTGAAGAGGCAGTTCATACTTCAAAGAAATATTCCAGCTGCATTTTCACCCATAGGGTAATTGAAACTTATAGTAAAATTTTAAATACAAAATGTCAAAACATTACTGTTCAATAATATCATTTTTTAAACGTACATTTGGAAATGCTAAAATAAACATGCTTGACACTATAATAGACAGGTAATAAGTAATCATCCTCCACACAAAAAGGGCTATGACGGTTTTAGCTTTAAAAAACAAATTAAAAATTACATAAAATCCCCCTTCTGCCCCTCCTTCTGCTCCTGGAAGAGGAATTGCAGTCATAAATACTGTTAAAAACACTTGTGCAGACATAATTGTGCATAAATCTATAGAATTAAATCCAAAACTTCTGTATATAAAATAGGGAATACTGAAATAAGTAGTCCATTGAAGAAGTGAATACACTATAGCATGAGCACACATGCCTATATGTTTTCCTATCAAAATTGCATTCTTATGAAAACTTTCTATTTCATTTTCAATTTTCTCTTGCTTTGATTTTATATCTTTCATAATATGAATCTTTCCTAGCAATTTTACAATAAAGTTTATTATACTTTTCGCTAATTTTTTATTTATTATAATGGATATCGCCAGCAGCATCACCCCTATATTAATTACAATTCCCAAAATTGAAAAGTAAAAGAAATATTTAATCTTTAAATTGAAATAGTTAAACTTAAATAGTAGTGCTACTACTAAGAAAAACATACTTACTATTTCATGTATCATAAACTTTATTATTAATATAGACCCAGAAAGTCCTGCAGGCATTCCTGTTTCTGTCATTGCATATAATTGAGAAGGGTGACTTCCTGCTCCTAAAGGTGTAATTGCGCCAAAAAATTGACCAACCATTTGAAATTTTATTGACTTGGAAAACAAACGTTCCCTAGGATAAAGATTTTTCATTATAGTATATAAAATCATTGTTTCAAATGTCCAAAATAGAATAACAGCTATTACAGCTAAAAATATCCAGTAAATATCCAGTGATTTTAACTCTTTAATCATAGAATGAATGCCTTTTGTAAAAATGAAAAATGAGAAAAAAATACAGGTGGAAATAAGTACAACAATTATATTAAACATTTTATTTTTCATTTAAGTTTTCCTTAAGCTTTCTTCTTTTATTCTTCTCATAATATATATTATCATAAAATTGCTTCCACGTGTTTAAGATGTATTCCTTGGAATAAAACTTGTGACATTTCCATGACCTTTCACACCAAGTTCTATAACTTTCACCTTTATCCTGTAGTCTTTCTATACATTTTACAAATTCATCTATATTTTTTCCTTTTAAATAGTCATCAAATAGAATGTTATGGTATATATCTAGATCTCTCAATAATACGGGAATTTCAAGTGCCATGGCTTCCAAAACAGACATTGGAAATAACTCATTATAGGAAGGCAAAAACATTATATCTGCAATATTATAAATATCATTCATACTTTTTCTATCAATGATGCCTAAAAACCTTACATTTTCAGGTGGATTTTCTACAACCTTTTTTAATTCCTTATACCCATCTGTTATCACACCAAAGGAAAAACCACCTGCCCATATAAATTGAATTTGTGGAAGTTTTTTGGCAACTTCAATAAAGTCTAGTATACCCTTTCTGTGCTGCACCTGACCTACTCCCAGTACCACAAATTTTTTAAGTGGAATATTTAACTCCTGCTCTATTTTTTTTACTTTTTCCTTTTCATATTTAAAAAAGTTATCTTCAGATACAAAATTAGGTATGTAAACTATTTTTTCCTCTTCTATATTGTATTTTTTCAAAATATCAATAAAATATGGATTCACAACTACCAAATAATCTGCACTTTTGTAGAACAAAATTATGTACTTGTAAAATATCTTTTTTATAATATAAGGTAGTTTCAAGCTATTATCTATAGTTTCTGGGACAAAATGTACGTAAGCAACACTTGTACCCAATAATTTTGCAAATGGTATACTTAAAAAGAACTTAAAATCAATAGTATGGTAATGCATAATATCACATAATTTAAAAGCATTTACTTTTACTTCATAATTGTCTTGAAGTCCGTCTCTAACTAAATTAACTTGTTCAACATAAGCAGACAACACCCCCTGCCCTTTTACTTGTTCTGCAGAAGAGAGCATATTAATAACAGGCATATTAAATTTCCCCTTTCAAATAGCTTTGTCTATGCTCTTGTAGTTTCTGCAAATTATTATAAATATATTCTTTAAATAGACGCAATATGATAAAAAATAGACTAGCATACTTACTTGTTATTTCTTTGAAAATGCCTAGATATACTCTTCTCTTTTTTCTGCTATAATTGTACTTAATCCTAAAAATAATACGGACCATCCAATCATTATCAAGCTTGCAGATAAATTATTTATATAGTATGCCCCTGTATCTTGTACAATTCGTCTTGTTATTATACTTACAGAGCTTCCAAGGGCTATAAAAAATGCTGGCATAATGTCTGACTTATCAGACAATGCAGGAATTTTTGATAGTATCATGTAAGCTACTCCAAATAGTATGGCTATTGATGCCGCTGCTGCATTATTTTTAATTAAAGTAGATATTAGAATACAAAAACTTGTAGCTGCAATTATAAAAATTATCTGTAAGATCATAAATTCAATTAAAAATTTATAAAGAGGCATAATACTTGACGTTCCTGGAATGACAGATATAAATTTATGCAAGTCCATATTTTGTATGCTGCTGTGTTTAAATGCAGGTTCTATAGAAACTGGATATTTGAAGCTGTCAAAACCATATACAATTTCTCCAAACAAAAAAAATATCAAATTGAAAATCACTACAAGTGCAGAGCTTGAAATGGCACAAGCTAAAAATTTGCCAAGTAGAAGTTTTGTCTTTGTAACAGGTCTTAAAAGCAAAAGCTTTAATGTAGGAGGTGCATATTCACTTGAAACACTGTCTACTGTCATAAACACTGCTACTAAAAATATCACTATCATGCCATAATCCAAAATAAGGCTGTAATCATTAAACAATACGTATCCTGTAGCTTTAATACTGCTAACTGGCTTTATGTTATTCTCTAATAAATACTTCTTATAAGTAATTTCACTTTTTCTTTGTTCTTTTTTAGCATCATCCAATTTACTGTCATCAACACTTTCCATAAGCTTTACATCCTTTTTTAAAGTATCTTTCCAGGCTAGTGGATGTGTTTTTTGAAATTCATAATCCTTTACCATTTTATCAATGTTATCGATATGTGTTTGGATTTCAGCAATTTTTGCTTTATCCTTTACTAATTTTTTTTGATCTTTATAGTATTGTTCTATACTTTTGTCTTTTTGCAGTCCCCTCTCTCCATTTTCACTATTCACAGCTAATACTGAAAATACAGCTACAAGCAGTAATATAATAGAACATATTAAAAATTTCTTTCTATAAAATATCTTAATGATTTCGTTTTTAATTATTGGAAAAATCATCTTCTTCTCCTCCTACAATTTCCAAATATCTTTTTTCAAGATTTCCCTTCATGGTATTTACATCCTCTATTCCCTTAATTTCACCTTCATTTAAAAATGCAACTCTATCACACATGGATTCCATTTCACCAAGTATATGAGACGATATAAATATAGTAACTTTCTTTTCTCTAGAATATTTTTTAAACAAATTTCTAAAATGAATCATTCCGCTTGGATCTAGTCCATTAGTTGGTTCATCTAATATCCATATCTTTTTGTTTCCCATGAGAACCTGTGCAATTCCAAGCCTCTGTTTCATTCCAAGGGAATACTTTTTAAATTTATCATTTATCCTGTCACTTAATCCAGCTAATTTTACAGCTTCATCTATTTGACTTTGACTAATATCTCCATCAAGCCTTGCCAGCTGCCTTAAATTCTGAGCTCCAGTTAAATATGGATACATATCCGGTGCTTCAACCATAGCTGCCATATTACTTATAAAGCTTATCCTATTATTTTTAGTGTCCTTTCCATTTATGTAAATTTTACCGTCAGTAGGTTTTAAAAATCCAACAATCATCTTTATAGTTGTAGTCTTTCCTGCACCATTAGGCCCTAAAAATCCAAAAATTTCACCTTCCTTTACACTCAAATTTAAATTTTTCACAATTTCTCTCTTTCCTATAGTCTTTGATAGACTTTCCAATCTCAATGCTTCCAAAAAATTCACATCCTTTTCTATATGATGACTTCATTATAGTGTGCTCATATTACAAACCTGGTATATTTTGTATTACAAAATTGATACTGTTTATTAAGATTTTATTACAGTTAGCCAAAGCAATAGAAAAATGTATATAATAAATATAGATACAATAGGAAGGTGAATTTTTACATGGACAAAAATGTAGTTTTAATTGTAGACGACGATGAGAATATAAGAGAGCTTTTAACTATATTGTTAAAAAATCAAAACATAGCTTCCCTGTGTGCAAAAGACGGAATTGAAGCTCTGGAGATTTTAAAAAACAATAAAATAGATTTGATACTTTTAGATGTTATGATGCCAAGGATGGATGGTATGATGGCATGTATGAAAATACGAGAAAATTTAAATTTACCTATTATAATACTATCTGCTAAAATTGACGATGCAGACAAAATAATGGGACTTACTATTGGAGCTGATGATTACATCGCAAAACCTTTTAATTCAATGCTCTTAATTGCAAAGATAAGGTCTCACCTAAGAAGATATAAGGAATTTAACTCAAACTTTCATGACAATTCAGGCTTGATTAAAATTCAGGACATGCTTATAAATATGGATAAACATATTGTAAAAATAGATGACAGTGAGATAATCTTGACTCCTCACGAATTTGAAATTTTAGCTTTCCTTGCAAAAAACAAGGACAATGTACTGAGCATAAAGCAAATATATGAAAACGTATGGAAGGAACCTTACATAGAATTTGACAGGACAGTTACAGTACACATAAGGAGATTGAGACAAAAACTTAAAAAAGATTACATAAAAACTGTATGGGGAGTTGGGTATAAAATTGAAAGTTAAAATAGCAGGTATTCAAACTAAATTTTTTATATCATTTATATTTTCACTAATTGCAAGTTTTTTTATATATATGGCCTCATATTCAACCTACATAAGTTTTGCATCTCAAAAGTATCCTTATAAGTTTCAAAATTACAACTATAGCCTTAGCAGATTGTCGGGTATTTCCAGCGATGTAAGTTTAAGTATAAGTGGTGTAAATTTTAATAATAATTCCAAATATAAATCTGTATTGTCAAAATATGAAACTAAATATTCAAAATACAAACTAGGTTTTATTGTAACTGATCCCCAAAACAAAATTTTATATAATTCATCTAAACTTGCTGGAAATACAAGCTTGGAAAAAACATACTCTGACTTTTTAAAATACTTTAATCATACAACAAATTTAACCATGTATCATGACTATATATACAAAACACCTATAAAAACAGGTAATGATATTTCCATACTTTGGATTACTGCTTCTCCTATAAATACACCTCATGATTCAATAGGAACACTAGTGGGAGACAAAAACATTTTAATTTTGCTTTTTATATGTATGCTGATATTTTTCATAATAACCCATCATAGGATGAAATACATAAATGAAATGTGCTGCGGTATAAAAACTATTGCAAATGAAAACTTAAATTTTAAAATACGCCAAAAAGGTCATGATGAACTATCTGAGATATGCAAAAATATAAACCTTATGGCAGACAAGATAAAGGAAAAAATTGAAAACGAGAGAAAAATTGAAGCTTCTAAAAATATGCTTATAACAAATGTGGCTCACGACATAAGAAGTCCTCTTACAAGTATAATTGGTTTTTTGCAAATTGTAGAAAATAATGAATATAAATCAAAAGAAGAAATGCAAAGATTTATAAATATATCGTTAAAGAAAGCTGAAACCATGAAGAAACTTACGGATAACTTATTTATGTTCACAAAACTAAATGGTGGAGACTTAAAATTGCACCTATCTACAGTATGCTTAAATGAACTCATTTACCAGTTAATTGACGAGTTTTCAATTACTTTTGAAAATTCAAAATTAAATATTGTAGATAATATATGTGCTGAAAACATAATGGTCACAATTGACATCAATTTATTTGTGAGGGCTTTAAATAATCTGATGTACAATGCTCTAAAATACAGTATAAAACCTTCAGATGTGAATGTATCTTTAGTCCAATGTGATAAAAATGTTTTAATCAGTATAAGCAATAAATGTAAAAATTTAAATATAGAAAATGTAAGTATGCTATTTGAAAAGTTTTATAGAGCAGATAAATCCCGTACAAATCCTGATGAAGGCTCAGGATTGGGTCTTTCTATAACAAAAAGTATAATTGAAAGGCACAATGGCAAGATATGGGGAAATTATGATGAAGGAATAATTACTTTTACAATATTACTGCCAGATTAGACGTTTTGCCTATCATCATAATAAGATTGGATTGGTTTTAAATATAAGAATTGGTAGTTTAAATATAAAAATTTAATGTTATTATATATATAATATTTTTTAAATTTTAGAAAGAGTGATAGAAATGCGCATTTCTATAGACAAAAAAAGCTCCATACCAATTTATATACAAATTAAAAATGAAATAAGAAATATGATTTACTCTGGTATGCTTCCATCAAATTTTTTGCTTCCATCTGAACGTAAGCTTGCAGAAGAACTTAGTGTGAGCAGAAGTACAGTAATTAGTGCTTATGAAGAATTAAAATCTTTAGGTTTATTAGAGTCCCATAAAGGGAAAGGAACTATAGTGGCAAATAACACAAAAAATAAGCAGTTAAGTATTAGAAATCATACTGTACCGCTTTCATGGTATCAATTTTTTGATTTAAATGTAAGTTCCGCCAATAATCATGACATTATTGACATAATAAATTCCGTAGGAGGACCCCAAAATATATCTTTTTCAGCTGGTATTGCAGACCCCAATTTACATCCTCTTAAGGATATAGTAAAATTGCAGAAAGATTTATGGAAAAATTGTGGAAATGATATGCTAGCTTATATTTCTTCTTATGGATATTATCCCCTTAGAGAAAGCTTAAGTAGATTATTAAAATCAAGAAATATAATGGTTTCTCCTAAAGAAATAATGATACTTTCTGGATCTATGCAGGGAATAGATTTTATTGGAAGAGCTTTTCTAAGTAAAGGCGATGTAGTTATAGTAGAAGAACCTACATTTATGAGTGCCATTGAGTTGTTTAAGTTATCAGGTGCAAAAGTCATAGGAGTTCCTATGGAAAATGACGGTATGAATTTAGATGTACTTGAAATTTTGCTAAATAAATATAAGCCTAAATTTCTATATACAGTACCTACTTTTCAAAATCCAACTTCAATAGTTATGAGCTTGGAAAAGAGATATAAGCTGCTAAATTTGGCCTATAAATATCAACTTCCTATTATTGAAGATGACCCTTATAGCGAATTAAATTATGGCAATACATACTTGCCATCTTTGAAAGCCCTGGATAAATACGACTATGTTATATATTTAAGTACATTTTCCAAGACTATGTTTTCAGGTATGCGTGTGGGATGGACTGCTGCACCTATCCAGGTAATAAAAAAATTTGCTTTATTAAAACAAATGACGGATCTTCATGTTAACACAGCTTCTCAGTATATACTAGATAGATTTTTACGAGAAGGATTATACGAGGATCACATAAAGCTAATATGCAAAGAATATATGAAAAAAAAGGACTTAATGCTCAGCATACTTGAAAGAAATAAATCTCTTGGCATTAGTTTTAATCTTCCTAAAGGTGGTTATTACATTTGGTGCAAACTTCCTGAAAATATTTCACAAACACAATTATTATTAAAATGTTCTAAGGAAGGTGTTTCCTATGCTCCGGGAAATGTATTTTACCCTGAAGGAAGCGATGGTAAAAGCTATATGAGGTTAAATTACACTTTCGAAAATGCAAAAAATATAAATATTGGAATAAATAAACTCATGGAAGCTATAGCAGAACTATTGGAAAATACAAGTTCTTCAACAGTTAATCAAGACAATTGTTTTGGAAAACCTATTATATAAGGAGTGTTACTTATGAATTATACTAAATTTTCAAAAAGAAATAATTTTGTTAGGCCTTCAGAAATACGTGAGATTTTAAAGGTTACAGAAAGGCCTGAAATAATATCTTTTGCAGGAGGTCTGCCAGCTCCAGAACTTTTTCCTGTTAATGAATTAAAAAACGTATGCACAGAAGTTTTAACCGAATGTGGCGAAGCATCTCTTCAATACAGTACCACTGAAGGATATATTCCCTTAAGAGAAGCTATATGTAAGAGAATGGAGACACTAAGTATAAAAACATCTTTGGATAATATAATAGTTACTACAGGTTCCCAGCAGGCTTTAGACCTTTCAGGAAAGGTATTTATAGATGAAGGAGACACTATAATTTGTGAAAGTCCAACTTACCTTGCAGCTATCAGTGCTTTTAAAACCTATCTTCCAAACTTCAAAGAAGTTCCTATGGATGAAGAAGGAATGATTATGGAAGAACTTGAAAAGGCCCTTAAGGATAACCCTGATGCAAAATTTATCTACACCATACCAGATTTTCAAAATCCAACTGGAAGAACTATGAGTCTTGAAAGGAGAAAAAGACTGGTAGAAATAGCAAATAAATTTGATATTGTTATAATAGAAGATAACCCTTATGGTGCAATAAGATTTGCTGGAGAAGAACTTCCACCAGTAAAACATTTTGATACTGAAGGAAGAGTAATTTACTTAAGTACTTTTTCAAAGATATTTGCTCCCGGTTTAAGACTTGGATGGATATGTGCAGATAAGGATATTATTCAGAAATATGTTCCTTTTAAGCAAAGTGCAGATTTGCACACTGATATATTTGCACAAATGATTACTGCAAAATATATGGAAATGTATGATATAGAAGAACATATACAAAAAATCAAAGAAGTATACAGACACAGGAGAGAACTTATGATACAGTGCATAGAAAAGTATTTTCCTAAAGATATAAAACATACTCTTCCTGACGGCGGACTTTTCATATGGATTCAGCTTCCTTCAAATATGGATGCTTCAGATATTTTTACTAAAGCAATAAAAAACAACGTGGCATTTGTAGCTGGAGAATCTTTTTTCCCAAATGCTAATTTCAAAAATTCCTTTAGATTAAATTATTCAAACATGCCAGATGATAGGATTATAGAAGGAATTAAAAGATTAGGAGAAGTGCTTAAAAACAAATAAATTTTTAGTATTAGGTGGAATTTTAAACTCCACCTAACTTCCATTTTTAACTAACTTCTCTTTCTATTTCTCCTAAAATAACTGCTTTTGCGGCTTTTTCCATCAGACACTTTCTTTTTGACATCCTTATTTTTCACTATATCTGAAGAACTTACAACCATATTTGAATTACCCATAGCATAAGGATGATCTTTAATCACCGGTATTGACTTTGATATAACTTTTTCAATATCTGTTAAAAGCTGTTTTTCTTCCCTATCACAAAATGAAAGTGCAACTCCATCTGATCCTGCCCTTCCAGTACGTCCGATTCTATGAACATAGGTTTCCGGTACATCCGGCAAGTCAAAATTTATTACATGAGATACTTTTTCTACATCAATACCTCTCGCAGCTATATCCGTTGCTACTAAAACTCTTATTTTCTTTTCCTTAAAATTACTTAAAGCAAGTTGTCTTGCATTCTGTGACTTGTTTCCATGAATAGCTTGAGCCTCTATACCCGCTTTAACAAGATCTCCAGTTATTTTATTTGCACCATGTTTTGTTCTAGAAAATACAAGAACGGATTCAAAAGATTCATCCTTTAACAGGTGAATAAGCAAAGATTTCTTATTTCTTTTTTGAACAAAATACACTGCCTGGTTAATAGTATCAATAGTAGATGAAACAGGAGTCACTTCTACTTTTACTGGTTTTATAAGAATAGAATCTATTAGCTTTAAAATTTTCTGAGGCATAGTAGCAGAAAACACCATGGTCTGCCTGTCCTTAGGAAGTTTTGCTATGATTCTTTTTACATCCTGCCCCATTCCCATATCAAGCATTCGATCTGCCTCATCAAGTACAAGAAACTTTATATGCTGTAGATTTGCATATTTTTGTTGTACTAGATCTAGTAGTCTACCTGGTGTGGCAATTAAAATATCTACTCCTGCCATTAATGCATCTGTCTGAGGTTTTTGTGAAACTCCACCAAAAATAACAGTGTTCTTTATCTTGGTGTATTTTCCATAGGAAGTAAAGTTTTCTCCAATCTGAATAGCTAATTCTCTCGTTGGAGCTAATACTAATGCTTGAATATCTGAGGACCCATTTTGAGCTCCTTGTTTACTATAAATAAGCTGCAATATTGGTATAGCAAAAGCTGCTGTCTTCCCTGTACCCGTCTGGGCACATCCCTCAAAATCATTTCCTTCAAGTATAACTGGAATAGATTGTTCCTGTATAGGGGTAGGGTTAACATATCCTTCATCTTTTAGAGCTTTTAAAATAGGGTCAATAATATTTAATTTTTGAAACAACATTTTTCTCCCTTATAAGTAACTGCCAATTTTATATTATTAAATTCAATAAAACTAACTGTCTTTTTTATGTTAATTAACACTTCTATTTTATTGTAAAATCTAATCGTAGACAACTAAAAACCCCTCAAATAGAATAACTATTCAAGGGGTAAAATTCATTAATTAGAGAACAGTAATATTTTCTGCTTGAGGTCCCTTTTGTCCTTGACCTTCGTCATAAGAAACTTTTTGACCTTCTTCAAGTGTTTTATATCCATCTGAATTTATTTGAGAAAAATGTGCAAAAATATCTTTTCCGTCTTCTCCTGTAATAAATCCAAATCCTTTTTCTCCATTAAACCATTTTACTGTACCATTCATATGATGTGTACCTCCGAAATTTTATTATTCTTAAATTCATCGCAATAACTCACTAATAAAATTCCCATATCAACGTACTATGTCGTTAAGTACTAATTGAAATATATTTGTGTTTAATTATTAACTATTAATTTAAGTTCTTGTTAAGAATAACACAGTTTATTATATAACGCAAGTTATTTATGCTAAATATACTAATTTACTATTTGCAAATACTATTACACCACTTTTTAGCTCTATTTATATTTTTTTCAGTATCATTTTTAAGAGGATCTTTAAATTCAATTTCCCCTAGGAATTCGTTACCTTCAAGCTGCTCTTTCATATTTTCAAAAGTTTTTCCATTTCCTCCACCATTGCAACTAAATAGAGCTATCTTCTTACCTTTTAAATTTGTATTGGCAAAAAAGCTCCTTATAGCAGGTGAAAAAGTCCATGCCCAAACTGGAGTTCCAATAAATAGGACATCATAATCCTCAGGATTTATATCATAAGGTAAAATCTCTGGCTTTTCCTTAGTCATGGCCTGCTTTCCACCTATGAAGTATCTCATTTTACTATGTGGATCTATACTTTTTTTAGGCTTTATTTCTAAAATGTCACCAGATATCTCCTTTGAAATAGTTTCAGCTATAAGTCTTGTGTTTCCCTCAAGTGAGTAGTACACAACTAAAATCTTACCTTGCATAAAAAATCACTCCCTTTTTAATATTTCCAATTACCATTATTATAGTATAACTTATTATGAAAAATTTATAAAATTCTGCAAAATATTTTACTCCATTTCCGACTTTAAAGCTTCCTCCATCCTAATTCTATTTATTTTTCTTTTATTTAACATCTTTGAAATTTCATAAGTAAACCATAGTATAATAAATCCTAAAATGATATAAGGATAGTCTATAACAATAGGAAATTCAAAATTCATACTCTTTGTCAAAGATTTAAACATAGCCTCAAGAGATATCAAAAGCAAAGGTATTCCTAAAATATATCCAAGAACTACTATGAAAAAAGAGCTATTCAAAATGAGTGAGTAAATTTCCTTCTTTCTATATCCCAAAACTTTCATCAGAGATATACTTTTTCTATTTTCATCTATGATTAAAGAAGTTACAACATATACTACAATAAGTCCAATCAAAAATGATACAATTGATACAATTGCAACAGAGTATTGAAGTGGTTGTGTCATTGAATTAAATGCATTTTTAAGATCATCAACTGTTCCACTACTAAGTAATTTAGATTGAGAAATATCTATTTTATTAATATTCCAAAGTCCAATATAGCTATTAGAAGGATATTTAAGCATATTATTGAGATGTGAAATAGGCATAAATATATATTCTCCCGCATAAGTTTCAGCTATGTTATCAATAGTTATTTTATATGATTTTGAATTCAGTTTATTTATAATATCAATTGTATCACCACTTCTAATTTTTAATCTTTCAGCTAACGGCCTTGTTATTATAACTCTTTTATAATTGAGTTTTTCACCTGACCTATTCTTTAATAACACATATTTGGAATTAGGATTTATTCCGTATATAGTTAAATTTGTATTATTATCTTCTTTAACTACAAATGGAATTTCTAAAAAAGCTTCTCCAATTGCAGGTTTCTCTATTTGTAGAGAGTTAAATACATAATAGTATCTGTAGCTAAAAGCTTCGCCAAAGCTTTTATTTATTAAAAAATCAAAAGAGCTCTTTTGTGCAAACCCTAAAAGCAGCAGCATAGTTGCAAAAATAATTCCAAGTAATAGGAATGCACTTCTTCCAGTATTTCTAAGCTGTTCTCTTATTTTAAATTTAGTTGAAAATTTGAATCTATCAAGTTTTAAGTTTCTTTCAATAAAGCTGACTTTTGACTTTTGATCTCCTCCTCTCATAAGCTGTAAGGGTGAATATTTAAGTGCCTTATTTATAACAAAATATCCACTAACTCCAAGGAAAATCACTGGCAGTATAATACTTATGAAAATATATTTTAAATTAAACTCTATGCTTTCTATAGGCATATTAAAGTAAGTAATCATTAAATTTAACATGGGCTTTAGGGCAAAACCACCCAAAATTGTACCTAATATTCCCCCTAGTATTGCAATTTAAATAATCTTTAACATTGGACATTCTAAAATTTAAATTATTTCTACTGCCTTTAAATCTTATTGAGTAAGACCTGCTTCCCATATTTATTTTATCAAAATCGTCTTTTCCAATAACCGCTATTTCAAAACTATTTGGATCGCTAAGCAAATCATTTTCAGATTTCAAAGGATATATATAATTTGGAAGCGACATGAAGCCCGATATTTCAAAAATATTTTTATACAAAGTAATATGATCGCCAATTTTTAATTTATTTGCTCTTGCATATGCAGGATCTATAAGTATCTCTCCTTTATCAGGTAATTTTCCCTCAGTTACAGCAGGTATATTTACTTTTGTATTATAAGTTAATATTCGTAAAATCTTACCACTAGAAACTTCATAATCAACTGACGTGCTTTCTTCTAATACCATATTGAATTTTGATTCCAAACTTTTTACATCTAAAATCTTTTTTTCTGTTACAAAGCTTGCATCCTCAAGATTGTAATTTTCCTCAAATGAAGAAGTTATTTTGTTCATATTGCTTTTAAGTTGATTGAACATGGTAAAAAGCAAACAGCTTATTATGATAAGAGCTAGGGATCCAAAATACTGTGATTTATTTTCCATTATAGTTCTCTCAATTTTCTTATTTATAACCACTACCACTCAATCCTTTCTGCAGGGACAATTCTGTCATTTAAAATTTTATCTGTAATTTTTCCATTTCTAACTTTGTAAATTCTGTGGGCCATATGACTTATTGCTGTATTATGAGTTATCATAAGTATGGTTGTTTTAAAGTCTTCATTTACTTTCTGTAAAAGTTTCAATATTTCCCTAGACGTTGAAAAATCTAACGCTCCAGTTGGTTCGTCACATAAAAGAAGCTTTGGGTTTTTAACTACTGCCCTTGCAATTGAAACCCTCTGCTGCTCTCCTCCACTCAACTCTCTTGGAAATCTATATCTTTTATCAAACATCCCTACTGCTTTTAATATTTCATCTGTCTTTAAAGGTGTCTTACTTATATTTGAAACCACTTCTACATTTTCAAGAACAGTTAAGTTTTGTATCAAGTTGTAAAACTGAAATATGAATCCTATATAATTTCTTCTATAATCCGTAAGTTCATCTTCATTTAGCTTTGTGACTTCAATTTTATTTACTACTATTTTCCCAGAATCGCACCTGTCTATTCCACCTATCATATTAAGGAGTGTTGATTTTCCAGATCCTGATGGTCCTAAAATCACTCCAATCTCACCTTCATCCAGGTTCATTTCAACTCTATTTAAGACATTTGTAATAACTTCTCCGGTTTTATAGCTTTTCTTTAAATTTTCTACTTGAATAAGCATGTTTTTCCTCCTGAATTTTTAATTACATGAATTAGTGTAATTATTTTCAACTAGGATTATGCTTTAAAAATTAAAAATAAGAAAGGTAAGTAATCACCATATGTGTGAAATTAGGTGGTATAATAAAAAATAATTGCTTATTATATAAATAGTATGAAAGGACTTACTTCACATGAATAATAATTTAAAAATATTATCTGATACCTCTAAGAAGAGCAAATCCAATGACTTATGCTGTGTGTTTTCTAATGGAAAGCTGTTGGTAAAAAAAGATGGAACTACTTTAGTTATTCCCACTTTTGACAATATTAAATTTCTAAATATTGAGTATGAAACTGAATTTTTTTTAGGAAAGATTGGAGAAAAATCTTGCTTTGCAATTGAATCAACTTCTGAATTGAATTTACCAATTAATTTCAACTTAATGGACTTGTACGACCTTGGTTCTCTACTTGATGAACAATCTTTTTTAATATCAGGACGGGCTAGTCAAATACTGAATTGGGATAAGACCCATAGGTTCTGTGGCAAATGTGGCTCTAAAACGGAAAATAAAAAAGATGAAATGGCTAAAATTTGTCCAAACTGTAATCACATAATGTATCCTGTAATTTGTCCGGCCATAATAGTTGCAGTCACTAAGGATGATAAGATACTTCTTGCACATAACAATGGATTTAAAGACAATATGTACGGCTTAATTGCCGGTTTTGTGGAAGCTGGAGAAGACTTAAATAGTGCTGTAAAAAGAGAGATTTTTGAAGAAATTGGTATAAAAGTGAAAAATATTGAATATTACAGGAGCTCTCCATGGCCATTTCCAAATTCCTTAATGATAGGATTTTTTGCAGAATACGAATCTGGCCAAATAAAAGTTGATGGAAGTGAAATAAAACAAGCTGATTGGTTTACAAAAGATAACTTTCCTAACATACCTAAAAAATTCACTATTGCAAGAAGTTTAATTAATGAATTTTCTAAAAGAAATCAATAATAAAATAATAGGCATCACAAATTTTTAGATAACTAAAAGCCCCTCAAATAAGATGATTATTTAAGGGGTAAATTTCATTAACTAAATAGTAGTAATATTCTCTGCTTGAAGTCCTTTTGGTCCTTCAACTACATCATAAGAAACTTTCTGACCTTCATCCAGCGACTTGTAACCATTTGAATTTATTTGAGAAAAATGTGCAAAAACATCTTTTCCATCTTCTCCTGTAATGAATCCAAATCCCTTTTCTCCATTAAACCATTTTACTGTACCATTCATATAACGTGTACCTCCCAAATTTTATTATTCTTAAATTTATCATAATAACTCACTAATAAAATCTCCATATGTAGTTGATTTTATAATAAATTACTATCAGTCTATTTAAATTTTTAATATTGTACTAAGGTTGTGTTAGAAAATTCTTAGACTAATTACAAATTTAGTATGGCAGTAAAAGAATTTATTATGTATAATTGTCAAAAATTTATTGTTTACATTAATTTTAATTTACATAATATTTAAAATGTTAATACATATAAAAAATATCACATTTAATATAAATATTGAAAATTTATATTAAATGTGATATTCTAACATTATATATTAAATAATAATAATTTTATTTTAATATCTAATATCTTCACAATGCTAACTTTTGAGATCTCAAGGAAAATTGTATAATTTTATTTTATATAATTTATACTAAATTATGATTTAATTTAAACTATAGAAGGAAGGAAACTTATACTATGTTAAGTGATAAACTTATAAAAGCTATAAATGATCAGATAAACTATGAAATGTACTCGGCAAATATATACTTTTCCATGCAAGCTTACTGTGATTCATTAGATCTGGATGGATTTTCAAACTTCTTTAAAGTACAAATTGAAGAAGAAAACTACCATATATCAAAATTTTACGATTTTTTAAAAAGAACAAATGCCCGAATACTCATTGGATCTATAGATTCACCTGATAACAATTATGATTCAATAAATGATGTTTTCAACAAAGCACTAGCGCATGAAAAAAAAGTTACTGCAAGAATTTATAATTTGATGGATCTTGCTACCGAAGAAAAAGAACATGCCACAGCAAGTTTACTCAAGTGGTTTATAGATGAACAAATTGAAGAAGAAGATACTTTTAGTAAGATAGTTAAAAAGTTGGATAAAATAAGTGATAATTCTGCAGCACTTTATATGCTAGATACAGAACTTCAATCAAGAACTTTTGTACCACCAGTAAATGAAAATGCCAACTAATAATTTTTTGAATATATAAGGGAGGGGGATTACTTACATAATCATACATGTAAGTATATAAATTTATGATTGATAATAAGGCTTTTTACAAATTAAGCTATGGATTATACCTTGTAAGCTCTATTTCGGAGGGAAGAAAAAATGCTCAAATTGCAAATACAGTTTTTCAAATAACATCAAATCCTGCTATTCTTGCAGTGAGCATAAACAAGAAAAATCTTACCCATGATTATATACAAAGAAGTAAATTGATAGGTGTATCTGCCCTATCTATAGAAACTCCTATTGAATTCATAGGTAAATTTGGATTTAAATCAGGAAGAGACATTGATAAATTTGAAGGAGTATCATTTAAAACAATTGAAAGTGGTGTCCCTATAATATTAGACAACACATCATCCTATTTTGAGTTAAAAGTTGAAAAAGAAATTGATGTTTTAACTCATACAATATTTATCTGTAAAGTACTAAATGCAGAACTACTCAACGATGTAGAACAAATTACCTATAAATATTATCAGGATATAAAACGTGGGAAATCACTTAAGGTTGAAACAAATATCCAACAAAACAAAAATGAAACTTCGGAAAATACAGGAAAGTATGAATGTACAGTATGTGGATACATTTACGATCCAGCTGTTGGAGATCCTGACTCAGGAATTCCAGCTGGTACTCCATTTGAAAACATACCAAATGATTGGACTTGTCCAATATGTGGAGTTACTAAAGATAATTTTAAACAAATTGTATAGATCCACGATTATAGCCCAATTTTCGCAGTTTAAAAAAATTGCGAAGCAACTTTTTCAAGAGGACAATTGACAGAGGACAGAGGACAATGAAGGTGAGTTTTCCTCCTTACGTCAGAAAACTAATTTATTTTTAAGCTTGTTTTGCTAATGCAAAACAAGCTTAAGCAGGCTTTAAAATCTGTGATTTTCAGATAATTGCTTGTTCAGAAAGTACTTTTTAGGAACAAAAAAACATGAGTTTCTTTTAAATTAAAGATTTTTCGTAGTGTAACGGAGAAAAATCCTCCTTCACTGTCCTCTATCAATTGTCCTCTGTCCTCTTAAAAACTTTGCTTCGCAAAGTTTATATATTAAATCAAAATTTTATATGTGCAAAAGTTAATTTATAATTTATAAAGAGGTTATTTATCAAAAGTAACTATATAAGTATTTATGTTATCTTTATTAAACGGATCTGAAGAACTTCCATAAGTAAATGACAGTGCAGTACTTGTACTATCCCAACAAATGTTCGAAATACAAGGCACTCTTGCGATCTTCTTTTCTTTAATTTTGCCATCTTTATCTTTAATTTTAATTGTAATATAATTATTTCCCTGATTTTTATCCTTTAAGCTAGCTGCTTTTACTATTTCCTTTATATCACCTGTTTTAATATCTATAACCTTAATGGATATATCAAGATCCTTATTATCCGAACCTACCTGACGACTAATTTCATTATTGCTCTCCACATAAGCAGCTTTACTTCCATCAGGTGATAATATATAGTCAGAATTAGGTGATCCAGAGCTTATTCTACCTTTAGGAAGTTTAACATCTTGAAGTACCTTTCCTGATTCATTCATAACAAATGCTCCAAAAGTTCTATTCACATAAACCATTCCATTAACTGCCCCACCATTAACTGGCTTACCATTGTTATTATAGTTGTCCATTATAATTGTCTTTCCCTTTTTATCTGCATGCAAGGAATATTTATTGGCATAAATATCTTTTATCTCTTTAGTCTTCACGTCCATGGAGCATACTTTTACTCCTTCTTTTCCATTCTTATCTTGAGTATAATAAAACTTACCTTCTACACTACTTCCTAAATCTTTAATATCATCTACACCGGATATCCATGCACTATCCTGTTCTCCAGCATTATAACTTCCATCAGCATATACTTTTCCAGTTGTATCAATTATTGCCCAATGATTAAAATAATTTGCTAAAATTTTATTCTTACTTATCCATATAAACTGAGCATCGCTGTTTAGCTTTTCCGTATTTACGTCCGTAATTTGACCTGTAGACAAATTTAATAATTTTACATTTTTATGGAGTAAATCTCCTGAAGCAAGAGCATCTTTCCACTCCTGGCTTTCAACTTTTGGAATATTCCTTGCTTCTGCATAAAGAACATATTTCTTATCTGATGATACCCCTAAAAATTCATCTATATTTACATTCTTAAAATCTTTAGAGCTTTTTGTATTTAAATTATAAATACTGCAATACCTTATAATTCTAGTTGAATCGGGATTTTTAAATTGACTTTTTCTAGTTAAAGTCAGCACTTCATTTTCATTAAGCCATGCAGTACTTTCAATATTTTCATATTTATCAATCTGGTATCCGTTTTCATTGACTTTAGCAGAAGGTTTATATGCTGTTACTTTTATGTCCTGTTTAGATTTAGCAATTACATGATGATTTAATTGAACTGCACTTACACCTCCTATAACTCCTACAGCCAAAATCAGAGATAAAACCTTTTTACTCAACATTGAACTTTCCCCCTTTTTCTTAATAAACAGAGTCCTTGGCATCAGATGAAGTTTTGACTCCACCTGATGCTTAGAAATCGTTATCCAGGGACGTAGCTGCTCTTTACTTCCACTTGGAGAAGTGGGAGTATTAGAGCAGGTAGTCATCGGATAAATTAATGTTATCAAAACTTATTCACAAAGTTATAAATAGATGTCACAATCTTGTAAACTTTATGTGGAAAATTCAACACAAAAAATAGTACCTTCGTTTAATTTAGAATTTACCTTTATGGTTCCCCCTTGTTTTTCAACTAGCTTTTTAACTAAAGCTAGTCCAAGTCCAGCTCCTCCCGTTTCACGGCTCCTGTGTTTGTCAGCTCTATAAAAAGGTTCAAAAATTTTAGGAATTACTTCTGCCCTCATACCTATACCAGTATCTTTAACACTTATAATTATCTTGTCTTTATCATTTTTATAACACTGAATATATATACTTCCACCTGGTCTATTGTATTTTATAGCATTATCAATTAAATTAATTAAAATGTGCTTTAAACTATCTTCATCCAAGGTAACAACAATATCCTCTGCATCATATTTTAAAATCAAACTATTTTTCTTGACTTTTGCCATCATTGTTTTACATATTTCATCCAATACTTTTTTAAAATTAACTTCATTTTTTTCTATTTCAAAATCATATTTTTCAAGAGCAGATAGGCTCAATATATTATCTACCATGCTCGAAAGCCTATCACATTCTTTTGATATACTTAAAGTACCTTCTTCAATTAATTTTAAATCATCCGTGTACATTCCAATCACATCTGCATAGGCCTTTATACTGGTAATTGGAGTCTTGAATTCATGAGTTACATTTCCTATAAACTCTTTTTGTTGCTTGTCCATTTTTTTTAATTTATCTACGGCCCTACTTAAATAATCCCTTTCAACTTCAAGTTCCTCAATATTTTGTTCTATAGTATTACTCATAAATATAAGACCACTGCTCAATTCTCCCAATTCATCATTTCGATTTACCTTATGTACTTTACTAAATTCACCCTTTTGAATGCTTTCTACTGAATCTTTCATTTCATATATATCTCTAGTTAGCCTGGAAAAATAAAGGATTCCTACAAATATACCAAGGACTAAAGCCAAAAAACCTATACCATAAAACAATTTTTCTATATCACTATAAAATAATTTATTTTCTCTAATTGAATATTCCAATTCTAAAATTGCTGCTGTATTTCCCTTATATTTAATGGGTGAATAAAAATATATCACATCATTAATTTCTCTATAAGATACTTTGCCTTTAATTGCATAGTCTATCATAATCTTTTTCTCATCATTTTCATTTAGCTTTGCATCTGTCTTAAACCCTGAAAGGAGTTCACCTTTTGTATTATATATATTTGCAGGTATAGTTCTCAGCCATGCTTTATTAAAAATACTACCTCTAGCTAAGCTATCATCATAATTAGTGTTTTTATTCAAACTCATGCGTTCACTAAAGTATTCTTCAAATATATCCTTTTGCTTAAATAAAATGGCCTGTGTTTCCTTATTTTGATAACTTTTTATTCCATTAAGTACCAAGAAGCTCAAAAATGATATTACAATCAATAAAAGTGAAGCTGTAAAAGATATGAGCTTGAATTTAATTCCCACCTTCAAATAACTCATCAACCCCTTTATATCCAATACCATAGACAGTTTGTACTAAATCTTGATAACTATGACCTAACTTTTTTCTTATCCTTTGGATGTGTGTATCTACAGTTCGTGTTCCTCCAACATAATCCATATTCCATATTATATTTAAAAGCTGTTCCCTGGAGTATACTATGCCTGGATTTGAAAGGAGTAAATATAGCAGATCAAATTCCATAGGTGTAAGCTCTAGCAAAACATTTTTTATACTTACAGTTCTCTTTTTTTTATTAATAATAAGATCACTTATTTTTATGACACCGATATCCTTTTTTTCATCAATAGTTTTATTAAGTCTTCTTACAAGTGACTTGATTCTTGCAAGAAGTTCTCTTATGTCAAAGGGTTTCGTCATATAATCATCTGCTCCAAATTCAAGGCCAAGTATCTTGTCCACAATATCTTCTTTTGCTGTAAGCATGATGATCCCTATATTTTTGCTTTCTAATTTTTTACAAACATCGTATCCGTTTATTACAGGGAGCATTAAATCCAAAATTACTATATGCGGATTAAAAATATCTACTTTATGAAGTGCTTCCTCTCCATCATAAGCTCTTTCTACTAAATACCCTTCTCTTTTTAGTGCATAGGTCAGCACATCTAAAATGCTCTTTTCATCATCTACTAAAAGTATTTTTTCATTCACTTTTTATTCCTCCGCTCAAATTATCGTCCTTATACAGTGAAATTATACCATAAAGTAGATGTTTATTTAGATTACATTACATTTCTCCTCTTCATATGTAAATAAAAATAATTGTATCAATTTACATCAATACAATTATATCATAATCCCATTTTCTATAAAAAAGATAACTGACTATCTCTATATGACTTCATCTTTCTATCTACAATCTTTTCATCTCCACATAATTCGCCAATCAGCAGAGGGAACTTTTTATTATGCTTCAATAAATTCTTTTCAACAGCATTCCTATTGAAATTTGCATAGCAGTATAAACAACCATGATTACATGTATTATAAGCTCCTATATCAATGCTCTTTACACATCCACAAACTTTCCTCTGGTTTGGATCTTTATCTATAGACATCTTTTCCTTGGCTATCTTAGAAATCAACCTACTATCTATACATTTACCATGCTTAATATTAAATTTTGATAGATCTACTTCTTCCGAACAAGTTTCAATAGTCACATTATACTTAGAAGCTATCTTTGAAAACTTCCCTGCTAACTCAAACATATCATCCTTATCTATTGGTAAAATGTTTATTTCTTTTAAATTGCGCTCAGTTTTCCTGTATAAATCTAAAAAGCTGATAACACACTTATTTGTATATGGGCACAATCTTTTTGCAAGATACTCAAACCACTTATAATGGTAATTCTTTGTAAACTTATCAGTTAATATTATGGGATCATACCTCCATATAACTCTATCCTTACCAATTCGTTTTGATAATTCTATAAATGTATTTATCAAATACTTTTTCTCTGGAATGTTTGTCTCCAATGTCTTATCATATGAATTTAAAGTGAATTGAAAACAATAGTTGTATTCTTTAATTTCCTCCAATCTCTTCATCATTTTCTTAGGATTTTTGGTCCAAAATACTATACAATCTATGACTTTAGTACTCAATTCAACTTTACTTACCTGATTTGAGTTAAATGGATTTTTTACTAATACAAATCCTTCCTTTATTCTATTGAAAAACCAATCACTATAAAAAGCCGGTATATCCGTTCTTCTACTTACACTTAATATCATAAAATTATCCTTTTAATCTAACATATATTCCTTTTCATCTGATTTTTTTCCTGATAACTCATTGATAAAAGTTGTCCCCAATATGAGAATGCCACCTAGTACCTGTATAAATGTCATTCTTTCTCCTAAAAATATACTGGACATAACTATTGCCGATATGGGATCAATATAGCTGAATATTGCTATTGTCTGCCCTTTAAGTTTTAGTATGGCAGAAAAATACAAAAGATAAGCTATTCCCGTATGTATTATTCCCACAATCAAAAGAAGTACAATGGACTTAAAACCTAACTGTGAAAGTGACACTTTTTCCGTAACAAGTACATAAGGCAGTAGAACTACTGCAGCTGCAGTAAGTTGTATCATACCGCTTTCCATACCTGATAAATTTTTTATAAACTTATTTATTATAATCACACTAGCATAGAGAGCTGCTGCTGCAAGACCATATATAATACCTAGCAATTGATTGTTTTCTGCCGCACTACTTCCAGCTCCTACTATTAAAAACATACCTGCCATAGCACCTATAATACACATAATCTTAACTGCATTTAATTTTTCCTTCAATATAAATGGCGATAAGAACATGACAATTACAGGAGCAAAATAATAACACAAAGTAGCTTTTGATACGGTAGTATACTTATATGCTTGAAATAAAAAAATCCAATTCACACCTATTGCAGCTCCAGATATTATTAATGGAATCAAATTAGATTTGATGGCTTTCCACGATGTCTTTTGTCTTGTTATGTAACTTGCTGTAAATAAAAATATACTTCCTATTATTCCCCTTACCAATGCAATCATGCTAGAAGACAAGTCTATATTTTTGACAAACAGCCCAACACTGCCGAATATGAGCATTGCAGCTACAATTTTTATCTTTGCATTTTTCATCATTTATCTCCTCATAACTATATATTAATATTTCCCACCATATATAGTGAAGCTCTTCCACTTATTTTAACCCTATCACCACAAAGTTCACAATATAATGTTCCACCGCGTTTTGACAGCTGTTTTGCTATCATCTTATCTTTATTCAATTTTTTTGACCAAAAAGGTATTAAATTACTGTGTGCAGAGCCTGTTACAGGATCTTCATTTACACCAAGCTTTGGATAAAAACAGCGAGATACAAAATCCACATAACTGCCCTTTGCAGTTACGATAATTCCTGAGCCATCTTCTAATTCTAACATTTTAGAAAAATCAGGATCTAAATTTTTAACCTGCTCTTCTGTTTCAACTACTACAAATAAATCCCTTGATAAATATGTTTCTATAGGTTCCACCCCAATGATATCCGAAATTGTTTCTGGTATTTGAATTTTTTTAGGTTCTCTTGTAGGAAAATCCATTTCATATAAATCACTTTTATGATTGACTTCAAGTATTCCACTTAAAGTATGAAATATCATTTTATCTGTTCCAACATCTACATAATTGGAAACAACATAGGAAGTCCCCAGTGTAGCATGTCCGCATAAGTCTATTTCTGCCTTTGGCGTAAACCACCTTAGTTCATACTCATTTTTATTTTTACCTTTAACTACAAAAGCTGTTTCTGACAAATTGTTCTCTTCTGCAATTTTTTGCATTACATCCTCCTGCAGCCACTTATCTAATACACATACCCCTGCCGGATTCCCCTTAAATACTTCATCTGTAAAAGCATCAACAACATAATATTTCATATACTTAGCCCCCTTTTTTAAATAATATTATATTACTATACTAACCACTTCTTGTAAACTGAACTTCATCAAACTTGAACTTTACTTACAAATGAAAAAATAGTTGCGCAAATTTATTGTGCTAAAAATATATCTCTATCGATTCCTTAATCTACCATATATTATCTACTTGCAATGACATCTTAAATATGTTATTATAATCTCACAAAAGGAAAACGACTACATTCCTAGTTGATAATTTTTCTTTTTATTATGAATTTTATAGTGTACAACTTCTGAAATACACGTTAAGCTTTTATTTTGAACCTACATTTAAACATCGGGAGTTCAAATTTAGATGAGAATATGTACTTTTTTATGAGTCCTTTTAAGGCATTAAGAGCGATAGATACATCTGTGAGAACACCCACCTATCGAGAGATAGGTGTCAAAATTAAAGCACCGATATTTTGGATATAAATATAAAATTCAAAGCCAATGCTTAATTAAGCATTGGCTTTTTAATATTTAATAAAGTTATCCGATGACTACCTGCTCTAATACTCCCACTTCTCCAAGCTATACATTGCACATAACTTTGGTAACTAATTGGTAAGCTGGTTCAAGCCTTATGGAATATCCAAGTGGGAGTAAAGAGCAGCTACGTCCCTGGATAACGATTTCTACGCATCAGGTGGAGTCAAAACTCCATCTGATGCGTAGAACTCTGTTTATAAATAATTCACTTTTTACTTGATTTTAAAAATTTCATGTGATATATTTATAACATAAGTTACAAATATATCACATGAAGGAGATTATATTATGAAAGATAAAAAGATTAGTTTAAGAATTTGGATTAGTGCTAAAATAATCCCGGCTTTATTATTTCTCATGTATTATTGGATGAGTGTAAGTCTCACTTTCAAACCCATTCATACACTAATAGAATATTTATTACTAGGACTCACACTTGTATTTTTAGCACTACTCAAAGGAAACTCAGAGATCTTTGATGAATTTGCAAAAGAAACCCTTAATAAAACAGATTCTATTTGTCTAAAACTTTCTTATCTATTTATGGCCGGTATTTTACTTCCATCAGCATTTATAACCCCAAGTGGCGTAATGACAGGCTACTTGATTGCTATAGGTATAGTAGCATTAACTATCCTGCGGGCAATTATTTTCTGTGTAATTGATATGCGGGGTATATAATATGCCAACTCTTAAAACAAAAGTAAAGGAATATAGAGAAAAAATGAATATGAAACAAAGTGAATTAGCAGAATTAATAGGGGTAAGAAGAGAAACCATTGTTCACCTTGAAAATGGTAGATATAATCCATCACTTAAATTGGCAATGGACATCGCAAAAGTATTCAATACTTCTGTGGAAGAATTATTTAAATTTGAAGATTAGGTTATCAATTTGGTGGAGGTTATATCCTCCACCAGTCCACTTAAAAACAAATTATATGATAAATTTAAAGCTCTTTAATACAAAAATCCAGAACGTTAGAGTAAAAGCTGATAATAAAGTAGTGGCTACAACAACGCTTGAAGTCAAAACACCATCATTGTTCATATTCTTTGCCATTATATAACAGCTTACTGTAGTTGGAGAACCAAGCATGATAATTAGAGCAACAAGTTCTTGATCTCTAAATCCAAAATATGCTGCTAATGGCAAAAATACAGCAGCTTGGGCTACCAATTTTATAAAGGAAGCTGCTAAAGTTGGTTTTATTTTTGCAATGGCTTTTGTTCCTTCAAAGCCAGCTCCAATAGTTACAAGTGCCAAAGGAGACGCCATAACTGCAAAATTTTTAAGTGTTTTATCTATTATTTTAGGAAAATGAATATTTAATAGTGACACTATCATTCCTAGCAAAATTCCTATGATAATGGGGTTTTTTATAATATTGATACATGCTTTTCTTATACTATCATTTCCTCCTCTGCTATCTTCACTTTCAAAAGTAAGTACAATAACAGAATATATATTATAAAGTGGAACAGCTCCTATAATCATCATAGGAGCCATCCCCGCATTTCCATAAATATTTTGAACAAAAGCAATTCCTAGTATAGCTGCACTTCCTCGGAAAGATGCTTGTACAAAAGCCCCTGTCATAGAAGAATTCTTCATAAATTTTTTAGTAAAAAACCAAATTGACCAGAAGCAAATGGACGTAACTACTGCACAAAACAATATGTACTTTCCATCAAAATTTTTAATTATATTAGTTGATCCAATATCAGTTAATAATAATATTGGTAAAGTAACTTTAAAGTTAAATTTATTAGCTACCTCTATGAAATTATCATTTAACATTCCTATTTGTTTTAACGCATATCCTACTACAATAACTAAAAACACAGGTACTGTCGCATTTAAACTGTATATTAAACTCTCCATTTTGTAATTTTCACCTTTCTAAAGCATATAGCTAAATTTAAGTACACATATTACATTATAATAGAACCTGTCTAATATACAAATTTTATTACGAAAAATGAGATATCTCAAAATAGAAAATACTTTCTAAGTGAAATATCTCATTCATTTTTAATATACCTTTTTTAAAAGATCCTCTTTTGTCATATTATTTTCTTTCACCATTTTTACCCATCCGTTATTTCCGTTAAGTATGAATTGTGATCTAGGCACCTTAGGGCTTACGAATACTCCTTTTTCATCATCCTCTCTGCCACTTTCTATACTATCTTTAAGTTTGCAAAGTGCTAGATAGGTGTCTCTTTTTACTTCACTCTCAATTGGTATTATATCTTTTGTACCCTTAATGAATTCGCCTCCGCCTATGCCTATTACAAATTTGAATTCAAATCCTGTCTTTTTCGAAAAGTTATAAATTATATTTACAGCATTTCTGTTTTGAACACCTTCTACAAATCCACAATTGATAATACCGTATAAATCTGGAAGTTTATTTTTATCAATCTCATTTTCTTTTATATAACTTTCAAGTTTCCATAAAAAATCAAGAAAATTAGATGGTATGCTATCAACATAAAGTGGGAAAACAAATATTACGCTATCTGAGTTTACAATTTTCTCAAAACTTTGAGCTATCTTACCTGATTTTAAATCTTTAATTGCATAAACACATTGAGTTTCTATATCATTATCTTTAATTAATTTCTGTATTTCTCCTATGAAATAAGCTGAAGTGCTTCCACTTTCTCTAGGACTTCCATTTACAAAACATACCTTTTTCACTTTACCTAACCTCTCTTCCTTTTAAATAGCTTTCAAAATCACTTATATATTCATCTATATCAACATCGTTTTTGCACACATAAGCTTTTGCTCCACTTTTTTGAAGATTTATTCCATTAGCTGTAACAAGAGAACTAAAAGTTTCTTCTTCTTCACTAGAAACATCTTCACCATATCCTAAAGTAACTAGTTCTGGATACTTGTCATAACGTGGTGAATGATGCATTTCTCCATTTACTTCTTCAAAAAACGGAAGTATATTAGGTATTTGCCTATCCAGTGCTCTTTTTATAACAGGACTGTAACATCCATATTTTATTGGACCTACATATAATACGATGTCACTTTTTATAAAATCCTCACATATATTTCTTCCCAGGTCATCAAATACACAAATGCCCGGCGTTTTAATCCAACAATTAAAGCAACCAATACAATAGTGCAAATCGTCTAAATTTAAATTGTAATCTTTAAATTCAAATTTTTCACTCTTAAGCATTTTCACAGTTTTCTCTCTTATTTTCTTTCCAAACTTGTCCTCATTTTGACTGTCATTTATAACTAATATTTTCATGGGTTCAAATTACCTCCTTAATATGTTACCAGTGTCAACTTATGAATATATATTACATCACTAAGTTTACATTGTCAACATAATTTTAGGAAAGTGAAAGTCTAGTTCTCAACTCTCAACTCTCAACTCTCGATTATGTCATATTATGTTAGCCCAATTCAATGCAAAAATGTATTCCTTTACAACTGTGCTTATATCTATATTTAACTTTTTTGAAAATTCTATAGATTTATCCCATCTAGCCCTTTCATAGGAAATTATTAAATCAAGAACTTCCCTATATTTATTACCTTTTCCAATTAGGGCTTCCCTTACATCCTTCTCTAAAAATAGTTCATCTAACAGACTTTCCATATTCCTTTCAAGTATTACATCAAGCATAGAAAGCATACCTACTATAAAAAAGTTATACTGCTTTTCCAAATTATCAGGGTATAACCTTGATCCAATTCTTTCACAAAATTTAGCCCTTACAAGAGATGCCCTTACAATTTCACTTGATTTATAAGATCCCATACTTCCTAAAACTATAACATAAAGCCATTTGCGAGATTCTATTTCTCCAAGATAGGTTATTGCTTGATGTGGTGAAACAATTTTACTTTTAAGCCCATACATAGATGAATTTATGAGCTTTAAAAATTTATATATTATAGATAAATCTTTTATTATAAGTGATTTCAATTTTATAATATCTACATTTTTTTTGCTTAATTCAAAAAGTATTTCTACGTATATTAACTTTTCCTTTGGAATATCTTTAGCTGATACTATAGTTGGCTTACTAAAAAAATATCCCTGAAAAAGGTCATATCCTAAATTTTTTGCTTTATTATAGTCTTCTTGTGTTTCAACTTTTTCCGCTAAAAATTTAATATTATTGTTTTTAGTATTATTTAATATGAACTTCTTTTCATATCTTGCCATCTTAAAATCCACTTTAACTATATCTGTCAAATCCAATAATTCTATGTACTTTTTATCAAATATAAAATCATCAAGTGCAAGTGTATAGCCACACTCTTTCAAATATCTGCATGCATGCACTACTCTTGGAGTTGGCTCAACAGTTTCAAGTATTTCAATTACTACATTCTTAGGTAACATTGGAATAATATCATCCGTTATGAGATTTTTAGGGAAATTGATAAACGCCTTTTTACCCCATGTAATTTTATCTACTCCAACGAGAGAAAAAACGTTTGCTATGACATTACAAGTGGCTTTATCTTCATCATTACCATTATAGTAATTTTCAAAACTATCCCTATAAAGTAATTCATAAGCTACAACTCTTTCTTTTTTATTAAATATTGGTTGCCTAGCTATAAATGCATCCAAATTATCACTTCCTTAAAACATACTTAATATATATATATTAGCGTTTATTGGAATTATTTTAGAAGTTATCCTATTATAAACTTATCGTACAAATTTGGGTACTTCTTTATTCTTTATTTTTTAATTAAAAAACTAGAAGAACACTTTTACCCCTTAATAAATAAATTATACTATAAAAACTATTATTGAGAGGGTACAAATGCCACATAATCATAATATTTCAAAAAATATCTGTCCATTTGCTAAATACTTTTTTAGAAATGAGTCAAGTAGTGGAGTTATCTTAAATACAGCAAAGATATCACCTGAAAAATTTAGTATAAGCTATCCATTTATACCAAATCCAAATAAGGATCAAATAATGAATAAGATAAATACTTCTATTATAAATGAAGTAAGTAAACTTTTTACATCTCAAGTCCTATTTCCAGAAGAAATAGATTTTAATGAAATTTTAGGTACTTATGACGTAATGTTAAATAAAAACGGTCTTTTAAGTATACTGTTTAATATGTATACTTATGTAAACAAAGCTGCCCATGGATTTACAGCTTATTCTTCCATAACACTAAATGTTAATACAGGACAAATTTACAACTTCAGCGATTTATTTAACCCTAAAATCTATTACGTAGGTTTTTTAAATGAACTTGCTAATCAATATATTAAGGACAATAACATTACACTGATAAATGAGTACAAAGGTATAACTCCAGATCAAAAGTATTACCTTACTCCTAATTCACTAGTACTTTATTATCAAGTTTATGAATACACACCTTACTACTATGGAATTTTTGAAATTGAATTGCCTTATAGTAAAATAAAAAATCTTTTGAGTCCAACAAGTCCAATAACTATGCTTAGGCATTTGAAATAAAATAACAAGTCAAAGATGCGACGGATATTTTTTATCAGACAAGGAGGCAGGTTCCGCAGATAGTGAATCCTATCTAAGGGTTCTGCCAACGCAGTATGATAAAAAATAGGCTAGCATACTGACTTGCTATTTCTTTGAAAATGCCTTAAAAAACCAGGGCCATGCACCCTGGTTAACTATTTACCCCTATGAAATTTTGAAAATTAAGATATTATTGTAATTCTTTTTTACTTTTCTTTTCATATGATCCATTCATCTTTATTAATTTATTTATTACATTTTCCCGTATAACTGAACTATTTTAAGTATTACTTCTACAGCTTTTTCCATAGAATACACGGGTATGTACTCAAATTTACCGTGAAAATTATGTCCTCCAGTAAATATATTTGGCGTAGGAAGTCCCTTAAAAGATAAGCTAGCTCCATCTGTACCACCTCTTATAGGTTGAACTTTTGGAACCACATCCACCAATTTCATCGCTTCAAAAGCAATATCAACTATATGTTTTACAGGCTCAATTTTTTCCTTCATATTTTTATATTGGTCTTTTATTTCAATTTTAACTATACTTTTGCCATATTTCTTGTTTAAGCTTTCTACAGCACCAGTTATAAATTTTTTTCTTTTTTCAAAATTTTTCTCATCAAAGTCTCTTATTATATATTCAAGCTTTGTTTGCTCTACTCCACCGTTAAGTGCAACTATATGATAAAAGCCTTCATAACCTTCTGTAGTTGATGGAGTTTCATTCTGTGGAAGCATACTCATAAATTCTCCAGCAATAAGCATTGAATTTATCATTATCCCTTTTGCACTTCCCGGATGAACATTTCTTCCATTAATAATTACTTCTGCACTTGCAGCATTAAAATTTTCGTATTCCAATTCTCCAAGAGATCCTCCATCTACAGTATAAGCTGCATTTGCATTGAATTTTTCAACATCAAAATGATCTGGTCCTCTTCCAATTTCTTCATCTGGTGTAAATGCAACTTTAACGCTTCCATGCTTAATTTCTGGATTTTCTATTAAAGTTTCTAAAGCAGTAATAATCTCAGCAATTCCTGCTTTGTCATCAGCACCTAAAAGAGTAGTTCCATCTGTAGTAATAAGTGTTTTGCCAACATAGTCTTTTAATTCTGGAAAATCCTCTGGAGAAAGGACAATATTTTTTTTCTCATTTAAAACTATATCCTTACCATCGTAGTTTTCGATAAATTTAGGATTTACATTCATTCCTGAAACTTCTGGGCTTGTATCCATATGTGCAATAAATCCTATAGTAGGAACTTCTTTATTAAGATTAGACGGTAACGATGCCATTACATATCCATTTTCATCTATTGAAACCTCTCTCATTCCTATTTTTTTTAACTCTTTTTCCAATTCTTTTGCTAGCACCATCTGTCCTGAAGTAGTAGGAACCGTATTCATTTCTTCGTCTGATCTAGTATCAAATTTTATATATTTAGTAAATTTTTCTACAACCTTAGACATGTTCATCCTCCTTAAAATAATATTATTGTAAATGCAATCCACCTAAAGTATGATTACATTAATAGGATTTCCTTCTAAAAACTTTTTTAAGTTTTCCACAGCAATATTTAGAAGTCTCTCTCTTGTTTCCTTTGCTGCCCAGGAAATATGTGGAGTAATTATGCAATTTTCTGCTTTTAAAAGAGGACTTTCTTTTTCTATAGGCTCTCTAGAAGTTACATCCAGTGCAGCACCATATACTTTTCCATTATTTAATGCATGAGCTAAATCTTCTTCTACAATTAAAGAACCTCTAGCATTATTTACTATTATCACTCCATCTTTCATACGTTCTATAGATTTACTATTAATTATACCCTTAGTTTCTTCAGTTAATGGACAGTGGAGGAAAATCACATCTGATTTTTCAAATACATCATTTAGCTCTGCATATTTTACATTTTCACTCTCAAGTACCTTATTTTTATGTCTATTATATGCAAGCACTTTCATTCCCATAGCCTGAACTATCTTACTAGTTGCTTGCCCTATTTTTCCATATCCTATTATCCCTGCTGTTTTACTGCCTAATTCCATAAGTGACTTTTTCCAGAAACACCATTCTCCAATTTCATTCCACTGTCTCTCCTTTACAGCCTTATTGTGAATCGATACATGATTTGTGAGTTCAAGCAAAAGTGATACTGCCATTTGTGCTACAGCATCTGTGCTGTAATTTGGAATATTTGTCACTACAACACCAAATTTTTTTGAGGCCTTTATATCTACAATGTTATATCCTGTTGCAAGTACTCCAAGATATTTTAATTTAGGACAATTTTTAAATACATTTTCAGATATTGGAGTTTTATTTGTAAATACTATTTCTGCATCCTTAATCCTCTCAATTATAAGATCATCATTGCTATTATCAAATACAGTTTTGTCATAGACAGTTAAATCTCCAAGCTCCTCTAAAGATGACCAGCTTAAATCACCTGGGTTTAGTACATATCCATCTAATATTACAATTTTCAAATATACCACTTCCTCTATGTAAATTATACTTTTTAGTATAATACTTCTTCAAATTAGAATCACCATAATAATTTAATTTTATTTTGAAATACTATATTTGAAGGGAGTGATTTTAATGCCACTTACAACTGTAAAAGCTGTAGTTGAAAAAAAAGATGGAATAGCAGTAGAAGCACATTCTGGTGGATTTAAAGTATTGCTAGATAAGACTAAACAATCAGGTGGCACCAATAAAGGTATGAACCCTGCCCAACTTTTACTATGCACTTTGGGAGGATGTCAGGCAATGTCTATAGCATCCTACGCGGATAAATATGGAGTAAATATAAAATACTTATCAATAGAACTTGAAGGTGATATGGATTTAAATACCTCTCCAGGTCCTTCTACCTCAAGATCTGGATATCAGGATATAAGATTTAACGTTAATATAAGAACTGATTCCCCAGAAAATAAAGTAAGAGAACTTGTTGAATTTGTTGAAAAAACATGCCCTATGGGAGACAGTATAAGAAATAGCGTACCAATAGAACCAGCTAAAATTTCAATAGAAAAACAAATGCACTATATGGGCAGTTTATAGTTTATAAGCTTAACAACTCAACTTTGGCAGTTTAAAAATATTGCGAAGCAAAGCTTCGCAAGTTAAGAATTAATAATGAAAAATTAATAGTAAAGGATGATTTTTAGCTATCGCAAAAAATCTTTAAATTTATATAAGCCAGTGCTTAATAATGTTTTGCTTTAGCAAAGCAAGCCTTCAAAAATTTAATTAAAGATTTTTTGTAGTGTAACGAAAAAAATCCACATTAACTATTAATTCTTCATTATTAACTATTAATTAAAAATATTGCTTCGCAATATTTTTATATTCTTCCTATTATTGATACATCATTAGTATCGGAAATGCTGTTTATATATTTTTATGTTAATATAAATATATAAAAGGATACTACTATACAAATATCTATATAAAAATAGGAGTAATTAGCATGACGATACGCCATTTAAAAATATTTATAACTGTATGTGAGGAAGGAAATATGACTTCTGCTGCAAATAAATTATTTATGACACAACCTTCCATAAGCCAAGCCATTAAAGAACTTGAAAATTATTATGAAGTTACCCTTTTTGAACGTTTATCTCGCAAATTATATATTACTTCATCCGGAAAAAAATTATATCAATATGCTAAGCATATCATCAAGCTTTTTGATGAAGCAGGCAATGACCTTAGGCAAAATTCTCTTCAAAAAAAACTTATAATAGGAGCGAACTATACAGTTGGTGTTGTTTTAATACATAAATATATAAAAAAGTTTAATAAGTTATATCCAAATTCAGAAATCATGGTAAATGTAAATAAGTCCTCTATTCTCACAGAAATGCTTAGAAAAAATGAACTAGATCTTGCCCTTATTGAAGAATTTAAAAATAAATCTGATTTTGTAGAAGACTTTTTTTATAATGATCGTATTGTGGTGGTTGCCCATCCGAAGCATCACCTATTTTCAAAAAAAGAAGTAACTGCATATGATATAGTCAATGAACGACTCTTACTAAGAGAGAAGGGCTCCGGTGTCAGGAATCTATTTGAATTAAGAATGAATGAAATTGGATTATTTTTTAATCCCTATTGGGAAAGTACAAGCACCACAGCCTTAATTAATGCATCCGAAAATAATATTGGAATTGCTGTACTGCCTTTTCAACTAATCAAAGATCATATTACCTCAGGTTCTCTAAGAGAACTGAAAATAAAGGATATGGATTTTAATAGGAAACTAGCTATTGTATATCACAAGAATAAATTATTGACAAGTGCTATGAAAGATTTTATAAAGATATGCCATGAACCATAAAATATCATGTCCTTAAGAATTTCTAACACACATTTGTATCTTTGAAATTCCTAAGGACTTTTACTTACTTTTGGAACAATCTTATGTAGCTTGCAAAAATTTTATATAATTTATACAGCCATCATAACAGACGTAGCTTTAATAACAGCTTTTGCTTTAACTCCAGGTGCAAGTCCAAGATCTTTCACTGCAGCCATTGAAATGGTAGAAGTAATTGTGTTTCCATCATCAGTCTTTAAAGTAACAGATGCGTTTACTACACCTTCCTTAATAGATTCAATTTTCCCTGCTATTTGATTTCTTGCACTGAGTTTCATATCTCCTATGCCAATCATTACTTCTGTAGCCTTAATTACAGCAGTTGCTTCTTTTCCTGGAGCAAGTCCAAGATCCTTTACAGCTGACATTGAAATAGTAGAAGTAATAGCAGCACCTCCATCTGTTTTTAAAGTAACAATTGCATTTACTGCACCTTCCTTAACAGATTCAATTTTCCCTGTTATTTGATTTCTTGCACTAATAATCATTTTTTACCCCCATCTTGCCGCCATAAGCGACATAAAATATTAATATTTACTATGTTTCCATAATATCACATAGCCTACCATAAGTATAATTGTATAATATTATATTTATCATAGCTAAATGCCTATATATAATTTAATATTTAATCTTTTCTTTAATTATCACTTAACGGATATAACTGACTATACAGCATTCTTTATCTCTTCACATTAATAGATAAAACTCTAAAAAAATAACTCCGGTTTAAACCTAAACCGGAGTTATTTCTAAAATTCTCACTTAGACGGTTTGAATGTTGTACAGCAAGTATCATCACTAGTGTCGGGGTCTTTACCTTGCATTGGGTTAACTTCCAAAGACTTAGCATTACAGCAGTCATTTTTCCAATAGTGACAACAATCAACGCCACATTTAACTTCCATTTTTGGTGCATCCATAATTAAATCCCCCTTTCAATATATATATTATATATTTAAGTTATATATGTAGTATGACCTAAAACATAAATACTATCCAAGCAATCCATTAAATAAATCAAGTAATTGTGGAAATTTTTTCTTATGAATAACATCTTTATATTTCTATGTTCTATATTTAAAACTTCCAATAAATTTTACATATACACTGTTGTCATGATCTTCTATTACAGAACCATCATAATTAAAGTTATATAATAATATAATTGAGTTATACTTCCTATCCAGTTTATCTGAAAACTTTTTGCTATAATCTGAAATAATATTTTGTGAAAAAGATTGATCTTTCATTATATCAGAAAACAAATCCGAATCTCTTTCAATAAAGTTTATTTCCTTTAGTTCCTCATCAAAACACTCAACGTTAAAATTTTTTTCAAACTTAGAATTTAAATAGTCACCAAAATTAGAATAATTTACTTGAAGATAATGCTGTAAATCTTTAATATCTTCACATTTTGCCATCCATATAGATACTATTCCTTCATACTCCATTAAGACTTCTCCTTTACATTTCTAAATATACCTTTATTTTATCATAGGAATAAAGGAAAATAACTTTATAAATCCATAAGAGTTTCTAACTTAAAAATAAACTTATACGCAGAAATATTTTTACAATAAGCAAGCACATTTAAATATTTTGAATATAAGTGTTAGTGGAAAATTTATAAAAAAACTTAGGACTTTTTAATTGTTTGAGGCACGAGTTTTCAAAAGTCCTTAGGTTTTTATAAATTTTCTGCTTAGACTTATCAAAATATTTAACGAGCTTTTAGTTGTAAAAATATCCGGAGTATGAGTTTATTTTTATTTCTGAAATACTATATCTCTCATAAAAAACTAATACTATTTATTTATATCAAAGGTAATTCTCTCTTCCCCATCCATATAAATATCTGTCTTTTTAGGTTCAGTTTTTGAGAGTATTTTTCCCTTTCTTATGGAATACAGCACCTCTGATTGTTTTCTTATAACATCATATTCATCTTTTCCATTTAATATAATGAGATTAGCAGTATTTCCTTTCTTTATTCCATAATCATCTTCAATATGCATTGTCTTTGCACTATTTTTTGTTATGAGATCAATAGAATTTACAATCTGATCATAGCCCATGAGCTGACATACGTGTATACCCATTTGAAGTACCTGAAGCATATTACCTGTTCCCATTGGATACCATGGATCACATATGTCGTCGTGTCCAAAACATACATTAATGTCTGCATCTATCATCTCTTTAACTCTTGTAATGCCCCTTCTCTTAGGATAAGTATCAAACCTTCCCTGAAGATGGGTGTTTACTATAGGATTAGATATGAAGTTTATATTTGACATCTTTAAAAGCCTAAAGAGTTTATAGGCATATGCATTATTATAAGAATGCATAGCAGTAGTATGACTTGCCGTAACCTTTTCTCCTATTCCGTACTTATATGCCTCTGCTGCAACTACTTCCACAAATCTAGACTGCTCATCATCAATTTCATCACAATGGACATCAACCAGTTTATCATACTTTACTGCAAGTTCTATTGCCTTTTTTACAGAATCAACTCCATATTCCCTTGTAAATTCAAAATGTGGAATAGCCCCTACTACATCTGCACCAAGCTTCAATGCTTCCTCCAAAAGTTTTAATCCGCAGGGAAAAGAATTTATACCCTCCTGTGGGAAAGCAACTATCTGTATATCTACAAATTCTTTCATTGCTTCTCTTACTTTAATTAAAGCTTTTAATGCTGTAAGATCTGGATCTGTAACATCTACATGCGTTCTTACATATTGTATTCCATTTGCTATCTGCCATTTAAGTGCAGTTATAGCCCTTTTTATAACATCTTCTTCTGTAAGCATTTTTTTTCTAAGTGCCCAGGTTTCTATACCTTCAAAAAGAGTTCCACTTATATTCCATTTTGGCTCTCCTGCAGTGAGAGTCGTATCAAGGTGAACATGGGGTTCAACAAAAGGTGGAAGTGCTAAATTTCCATTCCCCTCAATTATGTTTTTATCTTCTTTTGCTATATTTTTAGAAATCTCCTTTATAACTCCATCTTCAATTAAAATATCATATATTCCATCTTTATTTCTAAGTCTTACATTTTTTATTAACATGTTGCGCTTCCTTCCTATATTATTTGTTCTTTAAAAATATTTTACTACTTATAAAATACAAAATTGCCGAAATTATAATTATAGGATAAATGGCTCCTATGGTTTTGGTAAACATAGGTAAATTCTTCATAAATAAAAATATAATGACAGAAATTATCCATACACTAATAGTAACAAGGTTAAATCCAGATTTATACCAATACTTACCTTTTTCATCATCAAATTGTTCTGCAGCATACTGTTTTTTTCTAACCAAATAGTAATCTGTTATCATAATTCCAAAAATAGGTCCAAATACCATGCCTATATAATCAAGGAACATTTCAAAGGAGTCCAAAAAACTAGAAGCATAAATTGGAACAATAGTTAACAGAGCTGCAAGTATTGTAACTGCAAAAAGAGCTGTTTGGGATTTTATTTTTTTATTTAAATTTGTAACAGAAATTCCTGCTCCCATAAGATTTATTGCATTTGCTGTAGTACTCGTCAATATAATAACTAAAAGTGCTATAACTCCAAGGCCAAGCTTGCTTACTATAGTGCTTGGATCAGAATTGTTAGGATCATATACTCCTGTTGTAACTGCTGTACCAATTGCTCCAATTATGCCCACAAAGGCAAACCAAAATAATCCAACATTTGCCCCAATTATAGGAGCTACTGTAGATGCTTTTTTACTCTTACTATATCTTGTAAAATCTGCAATAGCAGGAACCCATCCTAAACTAAAAGCAGCCATAGCATCAAAAGCAGAACCAATGTCCATAACTTTTCCAGAAGGAGGTCTCCAAGCTATAATTTTACTTAAAGGAACCTGTTTTAAAACAACTGCTGTTTCCCATACTCCTAAAATTAATATAAATATAACTCCTATTTTTTCTACCATTTTTACAGACTTATGTCCTGTAGCAATGGATATAAGATGAAGTATGCTCATTACAGCAATTCCTATAAGCATCGTCTTTTCACTTCCGTTTGAACCATAAGCAGGAAGCCCAAATATATCTTTTAATATAAAGCTTATAGAAATTGCAGCTATAAAAGTATTTACAGCCGTCCATCCTATAAATTGAGTTATGTTGAGAACAGATGGTAGAAAGCTTCCTCTAACACCAAAAGATGGTCTTGTGAGCGCCATAGTAGATGTTCCAACTTTGTAGCCTATAAAGCCTATTAAAGCCATTATTATATAGGCAATTGGATTTGAAACTAAAGTTACCAGCACAGCTCCACCAAAAGTAGCCCCTGCTACAACTCCTCCAACATACCAGGTTCCGTTGTTTGCATTGGCACCAATCCAGGTTGTGAGCATGTCCAAAAAACTTATTGTTCTTTCACTCTGTGGTACAGTTTCAAGGGCAGCATATTCCTTATGTACTTTTTCATTTGTTTCCTTGTTATCCATCAATTACCTCCTAAATTAATAATTTTTTCTTCATATTATACCACGCTTTTCTAAAAAATGCATATATTTTTTGATAATTTAGCAAAATAGTTTTGCAATTATAAATTTAATTTTATGAATTTTACATTCTACCATAAAAATTATGATACTATTAGAAGATAAATAAAAGGCTAAAAATACCATATTATAAAGGAGGACATACTTATGTTGGAATATAATATACAAAAAATATTGAATAACTTTATGATAGATTATTATGGAGTTGCAGATATAAGTAAATATGAAAATGAACTTGTAAAATATGGGGGATCTCTTGTAAAAGGTTATCCAAGAGCTATTTCATTAGGTATTGTGTTTCCATCTAGTATTGTAGATCATTTAAACGATGACTCCAACAATATTGCTAAATTGGAATATGAAAATTGTTATAAAACTATAAATGCTAGGTTAGATAATATAGCCTCTATAATAAGTTCTTATATAATAAGAAAGGGTTATAGAGCTTTGCCTATATCTGCAGCAGAAAGAGTAAATAATGATTATATAAATGCAGCCTTTTCACATAAACTTGCAGCAAGACTAGCAGGGCTTGGCTGGATAGGCAAAAGCTGCTTACTGATTACTCCAAAACATGGACCGAGAGTAAGATGGGTAAGTATATTAACTGATTTACCATTAAACCCTACAGGTAAAGAAATGGAACAAAAATGCGGTGAATGTATGGCCTGTGTGAAAATATGTCCGCAGAAAGCATTATATGGTAAAAATTATGTAGAAGGTGAAGATCGTGAAAAAAGATTTGATGTAAAAAAATGCGACAGCCATTTTAATGAAATGGAGCATAATAAACAAGTACCTGTCTGCGGCATGTGTGTGTATATATGCCCTTATGGCAGACAAAGTGATAAATAACTCAACTTTCGCACATATAAAGTTTTAATTAATAGTTAAGAATTAATAGTTAATATGGATTTTTTTCCGTTACACTACAAAAAATCTTTGATTAAAATTTTGATAGTAATAAAATACTTGTCTTAAGTAAAGACTATAAAGAAAGTAATAACCTTTATAGTTTTTACTTTTTAAAGATTTTTTACTTTCCATATACTTCAAACTTATTAATTTTATAGGAGGAACTTTATATGGATAACAATAAGAATAGAATGAAAGATAAACCTAAGTCTAATGCTGAAATGAGAAAAATGTACTCTGAAGCAGGATCTGAAATAGGTATTGAACACGGTAAAAAGATAGGTTCTCATTCAAATGGTAAAAAATATACAAAAAGATCAAAGTTGTCTCATAACAAATAGGTGGTGATATTATGAGTAAGAAAAATTCTTCTAGTAAAAATTACAGTAATACACAATCTCCTACATCTAAAAATTATACTAAAAATGTAAAAAATAAAGCCATTGAAAAGAGCCCTTATGGAAAAGATGAACCTTCTACCCATACAGAGTACAAATAACATTAACTTATACCGACTATAGTAATTCTAATTAAAATTTGAACTTACACATGAAATATAATGACAAAATTGAAATCACATTTAAAAACTTTTTTAAATAAGGCATTTGAAAGAAAATAACAAGTCAAAGATGCGACGAATATTCTTTATTCGATGACTAACCCGCTCTAATACTCACACTTTCCCAAGTGTGAGTAAAGAGCGGCTATGTCCCTGGATAACAATTTCTAAGAATCAGGTGCCAAGAACTTTGTTTATCAGACAATGAGGCAGGTTCCGCAGATAGTGAATCCTATCTAAGGGTTCTACCGACGCAGTATGATAAAAAATAGGCTAGCATACTGACTAGTTATTTCTTTCAAAATACCAAACTTTAGACTTATTAAAAGTTTTTATACTAATTTTCACTTGAAGTGATAGAATATTAAAATTATAATATTTATATTATTATCTTCAAGAAAGGATGTAATAAAATGACTAATTATAAAATGAATACAAAATGTGTACAAGCAGGCTACAGGCCAGGCAACGGAGAACCCCGTCAGGTTCCTATTATACAAAGTACAACTTTTAAATATGATACCAGTGAAGATATGGGAAAGTTGTTTGACCTGGAAGCCACTGGCTATTTTTATAGCAGGCTTCAAAATCCAACAAATGACCATGTAGCTGCTAAAATTGCAGATATGGAAGGCGGTACTGCTGCAATGCTAACTTCCTCAGGTCAAGCTGCCAATTTCTTTGCTTTGTTTAATATTTGTACTTGCGGAGACCATATTGTTGCTTCTTCCAGCATCTATGGAGGTACCTTTAATCTGATTTCCACAACTATGGCCAAAATGGGTATTACTGCCACATTTGTTTCTCCTGATTGTACAGAAGAAGAACTAAATGTCGCTTTTCAACATAATACAAAGGCAGTTTTTGGTGAAACAATTGCTAATCCTGCTCTTACCGTACTAGACATCGAAAAATTTGCAAATGCTGCTCATGCACATGGTGTTCCACTTATTGTAGATAATACTTTTGCAACACCTATTAATTGTCGTCCTTTTGAATGGGGTGCAGACATTGTTACCCATTCCACTACAAAATACATGGATGGTCATGGTGCAGCCTTAGGTGGAGCTATTGTAGACTCTGGAAATTTTGATTGGATGGCTCATGCTGATAAATTTCCAGGACTTTGCACACCGGATGACAGTTACCATGGTATTACCTATGCCAAGAAATTTGGCAAGGAAGGAGCTTTCATTACTAAATGTACTTCCCAATTAATGCGTGACTTTGGTTCTATTCAATCACCACAAAATGCATACATCTTAAATCTAGGACTGGAAAGCCTTCATGTTCGCATGCCGCGTCATTGTGAAAATGGTCAAGCTGTTGCAGAATTTCTTCAAAGTCACCCAAAGGTTGCCTATGTTAACTACTGCGGCCTGCCAGGTGATAAATACTATGAAGTTGCAAAAAAATATCTACCAAATGGTTCCTGTGGTGTTGTTTCCTTTGGTTTAAGAGGCGGACGTGAAGCAGCAGGAATATTTATGAAAAATCTTAAGCTTGCAGCCATTGAAACCCATGTGGCAGATGCTCGTACCTGCTGTCTAAATCCTGCAACAAGTACACACCGTCAGATGAATGACGAACAATTAAAGGAGGCAGGTGTCCCAGCAGAGTTAATCCGTATAAGCTGCGGCATTGAAGACAAGGAAGATTTAATTTCTGATATTTCACAAGCACTAAATTGTATTAAATAATTTTAATCGCAAAAAGGGATCGGTTAAATGTATTAGCCAATCCCTTTAACATTTATTAAGTGATTCTTAGGTTCAGGTGGAGTTTTCTTATAAGGATGACTTTCTCCAGCTAAGCCTTAGAAGAACTTATCCAGGTGCATAGCAGTGCTTATCCCCCACTTTGATAGAAGATGGGGTTAGCCATGGTAGCAATCGGATAAATTTGTTTTAACTATGTGAGACTACATATTTAAAATAAATTAGCACTTATTTTTGAAAATTTTTGCCTGAAACCTCCACACTTTGCATTACTATAAGGGCATCATCATCTATGTCATTTACTATTGACTTCAAGCGTGATATCTCAAGTCGTGACACTATTACAAAAATTACATTAGTAGGGAGATTTGAATATCCTCCTTCTCCTTTTATAAGAGTTATTCCACGTCCTGATTCTTTTAAAATCCTATCTGTTATTTCTTCATGTTCGTCTGAAATTATCATAACTGACCTTGACTCATCAATTCCCTGAGAAGTTACATCTATAGCTTTAGATGCTATAAAATAAGCCACTAATGAGTACATTGCCCTGTCCCATCCAAATGCAAAACCTGCACTTCCAAGTATGAATACATTAAAACACATTACTATTTCACCAACAGAAAAGCCACTTTTTTTATCTAAAAATATAGCTACAATTTCTGTTCCATCCGACGACCCTCCGCTTCTTATCATAAGTCCTACACCTATTCCAAGTATTATACCACCAAATATAGCTGCAAGAAGTGGGTCATTTGTTACCCCTATTTTAGGATTAAATACTGATGTCATAACTGAAAGTGAAATTACTGAAAAAAATGTGGCAATTGTAAAATCCTTGCCAATATTTTTGTATCCTATAATGATAAAAGGAATATTAAATAATAGTATAAATACTCCAAGAGGTACTGATGTAAAGTGACTTACCATAATGGATATACCACTTATTCCTCCATCAATAACATCATTTGGTATCAAAAAGAACTTCAATCCTACTGCATCCAAGCACGCTCCCACTAACATTAACAATATTCTTATTGCAATAGAAACTCTTCTATTATGTTTCTTTTTCATAGTACCCGTTGCCAAAACATTATAGGACTCTATAAAGCTTGTTTAATTCCCTGTTCAACCTATCCCATTTTGCTATAAAGCTACTTTGGTTTGATATAATAGTCCGAGGGCTTAAATTTCCATACAACACATGGTACATATTAGTAATATCTTTAAGTGATTAGCCTACTAATCCATATCTTGATAGATTGATACTTGCATTATAATCTCTATCTATAACACAACCACATTTCTCACAGATATATGTCCTTTCAGATAGTGAAAGTTTTGGTTTTATATGTCCACACTTACTACAAGTCTTTGATGATGGATACCATTTATCAGCTTCAATAAACTCAATTCCATTGAACTCACATTTATATTGCATTTGTTTTTTTAACTCATATAAACATTGTTTTGCTATTGCTTTTGATAAATACTTATTCTTCATCATGCCTTTAATATTAAGTGTTTCCATAACAACTCTTGATGGCTTGGTTTTCGCTATCTTATTCGTTGCTTGGTAATTATAATTGCTTCTTATATTTGCTAATTTTCTATGAAGTAATTTAACCTGCTTTTCGATTTTTATAATATTACCTGTTTTGACAAACTTACTCCCTTCTTTATTTTTTAGGTATTTGCGAGATACCCTACGTTGTAATCTACGTAGCCTTTTTCAAGTTGCTTTACAACTCTTGTCTTATTAATATTTTTAAAAGTCATTCCGTTAGAGCATACAGCTAAATCCTTTATCCCAACATCAATACCAATACTTTCACTTGTTAATTCTACTATTGGATTTTCTTTTTCTATGCATACTGATATAAACCAATACTTTCCGTCAAAACTTATTCTAGGATTTGTATATTTACAGTTCATAGGTATTGTATTTTTCTTAATGGTTATCCAACCTGCTTTTTCAATTAGTACCGAATTTTCTTTAACTTTTAGCTTTGAAGTATCATTATAAAAAGATGGCTTAGATTTTTTTCTACTCTTAAACCGTGGTCTTTCAGCTAACTTCTTGCCTTGCAAGTGTCCAATTATAAATAAATCTTGCAGTACCAACCGATTTCCATAACTTTTGTTCTTGCTCTTTAGTTGGAAATATTCTAACCTTCTTCCCTAGTATCATTTTCTAACAACTCCTTAATCATCTTCTTAGCTTTATTTGCCCTTTTACCTTGCCTTTTATATCTAAAAAATAATTAAGTTGCTCTTGTAAATAATATCTATACCCTATGGGAGTAACATGATGTGGTTTTAATATATCTTCTTTTGCCCTATAATAATTTTACCATTAATTTTATTAATTGCGCAAATATAACTCTCCATAATGTTATAATGGATATAGCTTAAATTTAGGAGGACGTCTTTGAATGAACATGATATTTTTTGACACAGAAACAACTGGTTTAAAGCCCGGAAACATATGCCAACTAAGCTACATTCTTGTTGACACCAGTGCAAAGCCAACCAAAACCATAGGTAAAAATATTTTCTTTACTGTGGATTATATAGAGCCTAGTGCAGAAAAAGTACACGGTTTTTCTGTGGAAACCTTGTACAAGCTAAGCAGCGGTATGAACTTTAAAGATCATTTAGATGAATTTTTAAATGAATTTCAAAATGCAGATATTCTAATAGGCCATAATGTAAACTTTGATATTAAATTTTTATCTTCTGAATTTAAAAATTGCAATGAAATATTAAACATCAAACATACCTTTTGCACTATGAATTACTATAAAAATATATGTAACCTTAAAAACAGATATAATAAATGCAAGGCTCCTAGACTTGAAGAGGTTGTACGATTTCTTAATATAGAAGATCCATACATAAACGCTGTAAGTAAAAAATACTTTAGCGGTACTGGAAATTTTCATGATGCCAGATTTGATACTACAGCCACCTACTTGGTGGTAACAGAGGGAATTAAAAAGGGATATATCCCTAAAAGATATTTTTCTCACATAATACAATAAAATTATATTCTAACTCAACTTTCGCACATATAAAACTTTTTTAATATAAAAATAATGCGGCGCAACTTTTTAGAGGACAATTGACAGAGGACAGATGACAATGAAGGTGAGTTTTCCTCCTTACGTCAGAAAACTAATTTATTTTTAAGTAATGTTTTGCTAAAGCAAAACATCACTTAAGTAGGTATCTAAAATCTATGATTTTCAGATAATTACTTACTAAAAGAGTACCCATGAAAAACAAAAGAACATAAATTTCTTTTAAATTGAAGATTTTTCGCAGCATAGCGGAGAAAAATCATCCTTCACTGTCCTCTGTCAATTGTCAATTGTCCTCTTGAAAATTTATATTCTAACTAATATTTCATTTATTTCTTCACTTACTTTTATTCTTTCACTGTAAACCCAGTCAACGTCAAATTCTAAATTAAATATTTTAGAAAATGAGTAATACATATTTATCTTTTGATAATATATTTCCAAGTCATCTAAATTACCCATAAAACATTGTGGTTTAAATAAACTATCTTGTTTATTGACAAATAATTCGTCTACGTATTCCAAAAACTCATTCATTAAATCTTCTCTTGAAACATCAAAGGGAACCTTCAATAAATCCCACTGATCTTCTTCTTTTAGCTTATATGTCTTTATTTTATCTAAAATCAATATATATTCGCTGATATCCATCTTTGTATAATAATCTAATTTTTCTTCTCTAGTCCCCCACAAAGCTAATTTTTCATTTAAAGATAAACTCTTGATTTTTAATATTGCATCTGATGGTCCAATAACTGCTCTTTCTATTTTTTCATCTTCAGCTTCTAATTTGGATTTAATAAAATCTTGAGTATCTCCAGCACTAGCTACATAACCTATATCATAAATACCTATTCGTCCTGCACGTCCACTTACCTGTTTTACTTCTTGTGATGTAAGTTCCCGTACTTCTTCGCCATCAAACTTTTTTATATTGATAAAAATAATTCTTCTAATAGGCAAATTAACTCCCATCCCTATTGCATCAGTGGTAACTAGCACCTTTGTCTCCTTATTTGTAAATTGCTCATACTGCATTTTTCTAACTTCTGGAGGCAAATCTCCATATATTATACTGGCTTTAATACCTTTACTTGAATATTTCTGTGCTATCTCCAGCACTCTTTTTTTAGAAAAAACTACAACAGCGTCACCTTCCTTGATGTCATCATAATTAAATTTCTTATTTTCAACTTCTAGAGGAATAATTCTTTTATATTCTTTTATCTCATACTCATCTTCACAATCACTTATAATTGTTTCTAATATGTCTTTAGCATTAAGAGCTCCACATATATGAATTTCATCACATTTTAGCCCTAATAAGGCTCTGCTCCATGCCATTCCCCTTTGTTTATCATTAATCATTTGAATTTCATCAATAACAGCTATATCATAGTGTTCCTTTAAATTAAGCTTTTCTATTGTACAAGAGGTATGAGTTGAGCCTATCTTTAATACTTCTTCTTCACCAGTTAATAAGTCACAATTTATGCCTTCTTTATTTAATTTCTCAAAGTTCTCCAAAGCAAGAATTCTAAGTGGTGATAAATATACTCCTTTTTTTGCCGTTTTGAGGCGTTCTACAGCATTATAAGTTTTACCTGTATTCGTATCCCCTAGATGAATATAGAATTTTCTCTTCATGTGCCTAGTCTCAATATATTCATCCTTGGGATTATCAGGAAATGTCTTTTCAAACTCTTCAGCAATTAATTTAGGTATATGATTTTTAGTAAGTACTGTCATTATGCCTGAATTCAAAAAAGCATTGTAATTTTCTTTTATAATTTCATAAAAATCAAAGTGTGTATTATTCTTCTTATTGTAACTATCAAGTATTCTCTTTGATACATTTTCCAGTAATTCTTCATAGCTTTCATATACATATTCAAAGTCCTTTAATCCTTCATTTTTCATCTCTTTAAGTTTAACTAGCTTTTTTCTTATGGAACTTTCATGTTCTATAAGTGCTCCTGGTTTTGAATAATATACGATCTCTTCAATGTGATTAATTTGACTTTTTAATTTTTTAAATTCTTTTTGTGATGAATTCTTCTTCATATGTTTTCCTCCGCCTAGTCTATTTAATTATTCAAATATTATATTCTCCTATCTTATTGAGTTTATCCGATGACTACCTGCTCTAATACGCCCTTGCACACAGCAAAAGCGACTATCACCAAATCTTTATAAAATTAATGTAAATAAAAGATGTAATGATGTGGTTGTTATAATTGAAATCATAAGAATAAGTCCCACCATTTTTAAAGTGGTTTTTGTGCTAAGTTCTTTAACCATTGTAAAGAATGATGCTAAACATGGTGTTGAAAGCGTCAAAAAAATGCAGGCACAAATAAACTGCGGGGCAGTAAGGTTGAGTGGAACAAGAAGTGCAACAGAGGCATCTTTGCGTAGAAAATTTAGAAGCATAATTGGAGCAATTTCCGCAGGCAGTCCAAATAAAATTTTTGTTGGCCATTTTACAATTTCTATAATAAAACTCAGTACATGAAGCACACTTAGCACATTCATTACCAGAACACCCACTGCAATCATTGGAAGAACTTCAGCAAAATATTCGGCAATACGAATCCACAACTTTCCAGCCATTAGCTTTATTGATGGAATCCTACATGCCGGAAATTCAGTAAAAAATTCTATTGAATCCTCATTTTTATAAAATTTGTTCATAAGTACATTCATGCTTATTGCAAGAAAGATTAAAATGGCATAAATCGTAATTACAGTTAAAACTCCGTAATTCATACCAAGTGATACAATCATGGCACTTTGAGAAAGACACGGCGCACTCATAAAAATTAGTGTAATGGTTAGAATTTTTTCACGTCTATTTGTCAGACTCCTCGTTGCCATAAATGCAGGTACCTTACAGCCAAGACCCAACATAACTGGAATTGAAGAATAACCATGCAGCCCAAGATGATGAAAAAATTTATCAAAAACAACTGAAAGTCTTGGTAGATACCCAAAATCCTCTAAAAAGCCAAAAACAAGATAGAACGAAAAAAAGTATGGAAATACAGATACAAGTGCAATATAGACTCCACTTGTGAGTATACCAAAAGACTGCAATGGATCTGAATAAGCTGTATTTCCAACAAGGATCTCCCTTAAACCCAAAATTGGAATATGCTTTACCATAGATTGCAATAGAGGATTATACAGATGTGAATAAAATGGCTCAAATACTCTATTTATCAAACCTTCTCCCAAAAATCGAACAATAATAAGTGTGAATACAAGTACGAAAATTGCTGTTATGATACCGCCAACTGGATGAAGTGTAAAATCACTGATACGTTCAAGCAGCGTATGGTGCCGGTGTGACAATTTCTGTACTGATTTAATAATGCTGCCAATTAAATTCCAGCGATCTGCTTCATTTAATTCTATATTGCATGTTTTTGCATGGGCTAAGGAATCAAGAAGTTTAGAAATTCCCTCAGAGCGAAGAGCACTCACTGGTATTACTGGAACACCAAGCAGTTTTTCTAACGCTTGTACATCAATTGTAATGCCTTTGTGTACTGTGTCGTCCCAAAAATTCAAACAAACCACAGTAGGTTTTTTCTTTTGAAGAAGTTGAAGAGTTAGATTGAGATTGCGTTCAAGATTTGTGGAATCAATAATGTCTATTATAATGTCTGCCTCATCAATCAATTGAAGTGCTATTTCATCCGTTTTTGAAAATTTTTCAAGCGAATAGATACCTGGACCGTCAATAATTTCATATTCATTGCTTTTATACCTACATTTCCCGGCCTTCATTTCAACTGTGGTTCCAGCATAATTGGCCGTAGCTATTCTAATTCGTGTCATGCGTGAGAAAATAAGACTTTTCCCTACATTCGGATTACCTGCAAGTATAACTTTTTTCATATATTCCCCCTAATTTTAAATATCAAAAGCTTTAAAATTAAACGTTCTTTTGCTATATTGGATCAACAATGATATTTCTAGCCATCTCATATCCTACCGCAAATTGCATGGGACCTTTTTCAATAACAATTGGCCCTTCAGCTAGTATTGCACTCTTTTTTATAATAATTGTATCAGGAATTATTCCCATAGATTTCAGCATTTTTATAAGGATAGTATTTCCTTGAAGTTCTCGTACTTTTGCAGATTTCCCAACTTCAATTTCCGTAAGATTTACTCCAAATTTATGTACAGGCAATCTGTTTTTTGATTCTGACATATTTTTAGATTTTCTTAACTTATTCATTGATAAATTTGCAAACATAGTATTCATCTCCTAAATAATTTTTTATAACCAAAACTACCTAAACTTATTTTGATAGGACAATCATGATAAATTCACAGAGACTTTCTTATTTTTAATATCATATATATAATATTAACTGTCTTCTAACTGATAATTATAATCAATTTCAATAAAAAAGTCAATAGCTTTATTTAATACAATTATTCTTAAATTGTACTATATCAAAAGTAAAAAAAGTTTACAGCTAAATTTACTGCAAACTCTTTTTCATTATGGAGAGTTCATTTTATTTTCAATACAGTTTCTAACATATCTAATATTTCATCAAATCTCTTTATAGTATCTTCTAAGGGCTTAGATGAAGTCATATCCACTCCTGCTTTTTTCAATACATTTATTGGATAATCACTGGACCCACTCTTCAAAAATCCCTTATACGCTTCTACAGCCTTTTCTCCATTTTCTAGTATTGCATTAGCAAAAGAATGTGCTGCTGCGTAGCCTGTAGCATACTGATATACATAAAAATCCCAATAAAAATGAGGAATTCTCGACCACTCCATATCTATTTCTTCATCTACAACCATATCCGGTCCAAAATATTTTACATTCAATTCTCTCCAAATCTTACATAAATCTTCTCCTGTAAGTGGTGTTCCATTTTCTATACTTTCATGAGTTACTTTTTCAAATTCGGCAAACATAACCTGTCTGAATACAGTAGTCCTAATTTGCTCTAATTCTTGATTTATGAGATAAAGCTTTCTTTTTTTATTCTTTTCGTTATCAATTAAATAATGTATTAATAAGCTTTCATTAGTAGTTGAAGCCACTTCTGCACAGAAAAGAGAATAATCTGAATATATATAAGGTTGATTTTTTCTCGAATAATAGGAATGTATGGAATGCCCCATTTCATGTGCTAAAGTAGAAACATCTGTAAGCTTATAGTCATAATTTAAAAGTACATAAGGCATAGTATCATAATCCCCTGTGGAATAAGCTCCTCCTCTTTTGCCTTTGTTTGGATATATATCTACCCATCCATCCTTTATTCCTTCATCAAATATATCTAAATACTCTTCTCCTAAAGGTTTTAATCCTTCTTTTACTATTTTTACTGCTTCATCAAATTCTATATGTTCTTCTACAGTGTCTATTAGTGGTACATACAAATCGTACATATGCATTTCATGAAGTCCTAAAAGTTTCTTTTTAATGCTTACATATCTGTGCAGGGATTTTAAATTGTTATTTACAGTATCAACTGTATTATTGTAAACATCTAATGGAATATCATTAGGTTTTAATGAACATTCCATTGAACTTTTATACTTTCTAGTTTTTGATATAAAAACAAAATTTTTAATATTTGAGGTAAGTGATGCGGCTAAAGTATTTTTATACTTTTTATAAGTGTTAAATAGTGATTTAAAGGCTTCTTTTCTAACAGATCTCTTTTTAGACCTTATAAAACCTGAATAATTTACATCAGTAAGTTCAACTCTTTTTCCCCTCTCATCCTTTATTTTGGGGAAAGTCATATCTGCATTAGATAACATACTGTACACTTTCTCTGGGGCATTTAAGCAATCTGATACTGAAGCTATAAGTTCCTCCTGCTCCACACTTAAAATATGAGGTTTCTTTTTCAAAATTCTTTCTAGTAAAAACTTATACATATTTAATTCGGGAACAGCCTTCATAAATTTATCTATAGTTCCTTCTGGCAAACTCAATATTTCAGGAATAAAAAATGCTTCCATGCTTTTTATTTCAGCACTATATGCATATATTTTATCTCTTAAAACTTGAAAAGTAGGATTAGTTGTATCTTCATCATTTTTCATGTGTGCAAAAATAACTAGTTTTCCTGCCAATCTTGAAACTTCTTCATCCAGCTTAAAATATTCTAAAAGCTTCTCGCCTTCAAATAATTTACCAGCGTATTCACTTAATTTTGGTGCTATGGATTTTAACTTTTCAAAATCCTTTTTCCAGCTTTCTATATCCTTATATATTTTCTCTACCTTCCATTTATCTTCTTTTAATATTTCATCTCTTCTTTTTGTCTGTACCATATAAAATTCTACTCCTTTTCTATAAAAATAATATTTAGGAATCTTCAAAATTAGTTTTCCTACATTTTACTTTAATTATAAAGATTTTTACTTCATATTACTACACTATTGCTTTTACAATACTGTTGAATAAAATTATGAATTATACGATAAAATAATAATTATATTAAATGTACTATCAAAATAATAGGAGAGGATATTATGAAATTTGCCACATATATTAAATCTATTTTAAATGGCTTGTATTTAAGTCTCAAGAGATTTCCTTTAACTATAATGTTCTCAGCTTCTGTTTTCTTAACACTTATAGTAATATCTGAAGCCAATCCTAAAGAAAATACCTTGACTAGAGTTGCTATGGCATTGGCACTAGGAATCCCCATTTCACTTTGCATAAAACTTTTCTTTGAAAAAACAAATGGAAAAAGCATATTTAAGCTCACTTCAGCTTACTTATGCGGAATTTTATTTTTAATTGCTTATTACTTTTTATTTTTTAAAACTATGGATATGGTTTCTGTTACAAGATATGCTGCTATAAGCACTACATTATATTTAGCTTTTCTATTCATCCCCTATTTTCTAAAAAAAGAACAATTTGAAATGTACGTTATAACTATATTTACAGGATTTTTTATCACTATAATCTACTCAATTGTACTATACTTGGGACTTTCTGCCATTTTATTTACAATAGATAAATTACTTGGAATAAAAATCTTAGGAAAAATTTATTATTATGTATGGTTGTTTGTAGTCTTTATATTTTCACTGTTATACTTTCTTTCAGGAATACCAATTAGTCATGAAGAAATATCAGTAAAATCTTATCCAAAACTTTTAAGAATACTGCTTTTATATATTGTAATGCCTCTTTTAACTGCATACACAATAATATTATATATATATTTTGGTAAAATAATAATAACAAAACAATGGCCTGTTGGCTTAGTTTCCCACTTGGTTTTATGGTATTCAGTTATTGTTACAATAGTGCTGTTCTTTATTACTCCTATAAGGAATCATAATATATGGCAAAATAAATTTTTTAAAATTTTTCCTAAAATAATTCTACCTCTTATTATAATGATGTTTGTCTCCATAGGCATACGTATAAATGCTTATGGAGTAACAGAAAAAAGATACTTTACACTTATCTTAGGTATTTGGTTATTTTTTATAATGATATATTTATCATTTATTAAAAAAATTAGAAACATATTGATCCCTTTTACTCTTTCCATAGTAGCTTTAATCTCAGTATTTGGACCTTTAAGTAGTTACTCTATTTCAAAAACAAGCCAAAATAATAGACTTGAAAATATACTTATAAAAGATAAGATGCTCAAAAGCGGAAAGATACAAAGTTCTCCTGATATTTCTAAAGAAGATAAATCTGAAATTAGCAGTATACTTGATTACTTTAATAAAAATCACAGTTTTCAAGATGTTAAATATGTTCCTAAAGGCTTTAAGTTAGATGATATGAATAATGTATTTGGATTTTCTTTTGTACCTCAAAGCTATGGTTCCTATATGGGATACTTTAATTTTATAAGAAATCAATCAGAAAAATCCATTGATATAGCTGGATATGATTATCTTTTTGATATGAAAAGCCTAGAAAATGGTGCAAATACTTCAATTTCACCTTTAAGCGCTTCTTATAACTATGAAACATTTGTTATAAAAGTAATTTATAAAGGCAATCAAATTTACACTAAAAATTTGAATTCTTTTGTAAAAGATCTCATTGATAAATATGGTATGCTTTCAAAAGAAAATGCATTATCACCTAAAGAAATGACTCTAACTGAAGAAAATGGAAAAGTAAAAGTTAAATTTATATTTTTAAATATATCTGGCAATAAAAATGATACAAATAGAGGAGTTAATGCCAAAGAAATCAATTTTTATATGCTTGTTAAAATCAAATAAAAATGCTCCCCTTTCCAGTAACAGATTCTTAATTTTTTAATCTGCCTGACTTAAGGAGAGCATGTCAATTTTAAATAATACGGTGTCCTTCAAAATTGTTCGTTTTTTAGTTTAGTCAATTTAATTCTATGAAAAATCCCCCTATATACCGATTAGTATAGAATACTCTCTCACTTACATCGTTAACTGTAAAATTTATTTTCTTAGATAACCTACTGCAATCACAACAGGAACAGTAATAGCAACTGCTGCACCTATAGCAATATTCACGCTTTTAGATCTTGTCCTAATTAATCTAATTTTACCATGCATATATGGTTCCATCAGTTCTCCAATCAGTTCCACCTGATAAAACTCCATTTTCATCTCTCCAGATTATCTGACCTCTTCCAAAATCGGTCTCATCAATGGCATAACTTATTTTGTGCCCTTTATCGTACAAAGCTTTTGCCAAATACTGAGGAAAAGCATGCTCAATACTAATATTTTTTCCCTCATTCCACATCCATCTTGGAGCATCCAGTGCTGCTTGTGGATTTAAATTAAAATCAATACAGTTCATCAATACCTGTACATGAGCTTGAGGCTGCATAAAGGCTCCCATAATTCCAAAAGGTCCTACAGCTTTGCCATTTTTCATTAAAAATCCAGGAATTATTGTGTGATATGGCTTTTTTTCAGGTTCCAGTGCATTGGCATGATTGGGATCAAAGGAAAAATTTTTTCCTCTGTTATGCAGAGCAATACCTGTTCCAGGTACCACTAGCCCTGAACCAAAGTCCATATAATTACTCTGTATGTATGACACCATATTCCCATATCCATCAGCAGTAGCAAGATAAACCGTTCCACCTTTTGGGTTTTTACTAAATTCAGGCATAAAAGCAGTTTCTTTTATTCTTTTCCTTTTTTCATCAGCATAAGCATCAGACAGCAAGTCCTCTATTTTAATTGTCATTTTATTTCTATCTGTTACATACCTTAAAGTATCTTCAAAAGCCAATTTCACTGCTTCCATTTGCTTGTGATAAGTATCTACAGAATTTTTTTCATTGAATTCAAACCCCTTTAATATATTAAGAGCTATGAGTGCAGTGATACCCTGTCCATTTGGAGGAATCTCACACACATCATAACCTCTGTAATTAATACTTATAGGTTTTACCCATTCAGCATGGTATTTTTCTAGATCCTCTTTTCTTATATATCCACCAGTTTTCCTTGAAAAATCATCTATTTTTTCAGCCAGTTCTCCTCTATAAAATGCTTCACTTTTAGTCTCAGCTATAATTTTTAATGTTTTTGCATGATCCTTTAAAGTAAACATTTCCCCTATTCTTGGAGCCCTTCCCTCTGGTGCAAAAGTATCAAACCAGTATTTAAATTTTTCATTAGTTAAATTTCTTTTGTATAACTCATAAGCTCTTCTCCAAAATTTTCCTACTGTTGGAGTTACAGGGAAACCTTCCTCTGCATACCTTATAGCAGGTTCTAATAGCTTTTCAAAAGGCAATTTCCCAAATTTTTCTGAAAGTGATGCCCATGCTGCAGGAATTCCTGGAACATTAACAGGTTCCCATCCAAACTGTGGTATTTGATTATATCCTGCTTTTTTCAAAATAGGTATAGAAATTCCTTTTGGCGATGGTCCACTTGAATTTAATCCATGCAATTTACCATTAAACCATACTGTAGCAAAAGCATCACCACCAATTCCATTTGATGTTGGCTCACATACAGTCAAGCAGGCAGCTGTTGCAATAGCAGCATCTACTGCATTGCCCCCCTTTTTTAGAATCTCAAATCCAGCTTCTGCTGCGAAAGGTTGAGATGTAGCCACCATTCCTCTTTTCCCATAGGCCGTGCTTCTTGCTGAACTAAAAGGATTGTATAAGGCATTAAAATTCATAATATCCACCCCCTATAATACTAATATGAAATAAAAGTAACATATTACATATATTATTAAAGTCATGATACAGCAACGTAAAACTTATGTCAATATATTCCTCTATCCTTTATCCGATGACTACCTGCTCTAATACTCCCACTTCTACAAACGTACGTTGCGAGCAGCTACGTCTCTGGATAACGATTTTCCCTAAAGGATAACGTATTCTAAGTGCTTAAGCACTAAGAATCCTGTTAATAAGCATCAGGTGGAGTCAAAACTCCATCTGATGCCAAGAACTCTGTTTATATGTTTTCCTCCCCATCAGCCTTACATCTTATTTAATTGTTTCGCAATACATTGATATTCTTTATCCAATGCTTCTTTATCACAATCTTTTAAGGACATTCTAGAAACAATTTCAGTAAGCTTCATCTGTAAAATTGATTTTTCTATATACACATTTTCCTGATTTTTTGATACCTTTTTATTTTTCTCAAATTGTTCCAAATTTCCTTCAAATTCCGTTATTTTTTCATTTTCAAGTATAAACACTCTATTCGCTACAGAATTTATAAAAGCTCTATCGTGAGATACAAAGAGTACAGTTCCTTCATAACCTTTTAGGAAATCTTCTAGTGCCTCAATAGACTGCATATCAAGATAGTTTGTAGGTTCATCAAGAAGCAGTACATTAGCCTTTGATGCAAAAAGCTTTGCAAAAGAAACCTTTATTTTCTCTCCACCGCTTAAAACTTCAACCTTTTTATTCACTGCATCACCAAAAATCAATAATCTTGCTAAAATTGTTCGAACACAGCTTTCACTTTGAATGCTACTAACCATAACATTTTGGAGTACAGTTTTATCAAAATCAAGATCTTCAAAGTTCTGATGAAAATATCCAATAACCGCTTTTGGCACAGTATAAATTTGCTCATCCTGCATATTTATAAGATTTAATAGTGTAGTTTTTCCAGAGCCATTATCTCCTACAACTGCTGTCTTCATTCCATTATAAACCTTAAATTTAGCATTATGAAAAATCTCATTTTTATTATATTTAAAACAAAAATTAGAACTAGATATAATAATTTTATTCTGTGGAGGGTTGGTCAAAGAAAAATCAATTTTTACTTTTAAAATTTTATCGGGTTTTTCCTTAACTTGCAGCTTTTCAATACGTGACTTTATGCCCTTTACTGCACCATCTAATTTTTTCTTCTTTTCATTGACTGCACGTTTGTGAAGCCTTGCTTCAGAATTTCCCATTCTCTTTGGAGTTTTTTTCATAGATTTTGATTTACTGTTTACATCTCTTGTTGCTTTTTCAAGCCTTATTTTCTCCTCTATATATTCTTCATATTCCGTCTTCTGCCTTTTTATTCTCAAATCTTTTTGCTTTTTGTAAAAAGAATAGTTTCCTTCGTAAAAGAAAAGTTTGCCATTTCTTATTTCAATAATTTTATTACATAGGGTATCCATAAAATCTCTATCATGGCTTATCAGCACAATAGTTTCTATCTTACTCAACTTTTCCTTTAGTATTTTAATACTTTTATAATCTAAATTGGACGTAGGTTCATCTGCCAGAAGCAAAGAACTGTTTTTACTTAACTCAGCTGCAATACTAAGTTTAGCACGTTCACCTCCACTTGCCTTCTGACAATCAAACTTATCATCGACTCCAAATTCTTTAAAAAGCTTACCTTGCGTATTCACATTTTCATCTGAAAATTGTTTTATATACGCTGCAGAACAATACCTTTTAATAACACCTGTATCTGCATCTGTCTCTCCTGATAAAATATTCAAAAGTGTAGTTTTACCTGCACCGTTTTCTCCTACAATACCAATTTTATCTCCTCTTCGTATTTCTAAATCATTGGTAGATATGATTAATCTATCTCCATAATATTTTTTCAAATTCACAGCTTCTAAAATAAGCATAAAAAAAATCTCTCCTTTGCAAACGCTGGAAAGATAAATGAATCCATAAGTATATAGCTATGCCAAAAAAGCATAAACATCTATAGTAATTATTATTTCATTTAAACTAACCCAGCAAAAATAAAGGCACAAAAAGCCTTAAAAATAAATCACAATTGATTTTAAAAAACGCTGAATTAGTTAATCTTCATTAATTACATACCTTGACCTTTCTATAATATATTTTATATATTACTATATTTAGAATAATATATCAACCTATCTCATTTCACATAACAATCACTGTTTATCTCATCTCTTGAAATTTCTTTTCCATATTCATAAGTAACTTTATAAGCTTTTGCCTCACAAACTGCCTTACCAGATCTATTTACTGTTTTCACACTATTTACAAGTTTATAGGTCTTTTTAGTCAACTTAGAATTGGAATAAATATTAAATGTAAGTTTCTTATCATCAGTAGTACATTCTATATATATGGGATACCCCAGTGTATTTTTAAATTTATAATCTATGTTTCCATAATCCACAGTAGCATCCATTCCAATACCTACATAACTCACAGGCATATTATGGTGATCTCTTTCTGTAGGCACTATACCTGATTCTACTACAGCATTATGAAGAGTACTTGATACCTGACATACTCCTCCTCCTAATCCAGATTCCACTTTATCACCTACAATAACATGTGCGGCTTCATATCCTCTTTCTGCTGTTCTCTCTCCTACTATTTTGTTAAAACTAAAGGTTTCATTTGGCATAACAACAGTTCCATTCAATGCTTTAGAAGCTACCTGTATGTTATTAGCTCTGTTTGCTGTAGAAGAAGAAAAATCCGTAGCAAAACTGGATATTTTCGTATCTATTTTCTGCAAATCCGATTTCTTTATAGCAGGCTCAACTTTTTCTATTTTAACATCAACTATAATATCCTTAATATCCCTATTTCCTATTTCCCTATCAATATCCCTAAGAAGCTTGTCCTTATCAACCTCATATCCTACATCTTCTTTAGTAATTTGGAATTTATCGTTTTTACCTTTAGTTATACTTGCACTTACTTGTTTTTTATCACATTCACCTTGAATTTTTGATATAGTTTTTTCAATTTCTTTTTTATCATAACTGTATTCTAGAGAAAAATTTTTTTCTTTGCCACTGCTTATGATCTTGTATTTGTAAGACATGTCTCCACTTTTACCATAGTCAAAAGCATTTTTTATTGTATCTTCTAGGTTATAACTTATGTTCAACTTTGAATAATTTATTGTATACATCTTATTGTCAATTTTAATCACTATATTTTTCTTTAATATCTCATTTATGTACTTATTCCTTAAAGTACTTACCGCTTCTTCTTGTGTTTTTCCGCTTAATTTTATACCTTCAACTTTAACTCCTGGATATATGAGTTTATTATATCTATTAACTAAAAAATGTACCCATATTACGTGTAAAGCATATATAAATAAAACTAATATACAAAGAGACCTTACTGCTTTCTTTTTATTAATTTTTAATTTTTGTTTTTTTATTAATCTTTCTTCTCTGTCTATACTTTCTACCATTTACTACTATGAATCCTCCTAAAGCTCAAACTTACTTTTAATAAAAGTTAATATATACTTGAAAATGTACCCTCTTATTCCCAAGTATATATCAACTTTTCACTTAGTATCTATTTAGAAGCTTTTTCTTTAAGCTTGTTAAATTCTTCTTGGGACGGATAACCTGTATTTAAATTCAAACCTTCTTCTATGGATTTTATTGCTGATTCTTTATCTCCTGCTTTTATTTGTGAATCTGCTAGATCATACCAGTAAAATCCTACCTTTGGCATTTCCTTTACTTTCTGCTCATAATAAGGAACCACTGACTGCTTAAAGTAATTAGGATAGAGTTCTTCTGCTGATTTAAAATCTTTTCCATTCCACTTTAATATATCAACAACATAGGCATTGCCAGTATCATGGTTCCATGTAGCTATTGCCTTCATACTTTTTCCTGGAATATCTACTATGTCTAGTTTAGAATAATATATATCTTCATTTGATATTTTACCTAAGGCATTATTATTCCATTTATAAACGGAAAGTTGTCCTGTAGTTCCACCAATTCTTCTGCCCAGAAGCACTTCATCTTTTCCATCACCATCTATATCTGCTGTCTGTACAAAATCTATTTTAAAACCTTCTCCAGGCTCATCCAAAACCTTAGTCCAATTTCCACCTGCTTTTTTTAAGGCCATTACATTTATTTTTTCATTTTCTTCATTTAACTTATATGAAGTAATAATTTCATTCGTGCCATCCCCATCCAGGTCCTTTAAAAAAACATTATCCTCTTCTTTGGTATTACCCCAAGTTACAATTTGTGCATTTTTAGGTAAAAAACTTTTTACTATACTTACGTAATTTGTTTTATTTTGATCTGTTTCTAATAATCCACTTTTAGTTTCTTTTTTATTACTGGAAGTCGTAGTTTGTGAACTTCCAGTCGAAACTTCCTTAGCTATATTGGGATAATTTATTTTACTCTCTTTTGGTTTTAATACTTTATCATTAGTTTTTAATCCCATAGCTTGGGCAGGTATATTAGTTATACCAATCATGCACACAGCAGCTAAAATTGAAACAGGTACTCCTATCCATTTAAACGGATGTTTCTTAAAATTTTTTATCATAATTACCCTCCTCTTTATATTTGACCCTCTTTTAATTATTCCACTAGTTCCAGGAACCCACTTAATACCTGAAACAAATCGAGCAAGTTTTATAATAGTTTCACCGTATTTGTTTTGCTCTTCTTCCCCTAAATAGGACAGCACATGAGCATCACAGGCTAATTCGGAATCTTCTCTCATCTTGCTAAAAGCAAACCATATTACAGGATTAAACCAGTTAATTATTTCCAAAAGCAATGTTATCCAGTTTACAAAGATATCTTTTCTCTTAAAATGAGAAAGTTCATGCAAAAAAATACACTTTTTTTCCTCAAGAGAAAGTTTCTGCACTAAATCCGAATCAATTAAAATCTTAGGATTAATAACCCCAAAAAGTGAAGGAGTCTTTACATATTTATCATAAATAATAGGTATAGATCTAGAAATATTCATAATAGCTTTGGATTTTTTTAAAATTGTAATTGTATCCATATCTTCGCAATGAGACTGCTTTCTTACCTTTAAAAAGAATATTCCATTCATAGATAATATAATAGATAAAATTAGGATAACACCTAATGCCCATACTACACTTGCTGCGTTAAAATAGTAATTAAAATCCTTAACTTTTGTTTCTTTGAAGTCACTCTTTTTTTCTAAATCAGATTCTGGAATTTGGCTGTCACTCTTAATATTATTTTCTTCATAGTTAGTATTTCTAACTATACTTTGAGATGTCTGAATTCTCTGGGTGGCATTTGCAAATACATTAAACTTACTTAGCGGGGTGTCGAATTCAGTAGGTATAATCAACCTAATGATAAGCAAAAACCATATAAAATATTGCCAAGAGGCATTAAGTTTATTTTTTAATAAATTTTTTAAAACAAGAATTATAATTGTAACTATACTACCTACAACTGACGATAACACAACCATTTTAAATATATAAGAAAGCTGCATGAAAACTGTCCCCCCTACTTCTTTTTAGGAATTTGGAAGAAACTAACAAGTCAAAGATGCGACGGATATTTTTTATCAGACAAGGAGGTAGGTTCCGCAGATAGTGAATCCTATCTAAGGGTTCTACCGACGCAGTATGATAAAAAATAGGTTAGCATACTGACTGGTTATTTCTTTGAAAATCCCTTATCATCTAATATTTGTTTTAATTCTTCTATTTCCTTCTCGGATAATTTCTCATCTTTTATAAAATTGGAAATCAACAAATTGATTGAGCCATCATAGACTTTTTTAATAAAAGATTTTGTCTCCACCTTTTTACATTCTTTCTCGGATATATTAGGGGAATATAAATAAAAAGGTTCGTCTTTTTTTACATTGATAGCATCTTTAGTTACCAGTCTGCTAATAAGAGTATGAATAGTTTTGGGATTCCAAGAACTATTCTCCTTTAAAATCTCAATAATTTCGCTGGAAGTAAGGGGCGATTTTTTCCATAAAACTTTCATCACTTCCCATTCTGAATCCGATATTTTAGGTATTTTGTTCAATTTTTTCACCTCCTTTTGTACTACAAATGTAGTCTTTAAATATGATACTACATTTGTAGTCTCCATTTGTCAAGCAAATTTTATACTTTCATTAAAAAAATATAGGATAAATAGTATTTAACTATCTATCCTATAACAAACTTACTACATTTATCCGATGACTACCTGCTCTAATACTCCCACTTCTACAAGTGGAAGTAAAGAGCAGTTACGTCCCTGGATAACGATTTCTAAGCATCAGATGGAGTCAAAACTCCATCTGATACTAAGAACTCTGTTTATTCAGCAGCCAGAGAATCTTCAAACTGGCTATTATAAAGGTTAGCGTAAAATCCTTTCTTTTTCAAAAGTTCTTCATGATTTCCCTGTTCTACAATATCACCATTATTCATTACAAGAATTAAATCTGCATCACGCACTGTAGACAATCTGTGTGCAATAATAAAACTAGTGCGATCTTTCATAAGGTTATCCATCGCCTTTTTTATCCTAACTTCTGTACGGGTATCTACAGAACTAGTTGCCTCATCAAGGATAAGAACTTTAGGGTCTGCAAGTATAGCCCTCGCAATTGTTAAAAGCTGCTTTTGCCCTTGAGATACATTGGAAGCTTCTTCATTTAAAATCATATTGTATCCATCTGGTAGGGTGCGCACAAAACTATCCACATGAGCTGCCTTTGCTGCAATTTTAACCTCTTCATCAGAAGCATTAAGCCTCCCATACCTTATATTCTCTATTATGCTTCCATTATAGAGCCACGTATCCTGGAGCACCATACCAAATATAGATCTCAGGTCATTTCGTCTAAAATCTCTTATATCATGTCCGTCTACTAAAATAGCTCCACTATTTATATCATAAAATCTCATTAAAAGTTTTACCATAGTAGTTTTTCCTGCACCTGTTGGTCCTACAATTGCAACTTTTTCACCTGGCTTTATTTTAGCCGAAAAATCATTTATAACAACTTTGTCAGGATTATATCCAAAATGAACATTTTTAAATTCTACATATCCTTCAACCTTTTCAAGTTTTACAGGATTGCAAGTTTCAGGTACTGCTTCTTCCTCTTCTAAGAATTCAAATACACGCTCTGCTGAAGCAGCAGTTTGTTGAAGTATGTTTGATATATTTGCTATTTGAGTAATTGGCTGGGTAAAAAACCTTACGTACTGTATAAAAGCTTGGATATCTCCAACTTCAATAGTCTTTTTTATGGCAAGCCACCCTCCGAGTACACACACACCTACATAACCAAGATTGCTGACAAAATTCATAATTGGCATTATCATGCCTGATAAAAACTGTGATTTCCATGCAGATTTATACAATGTATTATTTAGTCCATCAAACTTTTCAATGCTATCTTCTTCGCCATTAAAAGCTCTCATAACTATATGACCGCCATACATTTCCTCTACGTGCCCATTTACATGTCCCAGGTAGTCCTGCTGCTCTTTAAAATATTTCTGGGATTGTTTGATTATGAACATCATAATTCCCATAGACAGTGGAATTATGCAAAGTGCTACTAAAGTCATAGTAAAGCTTATGCTCAGCATCATCACAAGTACCCCTACTACAGTAGCAATGGAAGTAATTATCTGAGTCAAACTCTGATTTAGAGTCTGACTCACCGTATCCACATCATTGGTAACACGAGATAGTACTTCCCCTTGATTTGTTCCATCAAAATATTTAAGAGGTAATCTATTTATTTTCTTTGAAATTTCTTTTCGCATCTTGTAGCTTACTTTCATGGAGACCCCAGACATAAGCCATCCCTGAATATAACTAAAAAGTGTACTTAATGCATATAATCCTGCGAGTATTATTAATATCCTAGCTATATAATCAAAGTCTATTCCAGAGCCTGAGCCTGAAATTTTACCCATAATTCCCTCAAAGAGCTTAGTTGTAGCCTTACCCAATATCTTAGGCCCCACTATAGAAAACAGAGCACTTGCAGCTGCAAATATAAATACTATGATAACAGCTAATTTATATTCATTCATATATGACATGAGCTTTTTCATAGTACCTTTAAAGTCATTTGCCTTTTCGCCGCCCTGTATCATACCACCAGGTCCATGCTGATGTACTTTTTGTCTTTTTGTCTTATATTTATCACTCATGCCAATTCCTCCTTTGAAAGCTGTGAAAGAGCAATCTCCCTATAAGTTTCACAATTTTTCATAAGCTCCTCATGAGTACCTATTCCTACTACATTACCATCATCAAGAACTATTATTTGATCTGCATCCATAATTGTAGAAATACGCTGTGCCACAATAAGGAATGTACTTGAAGTAGTCTCTTTTCTAAGTGCCTTTCTAAGAGCAGCATCCGTTTTAAAATCGAGAGCAGAAAAACTATCATCAAATACATAAATTTCAGGTTTCTTTACAAGAGCACGGGCAATAGAAAGTCTCTGTTTCTGACCTCCAGATACATTTGAACCTCCCTCAGAAATTTCACTTTTAATTCCCTTAGTTTTTTCATTTATAAATTCTTCGGACTGAGAAACTTCTATAGCATAATTTATACCATCGTAACCTACTTCTTTATCTCCATATTTAAGGTTAGATTCAATTGTGCCACTAAATAAGTATCCTTTCTGTGGTACATATCCAATTTTATCCCGAAGTTCATGTTGAGTTATTTTCTTTACATTCACTCCATCTACAAGCACTTCACCAGCTGTTACATCATAAAAACGCATAATCAAATTTACAAGAGTTGTCTTTCCAGAACCTGTAGAACCTATAAATGCCGTTGTTTTTCCAGGAAGAGCTTTAAAACTTACATTTTTTAAGGCATCTTCACCTGCTCCAGGATACCTGAAAGATACATTATTAAATTCAACAAGTCCCTGTATATTGTCTTCAAAATGTGCCCTATCTTCTGGATCTACAATTGAAATATCTGTTTCTAAAACTTCTTCAATACGCCCTGCAGAAACCGATGCTCTTGGTATTAAAATAAACATCATAGCAAGCATTAAAAATGCCATAATTATCTGCATTGCATACTGCATAAATGCCATCATGTCTCCTACCTGCATATTTGAATTTGCAACTTCATGAGATCCAACCCATATTATAAGCAGTGTAATTCCATTCATTACAAACATCATTACAGGCATCATGGACACCATCACACGATTTACAAACAAATTTGTCTTTGTCACGTCTTTATTTGCCCTGTCAAAACGCTCTTCTTCAAACTTTTGTGTATTAAAAGCCCTTATTACCATCATTCCAGAAAGATTTTCACGAGTTACAAGGTTTAGTTTATCTATAAGCTTTTGTATAATTTTAAACTTTGGGAAAGCTACTGCAAATACTACAAGTATCAACCCTAAAAGCACTATAACTGCAAGTGCAATAATCCAGGACATGGATTTACTTTTTCCCATAGCTCTTATTACACCACCAACTCCCATAATTGGTGCATAAAATACCATCCTTATCATAATAACCATGAGCATTTGTATTTGCGTAATATCATTTGTACTCCTTGTTATAAGAGATGCGGTTGAAAATTTATCAAATTCCGCATTTGAAAAGTTCTCAACTTTTTCAAATACATTTTTACGTAAATTTCTGGCAAGTCCTGCTGCAGTTCTTGCTGCTAAAAATCCAACTGCAACGGTACACACACCTCCAAGAAGCGATATAAAAAGCATAGTTACTCCAACATTTATTATATATTTGCTCTGGATTTTATCCGTATTCATTCCAAGTGCCTTGTATTCTGCTTTAATTTTAGAGGCAGTTAATTGGACAACCATATTATCATCCAAACTAGATGTTTTCTTGTTTATGTCTTCAATTATTTTTAGACGCTGCTTATCTGGCATTTTAGAAATCATATCAAATAAATCTGCACTAGCCGGTATTTTCATGCCATTAAATGAAATTACCCCATTTTTCGCACTGGACTTAATCTGTTCAACACCTGAAGCATCTATTATGGACCTTCCCATTATAGAACTTAATTTGTTCATTTCATTTTTATCAACATCCTTAAGCACAAAAATAGGTTCATTTTTGAGATTTGGATATTTCTTTAAATACCTAGTATAGTCTGCGTTTGATTTATCAACAGGAACATAACTTTTAGAAACTTCCTCTAAATCGCTTTTATTCATAAATATTTTTATTTTTTTCATTTGACTTTCTCTTATTGCCTGAGGTACAGAACTTACAATGCCGCCTTGCTGTATACCTTTATTTACAATATTAGATGTATAATCTGGAAGTGCAAGATCACACATGGCCTGTACGAACAAAAGCATTACAGCTGCAATAATCAGTCCTACAAAAGGTTTTAAATGCTTTATTAATTTAATCATATTATTGTATATTCTCCTTATATAAGTACTATAACTCACCTTTCTCAGTTTAAAAATATTACGAAGCAATTTTTTAAAGAACAAGGTTTAAAGTTCAAATATCAAATAAGGATAATTTTCTTCCTAACGTCAGGAAATATTAAAATTATAGATTTCCTGAGGTACGATGAAAATCATCTTTATCTGTTCTTTGTTATTTGAACTTTGTTATTTTCAAAAGCTTTGCTTCGCAATTTTCTTATATTAAATCAAAATTTTATATGTGCGAAAGTTGAGTAATATAATTTTATTTTAAATTACTTCTTCTTACTAACTAAATTTTTTAATATATGAAGTCCATTAAGTATACTATCAATTTCCTCTGGGGAAGCTTTACTCATCATATTCTCAAATTCTTGCTCAATTTTTTTAAAATTCCCCTGGAATCCATTTTTAAACTTATCAGTTACATCTACATAAACTACTCTTCTATCCTCATCACTTCTAGTCCTTTTTATTAGTCCTTGTTTTTCTAATCTATCTACAATTCCAGACACAGTGCTATTTGATAGTCCCATCTTCTTACTCAAATCACTTATTTTCATCTCACCATATCTGCGCAATATTTCAATAAGCATTCCTTGAGGTGCAGTAAGATTAAAATTATTAAAACTATTTTTTATGTTCTTTTTTAAAGAACATAATATTGTTTTCATTTCCCTCATTATTACAATACTTTTATTATCATCCATGTACTCACCTCTTTTACATTTTTAATTAAGTATTCCATAATATTTTGTATTGAAATCTTTCGTATGCGAACCTTTATGTGTAAAATATTTTACTACTAATGCTTTTTTTTATCAATATCTTTTTTATTACATTATTGTTAACAAAAATTAGAGGCATTTACTAAAAAGTAAATACCTCTCTGTAATATCATGAATACTTCAACTATTAATTTATCTCCAAACTTAATATAATAATTGAGTGTTATAGTTTAGGTGTATCAGTCGTTGTAAAACAATCTTTAGCAATCCCTAACAAGATGAATATTTCCGATGTTTTGACAAAGACTAACGCATAATAGTCTTTCTATTTCAGCAATAATCTTTACTTCAATTTTAAGATCTTGGGTAAATTTCGTTTTATCTTTTATTTCTATAATATTAGTTCCACTAATTTTTTCAATTTGACATTCCAATGAATCTTTATCAATACTTAGGCCTGGGCAATTTGGGTGTATATTTTTTAAATCTTCACAAAAAGGTTTATTGAAAATAAACTCTTTGGTTACCCTAAAGAAATGTTCCATAGGTTTTTGTTTACATCCTACCTTTATTTTAAAATCTTCGCATATTGCAAAAGTAATTTTCCCTTTTAACTTATGCTTTTTAGTTCCACAAGGATCTTCCACACATTCAAAATCACCGCATTCTAATACACAAATTTTAATACGTGCATTATTAGTATCAAAAGTTGCGTTAGTTAAATCTATTCCAGTGTCAACCGTTCTCATATCTTCAAAATTAAATATTTCATCAGCAAATATTACTTTAGCTTTTATTACTTCACAATGTCCCATAAACTTGACCTCCTCAGTACATTTTTTTATTATCAAAGGTTACAGACAATACCTTAGAACTAGTCTGCTCTGTTCAACTTGTGTAAATAACTTTATTAAAATTTATCCTTAACTACAGTTAATAGATTCCTTACTAATATATAGTTATGTTAGATTTTAAAGTTTTGACACATTACAATCTATGTGTTGAGTAACTTATTATAAGTAACCAAAAGTAACAAAATTCCATATACATATATTAGTAATGTAATACTATACCTAACTAGGGGGGAAAAAAGAAATGAATAGTGAAATGTGTGATTCAAAAAAATACGTTATTCCATTAACTCCATCCTGTGATTTTGATAAAAATGGTCCTATAGAAATTATTATAAACAATTACTGCTGTGAATCATGTAAACACTTCAAAAAACGACATAAAAAACACCATAAAGGAACTCATAAAAGATATCATAAAAAACTACACGAAAAAAATAATAATGAACGTGATAAATCTAATACTCCCCAAATTTTATAATGTTAAATGATTTAAATTTCATATTGACTACGACTGTTTCATTCCATAATTTGTTTCAGAAATTAAGCAGCTTTCTATTTTTGTGAAAAAATAATTTCAAATTGAGCTGCTTGTTTTTTGAATATCATTTTCCGAATAAAATATGTTGTATGTAAAAAACTTAAACCTACTCTGCTTAACTCTAGAGTTGAATAAAAAGGAACTTTAATGCCAGTGCTATAAACGAAAAATGGTGTACTTACATAACATATATACATACTATTGTGCATAAATAAAACCTCCTTGTATTTGGTTCCTGGACAAAGCCATTAAAATACAAGGAGGTTTTATTTTAAGTTTTAAATCTTAAATTTCTTAATTGTACTATTTAAAATCTCAGCTAATTCTGCTTGGCTTTCCATACTTTTAGCAATTTGAGTCATTTTCTCTGCTGCGTCATTTATATCATTCCGAATTTCATTGGTGCTTTCCGAAGATTTTTGCACAACTTCAGACATGCCACCAACAGCCTTTGTAATCTCATTTACTGTAGCTGCTATTTCTTCAGTCATAGAAGCTACTTGTTCTACAGCATTAGCTGTAAGCTTAGAGTTTTCATAATATTGTTGTCCTGTACTCAAATAGTTATCCAATTGTATATTTACACTTCTATCAATAAATTGTAGCAAATTATGACTAGTTTTTGAAAGATTCTCAAAAACTTGCTGAACCTTTAATACCGTACTCTTAATTGTAGAAACTGTTTCAGAAGACTGTTCTGCTAGACTTCTCACTTCTTCAGCAACTACAGCAAATCCTTTTCCCTGCTCACCAGCCCTCTGTGCTTCAATAGCTGCATTTAATGCTAATAAGTTAGTTTGATCTGCAATACTTTCTATTACATTCGCCATTTCTTTTATTTGTAAAACTACTTTTCCATCATCTATAGCTTTTAATATCTTTTTCTCCTCATCCTTATAGACATTTTTACATTCCTTTATGGCACTTTGAGCATTTTGTTGAACAGAGAGAGCATTTTGTTGAGATTTACTTGCGGTTTTATTTTCATTTTCAGTCTTATTTGCAAGCTGTACTGTACTGGAATCTATCTCTTCTATGGATGCAGTAATTTCTTCCACAGAAGCGGTTGTTTCCTGAGATCCATCTGCTATACGATTTATGGAATTATTTATATTTTCAAATTTTGATGTCATTTCCTGAACCGTTGCAGAAAGCTGCTGACTTGAAGCATTAATATTTTTAAAATTTGCAACTATTACTTTAACTAGTGACTTTACATTTTCTTGAGCTTTATTTAAGGAATTAGCTGTATCTGCAAATTCATCATGTCTGTCTATTTTTATAGGAGTAGTAAAATCACATACAGATAACCTTTTAGCAAATACCTGTATTTTAAAAAGTGGTTTGCAAATGTATTTTGCAATGAATATTCCACAAATCACTGCAGCTACTAACATAATTATAAGAACTATAATACTTATGAGTTCGCTCTTATTTAAATCCTGTGCATAATCACTTTGTGGAAGAATGGTCACAACTATCCATCCTGTTGCTTTGGATTGGCTAAATCCAATTACTTGAGCTTTTTTCCCTAAGCCACACTTAAAGTTACCATTTTTATCATCTATAATTTTTTGTCCATTAGCAACTTCATTTTTTATATTGTGCATTATGCTGCTATTATTGGAATCTGCAATTATTGTCCCATCATCTAAAGCAAGTATTGCATATCCAGTTTTACCAACCTTGGTTGCAGTTAACTTCTTTTGCAGAGAAGATAAATCAACATCTGCAGCCACAGCACCCTGTTTTCCACTACTAAAAGTTACTTTCTTTGCTATAGTTATAATAATTTTACCTGTAACTGCATCTTTATAGGGCTTAGTTAAAAATACTTGTCCATCTGCAGCCATAGTATCTTTATACCACTGTCTACTAGTTGGATCATAACCTTCCGGCAGCTTAACACTTTCAGGATATATTAACATCTGTTTTGCTTCATCTGCTACATAGCACTGCATTATATCTTTATTACTCTCATTTATGCTCCTAAGAGCATTCATTACATCAGCTTTATTTTGACTTATTATATTATTATTAATTGACAAAGACTGTATATTCTGTTTTAAGGAATTGTTATGCAAGTCAATAAACGCAGCTTTCTCATTTGCTATTTGACTAGTTAATTGATATGCCTTGTTACTTACAAGTTTTGTTTCCATATAAAAAGATAAAAATGATATTACTAATAATGGCAGTATAACAAAAAGTATCAATATTCCCACCAATTTATGCTGTAATGAAATTTTTCTTACCATAAATGTCACTCTCCCTTATTCGTAGTCATAATTATTAACAATAATACATATATCTATACATCATTGTTAACATTATTGTTAATATTATTGTTAATAATAACATTATTCGTAAAAAAAATCTATAAATATTTTAAACTATGAAGGTTTTCATTGCATGGCGCTTCATTTATACTGAACAATCATATTTTTAATTACTTGATAATTATGTCATTTATTTTATATATTGTTTAAATTTTATGTTAATTTTTATCGCATTTTAAGTTACAATAAATTTATACTATAAAATTTATAGAAATGGAACATATTATGTTGAATATACATCTAGTTAAGGATAAAATAATAAGGTATGAATAAAATATTTTCATTAGACTAAATTTTAAATACTATATTGAAAGTGAGAAACTATATGTTAATAAGTTTATTTAAAGGAATACTTATAGGATTGATAACAGGTATGCCCTTAGGCCCCATTGGTGCAATGTGCCTTAAAAACACTATCACATTTGGACGTAAATGTGGTTTAATATCCGGCCTTGGTTCAGCACTTACGGACACTATTTATGCAACAATTGCATCATTAGGTTTTATGTTAATAGAAAAATTTATCATTATTCATAAATTGTATTTTCATATAATAGGAGGGCTTATATTAATTTGTTTTGGTGTCTATTCTTTTATTAAAAAGAGTCCGGGAAAAGATATAGATAAAACAGGAAAATTAAAATCTTATTCACCTAGCGGTTCTATGTTTAAAGCTTTTATCTCAACATTTTTTATTGCACTAGCAAACCCAGCAACAATTTTTTCTTTTATAGCTGTATTCACAGGGCTGCGCTTGGCACATATCGGACAAGAACCAGATCATAGATTACTTTTAATAATAGGAGTATTTATAGGAAGCATGTTGTGGTGGATTTTATTAGTATTTACCATGAGTAAATTTAATAATAAGCTTAGTGTAAAAAATGTAAAATTTATAGATAAAATTTTAAGCTCTATAATAATTTTTTCAGGAGTTGTAATAATTTTAGCAGGATTCAAATACTTTGGTCCAATGAAACCTCATTTTATATTACATTCCAAAATATTTAAAATATTTTTAAATATTAAATATAATATGTCAATACATAGATAAACAAAGTTCTAAGCATCAAATGGAGTTTTAACTTCATCTGATGCTTAGAACTTTGTTTATAATACTGCATCACATCTTTGACTGGTTATTCTCTTTCAAGTACCTTATTCTCAACTACATTAAATTCTTAATCTTAAATAAATAGTACTCTACTTACATTTCTCTATTGCAACATTTACTCGAAATGAAAGTCCATCTATAATCATTTCCACACATATCGTCTTATCTGCATTTGATGAAGCTTTAAAATTTCCATACATCAATGTAGGGGTTGATATATCTATTCTAATACCTTCATTTGAAAATGATGTGGATGCATTGGCAGTAAGCATATTTGTAAGCTCTTCAATCGCACTTTGTGCCATTTCATCTAATTCTTTAACTGGAGCTCCCATCATCATCTTAGAAGCTATAGCTTTTGCATTTTCTATAGTAGTTTCATATATGATGTTACCTTTCAAATCGCCTACAATTCCAATGATAATTAAAACTCCCATACTTTCTATAGTCTTTCCCCTAAGACTAATACTGCCTCTTTTTATATCATTTATTCCAAGTTCAGGCATGACATTTAAAAACGCATCAAAAAATGGATTTATATATTTGACATCCATTCTCCAGACCTCCTTTGAAATCCTACGTTTACATAGATCTCACCAAATTCAGTATTAGCTACAGAAGATGTAGTTGTATCTAATTCCGCTTTAGATATATTTATGGAATTCCCATAAAATATACTTGGAGGTGCTACACGCAGTCCTAACAATTTATCTTTTCTATTGAGTACAGAGGATGCATTTCCTGCTACCATGTTGCAAATTTCTCCCATAATGTTTAACATTTCCTCTGCATCTTTAGGCTTTCTCCTTAATGCAAATTCAGAAAGTTTCTCTGCAGTATCATAAGACATGTCTAGTAACATTCTTCCTGAATACTTACCTATAATGCCCATAACAACTGATATTCCCCTGGATACTAGCTCTACATCTGAGTTACTTTCTTCGCCAAACTTTGGTACTGTTTTCATTAATTTATTAAAAACATCCATAAATGATTCTTTATAAACCTTGTAATAAACTTCATCAAGATCCTTAAATAATTCGTCATCCGCCATTATTCTATTTATCAATAAAGTAAGTTCTTCAGGATCAACAGGTTTTTGAATATATCCACAAGCATGATTTTTTTTAGCTTTTTTCACTATCTCATCATCCATCATGGAACTTACTATTATAACATTTATGTTTGGATCTATGGAATGAATTGCTTTAGTACATTCAATACCATCTGTACCTGGTATAGTCATATCCATGGTTACAATATTTGGTCTTAATTTACCTACCACTTCAATGGTCTCCTGAAGGGAAGTAGCTTCACCAACAACATCAAATCCATTATCAGTAAGCATATCCCTGAGTAATGCAATTGAAAAAGGTGAATCATCCACAACTACTACTTTAATATCTTTCATAATTCCACCAACTTTCTTAATTTAAATATTATTCCTTTATTTTCTACACTTTAGATAATCGACTTACTTATAAATATATTAACATATTTTTTATAGTGTTTCCAAAAAACTTTTCATATATGTTCAATTTACTCATAGTAATTTATTGACATTTAATGTTATATGAAATTTCATAAAAATTCATATAAATAAATTTTAAATAATACTTTTTTTGCAAATTTATTGACATTCTCCAATAAAAAAGTAGAGTTTTTATTTCAAATTCCTTTAAAATATAGCGGCTTGTACGCTTAGTTTGAAAATTCATTAAATTCTGAATTTTAATTTTATAACATAAAAATCTTTTAATTTTAGCTATAATTTTAATTGACATTTTCTTTTTATGAGTATATAATAATAAAAACGAAAGGGGCTGGTAACTTTGAATAAACTAAAAGATAAGGAATCAATATTAATAACTTCTGATGTTATTGAAGAATGTCTATCTGAATCTCTAGATATTATTGAAAAAGAAACTGCATCACATAGTAAAAGTAAAAAACAAGTGAAATAACTTTGTATACCCTATTCTATTTTTATTTTAAAAATAGAATAGACTATACAAGGTTTATCCTTACTACATATAATTACGGAATGAATAATCTTTATATAATGAATTTTCAATTCAACTTTGACCTTTCTTTTCTCATTTTATTTCTCCTGCAAATAATTAACTCAACTTTTTCAGTTTAAAAACTTTGCTAAGCAAAGCTTTTGAGAACAACAAAGTTCAAATAGCAAAGAACAGATGATGATTTCCATCGTACCTCAGGAAATCTATAATTTTAATATTTTCTGACGTTAGAAAGAAAATTATCCTTATTTGATATTTGAACTTTGCACTTTGTTCTTTAATCAAAATTTCATATGTGCAAAAGTTGATTAATTAATATAAACTGTCATAATATTATCTAGGATACTATATAAATAAAGTAAATAAATTATATCTAAAGCGGGAAAGTTTATGTATTGTAATAAAAAAACTCATGTTATTAATTTTCTAGATTTACTCGCCTTAACTGATGATATTCCTATAAAAAACTATGTAGATTACATTAACCTTACTAAAATTAAAGATAGCTACATACAATCTTTAATAAATGAAATAAAATCAAAAAATAATCTTATTTCATATGCTGAGGAAATAAACTCAAATTTAACTGATAAAGTAAACGAACTACAAATCTCTATTTATAAATATGAAAATAAGATCCATACTCTTAAAATCAACCAAATCTCAGTAAGACAAGAACAATTTAAAATTATTTACGATTATGAAAAAAAAATAAGTAACTTAAGATGTGAAAAAGATACTTTGCATAAAGAGATGGATGAAAAAATCAACTCCTTGTTAAAAATAATAGAAGAAAAAGAAAGCATGCTATCTAGATTACATGAATTACTATATAACATAATACAACAACTATAGACATAAATAGCATAAAAAAGAGACTTCTGTATCCAGAAATCATCTTTTTTAATATCTTACAGTATAAAGTTATCTTACCACTTTATACTTATATAATTCTTTTACAAAGTGATCAACCATGTTATCGTAATTATAATTATCATAGCATCGTTTCTGTCCAAGTTTAGCTATTTTATCTCTTGATTCTGCATCCTTTAAATAGGTGTCTACTAATCTTAAAGTAGTTTCAGCATCATTGCTCCATACTAGATGCACTCCATTTGTAAAATTGTATTCCAACGCTTTTGTATATTGAGAAAGATAAAATCCCTGACAGCCAAGCACTTCAAAAGTACGCATACTCATCATAGTTTTTGAATTTGTTACAGAATGAATTCCCAGTACAATTTTAGCAGTGGCGCAGGCATCTGGTACCTCATTATAATAGCAGTATCCTCCATAAAATTTCTCATCTGGCAGTACATAAGGATATCCTTCCTCAAACCAGTTGCAACCAAATACCTTTATATTATAGTTTCTTTCTATTAGTGGATTTAAAATCTTATAAATTCCTTTAGTACGCTGATCATATTTATAATTATTACCTATAAATATGATGTCATAATCGTATTTAGGGTTATATTTTCCCTTATAATGGTACCTTTTATTGCAAGCAAAGGGAACAAAAGACACATTTATTCCTAGCTTTTTATAGAAAGGTATACATTCCACTGCAGGTGTAAGCAATAATGCTGCATTTTTCCCATTCTCTATTGAATAAGTGAAAAATTCAATAGGATCATCTATAGCCCAATATATATAAGGAACATTAAGTTTGTTTAGGGAAAAAATTACTTTATTAAAGTTTTTTTTGATGGTTGTCCCAGGATTTAAAAATAAATCTGGTTTATATTCCTTAATTTCCTCTATAAATGGCAGCATAGAACCTTCATTAATACTCTTATACAGTTCAGTATGCCTAACATCTACACCATAATTTTGTAGAGCTTCTGTAAATCCATATTTTAAAAAAGGTCCATCTTCCGAAACTAATATTTTCATCATATATTCTCCTTGTATATTTTAACAGGACAAGTAATATTCTAAATATTATTGGTACTCTTTTACACTGTTACAATACTGATAAAATTAGAGGTAATTAAACATCTTTTAACGTACTCTGCAAATAAATCTTGCTGGCTTATTCTCCACGTATGATCATTTAAATTTTTATTTCTCATATAAACATAATTATACTTATCAGAAGAAAACATTTTTATACCAGCCTTAAGACAATCATCTAAAAAGAAATTATCTTCTCCAACAGTTACGTTTTTAAATTTTACTTTTTCAAATATCTCCTTTTTAAATAGTATAGTACCTCCTGCCACAGTACGTGTAAACTGCTTTTCAAAGTTTGGTAAAAAAATACCTAGTTCATTATTTTCTTTAAAATATATGAAACGGGAACATTTTCCCGTAATTTGAGCATCTGTATACTTAAACACATTCATAAGATCTGTAAGATAATTAGGTGCATAATAATCGTCATCATCCATTTTGGATATATAATCATACTTTGATTGTTCTATCCCAAAATTTAAACATTTTCCTAATGTGCAGTTCTCATCTACTTGAAATATTCTTATCTCTTTTAAAGATTTAACTTTTGCTTCATAATCTTTTATATCCAAATTGTTGTTATTTAAAATTATTATTAATTCCTTGTTCTTATAATTTAGTCTCACATAATTAAGAAATATATTATCTATATTTTGAAGTTTATTTGTAGGCGTGATAATAGAAACTCCCGGCTGGAAAGTTTTACTGTACTTTTCTCTAATAGACTTAACTAATATTTTTTCCCTTGCTATTTTTTGTAACATACTTACCTCCTATAGAGAATTCAAATTTGTATAAAAATAATATATTTATGCACATAATTATGTTTATACGAGTTATCTAATCCTATGCTGTAATGAAGGGAATATAATATTTAGTACTAATAACTTTTTCGCAGTAAGATTCCATGATCTCCTCATCGCCTATTTTCCAAGTATGTTCATCTAAGTTCTTATTTCTAACATAGACATAATTATATTTGTCAGCAGAAAATATCTTTACACCAATGTTATTGCAATCTTCGAAAAAAGAAATATCTGTTCCAGCGCCATATAAGCATCTAAATTTAATTTTATTAAATATTTCTTTTTTAAATGTTATAGTTCCCCCTGCTACACCAGGCACATACTTATTTTCAAAGTATGGTGAAAAAATGGCTAACAAGCTGCTTTCTTTAAAATATATAAAACGAGAAAATTTTCCTGTAACCTGAGCATCTGTATATTTAAATACGTTCATAAGATCTGTAAGGTAATTAGCTCCATAATAATCGTCATCATCCATTTTAGATATATAATCATATTTTGATTGTTCTATCCCAAAATTTAAACATTCCCCCAGAGTACAACTTTCATCCAATTGGAATACCCGTACATTATTTAAACGCCAAAATTTAGTTTTATAACTCTCTATTTTCAACTTATTGTCATTTAATATTATTATTAACTCCATACATAGGTACTTAAGCCTTTTATAATTAGAAAATATATTCTTCTCACATTGAAGTTTATTAGTAACTACAATAATAGAGACTCCTTCTTTAGAGTCTTTACTGTAATTTTCTCTAATGTTTTTAACCCAACCTCTATTTTCAAATATTTTCTCCACTCTGTACTTTGCTCCTTTTATAAAATCAAATTTCTAATATAATATATTCAAAAACATATCTATAGTGCAAAATTTTTGCTAACTAATTTAATTTTGATGCATAGTTTAATAGTGGAAACTTTAAAGTAGTGATTGCTTTATCAAGTGATTCTTAGGTTCAGGTGGAGTTTGCTTATAAGGAATACCTTTTCTCCATCTGAACCTTAGAAGAACTTATCCAGGGGCGTAGCAGTGCTTATCCCCCCCACTTTGAAGAAAAGCAGATATCCCAAATCTTTGATTTGGTGATAGTCGCTTTCACAGAGTGCGATGGGGGTGTTAGCAATGATAGCAATCGGATAAAAGGAGTGTAGACATTTAGTGAAAGAAAAAATTTCATATAACGATAAAATAGATGTTTCTATAATTATTCCTTGTAAAAATGAGGTAAATAATTTAAAATGGACGCTGGACTCCATTATGCAATCCAAAAATTTTCTTAATTTTGAAGTTATAGTAGTAGATGATGCTTCTAGTGACTCAAGCACTCAATTTTTAACTTCAGATTTAAACAAATTCATCTATAAAGATATTGTTTTAATTAAAACAGATAATGTGGGAACAGCCCGCGCAAGAAATGCTGGTGCAAAAGCAGCTAAGGGGATATATTTGTTTTTCTGTGATGCCCATGTAAAAGTTCCTGACCACTTACTAGACGATCTAGTAAGTACCCTAAAGGTTTATGATTCTGATCTAGCAGCACCTTGTATTTTAGATATGTATAACAGTTTAGCAGCAGGTTATGGCATGACATGGAGCAGTAATCTTAAACCTATATGGTTAGAATCAAATCCAAATTTTATAACTGAAATTCCTTTTGCCTGCGGCTGTGCTTTTGTTATAACTAAAAAAGCATTTACTAAAATACATGGCTTTGATAAAACTTTTGAAATTTACGGCAGTGAAGATTTTGAAATATGTTTAAAAGCATGGCTTTACGGTTACAAACTTACAATTAATCCAAATGTTAAAGTTAGGCACCTTTTTAAGCAGAAACATTCCTATAAAATAACCTACTCAAATTTAATTTATAATCTACTGTGTCTTTCCTATTTTCACTTTAAAAAAGAAAGGATTATTAAAACAATTGACCTCCTAAAAGATAAATACTATTTTCACAGTGCTTCCAAAAATATAAAACTAAATATAGATTTAATCTATGAACATAGGAAATTGTATTTTAAAGAGCGTAAATATGAAGATGATTCCTTTTTTGAAAAATTTAATATTAAATTTTAAGCCTAAAGGACAAGACCTATAACTTGATTGTTTATAGGTCTTGTCCTTTATCCGATGGCTACCAGCCGTAATCCCCCCATCGCACTCTGTGAAAGCGACTATCACCAAATCGAAGATTTCGGATATCTGCTTTTCTTATAAAGTGGGTGATAACGGCTGCTACGCCCCTGGATAACGATTTCCCCTAAAGGATAACGCCTTCTAAGTGCTAAAGCACTAAGAATCCTGTTAATAAGTTTCAGATGGAGAAAAAACTCCACCTGAAACCAAGAACTCTGTTTATATTGTTACAAATTTAGTGAAATCTTTAGTAAATAAAAAATACTCACTGCAGTACTTCCTAATTTCATTTGCACTTATTTTCCAAGTGTGTTCATTCAAATTTTCATGTTTAATATAAACATAATTAAACTTATCTGAAGAAAACATCCTTATTCCACAGGAATTACATTCTCTTAAAAAAGTAGTATCTTCTGAATTATTGAAATTTTTAAATTTCACCTTTTTTAGTATTTCTTTTTTTAAAGTTATAGTACCTCCTGCTATATCTTCATATACATACTTGTTTTCATGTCCAGGAGAAAGAACTCCAAGCTTATTGCTATCTTTAAAATATATAAAACGAGAAGCTTTACCAATAACTTGTGCATCCGTATATTTAAATGCATTCATCAAATCTATAAGATAATTACTTCCATAATAATCATCATCATCCATTTTAGATATATAATCATATTTCGATTTTTCTGCAGCAAAATTTAAACATTCACCTAAAGTAATATTTTCATCTAATTGAAATATTTCTACATTGCTTAAATTTCCGACCCTTATCTCATAACTTTTTATATCCAAATTATTATTATTTAAAACAATTATGAGTTGTTTACATGGATAATTAAATGCTTTATAATTCATAAATATATTATCCATATACTTATATTTATTAGTAGCAGTTATAATAGATACTCCTGGATTTGAAGTTTTAATACACTTCTCTCTAATCTTTTTTATCAAATTCTTTTCTGCTGCTATCTTTTCTAACATATATGCCTCCTAAAAAATCTGGACATTATACAAATTTACTCATTTTAATATATTCTATTTCAATAATTAGTGTGATAAATTCTTATTTTCAGTTTTCACTCGTAACATAGAGAGACCTCATTTCATATATTAAAAAGCAAAATATAAAATTATAAAGCTAATAGGAGGCTACTATGAAAATAATGGTTACAGGTGGAACTGGATTTATTGGATCCCACATAGTAGATTTATTAATAAAAAACAATTATGATGTATGTGTAATTGACAATCTAAGTCACAGCGAAATAGAGAATATTAACCCTAAAGCTAAATTTTATAAATGTGATATATTAGATCCTACTGTTTATAAAATTTTTGAGGTAGAAAAGCCTGACATTGTTGTCCACGAGGCTGCACAAATAAGCAATGATTACTCCATTTCTAACCCTATAAAAGATGCTAGCATCAATATTATAGGCACACTAAATTTATTAGAGTCGGCCAAAAATGTAAAAGCCAAAAAATTCATATATGCTTCTTCTGCAGCAGTATTTGGGGAACCTAGTTATCTTCCCATTGATGAAAATCATTCTTTAAATATGATTTCTAATTATGGAGTAAGTAAGCACACACCAGAACACTATTTAAATGTATATAGGAAACTATATAATATACCCTATTGTGTTTTAAGATATTCAAATGTATACGGTCCAAGGCAACTTTCTTCAAGTGGAGGAGGTGTGGTTTCAATATTTTGTAATAAAATTATTAAAAATCAACCACCTTATATATACGGAGATGGCAAGCAAATAAGAGATTTTGTATATGTAAAAGATGTTGCTAGAGCTAATTTACTTGCTATAAAAAATACCTGTGAAGGAATATTTAATGTTTGCAGTGGTCAAAAAATATCAATTAATGAATTATTTAAAATTATAGCCTCCATTTTAAATAAAAAATTACAGCCCATTTATACTGAAAATAAACTGGGAGATTTAGTAATAAGCTACATGACTTATCAAAAAATATTCAAAAAAATGGGATGGAAACCAATCTATGATATTTTTGAAGGCATAAAAGAAACACTAGAATTTTATCAATGAATCTTGCTTAGTGGGAAAAGCAGATATTCCAAATCTTCGATTTGGTGATAGTCGCTTTCTCTTTAGAGCTTTGTTTCTCCAACTAAGTTTAGATGAATTATCTAGGGGCGTAGCTACTGTTATGCACAGCATAAGAACTCTAAATCGCTGAAGCTCAAGAGTTCTAATATCTCCCACTTTGATAGAAGTGGGAGTGTTACAGTAGGTAGCCATCAGACAAAAAAGAATAAGTAAAATAGAAAATGCTGCAGGGTATGTTTCCCAAGCAGTATTTTCTTATTTATAATTCTTATCTTTATCCTTTTTATTAAAATAATTTATTATAGTATTCTTATCCCCATAAAATTTATCAAGTGTATTTAAATTTTTTTCATGGTTAAACTTATAAGGACTTGGAGTATGATACATATGCCACATATTAGTTGTTATTCTGCCATAATGTCCACATAGAGTATCCATTGCTCTTTGAAAAGCATCGTCTTCTTCCCCCCAACCTTTAAAAATTTCATCAAATCCTCCAACTTTTTCGAAATACTCACGTGGAACTACATTCATTCCCCCATATATCCAATCACAATTAAGTCTGGAGCATCCTATAAAATCAATATATTTAATAGCAATATCTGGTTCCATTTTTTGCAACTTATTGGATTGTTCTTTTGTTAAATAGTCTATTGAATTAAATGGTATTATCCAGGTACAACAAGTTAATCCCAATATAGCTTTTGCTATTTGATCTATATCAAAAATAATATCCGCATCTGCAATTATAAATATATCTCTCGTTGCAATTCCAGCTGCATTGTTTATTGCTGCAGCTCTCGAAAAAGGCTCCTTATCATAAATTCCCATACATATTTCAGCCTGGGGCATTAAAGCTTTATATCTTTTTTTTATCCATTTCCAATTTCTATCCCTGTATCCCCCATCTGATTTATATGGAATTAAGACAGAGATTCTTTTATCAAACATATTAAAATATCCTTTCTGAATTTTAATTATACTGTAATAAAAGAAGTAAAATTTTTAGTCTCCATAAGTTTTTTGCAATAAAATTTCATAAGTTCTTCTGAATTTATTTTCCAGGTATGCTCTTTCAAATTTTTATGCTTAATATAAACATAATTGAATTTATCAGCAGAAAACATCTTCTTGCCTGCTTTATCACAATCTTGTAAAAAATAATTATCTGTCCCATCTTTATTCAAATATCTAAATTTAATATCTTTAAATATTTCTTTTTTAAAAGTTATAGTACCTCCTGCTATATCTCCTGAAACATATTTATTTTCAAAATTCGGTGAAAGGATTCCCAGCATATTATTATACTCAAAATATATAAAACAAGACTGTTTCCCAGTAATAACTGCGTCTGTATATTTAAAAGCATTCATTAAGTCTGTAATATAATTTGTGCCATAATAATCATCATCATCCATTTTAGAGATGTAATCATATTTTGATTTTTCTACAGCAAAATTTAAACATTCTCCAAGAGTACAGCTTTCATCTAATTGAAATATTCTTACATTGTCCAAATTTTCAGCTTTAATTTTATAATCCTCTATTTTTAAGTTATTGTTATTCAAAACTATTATGAGCTCCATATACGGATATTTAATTCTTTTATAATTAGAAAATATATTACTAGCATATTTAGGCTTGTTAGTAGCTAAAATAATTGAAACTCCCTTTTTAGAAGTTTTACTACATTTTTCTCTAATCTTTTCAAGTAGAACCCTTTGCTTAATTATCTGCTCCACTACACTTTTCCTTTCTCTATAGAATTAAATTTCTATTATACTATATTCAATTGCAAGGATATAGTGCGGAACTTTTACTAACTAATTCAATTCTTATGCATATTTTAATATAAGAAAACTTTAAATCAAAAGTTGTTCTACTGGAGGAATTAGTTATGAAAATATCCGTTATAGGCACCGGTTATGTTGGATTAGTAACTGGAACCTGTTTTGCCAATAAAGGTAACTTTGTTGTTTGTGTTGATATTGATAAGGAAAAAATAGAAGCTTTAAAAGAAGGCAATATATCAATTTATGAGCCCGGTTTAGAGAAAATCATTCTAGATAACATGCATAATGATAATTTAAAATTCACAACGGATATTAAATTTGCTGTAAAAAATTCAGATATTATATTTATAGCTGTGGGAACTCCATCTGCCAATGATAACAGTACTGATTTAAGTAATGTATTTTCAGCTGCAAAAAATATAGGTAAATATATTGAAGATTATAAAATTATCGTAAATAAATCTACAGTTCCTGTAGGAACATTCTCAAAAATTGAAAAAATAATAAAAAATGAAATAGCACTTAGAAATATTAAAGCAGACTTTGACGTAATATCTAATCCTGAATTTTTAAGAGAAGGCAGCGGAATAAATGATTTCATAAACCCAGATAGAGTAATAATAGGATCTTCCAATGACAGTGCAAAACGTATAATGAAAGACTTATACTCAAATATAGTTTCAAAAAATAAAATTATATGTATGTCTAACGCTGCTGCTGAAATGACAAAATACGCTTCCAATGCCATGCTTGCAGCAAGAATATCCTTTATGAATGATATATCCAATTTATGTGATATTTTAGGAGTAAATATAGAAGATGTTAAGCTTGGTATGGGACGGGACAAAAGAATAGGCCCTCTATTTTTAAACTGCGGCATAGGCTATGGCGGTTCCTGTTTTCCCAAAGATATAAAATCACTTATAGAAATAGGTAATAGAAATAACTATACTATGCTTTTATTAAAAGCTGTAGAAGAAATAAATAAAAATCAGACAGAAACCTTTATAAAAAAGATAATAAAATATTTTGACGCCTTCAATGAAAATTTAACTAACAAAACTTTTGCAGTATGGGGATTAGCTTTTAAAAGTGATACTGATGATATCAGGGAATCTCCAGCAATAATTATAATAAAGGAACTTTTAAAAAGGCATGTCAATATTTTCTGCTACGATCCAAAAGCTATGAAAAAAGCCTTTGATATATTTGGGAACAAAATATATTATGGTAAAGATAAATATTCTATATTAAAAAATGCAGATGCACTTTTAATATTAACTGAATGGACTGAATTTAAAGAAGCAAATTTTAATATTATAAATTCAAGTTTAAAAAATAAAATCATATTTGACGGTAAAAATATATACAGCCTAAAATATATGTTAAACAAACCCTTTGATTATATTTCAATGGGTAGACAGCCTATTTATAATTGTAGGTAAACAGAATTCTTGGCATCAGATGGAGTTTTGACTCCACCTGATGCTTAGAAATCGTTATCCAGGGGCGTAGCTACTCTTTACTTCCACTTGGAGAAGTGGAAGTATTAGAGCAGGTAGTCATCGGATAAACAGAGTTTTAAGGGGCTTATCTAATTAAAGGTACTAGTCCCTTAAAACTTTAAAATGTAATCAATTTACTGTACCAATTCGCTAATTTTTTTAAATTGAAATCCCCTGCTTTTAAGTGTACTTATAATAAAATTTGAAGCAGATGCAGTGTTTTTCCCATGTCCATGCATTAATACAATGTCACCGCCTTTTAGCTTTTTAAATACACGTTCCACTATAGTTTTAGTTGGTGGACTCTTCCAGTCAGAAGGATCTATACTCCAGTAAATATTATACATATAACCACAAGCATTAGATGCTTTTAATATATATTGACTCCACTCGCCATAAGGAGCTCTAAAAAATGGCTTAGGATTTACTCCTGTAATTCTTTTTATTACTTTCTCCGCTTTTTCAATACTTTCCTTACTTTCATCATAATACATTTGATTTGAATGGGAATGTTCATAGGAATGATTCCCAATTTGATGTCCTTCATTGACAATTTTCACTGCTAGTGCTGAAAACCTTTCCACCCATATACCTGTCAAAAAAAAAGTGGCCTTTACTTCATTCTTTCTCAAAACATCTAAAATTTCTGGAACAGCCATATAATCATAGTCATCACAGTCATAAGTAAGTGCAATTTGTCTAGATTCGCGCTTGCCATGAATTATAAAATTAACATTACCTATTGAACTTTTTTTATCCATTTTACCACCCCAGTTTATACTATGCTCTTTGTATGCTTCGTGTATCACTCCTACTTTTAATTGAATATAGTATAAAAGGTGATTTATTTATGTTTGATGAAAAAATATCTATTATAGTACCTTTCAAACCTGACAATGGCTACAGGGATAAAAATTGGTCTTGGATTAAAAAAAGATATGAAATTTTAATGCCTAAGGCTGAAATATGTATGGGGTTCTCAAATGATGTGTGTTTTTCAAAAGCAAAAGCAATAAACAGTGCTGCCAAACTTGCAACAAGAGATATATTTGTAATTGCGGATGCCGATATCATAATTGATATAAATGACTTAAAAAAATCCATTGAAGAATTACGTAATTTTGCATGGATTATACCCTACAGAACTATAAATTATTTAACTGATGAACAAACAACACAGCTTCAAAAGAAAGATTTCAACACCACTATGAATAACATTAATTTTACAGGTTGCTTGAGCTATACCGCAGGATATATAGGTGGAATTAATATAATACCACGTAAATACTTTGAGTATGTAGGTGGATTTAATGAAAGTTTTAAAGGATGGGGATGTGAAGATGATGCCTTTCAAAGTTCAGTAGATACCTTATGCGGTCCCCACAATAGACTTGAAAATACAATATGGCATATGTATCATCCTAAAGGATCTAAGGAAAATTACAAGAAAAATTATGCTTTATTTTATAAATCCTATGGAAATAGTAAAGTAATCGTAAATATAGGGTTTCTAACTAAAATATTAACTTATACAGAATAATTAAAATTCTTCTCCAAATACTAAATGTACGGAGAAAGGAGTTTTAATTATGGGAAGAAAATCATTTGAAATAGAATCACTGTATG